>DASSZP010000026.1:0-2701 GCA_035713465.1 Solirubrobacteraceae bacterium | reverse complement strand
GTGTTGCAGGCCGAGGGTCCGGTACTGGTGGACTTCTGGGCCGAGTGGTGCGGGCCGTGCCGCCTCGTCGCTCCGGTGCTTGAGGAGATCGCCGGTGAGTACGCCGGCAAGATCACCGTCGCCAAGGTGAACATCGACGAGAACCCCGGCATCGCCCGGGACTACCAGATCATGTCGATCCCCACCATGTCGGTCTTTCACCAGGGCCAGGTCGTCAAGTCGATCGTGGGCGCCCGGCCCAAGGCCGCCATCCTCAAGGAGCTCACCGACTTCGTCGGCTGATCCGGCGGTCTTCGCCTGGGCGCGGGCCGTTCCGGGCCGGTGAGGGTCGGCCCGGCGTGGGGCAGAATGGCTCTCGTCCCACCCCCACGCCAGTGCGAGGACCCCCGTTCATGGATGTGCTGCGCCGCGGTGCTGCCGGTAGCGCCGTTGCCGAGGTGCGTCGCATGCTCGCTACCCTGGGCCTGCTCGACAACTCGGACCCCGCGACCGCGGACCTGTTCGACGAGGCCACCGAGCTCGCCGTGCGCCACTTCCAGCAGCGCCGCGCGCTGTCGGTGGACGGGCGGATCGGGGACGAGACCTACCTCGCCTTGACCGGCGCCCACTGGCGCCTCGGCGATCGGGTGCTTGCCCACGTGCCGGGACAGCTGCTCGTCGGTGACGACGTCAGCTCGCTGCAGGAGCAGCTGCTGGGGCTGGGGTACAACGTCATGCGCACCGACGGCATTTTCGGCGCGCCCACCGCGGCCGCGCTGCGCACCTTCCAGCGCGACTACGGGCTGGTGTCCGACGGCGTGTGCGGCCCCGCGACCCTGCGCGCGCTGCGCCAGCTGGGCCGGCGGGTGGTGGGCGGTCGCCCGCAGTTGCTGCGTGACCTCGTCGCGGTCGCCGCGTCCGGGCCGAGCCTGCTGGGCAAGCGGATCGTCCTTGATCCCGGCCACGGCGGCGACGACCCGGGCGGTGTCCACAGCGGGCTGGTCGAGGCCGAGCTGGCCTGGGATCTGGTGACCCGATTGGAAGGACGCCTCACCGCGCTCGGCGTGATGACCTGGCTGACCCGCGGCCCGGGCAACGGCAAGACCGATGAGGAACGGGCCGCGCTGGCCAACGCGGTGGGCGCCGACCTGGTCCTGTCGCTGCACGTGGACAGCTTCATCTCCGAGCGGGCCAACGGCATCGCGGCCTACTACTACGGCGTGGGCGAGGTGAGCTCGACGATCGGCGAGCGGCTCGCCGACCTGGTGCAGCGCGAGCTCGTCGCCCGCACCGGGTTGCTCGACTGCCGCATTCACGGCAAGGCCTGGGCGCTGCTGCGGCTGACGCAGATGCCGACCGTGCGGGTCGAGCTGGGCTACCTGTCCTCGGCCGCCGACCGGGCGCGGCTCAGTGACCCGCTGTTTCGGGACACGGTCGCCGAGGGGCTGCTCGTCGCCGTCCAGCGGCTCTACCTGCCGGTGGCGGACGATCCGCCTACCGGGGTGCTGCGCCTGCCGGCGATCGCCGGCTGAGGCACTTTTGCCCTATCCCGCAAGGCAAAGCTCCGCGGCGGAGGCGCGATTCGTATCCCGATGGTTTAGGGGCGCAGGCTCACCGGGGCGTGCAACGAGGACAGCACCCGCTCTAGCGCCGCCTCGACATCCTCGCGCCACGACACGGTGCTCTTGAGATCAAGCCGCAGGCGCGGGACGCGATGGTGCGGGCGCACGGTCTTGAATCCCACGGCCAGCAGGTAACTTGCCGGCATCAGGCAGCCGTAGCGGTCCCACTGCGGGGCCTCGACCGGCTCTACCGGTGGGGTGCCGGGCGCCTTAGCTGGGTCGGGATCGACCGGGTCGTCCCGGCGGCCGAACGCCTCGATGGCGCGGATGCCGCGCCGGGACACCTCGCCCGCCACGCCCTGAATGAGCATGCGGCCCAGCCCGATCCCCCGGAACTCCGGCACGATCCGCGCCCCCATGAGCAGCACGGCATCCGCGCTCGGCGGCGAGGTCGGGAAGGCCGCCGACCGGGCCGCGTACGCGGGCGGCGCGTAAAGCACGTACCCCGCCGCCACCGAGTCGACGTAGGCAAGCAATCCGCAACTGCCCCATTCCAGCAGGGTGTCGGAGATCCACGCCTCCTTCTCCAACGCCGGGTCGCCGCTCTCGCGGGCCCGCTCGCCGGCGACCGGGTCCAGCTCCCAGTACACGCAGGACCGGCAGCGGGTGGGCAGGTCGACAAGGTTGTCGAGCGTGACGTTCACCAACCGGCGTGACACGAGCGGCTCCCGGGACGAGGTCGTGCCCCGAGCGTAGGGCGCGCGGCACCGCGACCGCGAGGTCGGGCGGCAGCGCAGCTCCGTCCCGTCGGGAGCATAGGGCGCAATCGTCAGTCGCTGCGCTGTAGCCGCTACTCGTTCAGGACGCGACGAGCTTGCGCAGGGTGCGTACGTCGGCTTCGAGCCGCTCGACGACTGCGGCAGTGTCGGTGGGCGCGGTGCGCTCCGCGGCGAGCCGGCGCACGATCCAGCCGCGGACCAGCGTGGAGGCGGGCACCCCTTGGTCCTCGGCGAGGGCCTGGACAGAGGCGAGCTCGTCGGGGTTGAGCCGCAGTGAGAAGGTCACCGACTTAGCGAGGTTGGGACGCGTGGCGTGCGCCAGCGCGTCGGCCGGGACCGGGTCGTCCTTGGTGGCCTCAGCGTGCTCGGCCTCCTCGTCGA
>DASSZP010000025.1:0-59115 GCA_035713465.1 Solirubrobacteraceae bacterium | reverse complement strand
GATCTCGACCAGCCCGTCGGCGATCTCCGGGACCTCGAGCTCGAACAGGGACTTGATCAGCTCGGGGTCACGGCGCGAGACGATGATGCTCGGCCCCTTGGTCGAGTTCGAGACGTCCTTGATGACGGCCTTGATCCGCTGCGAGTGGTCATAGCGCTCGCCGTCGACCTGCTCGGACTTGGGCAGCAGCGCCTCGACCCGCTCGCGCAGCTGCACGAGCGTGTAGCGCGAGTCGGACTGCTGCACGATCCCGGTGATCAGCTCGCCGACGCGGTCGCGGTACTCCTCGAACATCATGTCGCGCTCGGCCTCGCGGATCCGCTGCAGGATCACCTGCTTGGCGGTCTGGGCGGCGATCCGCCCGAAGTCGTGCGGGGTGACGTCCTCGGTCTCGATCTGATCCTCGTACTCGCGCAGCTTCTCGAGATCGATCTCGGGCTCGGGGATCTCGCGCATCTCCCCCGTCTCGGGGTCGACGGTGGGCAGCTGCTCCTCGGTGGCCTCGATCAGCAGCTTTTCCTCGAGCTCCGGCGGGATCTTCAGCTCCCAGACGATGAAGTCGCCGCTGTCGCGGTCCATCTCGACCTTGGCGTACGGGGCCGATCCGGGCGTCTTCTTGTACGCCGACAACAGGGCGTCCTCCAATGCCTCCATCAGCTTGTCGAGCGAGATGTTCTTTTCGGCTGCGAGGCCGCGTACGGCGTCGACGATCTCTTTGGACATGCTCAGTCTCCGGGGACGAGGTTGGTGCGGGCGATCTGCTCGTACGGGATGGTGACCACGCCGTCGCCGGCGGCGATCGTCACCTCGCGCTCGGAAGCGCCGACGAGCTCTCCCGTCAGCTGGCGGTGCCCCTCGCTCGCGTCACGCAGCCGCACGCGGGCGCGGCGGCCGAGAAAGCGCGAGTAATGCTGGGGCTTGGTCAGCGGCCGGTCCTGGCCGGGCGATGACACCTCGAGCGAGTAGCGCTCGCGGTAGTCGGTGAGGTGACCCGAGACGCGTTCGCACAAGCCGAGGGAGACACCCTCGGGATGGTCGAGGTAGAGCCGCAGGGTGGAACCCCCCACGACCTCGGCCAGCAGCACCTCGACGTCGGGCTCGAGGCTCTGGAGCCTGGCTTCGATCTCGGTCTGCAGTGCGGTCACGTCTCCTCCCTTCATCCTGGTCAACTCATAAAAAAAGCGGGCGAGCGCCCACTTTCAGGTCCTGCCACCCGGGGTCCGCCCGGGTCGAAAGCTGTGTTTTGAGGTTAGCACCGACAGGCCGGGGCGGCGCGGCCCCGGGGGGTGGCTACTCGCCGGCGCGGGCTCGCGCCCAGTCGCGATAGACCCGGTAATCGCGGCGGCCCGGCTGCAGACACGCGGCCAGGGCCAGGGGCCGGCGGGCCTCGTGGTGACGACCCAGAAGTTGCAGCGAGCGGCCCAGGCAGAACAGCGCGTAGTCGTTGGTCGGGGCCCGGTCGATCACGGCCTGGAACTCGCGCGCGGCCTGCTCGTACTCCTGGATGTGGAAGAAGACCCGGCCGAGCGCCTCCCGGATCGACGCCTGTTCGGGGGCCAGGTCCCGGGCCTTGGTGAGCGGAACCGCGGCCTGATGCCAGTGCCCGCCCTCCAACAGCTCGGTGCCACGGCGGAACAGGTCGTACACCTCATACATCACCGCATATCTTAGGCCGAGGCCGGACGCTGGTCAGGGCCGGGGCGGCGCGCTGGTCAGAGGTGGGACGCCGGGTGCGCCGGGCGCTGGTCAGGGCCGGGGCGGCAGCGCCCAGAGGGCGCGCAGGCGCCCGCGCAGACCCAGGCCCGAGCTCAGGGCACGGCGTAGGGCGCGCCGTCCGTGGGGCGGTGGCGGGTCGGGATGGGCGCCGTAGCGGGCCAGCCGCAGCGCCCGCACGTAGCCGGCGGCATCCGGAGCGTCCCGGAAGCGCTGCTCGAGCTGCACCAGCGTCACCGACGGGCCGAGCGGCCGGCCGGTGCGAACCAGCGCCCGCTCGAGCTCGCGCAGCCCGGCCTCGGGACCCCGGGGCGCGCGCCGCCGGGTGACGGCCAGGGCCACCGCGGCCAGCGCGGCGAGCAGGATCAGGCCGGCCGGCACCCATCCGGGCAGGCCGGCGCCGGTGCCGTGGGCCCGCGCGGCGGAGCGCACCGGGGCCGACGCGATGTCGCGCCGGGGGGCGAGCGCCGGGTGGGAGTGCTCTCCCGGGAGCGTCTTGAGCAGCGGGGCGATGCCCTGGCCACCGCGTGCCGGCGCCGCCGTCGGCGTGGGGTCAAAGCGCACCCAACCGTACCGTGCGAACCACACCTCGACCCAGGCGTGGGCATCAACGTCGGTGACCACGAAGGGGCCCCCGCGGCCCTGGCGGCTGCCGCTGGTAAAGCCGGTGGCGACCCGCGCCGGCACGCCGCCCATGCGCAGCAACAACGCCATCGCGCCGGAGAACTGCTGGCAGTAGCCGGCGTGGTCGCGCAGCAGGAAGGCGGCCAGCGGATCGGCGCGCAGCGGCGGGTTCTCGGTGTAGCTGAAGCCGGTGTGCAGGTAACGGAGCACGGTGCGGACGTACGCGTAGGGGGTCCGTGCGCCCGCGGCCAGCCGCTGGGCGAGCGCGTCGACCTGCCCGTAGGGGGAGCGCATCAGCGCCGCCACCGCGGTGGCGGCGGCCGGGCCGCCGCCGACGACCTGGATTGGCCGGGTGCGATGGGCGAAGGGCGGAAAGATCAGCTCCGCCGTCTCCGAGCCCGCGGCGCGGGCGGGCGGGTAGCGGATCGAGCGGTAGGGGGCCAACGCGGCGAGCCCGGCGCCGGAGCGGTCGCGCGCGGCCCGGGCCAGCTGCCGGGCGCTGGGCTGGGGCGAGTAGGTGTCGGCCACGTAGGTCGCGCCGGGGGCCAGCGGCGCGGCGCTGGCCCAGGTTCCCGCCGCCGCGCCGGCGATCACCGAGGCCAGGCCCACCGGCGGGGCCGCGTACCCGGCCGCGATCACGTCCGGGGTCCGCATGCCCACGAGCCTGACCTTGATCTCCTGCGACCAGCGGCTCACCGCGGCCGGCTCGGGGGACGGCAGCGGCGGGGCGCCGACCGACCCGGCCACCCAGGCGCTGCCGTTGAACACGTCGAGGTCCTCGGCCTTCCAGTAGTCCGGCCGGGCCGCCTCCACGGTCAGCACGACCCGGCCGCGCCGCGGCCAGTGCAGCGGTCCGTAGCTCTGGTTCCAGGCGAAGGTGTCCACGTGCGCGCGGGTTAGCCCGCCGGCCCAGGTGCGGTAGTCAAACCACGCGTGGTGGGCGTCCAGGCGCGGGGCGAGGATCGCTGCCGCGGCCGCCGTCATGACGGCCAGGCCCACCGCGGTGGCGACCGACCGGCGCCGCAGGCGCTCGCCCCACATGAACACGGCGAGCAGGCCAAACAGGATCACCCCCTGCAGGTAGGGGAGCTGCGGGCGCACGAGCGTCGACGGGACGATGGCCAGCGCGATCAGGGGCAGCGCGGCCGAGGCCCGGCGCAGGTCAGCCCGCGCCGGGGGCGAGTAGGCGAGCACGATCGCGGCGTCGAGCAGCAGCACCGCCGCCCCGAGGCGGATGACCGCCGGAACCCAGCGCCCGGGCCCGGTGTAGGGCAGGATCGCGGCCGGCAGCCCGGAGAGGCCGTCGGCGATGTGGGTCGCGCCGCGACTGATCCGCAGGTGGACGAAATCCTGCCAGGGCAGACCGCACAGGGGCAGCGCGAGCAGGCACAGCGCGAAGGTGGCGACGGCCGCGGGCGGCCCGCCGGCGGTGCGTCGCAGCCACGGGACCGCGCCGGCGATGCCGACGGCCAGCGCGCCGAGTCCGAGCAGCCGGGCGGTCATCGGGTCGCCGAGCAGGCGCGACCAGCGCTCCAGGCCGTAGGCGACCAGGGCGGCGAAGCCGATCAGGCGGACGGCAGCCCGCATCCGGGCCGACAGCCCGGATCCCGGCGCCTGGCGGGCGCGCTCAAAGCGCGCGGCGACGCTGACCGTCGGGCCGGTGAGGCTTGCGGTCGGCGCCGTGGAGCTCGCGGCCGGCGCGGCGGCGCTCACGGCGCGCTCCCGGCCACCCGTGCGCCCGTCACCCGCTCGCGGCGGGCGCCGAGCTCAAAGCCCCGGCAGCCGGCCACCTCGAGCACCGCGCGGGCGCCGCCGCGGACCCCCGCCGGGCGCCCGCCGCGCAGCCCGGCGGTCGGCACGACGAGGACGACCCGCCCTCCCCGGCCGGGCTCACGCAGCAGACGCTCGGGCGCGCGCGCGGCGACGTAGATCATCGCCCCGGCCCGCCCGCCCCCGGCCGCGAGCACCGGCGGCCGGGCCTGCGGGCCGCCCGGCACGGTGGCCAGGCGCGCGTAGACGGCCGGCCAGGCGGCGAGGTCGCGCTCGATCGCGGTCGCGCGCTGCTCACCGGGCAGCAGCAGCCCACATCCACCGCGCCGGGCCAGCTCGAGCGCGATCGAGGCCGCGGCCCGCACGGCCGCATCGACCTCGCTGGCCGCGACCCGGCCGCGCGTGTCGAGCACGACGAGCGGGCGCGTGTCGGTGTCGGCGCTGAGCCGGCGCTCGATCAGCCCCGCGCCCCGCGCCACCGCCGGCCAGTGGATGCGGCTGGCTGGAGTCCCGGGCCGGTAGGGCCGCAGCCCGTCGAGGTCGACGGCGGCGAACGCCTCGGTGGCGGCATCGCCCTCGGAGTGGGCCAGCCGGCGGTGGCCGCCACCGGCCAGCCAGGTGACCGGGAAGGTGCGGGGCAGGACGAGGATCGCCTGGGCCGGGCCGTCCCCGGAGCGGGTGACCCGCGCCAGCTCCAGCGGATCGGCGACGTGCAGCACGGGCGCGGCCAGGGTGTAGGCGCCGCGCCGCGCGAAGTGCGAGACGACCCGGACGCGGGCCTCGCGATCGCCGGTGAACGGCGACAGGGGACCGGAGAGCTCCAGCCGCGCGCCCGTGAACGGGTCGGCGACCTCGGCCCCGGGCAGCCCCAGGCGCCCGCGCCGGACCACCAGGGTGGCGGTGAGCGGCGCGTCCTCGATCACCCGGTCGGCGACAAGCTCGCGGCTCACCCGCGCCCCCCGGGCGCTGGTCCACACCCAGACCGGGGCCAGGGCTCCGGCGATCAGCAGCCCGAGCGCGGGCACGAACAGGGGCGAGGCGTCGAAGGCCAGAGCGATCACCAGCATCCCCGCGCCCGCCGCTGCGGTGGCCGCGGCCCGGCGCGCCGAGACGCGCGGCCTGGCGGCGGCCCCGGTCATCAGAGTGCCCGCGTGCCCGAGATCGCGTCGGCGATCACGTCCCCGGCCGCGGCGCGCGGTGTCTCGGGGGCGAGAACGAGCCGGTGGGCGAGGACCGGCTCGGCCAGCGCCTGCACATCGTCGGGCAGCGCGTGGTCGCGCCCGGCGAGCATCGCGTGCGCCTTGGCCGCCCGCAGCAGCATCAGGCCGGCGCGGGGGCTGGCCCCGAGGTCGACCCGCGGATCCTCGCGCGTGCGCCACAGCAGCCGCACCACATAGTCGCGCAGGGGGGCGGCGGCCCGGATCCGGGTCACCGCGTCCTGCGCGGCCAGCACCTCGGCGGCGGTGGCCACCGGCTGCAGGCCGAGGACCCGGTCGCCGAGCTCGTGGGCGGCGAGCATCTCGGCCTCGGCCCCGCGGTCGGGATAGCCGAGCGAGATGCGGATCATGAAGCGGTCCACCTGCGCCTCGGGCAGCGGATAGGTGCCCTCGTACTCGACCGGGTTCTGCGTGGCCAGGACCAAAAACGGCCGGGCCAGCTCGTGGGTCTGCACGTCGACGGTGACGCGGCGCTCCTGCATGCACTCCAGCAGACCGGACTGGGTCTTGGGCGAGGCCCGGTTGATCTCATCGACGAGCACGATGTTGGCGAACACCGGGCCGGGCCGGAACTCGAAACGCTGCTCGCGCTGGTCGTAGACGTTGGTGCCGACCACATCGGCGGGCAGCAGGTCAGAGGTGCCCTGCACGCGCGCGAAGTGGCAGTCGATTGAGCGGGCGATCGCCCGTGCCATCGCCGTCTTACCCACGCCGGGGTAGTCCTCGACGAGCACGTGCCCCTCGGCCAGCAGGGCGACGATCACGTGCTGCAGGGTGTCCGGGCGGACCTGCACCGCCCGCGCCACGTTGGCCGCGATAGCGCGCCCGACGGCGCTGTGGACCTCAAACTCCTGCGGTGCGAGCGGGGCCGGCTCGGAGGGTTCGATCGTCTCTCTCCTTGTCTGAGGGATCCCACAGCGGCGCCAGCGCATCGAGCACCGCCGCGGCGACCTGCGCCTTGGCGGCACGGGCGACCCGGTGCTCGCCCCCCGCCGCGGTGAGGATCGTCACCGCATTGTCCGGGGTGTCAAAGCCGATCCCCGGGGCGGCGATGTCGTTGATCACGATCGCGTCCAGGCCCTTGCGGCTCAGCTTCTCGCGGCCGTAGGCGACGGCGCCGTCCCCGTGCTCGGCCGCGAAGCCGACCAGGCGCTGACCGGGGTGGCGGCGGGCGGCCAGCGTGGCCAGCACGTCGGTGGTCGCCTCGAGCGCCAGTTGCGGCGGCCCGTGGTCCTTCTTGAGCTTGGTCGCCGCGACCGCCGTGGGACGGAAGTCGGCCACCGCGGCGGCCATCAGCAGCAGGTCGGTGCGATCGAACTCGGCCTCGCAGGCCGCCTGCAGCTCGGCCGCGGTGCCCACCGGGAGCACGCGCGTCCCGGGCGGCGCGGGCAGCGACACGTTGGCCGAGACGATCGTCACCTCGGCGCCGCGCCGGCGGGCCTCGGCGGCGAGCGCGTAGCCCATCCGCCCCGAGCTGCGGTTGCCGATGAAGCGCACGCTGTCGATCGGCTCGCGGGTCCCCCCCGCGGTGACGAGCACCCGCCGGCCCAGCCAGGGACCCGGGGAGGTGGCGGTGACGGGTGCGCTCTCCCCGGCCCCGGCCAGCAGCGGGGCGCAGGCGGCGATCAGCTCCGCGGGCTCGGCCAGACGCCCGGCCCCGTGCTCGCCGCGCGAGGCCAGATCACCCTCCCCCGGTTCGACGATGATCACTCCGCGCGCGCGCAGCAGCTCGAGGTTGGCCCGGGTGGCCGGGTGGCGCCACATGTGGTGGTTCATCGCCGGCGCCACCACCACCGGGCAGGTCGCGGCCAGCGCCGCGGTGGTGAGCAGGTTGTCGGCCAGCCCGTGGGCGAGCTTGGCCAGCGTGTTCGCGCTCGCGGGGGCGATCAGGAACAGGTCGGCCCGCTGGACGAGGGCGAGGTGGGTGATCGGGGCCCAGTCGCGCGCCGGCTCTCCGGGGTAGGCGCCGCGCAGCGGGTCGTCGTCGAAGGCATCACACAGCACCGGTGCGCCGGTGATGGCCGAGAACGAGGCCGGGCCGACGAACCGGGTGCTCGCCTCGGTCTGCACGACGCGGACCGAGTGCCCGGCCTTGATGGCCAGGCGCGCGGTCTCCAGGGCCTTGTAGGCCGCGATGCCGCCGCTGACGCCGATCAGCAGGCGGGCCATCGGGTCAGCCTCTCCTCGCTCGCGACGCGCTCCCGGTCACGCGGGCCGTCCGCTCAGCGGTAGTGGTACTTCAGCTTGCCCTGAGCGACCTCTTCCAGGGCGATCGTCAGGTAGTTCTTGGAGCGCGTGTCGACCATCGGCGGCGGGAACTCATCAAACGTCCCCTCGCCGAGGTTGTGGTAGTAGGAGTTGATCTGGCGCGCGCGCTTGGCGGCGACGAGAACGCTGGCGTAGTCGGAGTCGACGTTCTCGAGCAGGCGGTCGATACGGGGTGAGATCACGAAATCAAATCCTTCGTAGGGTCAGCCAAGGTTAGCGGCCGGGGGCGTCTCTCCGGCCAGAGAGCCCCGCACGATCTCCACCAGCGCGCGCGTCGCCTCCTCCAGGCGGTCGTTGACGACGACGTGCCCGAACTCGGGCTGGGCCTCGAGCTCGCGTTCGGCGGTGGCCATCCGGGCCTCGATCTGGTCGCGGTCGTCGGTGCCACGGCCGATCAGCCGCGTGCGCAGCGCCTCGCGCGACGGCGGCGCGATGAACACCGCGACCGCCTCGGGCAGCGCCTCGCGGACCTGGCGCGCTCCCTGGACCTCGATCTCCAGCACCACGGGCGCGCCGGCGCGCAGCCGGGCCTGGAGCTCAGAGCGCAGCGTGCCGTAGCGCCGGCCGGAGTAGGTCGCATGCTCGACGAAGTCCCCGGAGGCGACGCGCCGCTCGAACTCCTCGGCGGAGAGGAAGTGGTAGTCGACGCCGTCGCTCTCTCCGGGCCGCGGGGCGCGGGTCGTGGCCGAGACCGAGAGCTCGAGCTCGGGCACGCGCTGCAGCAGCCCGCGGATGAGCGTGCCCTTGCCGACCCCGGAGGGACCGGTGATCACGAACACCCTGGCCACGGTGGGGTGGGCGGGGCGCCGCGCTCAGCGGCGGCGCATCAGCGCGACGAGCTCGCCGCGCTGGCGCTCGGACAGACCGCCGAGCGTCTTGGACGGCGAGATGCGGCACTGCGAGAGGATCTTTCCGGCCTTGACGCGGCCGTACTTGGGGACGGCCAGCAGCAGATCAAACACCTTGGCCGTCTGCAGATAATCGGGCGGGTGCAGCAGCAACTCGTCGATCGGCTGACGACCGGCCTTGAGATCGCGCTTGAGCTTGGCTCGCCGGCTGCGGATGTCGTTGGCGCGCTGCAGCGCCTCCATGCGCTGGACCAGCGAACGCTCGGGGGCGGAGAGGGACTTGGAGTAGGACTCACTGACCGGCGGCATGGGCGGCGACTATACATCGTGGGACCGGGCGATCAAGCCAAACCCGGTCAATTCGGCTGGACCTCAACCTGAGCTTGAGCATTGTCGAGCCTGGTTGCGGGAATTCAGGGTGTTTGCAGGCCCTTTGCCGCCGCGGCAACGATCCTGCGTAGGTGAGGCTTAGCTCTACCCAGGCAGAGGCGAGGGGTCATCCGGCCAGGCCGGCGGGGTCGCGCAGCGCGGCCAGCTCGCCGGCGATCCGAGCGCCCGCCGCGGGGTCGCGAAAGCTCTCGGTTCCGACCGCGACGAGCGTCGCACCGGCCCGGATGAACTCCAGGGCGTGCGCGCCGCTCTGCACGCCCCCCATCGCCACCACGGGGATGCTCACCGCGGCGCTCACGGCGCTTAGCTGAGCCAGTGCGATCGCGCGGACCGCCGGTCCCGACACCCCCCCGGTCCCTCCCCCCAGCCACGGTTCGCCGGTGCCCGGCGCGAGCGCCATCCCCCGCAGCGTGTTGATCAGCGACAGGGCCGATGCGCCGGCCTCCTGCGCCGCCCGCGCCACGGCCGGCACGTCGGAGGCGTTCGGAGTCAGCTTGACGATCAGCGGCTTGCCCGTGAGCGGGCGCACGCGCTGCAGCAGACCGGCCACCTCGGCGGGATCGGCGCCCATCACCATGCCCGTCTCCACGTTGGGACAGGAGACGTTGAGCTCCAGCGCGCGGACCTCCGGGCGCGCGTCAAAGGCGGAGACCAAGGTGGCCACCTCGTCGCGGCTGAAGCCCATCACGTTGACGATCAGCGGGACGGGCAGGGTGGCCAGCTGGGGCAGATCGGTATCCAGGTAGCCGTCCAGCCCGCGGTTGGGCAGACCGATCGAGTTCATCAGCCCGGCCGGCACCTCCCACAGGCGCGGGGGCGGGTTGCCCTGCCGGGGCGCGACCGTGACCGTCTTGGACACGTAGGCCGAGAACGGGAAGCGCGCGTCCAGCGCCTCCCCGAAGGCGCGGCGGGCGGCGATCGCGTCAAACGTGCCCGACGCGTTGATCACCGGGTGCACGAGCTCGAGCCCGCAGAATTCGGTGCTCATACCCGTGCCGGGGCCCTCATGCCCCGTGCTCCCGCCCTCATGCCCCGTGCCCCGGCCCGGCGAAGGCCTGCGGCCCGAGCTCGGCCGCGTCCAGCACGGGACCCTCGAGGCAGAGGCGGATCAGCCCGCGCGCGGTCGGCACCACGCACCCGAAGCACGCCCCGAAGCCGCAGGCCATGCCCGACTCCAGCGCGAGCTGGGCCGGCACGGCCCGCTCGGCGCACAGCGCCCGCACGGCCTCAAGCATCGGCGGCGGGCCGCACGCGTAGACCTCGGCGGGGCCGCCGGCGTCCAGCTCGGCGGCCAGCAGCTCGGTGACCAGGCCGTGGTGGCCGACGCTGCCGTCGTCGGTGGCCACGCGCGCGTCGTGCAGCAGCTGCGCCCCGGCGGCGTGGGCGGCGTCGCGGAAGCCGAGCAGCGCGGGCGTGCCCGCCCCCAGGGCGTCCTGCCAGGCGGCGAGCGGAGCGATCCCGACCCCGCCCCCGCACAGGACCGGGCGCCGCGCCGCCCGCGGCGCCGCGAAGCCCCGGCCGAGCGGGCCGACGAGCGAGAGCTCGTCACCGGCGGCGAGATCGCACAGGCGGGCCGTGCCCGGCCCGACCGCCTCGAGCAGGAACTGCAGGGTCCCCGCGGGAGCGCGCAGGACGCTGAACGCGCGCGGCAGGTAGGGCCGTTCCCCGGCCCCGCCGCCCCATCCCCGGGCCGCCATCAGCATGTAGAACTGTCCCGGCTCGGGCCGCGGGGCCTGCGCGTCGTCGCAGCTCAGCACGACGTAGGCGCCGTGCTCGGTGCGCCCGGTGACGGGCACGATCCGCGCGCCGAAGGGCGCCCGGACGCGGTCCGGCGCGACCGCGGGGCCGGACGCCGCGGTCACGACGCGGCGGGACCGACCCGCTCGGTGCCGTGCAGCTCCTGCAGCGAGACGACCTTCGGCTCCCCGGCCTGGGCCGAGCGGATGGCGCGGGCGGCGGCCATCGCGCCGGAGATGGTGGTGATGCACGGGATGCCGCGGGTGACGGCGGCCGAGCGGATCTCATAGCCGTCCGAACGCGCGCCCGGGCCGGTGGGGGTGTTGATGACCAGATCGACCTCGCCGCGCTCGATGCAGTCCACGACGTGCGGAGAACCGTCGGCGATCTTGTTGATCTCGTCGGCCGGGATGCCCATGCGGCGCAGCGCCTGGGCGGTCCCGTGGGTGGCGATGATGCGGAAGCCGAGGTCATGCAGCAGGGTGGCGATGCCGGTCGCGGCCAGCTTGTCGCGATCGGCCACGGTGAGGAACACGGTCCCGGCGGCGGGCAGGCCGGCCCCGGCCGCGGCCTGCGCCTTGGCGAACGCGGTCGGGAAGTCCGGGGCGATGCCCATCACCTCGCCGGTGGAGCGCATCTCCGGGCCGAGCAGCGTGTCGGCGCCGGCAAAGCGCCCGAACGGCATCACCGCCTCCTTGACGCACACATGCCCCTCGCTCGGCTCGCGCTCGGTGGCCGGCAGGCCCAGGTCGGCGATGCGCTCGCCGAGCATCACCCGGCAGGCCAGCTTGGCCAGCGGCAGCCCGATCGCCTTGGAGACGAACGGCACCGTGCGCGAGGCCCGGGGGTTGGCCTCGATCACGTGCAGCCCGTCGGAGCCGTGGACGGCGAACTGGACGTTGAGCAGCCCGACGACGCCCAGGGCCCGGGCGATCCCCGTGGTCTGCTCGCGGATCTCCTGGAGCATCGACGCGCCGAGCGTGTGCGGCGGCAGCACACAGGCCGAGTCGCCGGAGTGGATCCCCGCCTCCTCGACGTGCTGCATGATCCCGGCGATCCACACCTCCTCGCCGTCGCACAGCGCGTCGACGTCGACCTCGATCGCGTCCTCCAGGAACCGGTCGAGGTAGATCGTGGGGTGGCTGGGGTCGCGGTCGGGGGCGACCCGCTGCAGGTAGTCGCGCAGGCCCTCGACGCTGTAGACGATCTCCATCGCGCGGCCGCCGAGCACGTAGCTGGGCCGGACCAGCAGCGGGAAGCCGACCTCGGGGGCCCGGGCCAGCGCCTCCTCGGGGCTGGAGGCGGTTGCGTACGGCGGCGCCTGGTAGCCGAGGCGGTCCAGCAGCGGGCCAAAGCGCGAGCGGTCCTCGGCCAGGTCGATCGCGTCGATGCTCGTGCCGAGGATCGGGATGCCGGCGGCGTGCAGGCCCGAGGCGAGCTTCAGCGGCGTCTGGCCGCCGAACTGCACGACCACCCCCTCGGGCTGTTCCAGCTCGCAGACCGCGATCACGTCCTCGAGCGTGAGCGGCTCGAAGTACAGGCGGTCCGAGGTGTCGTAGTCGGTGGAGACGGTCTCGGGGTTGCAGTTGATCATGACCGCGTCGCGGCCGCGCTCGCGAACGGTCTCGGCCGCGTGCACGCAGCAGTAGTCAAACTCGATGCCCTGGCCGATCCGGTTGGGACCCGAGCCGAGGATGACCACCGAGGGCCGGTCCGAGCGCTTGGCCTCGTGCACGGGGCCGTCGGGCCCGGGGCGCTCCCAGGCCGAGTAGAAGTACGGGGTGCTGGCCGCGAACTCGGCCGCGCAGGTGTCGACCGCCTTGTAGGTGCGCTCGCCGGCGAAGGTGGCCTGCGGATCGGCGACCAGCTCGGCCAGCTCGTGCAGGAACCACAGGTCGATGCTCGTGCGCTCGTGCAGCGTGGCCGGCGTCGCGCCGCGGCGCAGCGCCTCCAGGACGTGGTCCCAGCGCTCGGCCCCGGGCAGCGCGCACAGGTCCACCAGCGCGGCGTCATCGTCGGGAAACACCGGCCGGGTGTCGAGCTCGCGCGAGCGCAGCGCCTTGGCGAAGGCCTGCTTGAACGTGCGCCCGAGGGCCATCGCCTCGCCGACCGACTTCATGTGGGTGGTCAGGCCGGCCTCGGCGCCGGGGAACTTCTCAAACGCGAACCGCGGCCACTTGACCACGCAGTAGTCGATCGCGGGCTCGAAGCTGGCCGGCGTGGCCTTGGTGATGTCGTTCGGGATCTCCTGGAGGGTGTAGCCCACGGCCAGCCGCGCGGCGATCTTGGCGATCGGAAAGCCGGTCGCCTTGGAGGCCAGGGCGCTGGACCGGGAGACCCGCGGGTTCATCTCGATGATCACGATCTCCTCGGTCTCCGCGTTGACGGCGAACTGCACGTTGGAGCCGCCGGTCTCCACGCCGACGGCCCGGATGACCGCGATCGCCTGGTCGCGTAGCCGCTGGTAGAGCTTGTCGGTGAGCGTCTGCTGCGGCGCGACGCAGACGCTGTCGCCGGTGTGCACGCCCATCGGATCGAGGTTCTCGATCGAGCAGACGATGACCACGTTGTCGGTGTGGTCGCGCATCACCTCGAGCTCGAACTCGCCCCATCCGAGCACCGATTCCTCCAGCAGCACCTGGCCGATCGGTGAGGCCTTCAGGCCGCCGCCGACGATCCGCGCGATGTCGGCCTCGGTGTGGACGACGCCGCCGCCGGTCCCGCCCAGGGTGAAGGCGGGGCGCACGATGAACGGCAGCCCGAGCGTGGGCAGCGCGTCGTAGGCGTCCTTGAGCGTGGTCGCGATCACCGACGTGGGGACGCGCAGGCCGGCCGCGGTCATCGTGTCGCGGAAGCGCTCGCGGTCCTCGGCCCGGTCGATGGCCTCGTAGTCGGCGCCGATCAGCTCGACCCCGTAGCGCTTTAGCGTGCCGTTCTCGTGCAGCTCCTTGGCCAGGTTCAGCGCCGTCTGACCGCCCAGCGTGGGCAGCAGCGCGTCGGGACGCTCGCGCTCGATCACCTGGGCCACGGGACCGGCCAGCAGCGGCTCGATGTAGGTGGTGGTGGCCACCTCGGGGTCGGTCATGATCGTCGCCGGGTTGGAATTGACCAGCACGACCTCGTAGCCCTCCTGCACGAGCACGCGGCAGGCCTGCGTGCCCGAGTAGTCGAACTCGGCCGCCTGCCCGATCACGATCGGGCCGGACCCGAGCAGCAGGATCTTGTGGATGTCGTCGCGGCGGGGCATCAGGCGGCCGCCCGGATCTCGTCGACGAAGCGGTCGAACAGGTACAGGGCATCGTGGGGCCCCGGGCCCGCCTCGGGGTGGTACTGCACGGTCGCGCCGGCCACGTCGCGCAGGACCAGACCCTCGACGGTCCGGTCATAGAGGTTGATGTGGGTCAGCTCGGCGGCGCCGAAGTCGGTCTCCCAGCGGACGGGACGGTCGTCGTCGATCGTGCGCGCGCCACCGGGGCCGAGCACGGCGAAGCCGTGGTTCTGGCTGGTGATCTCCGTCCGTCCGGTGGTCAGGTCCTTGACCGGGTGGTTGGCGCCGTGATGGCCGAAGGGCAGCTTGTAGGTCTCAAGCCCGACGGCCCGGCAGAGCAACTGGTGGCCGAGGCAGATCCCGTAGACGGGCAGCTTGCCGACCAGCTCGCGGACGGTCGCCACGACGTAGTCCAGCGCTCCCGGGTCGCCGGGGCCGTTGGCGAGGAAGATCGCGTCGGGACCGGCGGCCAGCAGCTGCTCGGGGCCGGCCGTGCAGGGGTGAAGCTCGACGGTCGCGCCGCGTGAGCGCAGGTTGGCCACGATCGAGGCCTTCACGCCGGTGTCGATCATCGCGATGCGCGGCCCCCCGTTCGGGTCTCCGCCGGTCGGGCCGAGCAGCACCGGCGCCTCGGGGGTGACCTCGCGGGCCAGGTCGCGGCCGGTCATGGCCGGCTCGGCGTCGATCATCTCCCGGGCCTGCGCCGGCGCGATCCGGGCCGGGAACACACCGCCGCGCATCGCGCCCGCGTCGCGCAGGTGACGCACGAGCGTCCGCGTGTCGATCTCGGTGATCGCCGGGACGCCGCAGTCGGTCAGCCAGCTCAGCCACCCCGCCTCGGCCCCGGGGGAATCCTCGCGATTGACCCCGGCGCGCATGATCGCGGCCCGCGCGTGGATCCGGTCGGACTCCATCGCCTCGGCGCTGACCCCGTAGTTGCCGACCTGCGGGAAGGTGAAGGCGAGCAGCTGCCCGGCGTAGCTGGGGTCGGTCACGGCCTCCTGATAGCCGGCCATCGAGGTGGTGAAGACGATCTCCCCCACCGCCGCGGCGTCGGCGCCGCAGGCCACTCCGTCCAGTCGGGTGCCGTCCTCGAGCAGCACGTAGGCGGTGGCGTCATTGATCATCGGTTCAGGCTCCCGGCTTCGGCGAGCACGGTGGCTCGAAAGGCGACCGCACCAGCGGCCAGGGTCAGCTGCACGCGGCCCTGCAGCATGCGGCCGTGAAAGCAGCAGTTGGCCGAGCGGCTCGCGTAGCCGCGGGCCCCCACCTCCCAGCGGGACTCGAGGTCGACCAGGCAGGCGTTGGCCGGCTCCCCGACGGCGATCTGCGGGGTGGGCAGGTCGTACAGGGCGGCGCCGTCGGACATCCGCGCCACCAGCGTCTCCAGCTCGAGCGCGCCGCTGAGCACGAGCTCGGAGTAGAGCGCGGCGAAGGCCGTCTCCAGGCCCGTGGTCCCCATCGGGGCGGCCTCGAACGGGACCTCCTTCTCGTGCCCGGCGTGGGGGGCGTGGTCGGTGGCCACGCAGTCGATCACGCCGCTGCGCAGTCCCTCGATCAGCGCCTGGCGGTCTGACTCGGCCCGCAGCGGCGGGTTCATCTTAAAGCGGCTGTCCAGCGTGCGGACCATGTCGTCGGTGAGCGTGAGGTGGTGCGGTGAGGCCTCGCCGCTGACCCGGGCCCCGGCGGCCTTGGCGGCGGCCAGCGCCTGCACCGACTCGACGCACGAGAGATGCTGGAAGTGCACCCGGGCGTCCTCGTAGAGGGCGAGGCTGGCGTCGCGCGCCACCATCACCGACTCCGACAGCGACGGGATCCCGGACAGGCCGAGACGGGCCGAGACCGCGCCCTCGTGCATCACCCCGGTCCCCGACAGGCTGGGATCCTCCTCGTGCAGGGCGATGATCCCTCCGGCCAGCCGCTGGTACGCAAGCGCGCGGCGCAGCATCCCCGCGGCGGCCACCGGCTTGCCGTCGTCGGTGAAGCCGATCGCGCCCGCGTCGCGCAGCTCGGCCATCTCGGTCAGCTCCTCACCGGCCAGGCCGCGGGTGATGGCGGCCAAAAAGCCGACCGGCACGCGGGCCTCCTCGTGGGCCCGCTGCACGAGCGAGCCGAGCACCGCCGCGGTGTCGACGGCCGGGGCCGTGTTGGGCATCGCCACCACCGCGCAGTAGCCGCCGGCGGCCGCGCTGGCCGTGCCGGTGTCAATGTCCTCCTTGTACTCCTGGCCGGGCGTGCGCAGGTGGACGTGGGGGTCGACGAAGCCGGGGAACAGATGCCGCCCGCGGGCCTGGATCGTGGTCGCGCCGTCGGGCGCGGACAGCGTCTCGGGGGCGGCCAGCTCGGCGATCATGCCGCCGCGGACGAGCACGTCGTGGCGCTCGTCCAGGCCGGCGCGGGGGTCGAGCACGTGCGCACCGCGGATCAGCAGGTCGGCCGCGGGCAGCGGCCGGTGAAACAGCCGCTCGGCGCTCATGCCGCCGCCACCGGGGTGAGCATCGGCGAGCCGACCAGCAGCTCGTAGAGCACGGCCATGCGCACCGCGACGCCGGCCTTGACCTGCTCGCCGATGAGCGCGTGGGGGGCGTCGATGGTGGCCGCGGAGATCTCCACGCCGCGGTTGACCGGGCCCGGGTGCATGACCAGCTGCCCGGGCCGCAGGCGGCGGTCATTGATCTGGTAACGGGCCGCGTACTCGCGCAGCGAGGGGACGAACGCCTCGACCATCCGCTCGTGCTGCATGCGCAGGACGTAGACGACGTCGGCCTCGGCCAGGCGGTCCAGGGTCGGGACGGCGGTGCAGCCGAGGGCCTCGATCTCGCGCGGCAGCAGCGTCGGGGGGCCGGCCACGGTGACCGTCGCCCCCATCCGGGTGAAGGCCAGGATGTCCGAACGCGCCACCCGGGAGTGCAGGACGTCGCCGACGATCCAGATGCGACAGCCCTCCAGGGAGCCGAGGCGGCGGCGCAGGGTGAAGACGTCCAGCAGCGCCTGGGTGGGGTGCTCGTGCTTGCCGTCGCCGGCGTTGATCACCGCCGCGGGCGTCCACCCCGCGACCAGCTGCGCGGCCCCGGCGTGCGGCGAGCGGATCACGATCGCCGCCGGGTCGTAGGCCGAGAGGGTCTGCACGGTGTCCTTCAGCGACTCCCCCTTCTCCACGCTCGAGCCACTGGAGCGGATCGAGACGACGTCGGCCGAGAGGCGCTTGGCGGCCAGCTCAAAGCTCGAGCTCGTGCGCGTCGACGCCTCGTAGAAGAGGTTGACCACGGTGCGCCCGCGCAGGGCCGGCACCTTCTTGATCTCGCGCCCGGACACCTCGGCGAAGGACTCGGCCCGATCCAGGATGCGCTCGATCCCGCCGCGGTCGAGATCGTCGATCGAGATCAGGTGCTTGGGGATGCCGCTGCGTCCGGCCATCAGCGCGCCACCGCCTCGGCCCGTTCCCCGGCCGGTCCGATCGTCACTTCGTCGGCCCCGTCGACCTCCTGCACGCGGACGTTGACGCGCTGGTCGGTCGAGGTGGGGATGTTCTTGCCCACGTAGTCGGGGCGGATCGGCAGCTCGCGGTGGCCGCGGTCGACGAGCACCGCGAGCTGAACGCGGTCGGGCCGGCCGAAGTCGAAGACCTCCTCGATCGCCGCGCGCACCGTGCGCCCGGTGTAGAGGACATCGTCGACGATCACGATCGTGCGCCCCTCGACCGGGAAGTCCAGCTCGGTGGCGTGGACGATCGGTGCTGTGGGCCGTGAACCGAGGTCGTCGCGGTAGAAGGAGATGTCGACCGAGCCGAGCGGGACCTCGGCGTCGATCAGCTCGTCGAGCTGGGCGTGCAGGCGACGCGCGAGGTGCGCGCCGCGGCGCTGGATGCCGACGACGGCAACATCGCCGCCGGGGTTCTTCTCGACGATCTCGTGGGCGATCCGCACGAGCGTGCGGCGCATGTCGTCACGGTCGAGGACGACCGTGGGGGCGGCGGGCAATTTGCTCCTTCCTGGCCTCTCGGGACCGGGTTAAAGGTGCGCAGCTGAGGTGAGGAGCACGTTAGCAGTGGCTCCGGCGGTCACGCCGTCCCGGATCCCGCACGGGGCACGAAATCCTCCGGGCACAGCCGGTACAGGACCAGGCCCTGCCCCCCGCTTCGGGGTCGATCAGCCACTCCACCTCGGCGTCGGCCTCGGGTGGGCGGGTTCGCAAACGGCCACAGCCAGGGGATGACCTGCGGGTGGGTGAGCAGGGCCGCGTAGGCCGCCGCGTCGTCCGGGGTCACACGCTCGTAGCGCAGACGGCCGCGCTCCAGGCGCTCGGGGATCAGCGCCGCGGTCATGCCGGCGGCGCATCGACCCGCGCGGGGACCTCGGCCGCAACCGGACCGCCGGCCGGCGCCACGCCCGGGTCGCGGTCCTCCCAGCGGACCAGCCGGGGGCCGCCGCGCTCGGCCAGCGGCAGCTCGATCGTGTCGAAGTCGCGCGGGATGACCGCGCCGGGGAAGATCGCCCGCGCCTCGTCGCGCAGCACCCGCAGCGGATACCGGGTGGAGACGTGGTTGAGCGCGAGCATGCCCACGCCGGCCTCGCGGGCCACCGTGGCCGCCTGGCCGGCGGTCGAGTGGCCGGTCTCCCGGGCGCGGTCGCTCTCCTCGGCGGCGAAGGTCGCCTCGTGGACGAGCAGGTCGGCGTCATGGGCGGCGACGGCCAGCGCCGGGCACGGGGACGTGTCGCCTGAGAGGACGATCTTGCGCCCGGGACGGGGTGGCCCGAGCACCTGCTCGGGGGTGATCCCGCGGATCGTCTCCCCGCGCTGGACGCGTCCGAACTCGGGGCCCGGGACCAGGCCCAGGCGGGCCGCCCCCTCCGCGTCGAACACCCCGGGGCGCTCGTCCTCGTAGATCACGTAGCCGTACGCGGCGCCGCGATGGGCGACCGCGACCGGGGCGATCCGGTAGCCGTCGCGGCGCAGCTGCTCGTGGGGGGAGAGCTCGACGATCTGCAGCGGGTAGGAGACCCGGCCGCTCATCTTCACGATCAGGGCCATCAGCGCCTGCAGCCCGGGCGGCCCGTGGATGGCCAGCGGCCGGTCGCGCCCGCGCAGATCGAACGTCTTGAGCATCCCCGGCAGCCCGAGCCAGTGGTCGGTGTGGAAGTGGGTGAGAAAGATCTCGGTCACGTCGGCCAGCCCGGCCGAGGCGACGAGCTGGCGCTGGGTGCCCTCACCGCAGTCGAACAGCACGCGGTCACCGCCGCGGCGCAGCAGGATCGCGGGCAGCCCCCGGCGCGCGGTCGGAACCGAGCCACCCGTGCCGGCGAAGAAGAGTGAGAGGTCCATCGCGGCCTGAGTCTGCCAGCCGCCGGGCGGAAAACCTCTAAGCTGGGCGTCGCGGCCCTCACCGGCCGCTCCCGCGCCCGTAGCTCAGGGGATAGAGCGTCCGCCTCCGGAGCGGAAGGTCGCACGTTCGAATCGTGCCGGGCGCGCTGCGCGACCCCCGACCGCGGCCCGGGTCGCGCCCGTGCCCTGGCCCGTGCAGCACAATGCCGCGGATGTCGAATGGGATCTCACGCCGCGCGCGGCGGCTCGGCCCCGGGGTGGCGGCGCTGGCCACCGTCGCGATCGCCCTCGCCGGCGGGGCCGCCGGCGCGCGGGCCGCCGTCCCGGCCACCGTCTCGGTGGCGGCGAACACGGTGACGCGCCCGGTTGCGCCGGACTTCCTCGGCCTCGCCCTCGAGTTCAGCACGGTGCCGCAGTGGGCCGGCGGCGGCGGCCCGCCTGCCGTCCTGGTCAACCTGATCCGCAACCTGACCCCGAACGGGCATCCCAGCGTCCGCATCGGCGGCCTGAGCACCGACCGCACCTGGTGGCCGGCTCCGGGCGTGCGACGGCCGGCCGGCGTGACCTACGCGCTCGGGCCCGGCTGGGCCGAGACCGTGACCGCGCTGGCGCGCGCGCTCAACGCGCGCCTCATCCTCGGAGTCAACTTCGAGGCCAACGACCGCGGGCTGGCCGCCGCCGAGGCCCGCGCCTTCCGGGCCACGATCCCGGGCCGCTACCTGTCGGCGATCGACCTCGGCAACGAGATGCCGCTCTACACCTCGGTGCCGTGGTATCGCGTCAGCGGCGGGACGCTGCTGCCCTGGTACGCGACCGGCGGGCAGGCCGTCTTCTCCCGCAGCCCCTCGTGGGGGCCGATCCCGTTCGTGCGCGACTACACGCGTGTGCTCGGCGCCCTGCCGCCGATCCCCGTCGCCGGCCCCGACACGCAGAACATCGCCTTCTTCGGCGCCTACGACCGGCTCCTGTCCCCGCACTCGCGGGTGCGGATGCTCACCTCGCACGGCTACGGGCTGAACACCTGCGTGACCAACGCGCACGTGCCGACCTACCCGACGATCGCGCACCTGCTCACCCGGTACGCGCTGGATGACCTGCTGGCCGGCCTGAGCCCCTCGATCGCGCTGGCCCACCGCAACCGGGCGAGCTTTCGCATCGACGAGATGGGCTCGGTCACCTGCGGCGGCCGGCCCGGGGTCAGCGACACGATGGCCTCCGCGCTGTGGGCGGCCCAGGCGCTGTTCACGGTGGCGCGCGCGGGGGTCGACGGGGTCAACCTGCACACGTACCCCGGCCTGCCCAACGCCCTGTATGACCTCAACGGGCCCCCCGGAGCCCGGACGGCGACCGTGCACCCGCTCTACTACGGCGCGCTGCTGTTCGCCCGCGCCGCGCCGGCCGGTTCGCGGCTGGCCGCCATCTCCACCCGCGGGCCGCTCACCCTGCGCGCCTGGGCCACGGCCGGGCCGGGCCGCGCCCGCCACGTGCTGCTCGTCAACGCCAGCCCCAACCAGGCCGCCGCGGTCACGCTCAACCTGCCGCGCGGCGCGTTTGCCTCCGGTTCGGGCCAGCTGCAGCGCCTGACCGCGCCGGACGTGCGGTCCCGCGACGGGATCACGCTGGGCGGCCGCAGCTTCGGCCCGGTGACCGCGACGGGCACGCTGGCGGCGCCCCGGGCCAACCCCGTCTCCCCCCGCGGGCACGGCTACCGCGTGTGGGTCCCGGCCGGCAGCGCGGCGCTGCTGACCCTGATGGGGCCGCCAACCGGCTGAGAACGGCGCAACGCCCCCGAGGTGGGGGCGCGGCGCGCGGAGGAGATAACGCCCCGGCGAGAGGAGGGCGACGCTCGCCGGGACGACTGCTTGTGTCGCCCCACTGCTATCCGGCGTGATACCCCTGCCTCCGGCGGTGAAACGGCTTTGCCCCCGGTACGGCGCGCAGGTCAGCGTGCGTACATGCAGATCCCCGGCCATCCCCGTCCCGCGCCCGGAGCGAAATGTCATGATCGGGATACGGGACCTGTGCAACGAGGAGAGCGCGATGAGTGAGATGACCGAGGCGGCGGTGCAGGGCACCGTCGCGACCCTGCCCGCCACGGCCGCCGAGCGGTTCGGGACGCTGGTCGCGGCCAGCCACAAGGTGGACGGCGAGTGGCGCGAGACGACCTTCGCGCAGGCGGGGGACGCGATCCAGGAGATCGCCCTCGGACTGATCGAGCTCGGCGTCCGGGCCGGGGACCGGGTGGGGATCCTGGCCGATACCCGGCTGGAGTGGACGCTGGCCAGCTACGGGATCTCCGCCGCCGGGGGCGTGGTCGTGCCCGTCTACCCGACCAACTCACCGAAGGAGTGCGCCTGGGTGCTGGGCAACTCCGGCGCGCGGGCCGTGGTCTGCGAGACCGCCGAGCAGCGGGCCAAGGTCGACCAGGTCCGCGACGAGCTGCCGGCCCTGGAGACGACGATCGGGATCGAGCCCGGGGCCGGCGAGACGAGCCTCGACCAGCTGCGCGCGTCCGGGCGTGACGGTGACCGCCAGGAGCTGGGCCGCCGCCAGTCCGCGGTCACCCGTGACGATGCCTACACGATCATCTACACGTCGGGTACCACCGGGCCGCCCAAGGGCGTCGTGCTCACGCACGGCAACGCGATGTCCGTCGGGGAGATGGTCGTCGCGCTGGACTTCATCTCGCCCGGGGAGCGGACCTACCTCTTCCTTCCTCTCGCCCACGCGTTCGCACTCACCGCGCAGCTGGCCTCGTTCGAGCTGGGCACGACGATCATCTACTACGGCGGCGACACCAAGCGGGTCATCGAGGAGCTCGTCGAGACCCATCCGACCTATCTCCCGTCGGTGCCCCGCATCTTCGAGAAGCTGTACACGGCGGCGATGAAGCTGCAGGAGCAGGCCTCCGAGGAGGACCGGGCCCGCTTCCGCGAGGCGGTCAAGCTCGGCGTCGAGGTCAACCGCCGCCGCCAGGCCGGCCGGGAGATCCCCGAGGCGATGGCGCAGGCCTACGCGGCCGCCGACGAGCGGCTCTACAGCCGGGTCCGGGGGCTGTTCGGGGGCGAGATCCGCCAGGCCGTCTCCGGCGCGGCGCCGATCGCCCCCGAGATCCTCGAGTTCTTCTACGCCTGCGGGGTGCCCGTCCTGGAGGGCTGGGGCATGACCGAGACGACCGCGGTGGGGACCGTGGGAACGCTTGACCACTTCAAGTTCGGCACCGTCGGGCGCCCGATGCCCGGCGTGGAGATCACGATCGCGCAGGCCGACTCCGAGATCCTCGTGCGGGGGCCGAACGTCTTTCGCGAGTACTGGGACAACGCGCAGGCCACCGCGGAGACGCTGGTCGACGGCTGGCTGCACACCGGGGACGTCGGCGAGCTCGACGACGAGGGGTATCTGAAGATCACCGGCCGCAAGAAGGACATCATCATCACGGCCGGAGGCAAGAACCTCACCCCGGCCAACCTGGAGAACGACCTCAAGCAGTCGCGCTTCATCAGCCAGGCGGTCATGTACGGGGATCGCCGGCCCTACCCGGTCGCGCTGATCACCCTGGATCCCGAGGAGATCGTGCCCTGGGCCAAGGAGCACGGCCTCAGCGAGGACGTGGCCGAGCTGGCCCAGGCGCCCGAGGTCCGCGAGATCGTCCAGGCCGAGCTGGACCGGGCCAACGAGCACTACGCGCAGGTTGAGCAGATCAAGAAGTTCACCATCCTGGATCGGGATCTGTCGGTCGAGGACGGGGAGCTGACCCCCACGCTGAAGGTCAAGCGCAACGTGATCAACGAACGCTACGCCGATCGCTTCGATGCGCTCTACGGCGGGTAAATTCCGGGCTCATGAAGATCCTCGCCCTCACCGCCGATCCGATCACCGCCGATGACCTGCGCAGCGCTCTGCCGGGCAACGTCGATCTCGCCGAGCTGGAGGTGATGGTCGTCGCCCCCGCCCTGCACGAGAGCGCGCTGCGCTTCTGGGTCTCCGACGCCGACGAGGCGATCGCCCGCGCCGACCGGGTCCGGCGCGACACCGTCCAGCAGCTCGGCGAGGATGGCGTCGCGGCCGCCGCCGACACCGGTGAGGGCGACCTGACCGAGGCCGCGCAGGACGCGCTGGCCACCTTCCCGGCCGAGCGCGTGGTCCTGTTCACGCATCGCCAGGACGAGCAGCGCCACGGTGAGGATGTCGACGTGCAGGCGCTGAGCGAGCAGCTCGGCCTCCCGGTCGACCGCGCCGTGGTGGAGCGCGGGGACTAGCCATGCTGGGCGATCCGCACGCCGGGCTGCCGCCCGCCACCTCCCCCGCGGTCGAGATCTCCAACGCGATCTCCCGGATCCACAAGAGCTACGTCGGACGCGGGCCGACCAATGCCCGCACGACGATCGACGGCGACCTCGCCGTCTGCCTGATCGAGGGCGGCTACACCCGCGCCGAGGAGACGCTGGAGGCCAACGACAACGGCGATGTCGTCGCCGCCGGGCGGCTGGGGCTGCAGAACGCGATGCGGGGCGAGATGATCGCCGCCGTCGAGCACGCGCTGGGCCGGACGGTGCGCTCGTTCATGAGCGCCAACGACCTGGCCCGCAACCTCCAGATCGAGGTGTTCGTGCTCGAGGCCGAGGAACCGGCCTGATCCGCGGGCACCGGCCCGATGGGGGTACCGGCCTGATCTGGGGGTACCGGCGGGTAAGATGCCCGCGTCCGCGGTGGCCGGCCTGAGCGCCGTGCCGCAGCGACACCGGTGGCGCACGATGGGAGGCGCCCGGCCCAGCCGGCCGGAGCAGACCGTCGCACATGATGGTGTGGACGATGGAGGCGCATGCCTGGCCTGGAGTCCCCTCAGCCGCGCGGCCGGCGGCGACGTTGACCTACAGTCGCAACGAGCTGCGCACGGCGCAGACCGAGGAGCTGCTCGCGCGCTATCGCGAGCGGCCCGACGCCGCCGTGCTCGAGGAGCTCGTCACCCGCTTTGAGCCGCTCGCCCGCAGCGTCGCGCGCCGCTACCAGGCCCGCGGCGAGCCGATCGAGGACCTCGGCCAGGTGGCGATGGTCGGCCTGCTCAAGGCGATCGAGCGCTTTGATCCCGCCAAGGGCTACGCCTTCTCCAGCTACGCGATGCCGACCATGCTCGGCGAGCTCAAGCGCTACTTCCGCGACAGCGCGTGGGCGGTGCACGTGCCGCGCGGGGTCAAGGAACGGGCGGTCGAGCTGGCCCGGACCACCGACGAGCTGTCCGCGCGGCTGGGCCGCTCCCCGTCGCTGACCGAGCTGGCCGAGGCGCTGGGCGCCAGCGAGGAGCAGACCCTGGAGGCGATCGAGGCCTATCACGGCCGTCACGCCTCCCCGCTGGACGCCGGGCCAGACGACGATGACTCACCGGTGCTCAGCCCGGCCCAGACCCTCGGGGCCGAGGACGAGCGCCTGGAGCAGGCCGAGTACCTGAGCATGATCGCCGCCGGCGTGGAGACGCTGTCGGACACCGACCGGCTGATCCTCTTCCTGCGCTTCGGACGCGACATGACCCAATCGGAGATCGCCGCGCGGATCGGCACCTCCCAGATGCAGGTCTCCCGCCTGCTGCGGGCGGCGATCGAGAAGATCCGCCGGGCCAGTGGTGAGGAGGGGGCCGCACGCTGACCGGATCCCGGTCAGGACTTCTTGTTCTGGACCGCGCGCTCCAACGCCGCCTTGTCCATCTTGGAGCGGCCCTCGATGCCCATCGACCGGGCCTCGGCGTACAGCTGGTCGCGGGTCCGCCCGCCCGATCCCGAGTGCGAGCGCAGGCCGCCGCGCCGGCTTGAGCTGATGTCCTGGGTCGAGGTCCGGGAGGCCTGGCGCGACTCCCCGTGTCGGGCCCGCTCCTTGTTGACCGTGCGCGCGGCGATCTCCTCGGCGCGCGACTCACTGCTGCCGCGGTCCTTCAGGGAATCCTTGATCGCCTCGTACTGGCGGTCGCGTTTGCTGCCCTTCCTGACTCCGCGTGGTGGCATCGCATCCTCCTGTTCGGCTCTCGCTCGTCGGGATACCCCGGCCCCGGCCGGCGAAACCAGGCGTGGGGGCGGCGCGGCCGGCCCGGTCAGGTGCGGATGACCGTCGGCGTGCCCAGCGGGATGTGGCGCAGCAGCCAGGCCCCCTGGGCCAGGGTAAGGCGCATGCAGCCGTGACTGACCGGCAGCCCGATCGAGCTCGTTTCGGGTGTGGAGTGGATCGCGACGCGGTTGCCGCCGGTCCAGCCCTGGATCGCGTGCGGGGCGACCGCGCTGAGCGCGAGCACGCAGCAGCCGTAGGGTCCGGAGGGATTGCCGGTGCGCAGGCGATCGGTGACCTGGAAGGTCCCGGTGGGCGTCGGTGAGGCGGGCGCGCCGACGGCGATCCTCCAGCGCGCCACCGTACGCCGGCCGTCGGCCACGGTCAGGCGGCGGGCCGAGAGCGACACCGACAGATGCCACCGCTCGCGGGTCAGCGCGGTGGCCACGGCCGGGATCCAGCCCACCCTGCCGTTGCCGGCCACCGGGCTGAGCACCCCGAGCCACGGGCCGGCGAAGCGGACCACGAGCAGCGTCTGGGGCGAGCCGAAGGGGGTCACGGTGGTCAACCGGCCGTAGCTGCGACGTCCCCCGGGCGTGGTGCGCAGGCTGACCGGGCGCCGCAGCTGGGCCACCACCGAACCCGGTCCCGGCGGCACGAGCGTGCTGGTGGCGGGAGCCGGGCGGACATCGACGGGGGTGAAGGCGACCGGGGGTGCGGCGGCGTGGGTGGCGACCGGCGGTGTGCCGTTGCCCAGGGAGAGCCCGATCGCGATCGGCACGAGCGGGATCGCGCAGATCAGCACGATCAGCAGGGTGCGCAGGTTCTGGCGCTGTCCGAGCACGGATCGATTGTGCCCGATCGCACGGGCGCCCCTGGCGGGTGAGGGGCGCCGGACCGGCGGTCGCCCGGCGGTCGCCCGGTGATCCGCGCCCGAACTCAGCCCGGGCGGCGCAGGAGCACCTGGCAGTACTGCGTCCCCGCGCCCCAGACCCGCTCGACGTCGAGGCCGGCCCCGGCGGCGGTGCGCTCAAGCGCCGCCACGGTCACCGGGGCGCCGAGCCAGGCGCGGTGACGCTGCCCGCGCGGTCCGCGGCCGGCCAGGGCGGCGAGCCGGTGGCGCAGCCCGCCCCGCGGACGGTGCACGGCGGGGTCGGTGGAGACCTGCAGGGCCGCCCAGCCCCCGGGGCGCAGGACCCGGCCGAGCTCGCGCACGTAACCGAGCGTGATCGCGGCGTCGGGAACGTGCTGCAGCACGACGGTCGAGACGCAGGCGTCGACGCTGGCCGGCGGGCAGACCTCGAGCGTGCGCCCGTCCCCCAGCGTCCAGCGGACGCCGCGCAGGCCGGGGTTCAGCTCCCGGGCCCGGTCCAGCATCCTGTCAGAGACGTCCAGCGCGACGACCGACCGCGCCCGCTCGGCGAGCACCCGGGTCATGCGGCCCACCCCGCAACCGATCTCCAGCACGTCGTCCTCGGCGGACAGCGCGACGCCGAGGCCGCCGAGGAAGTGGTCGATCAGGGCCGGTGCCTCGGACCAGAACGTGCCCTCGGCGTCGCTGCGGTAGGCGCGGCGGTTATCGACGAAGAACAGCGCATCCTCCCGGGCGCGGGCGTTCCAGAAGGCGCGCATCTCGTCCGGGTCCTCCGCCGGGCGCTCGGCGCGGCTGCCCCCGTCCCGGCCGGGCCGGCCGCGGGCCCAGCCGATCAGCGGTGACTCCAGCCAGCGCCAGCTGAGCAGCGCGAGCGGCACGGTGAGCGCGGCCAGCAGCACGACGTGGACGATAAAGGCGGCCAGCGTGTCCCGGGCGAGCGGGACGAGCGAGAGCTTGACCAGGGCCGCCGCGAGGACCGGGTGCAGCAGGTAGATCCCGTAGGAGGCCGCGCCCAGGGCGAGCAGGCCGCGATGACACCGGGGCCGCGCGGCGATCGCGGCGGCCACGATCAGCCCGTAGCCGATCGCGAACAGCGGCCGCGAGGCATCGACGAGCAGCTGATAGACGTCGATCCCGTGCCCGAGCGGGGCGGCCGCCGAGAGCAGCGCGGCGCCGGCCAGAGATCCTCCGCACAGCACCCACCACCCGGCGCGCCCCGTCTCGCCCGCCGCCGCCAGCCGCGAGCGCAGCCGTCCCGGGCTCAGGTGCGGGGCGAGTGCGAGCAGCAGGCCGGGACAGAACATCTGCCACATGGCGGGCAGCCACCCGCGCGCCCACAGGCCGCCCGTGCCGTCGCCCTGAAGGTCGGCGAACGCGGTGAAGGCAATGCTGGCCAGCCAGCTGAGGGCGATCGCCCGGGCCAGCGTCGCGGCCGCGGGGGTCCCCCACCGCCTCCGGGCCAGGTGGGCCAGCAGCGGCACCGTGACGTAGAAGAGCATCTCCAGCGTCAGCGTCCAGGCGACCGAGTACAGGTTGAGCTGCTGGCCGGGTTCGAGGTTGTTGAGCAGCAGGTAATGGACGGGCAGCTGCCAGACGGCGACGCCGGGATGGCCCTCGAGCAGCACGTAGGCCGTGACCGTGAGCCAGTACAGGGGCAGGATGCGCGCGGCCCGGCGGCGCAGGTAGGGACCGGTGGCGGGCAGCGGTCGTCCGTCGAGCAGGCGGTCGGTGAACGGCCGGGCGATCACGTAGCCGCTGAGGGCGAAGAACAGCCACACGCCACTGGTGAGGAAGCTCAGCGCGACGTCGTAGGGATGCTCGGCCTTGACCGGGATCCCGCGGCCGCCGAGGAAGTAGGCGTGCGCGGCGAGCACGGCCAGCGCGGCCAGCGCCCGCAGCGCGTCGAGGTTGCCCACGCGGCGACCGCCCGCCGCGACGGTGGCCGGCGGGGCGACGGCGCTCGGCCCGGACGCGGCGAGGGCCGAGGCGCTCACGGCACCCCCGGGCCGCCGGCCCGCCGGGTCAGGCCGGTGCGATGCGCGGAGACCCAGCTGAGCGTCTCGCGCGCCGGCCCGCGGCGGCTCGGCATCAGCACGGCCGCGGGCAGCATCCAGGCCAGCCGCCCCAGCGTCCCCAGCAGGTTGACCGTCGCGACCGCGCGGGCGCCGGCCGCTCCGCGCCGCCGCGCGATGACGGCGTAGGTGGCCGCCATGGAGCGCCGGCGCCGCGTGGCCCCGAACGCGGGCCCGGTGGCCGCCCCCGACGCGTGGGCCACGCGGGCCGCGGGCTCATAGCGGACCCGCCAGCCGGCCTCGCCCAGCCGCCAGCACAGGTCGAGATCCTCGGCGTACATCCACTGCCGGGCGTCGAAACCGCCGACGGCGGCGAAGGCCCGGCGGCGCAGCAGCAGGCAGGCGCCGACCGCCCACGGCACGGTCCGGGGCCGGTCGGGATCCCAGCGCCCCTCCAGGCAGAGCCGGTCGCCGAGGCCGGGCAGCACCCGGTGCAGGCCGAGCGCGAACGCGGTGACCACGCCGAGCGTGGGCAGCGGGCCCACCGAGTGCTGGGTGCGGCCGCCGTCGAGCAGCAGCCGCGGCGCGATCGCACCCGCGCGCGGATCGGCCTGCCCGGCGGCGAGCATCCGCGCCACCGCCCCGGGGGCCGGGGCCGTGTCGGCGTTGAGGGCCAGCAGCCACGGGCTCTCGGTCTCGGCGGCGATCAGGTCGACCGCCGCGCCGAAGCCGAGGTTGCCCTCCACGGCGCGCACCTCGGCCCACGGGGCCTGCGCGCGAGCGGCCTGCGCCGAGCCGTCCGCCGAGCCGTTGTCGACCACGATGACCCGGATCCGGCCCAGGGCGGCGTCCTCGCGCAGGGCGGCCAGGCAATCGAGCAGCAGCGCGCGGGTCTGGTAGGAGACGACGACGGCGGTGACCGCGGGAACGGGCATCGTCGTCGGACTCAGTGGCCGGGGCGGATCCGGCCCGCGACCCGGTCGCGCAGCGCCGCCAGCGAGCGGGCGGCCGGCGGCGGGACGCTCCAGCGCGCCACGCAGCCGGCCAGGAACCCATCCAGTTCCTCCGCGGTGAGCAGGAAGCGCTCGCGGACGTGCAGGCTCCCCTCCCACCAGTGGGCGATCACCCGCTGCTCGGCGGTCAGACCGTCGGCACTGCCGGCCCGCAGGTGGCTGCCCGGGCGGGTGACGACGTGGTGCTTGAAGATGAACTCCAGGCCGCGGTCCGCCTCGCGGATCAGCCAGTGGTGATGACCCCACCCGACCCACGGACCCTGGATCCCGTAGGTCAGCTCCTCGCGCAGCGAGGGGACCTCGACGTAGCCGGCGCGGGCGACGCGAGCCAGCTCGGAGGCGACCCAGACGGGATCGCGAACGTCCTCCAGCGTGTGCGAGCAGACGGCGAAGTCGAACTGCCCGTCGGAGAACGGCCATGGGGTGCGCTCGCAGATGTCGCGCTGGACCCAGCGGTCCGGGCCGAAGCGCTCCTGGCGGCGGTCCCCGTCCCAGCCGAGCTGACCGCGGGCCTCGTAGGGGGCGAGATCCAGGATCCAGTCCGCCCGGGGGAAGGGCCGCGCGGCGCCCCCGACGTCGAGCACGAGCGCGTCGGCGTCCAGGCGGGCGGTGATCGCGGCGGCGCTTGAGGCGAGCATCGGCTCAGTCCGCCCGGGCCACGCACAGCACGACGGCGCCCGCGCCGGCGGCGTCGTAGAGGCGATCCAGGCCCCGCAGCAGCGGCCAGGCCAGCGGGCCGGGCCGGGGCGCGCCCCCGTCGGGGCCGGCGGGCGAAAGCGGAGCCAGCACGCGCCGCAGGCGCCCGGCGGGCCGGCCGAGGTCCCACAGGGCCTGGGCGAGGTCCTGGGGCGGCCCGACGTAGACGGGCGAGCGCACGGCGACCGGCGCCAGCCCCGCGGCGCGGGCCGTCGCGGCCAGCGTGGCCGGAGTGAAGTGGACGAGATGCTCGCGGGGGCGCAGATGGGGCCAGCGCGAGCCGAGCCGGCGCCGCTGGTAGGCGGCGAAGTTCGGCACCTCGACGACGACGTGGCCGCCGGGGCGGGCCCAGCGGGCCAGCGTGCTCAGGAAGCGGCGGCTGTCGGGAATGTGCTCGAGCACGTGGACGGCGCTGACCACGTCGAAGCTGCGCTCGGGCAGCCCGGAGCCCTCCAGCTCGGAGACGATCACGGGCAGCCCTCGGGCCCGGCTCATCTCGGCCGCGCTGCGCTCGGGCTCGACCCCCTGCACGCGCCAGCCCCGGGCCCGGGCGGCGGCCAGCAGCTCGCCGGTCCCGGCGCCGACGTCCAGCCAGTCGCCGCCGCGCACGCCGGTGGCGCGCTGCACGATCCGCACGCGGCGGTCGCTCACCCGGCGCAGGTAGTCCTGAAAGGCCGGCGCCCGCACGTCGAGCCCGAAGTCCCCGGCTTGGCCGAACATGTAGCCGTCGACGTACACCTCGGCCGGATCGGCGTACTCGATCGCCGACACCGTGCCGCAGTCCGCGCAGCGCTGCAGGCGCTCGCCGTCTCCGACGTCGAAGGCGCGCAGCGTCGCCGATCCGCAGGCCGGGCAGGTGGGCAGCGCGAGGACCCTCATCCCGGGCGCGAGTCTAGGTGCTGACCGGCCACGGCCTCGCGCAGGACCCCGAGCCAGCCCGCCACCGTCCGCGACCAGGGGAACGCGGCGGCGCGGGCGGGCCCGGCGGCCCGCAGCCGCTCGGACTCGGCCCGGTCACCGAGCACTCGGCGCAATCCCCGGGCGATCCCGGCCGCGTCGGGGGTGACGAGCAGTCCCGCCTCGCCGACGACCTCGGGCAGAGCCCCGCGGTCCGCGGCCACGACCGGCGCCCCGCAGGCCATCGCCTCCAGCGCCGTGAGACCGAAGCCCTCGTACAGGCTGGGCAGGCAGAACGCGTCGGCCCCGGCCATCAGCGCGGCCAGCTCGGCGTCGGTCGGCGTCCCCACGCGGACGACCCGGCCGGGGTGGCCCGGCAGTTCGGCGCGGGCCGCCGCCTCGAGCTCTGAGGAGTCGGCACGGTCGGGGGCCGGTCCGCCGGCGATGGCCAGCACGTGGGGCAGGCCTTCGGCGGCCAGCCGCGCCACCGCCTCGCGCAGCGCGGGCAGGTTCTTGCGCGGGTGAAGCGACGCGGCGTACAGGACGTAGGGCCGTGGCCCGGTCCCGGCGTGCCGGGCGACGAGCTCGCGGCCGCCGGGCCGGCCGGGCCGGAAATCCGGATCGACCCCGTGCGGGACGACGCGAAGCCGCGCCGGATCGATCCCGTAGGCGGCGCTCAGATCCTCGGCGACCCGCTGCGCGCCGGTGATGACCAGGGTGGCGGTGCGGGCCGCGTGCGCGGTGCGCGGCTCGATGTGGGCCCGGAACTCGGGGCTGACCACCGCCTCGAGCTCAGCGCCGCGCCAGCCCGCCTCGTGGATCTGGGCCACGAGCGGGCCGCGCGCGACGGGCAGGTCGTCGTGTCCGCTGCACAGGGTCACGTCGGGCCGGCGCAGGCGGGCGCCCGGGGCCGGGACGAGCTCAGCCTGGGCCGCCAGCCCGCTGAGCACCCGGTGCCAGACCTTGCCGTGGCCGCCCTGGGCGGGCAGCGCGAGCAGGTGGGCGGGGACGGCTACGCGCAGCCGGGTCATCGGCCGCTCCCGGAGGCGACCCGTGGCGGCCGGGTCATCGGCCGGCCCCGGCGATAATCGCGGCGTGCCGACGCTCCCTGCCCGCGCCACCCGTGCGCCCGCCTACGAGAACCCGCGGCCCGAGGTCCAGGCGCTCGTGCCCCGCTCGGCGCGGACGATCCTCGATCTCGGCTGCTCCTCGGGGGCGCTCGGCGCCGCCCTGCGCGCGCGCCAGCCCTGCGCGGTGACCGGGATCGAGGCCGACCCCGGCTACGTCGCCGATGCCCGGGCCCGTCTGGACCGGGTGATCGGGGCCGACCTGGAGACCGCGGATCCGGATGAGCTGGGGTTGACCGAGTTCGACTGCCTGATCGCTGCCGACGTGCTCGAGCACCTGCGCGACCCGTGGACGGTGCTGGCGCGTTTCACCGCCGCGGTCAGACCCGGAGGCACGGTCGTGGTCAGCCTGCCCAACGTCCGTTACTGGACGACGTTCACCGCGCTGGGCCGCCACGGGGTCTGGCCGCTGGCCGAGGAGGGCATCTTTGACCGCACCCACCTGCGCTGGTTCACGCTGGCCGACGCGCGGCGGCTGATGCAGCTGGCCGGCCTTCACGTCACCGAGGTGGCGCCGCAGTACCGGCTGCGGCCGGCCGACTGGCGCAGCGAGCGCTGGGCCCGGCCCCTCGCGCGGACGCCGCTGGGGCCCTTCTTCGTCTTCCAGTACGTGCTGGCGGGGGTCAGGGCCGGCTCCTGAGCCGGGCCGCGGCCCGCTGGGCCACCGCGCGCGGCAGCTCGCCGGCCAGGGTACGGGCCAGCTCGCGCAGCGGCACGTGCAGCAGGCCGACGCGGACCTTGCCCTCGGCCCGGTCCCACTCGGCCTGGGCGTCGGCGAGGGTGTGCATGCCGTCGAGGTCAAGCTCGGCCAGCGGCCGCTGCTTGAGCCCCACCCCGACCACCTGCATCGGCAGCTCGGGGTGCCCGACACCGCGCGACCAGCGCTGCGGGAACGGCTCGAGGACCAGGCGCATCCCCTCGGGCGTGAAGCGCCAGTAGTCCTGCGGGTATCCGTGGACGGGGAAGAACATCACCGAGCTGAGCACACACACCCCGCCGGGAGCCAGGACGCGATGGATCTCGCGCACGGCGCCCAGCGGATCGGCGCAGTGCTCCAGCGTGTCCAGGCACAGCGCGGTTCCGACGCTGGCGTCCGGGTAGGTGAGCGCGCGCAGATCCTCCACGCGGTCGACGCCCGGGCCCGGCCGCATGTCGGTGCCGGTGAAGTCCCGGCCGGCGAACAGGCGGCGCAGGTCATTGGGCTGGCCGGCCTCGACCTGCATCGAGCCGAACTCGACGATCGGCTCCGGGAGAGCGACGCGGCCGGCCAGCTCGGCCACGAAGTCATAGATCAGGGGCTGGGCCACGGCGCCAGGGTAGTGGTCGCCGCCCGCGGCCCGCGGGCTCGCGCCGCGTATCCTCGCCGCGATGTCGGTGACCCGCGATAGCGCTCCGCCCGCCGATCCGCGTGCCCAGGTCGCGGCCGTGCCGCGCTGGTATCACTGCATCGAGGTGGCCCCGGGCGTGGTCACGCCGGGCTGGTTCGATCTGCGGCCGGCGCTCGAGCGGATGCCCTGGCCCGAGGTGCGCGGCCGCCGTTGCCTGGACGTCGGCACCGCGGACGGCGCGCTCGCCTTCGAGCTGGAGCGGCGCGGCGCGGCCGAGGTCGTGGCCGTCGATCTGGCCGCCCACGACGACTGGGACCTCGAGCCCCGCGTGGCCGAGGACGTCATCCGCTACCTGCAGCTGACCACCGGGGCATCCCCTCGCGCGGGCTTTCAGGTCGCCCACCGGCTGCTGGGCTCGCGGGTGCGCTTCGAGGCGCTCAGCGTCTACGAGCTCGAGCCCGGGCGTCTGGGCAGGTTTGACGTGGTCGTGTGCGGCAGCCTGCTGTTGCACCTGCGCGACCCGCTGCGCGCGCTGGCCGCGATCGCGTCGGTCTGCCGGGGGGAGCTGCTGTGCTCAAACCAGATCGACCTGCTGCGCTCGGTCGGCCCGCGCCGGCGGCCGCTCGTCCGGCTTGACGGCACCGCGGGACTGACCCAGTGGTGGATCCCCAACGCGGCCGCCCACGGGCAGATGCTGCGCGCGGGCGGCTTCACCGTCGTGCGCGAGTCCGGCCTGTACTCGGTGCCGTTCGGCGGGGCGCATCCCCCGCGGGCGCGCACCCTGCGCATGGCCGCCCTGTCGATGACCGAGCGAGTGCTGACCGGCCACCGCGGGGTACCGCACGTCGCCGCGCTCGCGGTGCCGGCCGCGCCGGCCTGGCCCGCGACGCCGGCCGGGGGCTCGGTGCCGGCCGCCCCCTCGGGGCGCTGACGCGGTGCTGCCGGCCGCCCTCGCCGCGCTGCTGGACCGGCCCGACACAGAGCGGGTGCTCGACGTCGGCGGCTGGGCGGCACCGGTCAACCGCGCCGACTGGGTGCTCGACGTGATGCCGCACGCGACCCGCGGCGCGCTGATGCCCGGCGGCTTCGGGCCCGGCCCGGAGCGCTTCGGTCCCGACACGTGGGTGACCCGCGACATGTGCGACCCCGAACCGTGGCCCTGGGACGACGGCTACTTCGACTTCGCGATCTGCACCTTCACACTGGAGGACGTCCGCGACCCGGTCCGGGTCTGTGCGGAGATGGCGCGCGTGGCCCGGGCGGGCTACATCGAGGTGCCGTCCGTGCTCGACGAGCTCTCCCACCGCAACCCCGAGGCGTCGGGCGGGCCCTGGCTGGGGCACTCGCACCACCGCTGGCTGTGCCTGCGCGAGGACGACACGCTCGTCTTCCTGCACAAGGCCCATTCGCTGCACACCCGTCGCAGCGTGCGCGTCCCCGGGCGCTGGGCCCGCCGGCTCGGTCCCGAGGAGCGGGTCCTGGCTCACGCCTGGACGGGCACGTTGAGGGCGCGCGAGTACCCGGCCATCGACCACTACCCGTTCGCGCGTCTGGAGGCCGAGATCGCGCAGCGCTTCTCGCCCGGGCCGGCCGAGCGGGCCGGGATCGCCCTGGCCGACCGGGCGCGCAACTCCGTCGAGTGGCGGCTGCGCCGGCGCGCCGAGCAGCGCGGCTGAGCCGAGCTGGGCCGGGGCGCCGGACACCGCGGCGGAGGAGAGCTGCGCCGGGGCTCCGGACAGGGCGGGTGAGCCGGGGCGCCGGACACCCGCGGCTGAGCCGAGGCGGCGCCCTACAGGACGATCGAGCGGTAGCGCAGGCTCCCCCAGGCCAGCGCGGCCGCACCGGCGGCGTCGGCGGCCACGTCGGCCGCCGCGACGCCGAGCCGGCCCGGGGGGCGGCCCGGGGCACGGGCCGAGGCGATCTGCACCGCGCGGGCGTACGGGAGGGCCGCGAGCAGGCCGGCCGCCCGCCACCGGGCCCGGGCCCGGGGGGAGGTCGCGAGCAGCGCGCCGGCGGTGGCCAGGTCAAAGCGCGCCGTGCGCGGGTTCAGGAAGACCCGGCGGTGCAGGAAGGCCGTGCGCAGCTCGGGCATCCGGGCCACCATCGCCGGGAAGAAGCGCAGCCGCGCGCGCTCGGCGACGTAGCCGCGCGCGTGGCGGGAGAAGACGGCGTGGTGGGCCAGCGCCTCGGCGCTGAAGCCGGCCCGGGCGCCGGCGCGCAGCGCGCGGTGGCCGAACCACACGTCCTCGGCCAGCGCCTTGCCGCGGCGCGGGGCGATCCAGGCCTGAAAGCCGCCGACGCGCTCGAACAGCTCCCGGGTGACGAACAGGTTGGCCGTCTCCCACAGTCCCACCGCCCCGTCGATGTGCAGGCTGCGGTCAAACGCGCCGCGGGGTACGTCCGGGTCGGGCGCCACGCGTCCCTGCACGAGCTCGTGGCGGGCCAGCGCGGCGGCGCCGGCCGCCAGCCAGCCCGGCACCGGGAACACGTCGGCATCGCAGAAGGCCAGCCGGTCCCCCCGGGCGTGCCGTGCGCCCAGGTTGCGGGCCGCGGCCGGACCGGCGGCGGGCTGGCTGACGACGGTCACCGGCGCCGGGGCGGCGCGGGCGATCGCCGCGGTGGCGTCGTGCGACCCATCGTCGACGACGATCACCTCGTAGGCCTCGGTGGTCTGCTGGGCGGCGAGCGCGGCCAGGGTGCGTCCGAGGGTGGCCTCGGCGTCGCGCGCGGGCACGATCACGCTGAGCATGCGGGCACTGTAGACCGCGGGGGGTCACCGTCCCGGGCCGGGCCCGAGGCTCGCGGAGTCACCGTCCCGGGCCGGGCTCGAGGCTCGCGGAGTCACCGTCCCGGGCCGGGCTCTAGGCTCTCCGGCGCCGTGCGGATCGCCCTCACCCACGCCTTCTGCTGGCCCGAGGTGCGCCGCGGGGCCGAGCGCTTCCTGCCCGAGCTGGCCGCGGCCCTGCACCGCCGCGGCCACGAGGTCACCCACTTCAGTTCCGCCTGGGCGGCCGGAACGGCCGTCGAGCGCGGCGTGCGCACCGTCCGCCTGCCCCGCCGGCACGAGGCGCAGTACCGCCACGAGGCCGACTTCGGCCGCCGCCTGCTGCCCCGGTTGCTCGGCGAGCGCTTCGACGCCGTGCACTCGCTCGGCCGCCACGACGCGGTGGCCTCGATCCGCGCCGCGCGGCTGCGCGGGGACGGGCGGCGCACCGTGATCACCGACCTCGGGCTGCCCGCTCCTGTCTGGTGGCGTCAGCAGGGCCGGCGCGAAGCGCGGGCGGCCCGGCGCGTGGTGCGCTCGATCGACGTCTACAGCGCGATGTCGCAGACCGCGGTGGACGCGCTGGCCCGCGGCTACGGGCGAGGCGACGGCGTGGTCGTTCCCGGCGGCGTGGACCTTCAGGCCTTCGCGCCCGCCCCCGCCCGCTCCCCGCGACCGGTGATCCTCTTCTCCGGCGCGGTGACCGAGCCGCGCAAGGGCGTGGCCGTACTGCTCGCGGCGCTGCCCGCCATCGCCGCCGCCGAGCCCGAGGTCGAGCTCTGGCTGTCGGGCCCCGGGGATCCCGCGGCGCTGCTGGCGGCCGCCCCGGCCGGGGCGGCGCAGCGGGTCCGCGCCCTGGGCACGGGGGCCGCCGACGCCCAGCCCGAACGCTACGGGCGCGCCTGGGTGACCTGCCTGCCCTCCACCCATGACTCCTTCGGGATGGCGCTGCTGGAATCCCTGGCCTGCGGCACGCCGCTGGTCACCACCACCCACTCGGCCCCCCAGGAGCTGGTGCGCGAAGGCGTCACGGGAACGTTGTGCGCGCCGGGCGACCCGGCCGCCCTGGCCGCGGCCTGCCTGCGCGGGCTGGACCTGGCCCGGCGGCCCGGCACCGTGGCGGCCTGCCGGGATTCAGCGCGGCCCTACGACTGGGACGCCGGGCTGGCTCCTCTGTGCGAGCGCCTGTACACCGAGGGCCGGTGAGCGTCGTTCCCCCGCCGGCGCGACCAAATATGGTCCCGGCCCTGACCGCCGTCCTGATCACCGGCGCCGCGGGCTACGTCGGCGGGCGTCTGGCCGCCGCGATGGCCGCCGACGGCCTGGAGCCCCGCGCCCTGAGCCGCGACCCGGCCCCGTGGCTGTCCATTCCCGAGACCGTGCTCGACCTGTGCACGGCCCCCGAGGCCGAGCTCGTGGCGGCCTGCACCGGCGCCGGCGCGGTCGTGCACCTGGCCGGCGAGGACGAGGTGACAGCGGCCCGCGACCCCGAGCGTGCGCTGGCCGGAACGGTGCTGGCCGCGCAGCGCCTGGCCGCGGCGTGCCGGACCGCCGCCGTGCCGAGGCTCGTGTATCTCTCGACCGTGCACGTCTACGGCGCGCGCATGGGGCCGGGCGCCGTCCTGGATGAGGAGCTGCGGGCTGAGCCGCGCTCGGCCTACGCGATCTCGCGGCTGGCCTGCGAGCACGCGTTGGCCGCCGCGCTGGGCCGCGGGACCGAGCTCGTCGTCCTGCGGCTGACCAATTCGGTCGGTGCGCCCGCCGACCCCGCTGTGGACCGCTGGTCGCTGGTGGCCAACGATCTCGCGCGCGAGGGCGCGCGCGAGGGGACGCTGACCCTGCGCTCCGACGGCTCGCAGTGGCGCGACTTCGTCGCCCTGACCGACGTGTGCGCGACGATCACCGCGGCCTGCGGGCCGGCCGCGCTCGCGCCCGGGACCTACAACCTGGGCTCGGGACAGCCGCGCACGGTCCGCGAGCTGGCCCTGACCGTGCAGGACGCGTTCGTCGCCGCCACCGGCCGCCGGCCACCGCTGCGCGCGCCCGACCCGCCCGCCGATCCGCCCGGCCCGTACCGGGTCGCGGTCGATCGTCTCGCCGCCGCGGGCCTGGCCCCGGACGACACGATCGCGCCCGCCGTGGCTGAGACGGTCGACTTCTGCCTGCGTAACCGCGACCATCTGCCCGGACAGCCATGAGCGCGATCTGCCTGCGTCACCCCCACCATCTGCCCGGACAGCCATGAGCGCGATCCACGATGTCCGCATCACCCCCCGGCGCCGCATCCCCGACGAGCGCGGCGCGATCATGCACATGCTGCGCGCCGATGACCCCGAGTTCGCCGGCTTCGGCGAGATCTACTTCTCGCTCGTCTACCCCGGGGTAGTCAAGGGCTGGCATCTGCACCACCGCATGACGCTGAACTACGCCGTGCCGGTGGGGATGATCAAGCTCGTCTGCTACGACGACCGCGCGGACTCCCCCACGCGCGGCGCCGTGCAGGAGATCCACCTCGGCGAGCTGGACTACGCGCTGGTGAGCATCCCGCCGCTGGTCTGGAACGGCTTCAAGGCCGAGGGCACGGCGCCCGCGCTGGTCGCCAATTGCGCCACCGAGGCCCACGATCTCGACGAGATCGAGCGGATGGATCCGTTCGGCGACCGCGTGCCCTACGACTGGGCGCTGCGCCATGGCTGAGGAGCCGGTCGCCGGGTCGCAGCGCTTTACCGGCTCGCTGCGCACCCGGGCCGCCCGCGGCACCGTCGTCAACACCGCCTTCAGCGTCGGGCTGGGCGGGCTGACCCTGGTCCGGGGCTTCGTGCTCGCTGCTTTCCTGACCCCGTCGGACTACGGGATCTGGGGGGTGCTGGCCGTCTCCCTCGGCGCGCTGCTGTTCTTCAAGGCGGCCGGCATCGGCGATCGCTTCGTCGCCCAGGACGCCGAGGACCAGACCGCCGCCTTCCAGCGCGCGCTCACCGCCGAGCTCGTGCTCACGGCCGCCTGTGTCGTCCTGATGGCCGTCGCGGTGCCGCTGCTGATCCTCGTCTACGACCTGCCCGCGCTGCTGTGGCCGAGCGTGGTCATCGCCGGGACGCTGCTCGTGTCGGTCTTCCAGGCCCCGCAGTGGGTCTTCTACCGGCGCATGGACTTCGTCGCCCAGCGCCTGCTGGCCGCCGTGGACCCGGTGGTCGGATTCGTTGTCTCGGTCGCCCTGGCCGTGGCCGGGGCCGGATACTGGGCGTTCGTGGCCGGCATGGCGGCCGGCACCTGCGCCGCCTCGCTGGTCGCCGTGTGGCGCTCGCCGTTCCCGATCCGCCTGCGCTTCGAGGCCGGGATGCTGGGCGAGTACCGCGCCTTCTCCGGACCCCTGCTCGTCGCCGGCGCGGCCGGCTCGGCGATGGCCTTCGGCGCCGCACTGGCCGCCAAGCTGCAGCTCGGGGTCGCCGCGGTCGGCGCGATCGCGCTGGCCTACAACGTCGTCAGCTTCACCGACTCGGTCGACCAGCTGGTCACCGGCACCCTCTATCCAGCCATCTGCGCGGTCCGGGACCGCACCGACATCCTGTACGAGTCGCTGGTCAAGTCCAACCGCCTGACCCTGATGTGGGGCGTCCCCTTCGGCGTCGGCGTGAGCCTGTTCGGGGCCGACCTCGTGCACCTGGTGATCGGCGACCGCTGGCGGAGCGCCATCCTGCTGCTGCAGGTGTGCGGCATCACCGCCGCGATCAACCACGTCGGCTTCAACTGGACGGCCTACTTCCGGGCCCTGAACCGGACGCGACCGATCGCCGTGGTCACCGTCGCCGCGGCGATCGTGCTGCTCGGGGCGGGAATCCCGCTGATGATCGGGCTCGGCCTGCGCGGCTTTGCCATCGCGGTCGCCGCCCAGGCGCTGGCCGCGCTGATCCTGCGGGCCGTCTACCTCGCCCGCCTGTTCTCCGGGTTCTCGTTTCTGCGCCACGCGGCCCGCGCCTTTGTCCCCACCGTGCCCGCCGCCCTCGTGATCCTGGCCGCGCGCTGGCTGGACCCGGGCCAGCGCAGCCTTGTCCGGGCCCTGGCTGAGCTGGCCGTCTACGCCCTGATCACCGTTGCCGCCACCTGGCGCAGCGAGCGCGGGCTGCTGCGCGAGGCCCTGGGCTCGCTGCTCGGGCGCCCGCTCGCCGCGGGCGGGGCCTGACCCGCGGCGGCGATGCGGATCCTGAGCGTCGGCAGCCGCTACCCGCCCGACGGCGGGGGTGGATACGAACGGCTGTGGATCGCGGCGGTAGCGGCGCTGCGGGCCGCCGGCCATCACGTGCAGGTGCTCACGACCCGGCCACCCGCCGGCGGCGCCGCCCTGGCCGGGGCGGTCGCTGCCCCCCCCGATGACCCCCGGGTCCGCCGCGAGCTGGACTGGTACTGGCGCGACGGCGCCTTCCCGCCCCGGACCCCGGCCGCGGTGATCCGAACCGAGCGGGCCAACGCCAGGACCTGGGATCGCACCGTGGCCGCCGTCGCGCCCGACGCCGTCCTGTGGATGGCGATGGGCGGCATGTCACTGTCGCTGCTGGGCCGCGCCCGGGCCCAGCGGCTGCCCGCCGTGGCGGTGATCGCCGACGACTGGCTCAACTACGGGCCGCGGGTCGACGGTCTGACCCGGCGGCTGCCCGGCCCGCTGCGGCGGCCGGGCGCAGCGCTGCTGGCGCGCCTGCTGGCCCTGGGGCCCGGGCCCGGGCTCGCCGCCGGCTCCGGGGCCACCCCGGGTCCCGGGCTGCGGGTCAGCTTCATCTCGGCCTTCCTGCGCGACGCCGCGCGCGCGGGCGGTGGCTGGGACGGTTCGGCGTGGATCGATCACCCCGGCGTGGACCCGGCCCGCTTCGCGCCCGCCCCGGCGGCGGCGGCCTGGCGCGGGCGGCTGCTGTACTGCGGGCGCCTGGATCCGCGCAAGGGGGTGGCCGACGCCATCGCTGCGCTGACCCGCCTGCCCGGCGCCGTTCTCACCGTCGACGGCGACGGCCCGGCGAACGAGCGCGAGCGGCTGCGGGCGCTGGCCGCACGGCACGGCGTCGCCGCGCGGGTGAGGTGGGCGTGCAGCCCGCCCGATCAGGTGGCCGCCGCCTACGCGGCGGCCGACGCGGTGCTGTTCCCGGTCACCTGGCCCGAGCCGTGGGGCCTGGTCCCGCTGGAGGCGATGGCCACCGGACGTCCGGTGATCGTGACCGCAGCCGGGGGCGGGATCGCTGAGTACGCCCGCGACGGGGAGAACGCCCTCGTGGCCGCGGCCGGCGACCCCGGGGCCCTGGCCGCCGCCGTGGTCCGGCTGGCGTCCGACCCCGGCCTGCGCGAGCGGCTCGTGACCGGCGGCCGCGCCACGGCGGCCGGGCTGACCGAGGCGGCCTGGTGCGCCGCCGTGCGCGCTCATCTCGAGGCGGTGGCGCGGTGAGCCGCCCCACCGTCACCGTGATCGTGCCCTTCCGCGGCCCTGAGGCCGCGCTGGCCGCGCTGGGCGGGACCCTGCGCCGGCTCGAGCTGGCCGCCGGTGACGAGATCCTGATCGCCGACAACCGGCCCAACCCGGTCCCGGTGCACCTGCCCGAGCGGCTGCGGCTGATCGACGCCGGGGGCATCGCCGCACCCGGCTACGCCCGCGACCGGGCGGCTGCCTACGCCCGCGGTGAATGGCTGGTCATGCTCGACGCCGACACGGTGCCCGCGCCGGGCCTGCTCGAGGCCTACTTCTCCCCCGCTCCGGCCACGGGCACGGCGGTGCTGGCCGGCGGGATCGACGACGCGCCGCAGGGCTCCGGCGCCGCTGCGGCCCACGCCGCCGCGCGCGCGCAGATGCACGAGCGCGTGACGCTGACCCGCGCCGGGCGCCCATACGCGCAGACGGCGAACTGCGCGGTGCGCGCCGAGGCCTTCCGTGCCGTCGCGGGCTTTGACGAGAGCACGCGCTGGGGTGAGGACGCCGACCTGTGCTTCCGCCTCGCCGACGCGGGCTGGGGACTCGAGCCCCGGGCCGGGGCGCGGGTCCGCCACCTCAACCGCGCGTCGCTGCCCGCGCTGCTGGGCCAGCTCTCCGGCCACGGTGCGGGGGCAGCGTGGCTGCACCGCCGCCACCCCGGCGAGTTCGCCTCCGCACCGGCCGGTGAGCTGGCCCGCCGGGCCGGCTCCGGCGCGCGCCGCGGGCTCGCGGCCGCACTCCGGGGTGACCGTGCGACAGCTCAGGGGGCCGGGCTGGAGCTGCTGGAGATGCTCGCCTTCGAGACCGGCCGCCTGCGCTCCAATCGTCCTCGCTCGTAGCATGGCCGTGTGTCCGAGCCGGTGATCTCCGTCGTGGTCAGCACCCGCGACCGCCCGGCTCGGCTGGCCGGGCTGCTGCGGGCGCTGAGCGCCCAGACGCTCGAGCCGCAGGCCTTCGAGGTGATCGTGGTCGACAACGGGACCGGCGCCGCCCCGGTCGCCGTCCCGGCCGGTGAGGCGATGAGGGTGCGCGTCGTGCGGCCGGCGCGGCCCGGCGGGCCCGCCTCGGGGCGCAACCTCGGCTGGCGAGCGGCGGCGGCGGGGCTGATCGCCTTCACCGACGATGACTGCGAGCCCGAGCCGGCATGGCTGGCCGCGCTGCTCGAGGCCGCGCGGAGGGCGCCCGGAGCGATCATCCAGGGAGTGACGCGGCCGATCGCCCGCGAGCTCGACCGCGACGGGCTGCTCGCCCACACGGTGCGGATCGAGCGACTCGGGCCCCAGTACGAGACCTGCAACATCGCCTACCCGCGGGCGATCCTGGCTGAGCTCGGCGGCTTCGATGAGTCCTTCGGGCGCGAGCCGGCCGGCGAGGACACCGATCTGGCCTGGCGGGCCCTGCACGCCGGTCACCGCGCCGTCTTCGCTCCCGCTGCCCTCGTGCGGCACGCGGTGACCCGGCAGAGCCCCGCCCAGGCGCTGCGCCGCGCGTACCGCTGGAGCGCCGTGGTCGGTGTCTACGCCCGTCACCCCGAAGCGCGGGTGATGCTCTGGCGCGGGCGCTTCTGGAACGTGTGGCACTACCTGCTCTGGCGCTCGGTGCTGGTCCTGCCCGCGCCCCGCTGGCTGCGCGCGGCCGTGCTCACCCGGCACGCCGCTGCCCTGGCCGGCCGCGCCCGGGCGGCCGGCGTGCGTCCGGCCGCGGTGCCGCTCGCGGTGGCCTTCCTCGCCGTGCACGACGCGGTCGAGTGCGCAGCGATCCTGCGGGGCGCGCTGCGGTCCCGCACGCTGGTCCTGTAGAGGGCGCGCCCCCGCAGCCTGGTCTGTAAGCGGCGCGGCCCCCGCAGCGTGGCCCTGTGAGGGGCGCGGCCCCCGCGGGCCGCCCGGCGCGCGTGGGTAACCTTCAGAGCATGTTCGGACTACGCAGCAAGACAGCGATGGTGCCGGCCACCGACGCGCTCCCCGGCCGCGAGCAGCAGGTGCCGGTCCCCGAGCGCCATGCGGTCCTCGGCACGCCGCTGCGCCCGCCCTTCCCCGACGGCATGCAGCACCTGGTGCTCGGCCTCGGCTGCTTCTGGGGCGCCGAGCGCGAGTTCTGGGAGGCGCCCGGCGTGTACACCACCGCCGTGGGCTACGCCGGCGGTCACACGCCGAACCCGACCTACGAGGAGGTCTGCAGCGCGCGGACCGGCCACACCGAGGTGGTGCTGGTCGTGTTCGACCCCGACCAGACCTCCTACGCAGAGATTCTGCGCCGCTTCTGGGAGAACCACGACCCCACCCAGGGCATGCGCCAGGGCAATGACGTCGGCACCCAGTACCGCTCGGCGATCTACTGGGACACCGAGGAGGCCCGGGAGGCCGCCGAGCAGTCCCGTGACGCGTACGCCCAACAGCTGCGCGAGGCCGGCTACGGGGAGATCACGACCGAGATCGCCCCGGCCGGGCCGTTCTACTACGCCGAGGACTACCACCAGCAGTACCTGCACAAGAACCCGTTCGGGTACTGCCCCGTGCACGCCACCGGCGTGACCCTCCCCGAGGGCGCGGCCGTATCGGGCACCTCGGACCGCTCGGGCACCTCCGGCGCCTCGGGCGCCTCGGGTGTGGAGCCGGCCTCGGCCTAGCCTCCGCGGGGCCGGGCCCCCGTGACGCATCTGTGACGCTGGTTCGTGACTGAGGGGTCCCTGAGGCGTCTTACTCTCGAACCAGCCGTTCGGGGGCGCTCGGCCTCCCCCGGCGCTCCCCTCGAAACGTCCGGTCGAGACGCGCTCGGGGCCCGGCGTGATCCGGACCGCCCGGCCCTGGCCCCCTCCGGTCCGACACAGTTACGTCACCATGGTTGGCGGATCTCCTCTCTCAGACGCGGGAGATTCGCCAACGAGCGCCGGAGGGGCGCTCAGCCGGCGGCCCTCAGCCCGGCCGGCGGGGTCAACCCGGCGGCCCTCAGCCCGGGCGGCGGGGTCAACCGGCGGCGGTCAACCGCGGCGGCGGGGTCAACCGGCGGCGGTCAACCGCCGGCCACCGCGGGCAGAATGGTCACCTCATCGCCGTCGCGGACCGGGGTCTCCAGGCCCTGCAGGAAGCGGATGTCCTCCCCGCCGACGTAGACGTTGACGAACCGGCGCAGGCCGCCGTCCTCGGCGATCCGGCTGCGCAGCTCGCCGTACTGTGAGTAGAGGGCGTCGAGCACCTCGCCGACGGTGCCGCCGTCGACCGCAGCGGTCGACTCACCGCCGGTGGCCTCGCGCAGCTGGGTGGGGATCTTCACGCGGACTGGCATGAGCGGGATCCTATGCCAGAGCGCCGACGCGGGCGCTGGCGGCCTCGAAGGCCTCGACGTTGGGTTCGATCTCCCAGGTCTCGAACGTCCCCCGGGCCACATCGAGGGTCTTCAGGCCCTCGCCGGTGATGTAGACGACGACCCGCTCCTCGGGATCGATCACGCCCCGCTCGGCGAGCTTGGCCAGCACGGCGGTGGTCACGCCGCCGGCCGTCTCGGTGAAGATGCCTGTCGTCTGGGCCAGCAGCTTGATGCCCTCGCGGATCTCGTCGTCGGTCACCGACTCGATCGTTCCCTGGCTGCGCCGGGCGAGGTCGAGTGCGTACGGGCCGTCGGCGGGGTTGCCGATGGCCAGGGACTTGGCGATCGTGTCGGGCTTGACCGGACGGCAGAAGTCCTGGCCGTCGGCGAAGGCGGTGGCCACCGGTGAGCAGCCCGTCGCCTGGGCGCCGTGGAAGACCGGCAGCTCGCCCTCGATCAGGCCGGCCTCGATCCACTCCGTGAACCCGCGAGCGATCTTGGTGAACAGCGATCCCGAGGCGATCGGGGCCACCACCCGGTCCGGCAGCGTCCAGCCGAGCTGCTCGGCCGTCTCGAAGGCCAGGGTCTTGGAGCCCTCGGCGTAGTACGGGCGCATGTTGATGTTCACGAACGCCCACTCGTGCTCGCCGGAGAGCTCGGTGCACAGCCGGTTGACGTCGTCGTAGTTCCCCCGCACGGCGACCAGGTTGGTCCCGTAGATGCCGGTGGCGAGGATCTTCTGCTCCTCGAGGTCGGCGGGGATGAACACATAGGACTCAAGCCCGGCCGCGGCAGCGTGGGCGGCCACGGCATTGGCCAGGTTGCCCGTCGACGCGCAGGCGATCGTGGTGAAGCCCAGCTCGCGGGCGCGGGCCAGGGCGATCGAGACCACGCGGTCCTTGAAGGAGTGCGTGGGGTTGGCGGCGTCGTTCTTGACCCAGACGTCCTTGAGGCCGAGCGCCTCGGCCAGCCGGTCGGCGCGCAGCAGCGGCGTGAAGCCGGCCTGCAGCGCATTGGGCGGCGGGGAGGCCACGGGCAGGAAGTCCCCGTAGCGCCACAGCGAGTGGGGACCGGCCTGGATGCGGCGTTTGAGCTCGGCCGGATCGACACCCTCAGCGGACGCGTAGGCGACCTCGAGCGGGCCGAAGCAGCGCTCGCACACGTACCGGGCGTCAAGCGGATAGGTGGTCTGGCATTCCTTGCAGCGAAGCGACTCTGGCGGCATATGTGATGAAACCTCCGCCGGGGTCTGTGGTCAAACGGAGGTCAATGAAACCGCCCTGTCCACATCTCCCAGGCTTTTTGTGATTGGAGCCTGATGGAATTGGCACCGTTCCCTTTCGGGCGGTTGCCGGGGTCTCGTAGGGCCATTTCCCTCCACCCCTCTGGATGCGTACTGCTATGTGGGCCCCAATATATCGGACGGTCCCGCCGGCCCTGACCCGGGGGCCCACGGCCGGGCGCCTCGGCGTACCCGGGCCCCCGCGTAACACTCGGCACCAGGCGGTGTTGAGCTAGTTCAGATGGCGAGCGCCCCGACGGATCCGCTCGAGCGCCTGGAGTCGGTGCTCGCCCTGGCAGACGGCACGGCGCCGACGCGCCGCATGCTGGTCATCGTCAACCCGTACGCGACGACGGTGTCCGACCGGCTCAAGAATCTCGTCGTCTACGCGCTGCGCGGCCGCTATGAGGTGCACGCGGTCGACACCGAGGCGCGAGACCACGCCACCGAGCTGTGCCGGCAAGCGGCCCGGGAGGGCTACGACGTCGTGGTCGCCTTCGGCGGGGACGGAACCGTCAACGAGGCCGCCAACGGGCTGGTCGGCTCCGACACGCCGCTGTTCCCCCTGCCCGGGGGCCGCACCAACGTCTACTGCCGGATGCTCGGAATCCCTGTCGACGTCGTGGACGCCACCGAGCACCTGCTCGGCCTGGCCCACGACTGGCGGCCGCGCCGGGTCGGCGTCGGGCAGGTCAACGACCGCCACTTCCTGTTCTCGGCCGGCGTCGGCCTGGACGCCAGCGTCGTGGAGCGCGTCGACGCCCACCCGCGGCTGAAGGTCCGTGCCGGCGAGTGGTACTACGCGTGGACGGGCGTGCGCACCTTCAACCGCCACTACCTGCTGCGGCCGCCGCGGCTCACGGCCCAGCTCGACTCCGAGAGCGTGGACGGCGTGACCGCGATCATCCAGAAGGCCGAGCCGTACACGTACTTCGGAGACCGCGCGGTGAACATGAACGAGGGTGCGTCGCTGGACCGCGGCGATCTCGCCGGCGTGGTGCTGACGCGGGCCAGCCCGATCGACGTGCCGACGATCACCTGGCGCGCGCTGTCCAAGCGCGCCTCGCTGGCCCGCCACCGGCGGGTGCATCCGTTCTCCGGGCTGTCCGAGCTCGTGATCAGCTCCCGCGACGAGCGCCCGCTGCCGCTGCAGGTGGACGGCGACTACATCGGCGAGGTGCACGAGGCCCGCTTCACCGCACACCGCGACGGCATGCTGATCGTGGCCTAGGTCGTGGCCCTGCGTGCCGCCGTGCTCACCGCCGCATCGGTGGCGGCTGCGACCGCGGGGGTGCTCGCAGGCCCCGGCGCGTCCGCGGGCGCACGCGCCCCGGCCGGCCCGACGATCGCGGGTTGCCGCGTGCTGCCCGCCGACAACCCGTGGAACCAGCGGGTGGACCGGCTGCCCGCCGCCCGTGACTCGGCGGCGCTGATCGCCGAGATCGGGCTCTCGGCTCCGGTCCATCCCGACTTCGGCACCGTCTACGCCGGCGCCCCCAACGGCATCCCGGTCACGGTCGTGCACGATCCGGTGCGCCGGCTCCCGGTGCGCTTCACCTACGCCTCGGAGTCCGATCGCGATCGCTATCCCCTGCCGCGCGGCGTACCCATCGAGGGTGGGCGGCACAGCACCGGGGACCGTCATGTGATCGTGGTGGACCGCAGCACCTGCACCGACTACGAGCTGTACGCCGCCTACCCCCATCGCGGTTACTGGACAGCCGGCTCGGGGGCGATCTTCCGGCTGGGCTCCGATCGCCTGCGCCCGGCCGGCTGGACCTCGGCCGACGCTGCCGGGCTGCCCATCCTCCCCGGCCTGGCGCGCTACGCCGAGGTCGCCGCCGGCGCGATCGACCATGCGCTGCGCTTCACCGCTCCCTGCACCGGCGCCCGCTACCTCTATCCCGCCCGTCACGAGGCCTCCACCTGTCATCGCCCGGCGCCGCCGGTGGGCCTGCGCGTCCGCCTTAAGGCCGGCGTCGACATCTCCCGTCTACCCCGGCAGGCCCGGATCGTCGCGGCGGCGCTGAAGCGCTACGGGATGATCCTGGCCGACAACGGCTCGCCCTGGTACATCTCGGGCGCACCGGACCCGCGCTGGAACGACACGGCCCTGCACCGGCTCGACACGCTCAGCGGGCGAGACTTCGAGGTCGTGGACACGGGGTCAGTGCCGCATCCTGGACGCTGACGCCCCGGGTCGGGGGGTGAAATCCACCACCCCCACTGCTCTGGACGGGGAATGGCCGTTCCCGAGCCCGAGGAGTCACCACCACCGCGCCCGCGCGGCACGGCGCTGCCCCGCCCCGACCGCGCGGCGGGGCCCCGGCGGCGCCGCACGCGGCCGCGTACGCAGCCCCGACTGACCGAGGAGGACCACGTGCTGCTGGCCCTTGCCGCCGAGCACCGGCTGATCCTCGTCGGGCACGCCGCCGCCGCGCTGGGTACCGGTCGGCGCTCCGCCGGGGCCCGGCTGGCGCGCCTGTCCCGGGTTGGTCTGCTCGCCAGCGGGCAGCCGCTCGGTGATCAGCGCTGGTATCAGGCCACCCGCGCGGGCCTGGAGCTGACCGGGCGCGATCTGCCCGCGCCGGCGGCGGTGCGGCCGAGCGCCTACGAGCACGATGTGGGCATGGCCTGGGTGTGGCTGGCGGCTCAGAAGGGAGCCTTCGGACCGGTGCGCAGTCTGCTCTCCGAACGCGAGATGCGCTCCCGGGACGGGCGGTCCCGTCCCGCCGTCGGGGGCCCGCCGCTGCTCGGCGTGCCGATCCACGGCCTCGGTCCGGGAGGCGGCGAGCGCCGGCACTACCCGGACCTGCTCGTCGAGACCACCGAGGGCCGGCGGATCGCCGTCGAGCTCGAGCTCAGCGCCAAGAGCCGGCGCGCCCGCGAGCAGGTCCTGCGCGCCTACGGCGGCCAGCACGGGATCGACGCCGTCGTCTATCTCACCGACCGGCCCGGGATCGGCCAGGCCATCGCCGCCTCGGCGCGGCGGCTGTGGGTCGACGACCTGCTCACCGTGCGCGCGATCGCCTTCGGCCCGGGCGCGGGCGGCCTCACGCCGGGACGAACCGGTGGCCTCACGCGGGGGCCAACCGGCGGCCTCACGTCAGGACGAGCCGGCGGCCTCACGCGGGGGCGAACCGGCGGCCGCAGCGCGCCGGTCCGGGCCGTCCCGCCACCCGACCACTCACCGGCGCAGCGGTGAACGGCGGTCCGCGTCCCCCGCGGCCTCCGTACTGGCTGCTGGCCGTGTTCGTGGCCGGTTTTGTCCTGCCCCCGGTTTGGGCGCTGGCCACGATCGCGGCCACGATGGCCTTTCGCAGCGCGCTCGGCTTCGTGCGCCGGGCCATCGCCCGGGGTGAGCGCCGCCAGCGCGAGGCCGCGATCGGGCCGGCGCTCGCGCTCGGGACCGATCCGCACGGGGCGACGGTCAACCTCGGAGAGCGTCAGCTCGCCGCCCACGGGCTGATCGTCGGGGCCAGTGGCGCCGGCAAGACGACCACCCTGCTGCGGATCGTCGGCGGGCAGATCGCCCGCGGCCGGCCCGTGGTCGCCCTGGACCTCAAGGGGTCGCCGGAGTTCGCCCGCCGGCTCGGGGCGATGGCCGCGGCGGCCGGCCGGCCGCTGCGGGTCTGGAGCCTGGATGGCCCGGAGCACTGGAACCCGCTGGCGGTCGGCAACGCGACCGAGCTCAAGGACAAGCTGATCGCCACCGAGCGCTTCACCGAGCCCCACTACCAGCGCGCCGCCGAGCGCTACGTGCAGAGCGCACTCCAGGTCCTGGCCGCCGGCGGGCGCGCGGCCAGTCTGGAGCGCGTGGTCGCCCTGATGGACCCCGAGCGGCTCACCGGGCAGGCCCGGCGGCTCAAGATGCCTCTGGGCCGCCGCGTCGAGGCCTACGTCGCCACCCTGACCCCCGATCAGCTCAGCGCGGTGCGGGGCCTGGGCACCCGGTTGGCTCTGCTCAGCGAGAGCAGCGCCGGGGCGTTTCTGGCCGGGGGTCAGGGCGCGGTCGACCTGCGGCGCGCCCTGGAGGGCGGCGAGGTGGTGCTGTTCAGCCTCAACGCGGCGCGCTACGGCAGCCTGGCCGCGCAGGTCGGGACGCTCGCCGTCCAGGACCTCGTCGCCGCCACCGGGCGCCGGCTCGAGGCCCAGGTCGCGGGCGCGCCCCCGCCCCTGGCCACGGTGGCGATCGACGAGTTCTCCGCCCTGGGCTCCGATCAGGTCCTGGCGCTGCTGGCCCGCGGCCGCGAGGCCGGTGTGACCGTGCTGCTGGCCACCCAGGAGCTGTCCGACCTCGAGCGGGCCGGGCGCGGCTTCCGCGATCAGGTGCTCGGCCTGACGGCGTTGAAGATCGCCCATCGCCAGGACGTGCCCGCCTCGGCCCGCACCCTGTCGGAGATCGCCGGCAGCGAGCCGGCCTGGGAGCGCACCCACACCGTGGCCCCGGCCCTCGGGCGGGCTCCGGCGTCACGCGGGACGCGCCGGCTCGTGCACCGTCCGGTGGTCCGGCCGGATGAGATCGGGCGCCTGGCCACCGGCCAGGCGGTGATGCTGACCCGCACCCCGGCGGCCGCGGTCGAGCGCGTGCGGATCGGCAGCGAGGACGCCCAGGCCGGGCCGCGCAGGGCGCGAGCGGGCGGCGGGCGCGATCAGGCCGGCCCGCGCGGAGCGCGAGCGGGCGGGGGACGCGATCAGGCCGAGCCGGGGGTGACGCGGTAGGCGTCGAACACGGCGTCGATGTTGCGCAGGCGGGTGATCGCCTGGTCCAGCGTGCGGGTGTCCCCCACCTCGACCAGGAAGCGGTTCTTGACCATCGGGTGATCGACCGTCCCGTGGATGTCCAGGATGTTGATCCCCGCCTCGGCGAAGGTCCGCGACATGTCCTCGAGCAGGCGGTGGCGGTCCCAGCCGTCGACGGCGATCTCGACCCGGAAGCTCGTCTCGGCATCCCCGTCCCAGCTCACCGGGGTGAACCGCTCGGGGTCCTTGCGCAGCACGGCGACGTTGGGACAGTCCTCTCGGTGGATGGTGATCCCGCGGCCCAGGGAGATGTAGCCCACGATCGGGTCCCCGGGCACGGGCCGGCAGCACTTGGCCAGCCGCAGCATGACCTCCTCGACCCCGTCGACGGAGATCCCGTAGCGCGTGGAGGAGGTCGTCGGCCGGGCGCGACGCCGGTTGGTCTGCAGCAGGTCGTTGGCCGCGGTGGGCTCGGACTCGGCCGCCTCGCCCTGCTTGAGGCGCTCCATCACCTTGTTGACGACGACCTTGGCCGAGATCTTGGCCCCGCCGAGGGCGACGTAGAAGTCATCGCCCTTGCGGAAGCCCATCTCGCGGATCACGTCGGCCAGCAGCGGCGAGCCGACGAGCTTCTGGGCCGGCAGCCCGGCGCGCTTGAGGTGATCCTGGAGCAGTTCGCGTCCGGCGTGCTCGGTGTCGCGGCGCGACTCGGCCTTGAACCAGGCCTTGATCTTGTTGCGGGCGCGGGTCGTCTTGACCAGGGCCAGCCAGTCGCGCGAGGGTCCCCGCTCGCGCTTGGAGGTGAGCACCTCGACGATGTCACCCGAGCGCAGCTGGTAGGAGAGCGGGACGATCTTCGTGTTGACCTTGGCCCCGACGCAGCGGTGACCGACGTCGGTGTGGATCTCGTAGGCGAAGTCCAGCGGGGTGGCCCCGGCGGCCAGCGACTTGACCTCGCCCTTGGGGGTGAAGACGAACACCTCGTCCTCGAACAGGTCGACCTTGAGGGTCTCCATGAACTCCCGCGGATCGGTCGTGTCCTGCTGCCAGTCCATCAGCGAGCGCAGCCACTTCAGCTTGCCGTCGGTGTCGCGCAGGCTCCGCGCCTTCTCGGCCGAGCCCGGGAAGCTCTCCTTGTACATCCAGTGCGCGGCGATCCCGAACTCAGCCAGGTCGTGCATCTCCCGGGTCCGGATCTGGATCTCCAGCGGCCGGCCCTCGGGCCCGATGACCGTCGTGTGCAGCGAGGCGTACATGTTGAACTTCGGCATCGCGATGAAGTCCTTGAAGCGCCCGGGCAGCGGCTTCCACAGCGAGTGGATGACCCCCACCGCGCCGTAGCAGTCCTTGACCGAGTCCACGATCACCCGCATCGCGGTCAGGTCGTAGATCTCGTTGAACTCGCGCCCCTTCTTGGTCATCTTGGCGTAGATCGAATAGAAGTGCTTGGCGCGCCCGGAGATCTCCGCGTGGATCCCCAGCGCCCCGAGCTCGCGCGCGACGTACTCGCCGGCCTGGCTGACGTAGCGCTCGCGGTCGTCGCGCTGCTGGGCGACCAGCGACTTGATCTCGTTGTACTTGCGCGGGTGCAGCGTCTGGAAGGCGAGGTCCTCCAGCTCCCACTTGATCGCGTGGATGCCGAGGCGGTGGGCGATCGGCGCGTAGATGTCCAGCGTCTCGCGTGACTTCTCGATCTGCTTCTGCTTGGGCATGGCGGCGATCGTGCGCATGTTGTGCAGGCGATCGGCCAGTTTGATCAGGATGACCCGGATGTCCGAGGACATCGCCACCATCATCTTGCGGTAGTTCTCGGCCTGGGCCTCGTCGCGCGACTGGAAGGTCAGCCCGGTGAGCTTGGTCACGCCGTCGACCAGCCCGGCGATCTCCTCCCCGAACAGGGCGGTGATCTCCTGCAGCGACGCGCTGGTGTCCTCAACGGTGTCGTGCAGCAGGGCCGCGCACAGCGTCTCGGTGTCCATCCGCAGCCCGGCGCAGATCTTGGCCACCCCGACGGGATGGGTGATGAACTCCTCCCCGGACTTGCGGCGCTGATCGGCGTGGTGCACGCAGGCGAACACGAACGCGTCCTCGACCCGATCGCGGTCGATCGGCACCGCCGTCTGCTCGGCGTGCTCCTCGACGATCGCGAACAGGTCGGCGAGCATCTCGCGCTGCTCAGCGGTCAGCTCGGCGCGATCGATCAGCGCCCGCGCGCCCGCGTTGGCCACCGAGTCCACCGGCGTCGGATCGGCGGCTGAACCGTCCGCGAGCCCGGCCGCGCCCTGGCCGTCGCGCACCGGGGCAGCCGTCACCGTCGCGGCCGCGGGGCCGCCGTTGCGGTTGCGCGTCAGGCGCTTGGCGGGGCTTTTGCGCTGCTCAGGTATCTCTGGCCGTCCTCGTATCGCTGTGCGTAGACCCGGTAGGAAGGCGAGCGTTCCAGCGCCGTCGGCGCGGTGCTCGCGATCGCGAGGGCCGGCAGTGTCCGGTCGAGGCTGACGAGCTCCAACTCCGAGAGCACCCTCACGAGCCGTCCGGCCACGCGGGCCGGGAGATCATGCGGACCATCGCCGCGGAGCAGGCGCTCGAGCTCCTCGCCGGCCGCCCGCTCCCGCGCCCGCAGGCCTCGGTAGAGGGCGACAAGCGATGTACGCAATCCGTACTCACGCTCGTGCATCTGCACGGCAAAGCGTAGCTCAGCCGGGCCCCAGGCCAGCGTGGCATGGCCGCTGCCGGCCCGCAGCAACGCGGCGCGGGCGGCGTTGGCGGGCGGATCCAGCGCGACGAGATGCGCGGCGGCCAGCGCCGGCGAGGGATCCTCCTCCAGCGCGGCGTAGGAGATCAGGGTGAAGCCGCCGGTCCGCTCGCGCAGTCCGGCCAGCCGCCGGGGGACATCGGCGCACACGGCCAGCACCGGGCCGCCGGCCGCGACGGCGTCGGCCAGCACCGCCAGCGGGCTGTGGTTGCGCCGGTCGCGCACGACACGGCCGGGCGTGCCGTAGGCGGGCGATGCGTCCGGGGCCAGCGGCGCGTCGCACTCGGCCAGCACCGCGGCGAGATAGTCCTCGGGCTCACCGGCCACCGTGATGCCCGCCGGTGCGCAGGGACGCTCGTGGCGCAGCACCAGCCGCGGCTCGACCGCGCCGTTGTACGCGTTGCGCTCCAGGCGGAAGGTGGCGTCACGGGGCCGGTCGGGGTCACCGGCCAGCCGGCCGTCACAGCCGAAGGCCACGGCGCGGGCGCGGGTGCCGCCCGAGCAGACGGCAAAGCGGGCGTGCCGGCCCTCCCCCATCGGCCGCACGTCGGCAAAGCGCGCGCCCGGGACGAGCAGGCGCGGAGCCGGGTTGCCCATCCCGCACGGCTCCAGCTGGGCCAGCTCCTCGACCAGAGCCAGCCCGAGGTCCGCGCCGGAGGCGATCGCGTCGACCCGCTCGACCGGCTCGAGCATCTCCGGGGTCAGGACGGCGGCCGCGTGCGCGGCCAAGGCGTCGCGGAAGGCGTCCACGCGGTCGGCGGCGAGGGTCAGGCCGGCGGCGGCGCGGTGACCCCCGAACCGCTCGAGCTGCTCCGCGCACGCGGTCAGCCCGGCGAGCAGGTCATAGCCGGGGATGCTGCGCCCCGAACCGGTCCCGCCGTCGGGCCCGAGCGCGATCAGCACGGTGGGCCGGTGGTGGCGCTCGACGATCCGCGAGGCGACGATGCCGATCACGCCCGGATGCCAGTCCTCGGCGGCCAGCACGTAGGCGGGCCGGGGGCCCAGCGCGGCGACCTGGCGTTCGGCCTCCCACACGATGCGCTGCTCGACCGCCCGGCGCTCGGCGTTGAGCGCGTCCAGCTCGGTGGCGATGGCCCGGGCGCGGGCCGGGTCCTCGCACAGCATCAGCTCGACGGCGATGTCGGCGCGGCGCAGCCTCCCGGCGGCGTTGATCCGCGGGGCGAGGCGGAAGCCGAGGGTCCCGGTGTCCAGGGCGCTGGGGTCGGCCCCGCTGACCGCGATCAGCGCCCGCAGGCCCGCCTTGGCCGTGTTGGCCAGCGCGGCCAGCCCCTCGCGCACGAGCCGGCGGTTCTCGTCCACGAGCGGGACGAGGTCGGCGACCGTGGCCAGCGCGACGAGGTCGAGGTCCTCCTCGGCGGTGCGCGCGCCCAGGGCGCAGGCCAGCTTGTAGGCGACACCGGTCCCGCACAGCCCGGCGAACGGGTAGTCGCACAGAGCGGGGTGCACGATCGGGCAGTCGGGCAGCACCCCGTCGGCGCGGGGGGCGTGGTGGTCGGTGACCACGACCTCGACGCCCGCGCTCCGCGCCGCGGCCACGGCCTGCACCGCGGTGACCGCGCAATCGACGGTGACGATCAGCGCGGCGCCGCGAGCGGCCAGGCGCTCCGCGGTGGCCACCGACAGGCCGTACCCGTCCTCGCGGCGGTCCGGGATGAACCAGCTCACGTCGGCGCCGCGGTCGCGCAGAGCCCGGACCAGCAGCGCGGTCGCGCACACGCCGTCGACGTCGTAGTCGCCGTGGACGACGATCCGCCCGCCGGCCGCGATCTGCGCCTCGATCACGGTCAGGGCGTCGTTGAGGCCGGTGAACGCGTCCGGATCGTGCCGGACGCCGGCCTCGAGGAAGGTCCGCGCGGTGTCGGCGTCGCGCAGGCCTCGCCGCACGAGGATCTGGGCCAGTACGTGCCCGACCCCGAGCTCTCGCTCGAGGCTCAGCGCGGCGTCGATCTCATAGGCCGCGACGGCGAAGCGGGGGACGGCGGGCGCAGCGGACCGCGGGGCGGCCTCGGGCGCGGGGGGCGCAGGGCCCGCATCGGGCCCAGCGGCGGGCGGATCGAGCAGCAGCGGGACCTGGACCATGCCCGGCACGGTAGGCCCGCGCCCAGACAGACCGCCGGTGCGCCGGGACGCCCCGCGGAAGGCTCAGCGCGTGACCAGCCGGTGGTTCGCGCTCAACGGCGGCGAGCTCAGCGCTTGTAGCCGAGCTTGACCAGCAGGTGGTTCAGCGCACGGACGAACTTCGCGCCGCCGGCGAAGTAGCCGCCGGACGGGGCGCGCAGGTCCCCCCGGGCCAGCTCGGCCTTCAGCGTCGCCTGGACCAGGCGATCGTGGCCGAGCAGCTCCTGGTCGGCCGCCCAGGCGGCGATCAGCCCGAGGCCGTTGCTGACGTGATGGCGGAACAGCCGCAGCCAGAAGGCCGCGTCCTTGCGGATCAGGCCCGGGTAGTGGCGGGTCACGTCGACGAAACCGCCCGTGGTGAACCGCCAGATCTGGATCGGCTCGCCCGAGTCGGCGCCGTCGGTGAAGGCGTACTTGAAGTTGTCGTCGGCCGACAGGAAGCGGTACTGCCCGTTGATCCGCTTGATCGTCGCTCCCGCGTAGGGAAAGGCGCGCTCGGTCTTGACGTAGGTCATCGTGCCCGGGTCGTAGCGGAAGACCTGATCGATGAAGCAGCAGTTGGCGCCACCGCTGTAGAGCTCGAGCACGATCTGCGGCGAGCCGGGCAGCAGCGGGACGATCCCGACCGAGCTTGCGTTGCGGCCGCCCAGGGCGCCCGGATCGCAGCTCCTGCCGCACAGCCGCGCGGTGACCGGCGCGTCGTACGCGGTCCGGCCGTCGCGGGTGATCTTCAGGTGCGCGCCGCTGACCGCGGGCGGCGAGCCGCGGAAGGTGAAGGTGGCCGTCACACCGGAGGCACTGGCCGACTGCGTGTGCTGGGGGGCGGCGGCGGCCAGCGGGGCGCAGAGGAGTGCGCCGAGGACGGCGAGGGCAGCGATGAAGGGGCGGGCAACGGGCCGGCGGAGCGTCATCAGGCGCGGATGCTAACGCGCGGCCAGGCGCTCGCGCCGCATGCCCTCGGCGTAGACGATGGCCATGCCGATCAGCGCGCCGGGGATCGCCTCCAGCGCCGTCCCCAGCGAGGTCGCGTGCCGGCCCGGGATCGCGAAGCCGTTGATGAGCAGGCCGAACAGAGCGGCGCCGACCAGCGCGCCGATGAACGCGCCGACGATCCCGCCCCACGAGTGGTCGGGCAGCCAGATCGTGAAGTGCCACAGGGCCAGGCCCATCATCACCCAGGCGAGCATTCCCATCAGCGCGGCCTCCCGTGACGGCGGTTGCGGCTCTTGCGCACGGGCTTGGCCTGCGGGGTGCGGGCGACCCCGCCCTCTTCGGCCTCGTCGGGCGCGTGCTGAAAGCCATTGCCGGTGTCCGCCGCGCCGCCGTCGCCCGCGGCGGGCCCGGGCGTCTGGGCCGGCTTGGATGCCCCCGGGGCGGGCTGGGCGCTCGGCCGTGCGGGCGGCGCGGGCTGGGCGGTCGGCCGTGCGGGCCGAGCGGGCTTGGCCGGAGCGGCCTGCCGCCGGGTGGCCGTCGACGCCGCGCGGGCGGTCCGGCGCTCCTCCTCCAGGCCGAGTTCGCGCTTCATCTCCTCGAACTCTGCCGCCGAGACGTTCTCGCCCGCCGGTGTGGTCAGACGGCCGGGGCGCCGCTTGCGGTCCCGGTTGGGCTCGACGTCGGCGCCGCTGGTCGCGTAGGCGGGCACGTGCCCGAGGTCGGCGACGATCCGGTCGTGACGGTGGCGGTAGACGGCCTCGCGCTCCTTCCAGTGCGTGAGCACCGGGGAGGCGATGAAGATCGACGAGTACGCGCCCGAGGCGACCCCGATCAGCAGCGCGAAGGCGAAGTCCTGCAGCGTCGCCCCGCCGAGCAGCAGCAGCGCGATGATCGGCAGCAGCGTGCAGAAGGTGGTGGCCATCGACCGCGTCAGGACCTCGCTCATCGACCGGTTGACGATCTGCGAGAAGGCGGCGCGCGGCATTCGCGGGATGTTCTCGCGCACGCGGTCGAACACGATGATCGTGTCGTAGAGCGAATAGCCCAGGATGGTCAACAGCGCCGCGACCGTCGACGTCGTCACCTCCCGGCCGGTGAGCGCGTACACGCCCGAGGTGATGAGCAGGTCGTGCATCAGCGCGATCAGCACCGGCACGGCGAACTTCCACTGGAAGCGCAGCGCCACATAGGCGGAGATGACCAGCAGCGAGGCGATGATCGCGATCACGGCGCTGTTGGCGATCGTGCGGCCGAAGCTGGCCCCGATCGAGGTCGTGTCCGGCGGGGAGCGCAGGCCGAAGTGCGACTGCAGGGCGCTGGTCACCGAGATGGTGCTCGCCTTGCCGGACTTCGACAGCTTGGCCTGGATCTGGAACACGTGCGGGCCCAGGGCGCGGTTGGAGACCTGCTGGACCTCGGGGCTCTGGGCGCCGGCGGCCCGGGCGACCGCGCTGACCTGCGCCTGGGTGGCCGGCTTGACCAGGCTGGCCACGATCCGCGTCCCCGAGGTGAAGTCGATGCCGAGGTTGATCCCGCGACCGCCGATGGCCAGCGCGCCGATCAGCAGGATCACTCCGGACAGGCTGAAGAAGTAGCGCGAGGCGCCCATGAAGTCATAGCGCCACGCCCGGCGCTGCTCGCTCACGCCCAGCGCCGAGCGCCGGCTCAGCGTGCGCGAATCGCCCATCGACATGAGGATCGCCTGCGTGGCCAGCACCGCGGTGAACAGTGAGACGATCGTGCCGATACCGAGCACGAAGGCAAAGCCCTGGACCTCCGCGGTGGCCAGCACGAAGAGGATGAACGCGGTCATGATCGTGACCACGTTGGCGTCGATGATCGCCGTCAGGCCCTTCTTGTAACCGGTGGCGATGCCGGTCCGGATCGAGCGCCCGGCGCGGATCTCCTCCTTGACGCGCTCGAAGATGACGATGTTCGCGTCGGCGGCCACGCCGATGGTCAGGATCAGGCCCGCGATCCCCGGCAGGGTCAGGGTGATCGGGATCAGCTTGATCAGCGCGTAGAAGTACAGCGCGTAGGTGGCCAGGGCGGACACCGCGATCAGGCCGAGCAGGCGGTAGTAGAGGATCAGGAAGATCGCCACCACGAGCAGACCGATCGCGCCCGCGAGCAGGCCCTGGTGCAGTGCCTGCTGGCCCAGCGTGGCCGAGACCTGGGACTCGGAGATCAGGTTCAGGCGGATCGGCAGCGCGCCGAGCCGCAGTTGCGTGGCCAGGTCCTGGGCGGACTGGATCGTGAAGCCGCCGGTGATGTCGGCCCCGTTGCCGCCGGTGATCCCGTCCGGATAGGTGCGGAAGTCGATCTGCGGAACGGTGATCAGCTTGTTGTCCAGCGCGACGGCGAAGTGCTGGGTCAGTGACTGGTGAAAGGCCGAGACGAGCTGCCCGCGGTGGGCGATCGCCGCGGTCACGTTCTGAAACTCGTTGGCGCCGTTGCCGGTGAAGCTGAACTGCACGTCGGGGGCGCCGGCCTGGTCGGTGCCCTGCTGCGGGTCGGTGATGTCCGAGCCCTGCAGGGCGAAGTCGTCGCGCAGCACGTAGAACTGCTTGGCCGGGTTGGCCCAGTCCACCGCGGGGTTGAAGCTGGCGTCGGCGGCCTGCA
>DASSZP010000024.1:0-59373 GCA_035713465.1 Solirubrobacteraceae bacterium | reverse complement strand
TCAGCCGCTGGGCCACCACCAGCGCGTGGTGATGATCGCGCGAGAGCTCGGCGAGCGCCTCATGGCGCTTCATGGCTGCCCGGCGTCATGCTGTTGCTGGGCTGGTAGTGGGCGGCGTTCAGGGCGATGTAGCGATGCCATTCGGCGGGGACCTGGTCCTCGGCGAAGATCGCATCGACCGGGCAGGCCTCCACGCAGGCGTCGCAGTCGATGCACTCGGCCGGGTCGATGTAGAGCATCTCCGCCTGGTCGTAGCCAGGCTCGTCGGGCGTGGGGTGGATGCAGTCCACCGGGCACACCTCCACGCAGGAGTTGTCCTTGGTCCCAATACACGGTTCGGCGATCACGTAGGTCACAGAGTGAGCATCCTCTGAGTCGTTTTACGATGCAGACTAGAAAAATACCATGAGTTTGACGAGCCACCCTATGCAAAACTCTGCTCGTGGTTTCCGAGGGTCCAGACGGTGCCGGTGATGTGCTGACCCAGCCGTCGCGCGCGCGGCTCTTCGCCCACCTGGCGGCCCTCGGCCGGCCGGCCGGAACCGATGAGCTGGCGGCCGAGCTTGGGCTGCATCCCAGCGGGGTGCGCGTTCATCTCGAGCGGCTGCGGGCGGCCGGGCTGGTGGACCGCCGGCGCGTGCCCCAGAAGATCGGACGCCCGCGGGACAGCTGGTCGATCGCCGCCGACGCGCCCGCCTCCGGGGAGCCGCGCGACGCGTACCCGCGCCTCGCGCGCTGGCTGGCGCGCAGCATCCCGGCCCGACCGGGGCGGTTGCGCGAGGTGGAGCGCGCCGGCCGGGAGCTCGGGCGCGAGCTGCCCCCGGCCGGCGGCGGCACCGGGGAGGAGTCGATGGGCCGGGCCCTCACCGCCCTGGGCTTCGCTCCCCAGCGCGAGCCCGCTTCGGCGGGTCGCGTGCTGTTCAGGCTCGGCAACTGCCCCTACCGCGAGGCGGTCAGAGAGAATCAGCCCGTCGTCTGCGCGCTGCACCGGGGACTGACGCAAGGCCTGCTGGATCAGCTGGACCCGGCGGCGCGGCTGACCGACTTCGTGGCCGAGGACCCCGACCGGGCGGGATGCCTGATCGAGGTGGACGGCTTTGCCTCGCCGTGAACGGCCGGCGCGATCAGTATGGGCGCTGTCGGTAGGAGCGACGCGTGTGTGCCGACATCCGCCCAAACGTCGACCAGACGTTGGCCGGGCGGTTCTTCACCGCGTGCCTGCAGGAGGGGGTCTATTTCCACACCGACTTCACGGTGTCGATGGCGCACACCGACGAGGTCCTGGAGGATCTGGTCGCGCGCGTGACCCGCGCGGCGGAACGGGTGGCCGGCCAGGCCCAGAGCGTTCCGGCCACCACGCAGACCTGACCGGAGCACCCGTCGCTTTCGTACCTTTGTTGAGGTTTGCTCAAGCGCGGGCCCGCGATTGCCGATGAGCAGCGCAGATGTCCCGCGCAGAATCAACGGCGGTCAGGCGCCGGCAGGTCGCCCCCGCCGTGGGGGAGCCCGCGAACAGCCGCGCTGAACCGCTTGCGCCGACCCCTGCCCAGGCGGCTTCGCGGGTACGGGCGGCGGAGCAGGCCCCGGCGGCCCTGGAGGTCAGCAGCCGACCGACCGGCCGCTCACTGCCGAGCTACCTGCCCCTGGTCGTGCTGGCCACGCTGGTCGTGGGCGTGCTCCCGATCGCGATCGTGTGGGAGCTGAGAGTGGCGGGGATCGTCACCTCGGTCTGGATCGCCCCTTTCCTGGCCATCGGACTCTCGTCCGCGCTGTCCTCGGCGGGCTGCGCGCTGTGGAAGCGGAGCAAGGGGTCGGGAGATCTTCTCTTCAGCGAACTGCTGCTGTGGGGCTGGCTGGGCCGCTGGCGCTCGGAACGCCAGCTCGTCAACGCCGTCGATCTGCTCGGCCTGGCTCAGGCCGGGCGCCCGGTCAAGCCGGGAGAGATCTGGCCCGCGGAACGCCAGGAACAGCTTCTGCGCCAGGTGGCGGAGACCCTGGAAGCCGTCGACCGGTACACCCGCGGGCACTCGGACCGGGTGGCGCGCTACGCCGAGAACATCGCGCGCAAGATGGGGCTCACGGCTCAGCAGATCGTGACGATCCGCACGGCGGCGCTCGTGCACGACATCGGCAAGCTGCGCACGCCGCCCGAGGTCCTCAACAAGCCCGGGCGGCTCACCGACGAGGAGTTCGCGATCATCAAGCGCCATCCCGTGGATGGGGCCGAGATCGTGGCCGGGCTGGGCGACGCCGGCCTGACCGCGATCGTGCGTCACCATCACGAACGGCTGGACGGCAAGGGATACCCGGACGGGCTGGCCGGCGATCAGATCCCCCTCGGGGCTCGCATCATCGCCGTGGCCGACACCTTTGACGCCATCACCTCCGTGCGGCCGTACCGCCCGCGCCGCGAGCACAAGAAGGCGCTGGACATCCTCAGCGCCGAGGAGGGACGCCAGCTGGACCGCGATGCCGTGCGGGCGTTTCTGAACTGCTACTCGGGGACACGCACCGTCGCGGTGTGGACGATCGTGACCTCGACGATCCAGCGCGTCCTCACGTGGGTCACCGGTGAAGCCAGCGCCGCCACCGTGACCACGGGGAACCTGGTTGCCACCACCGTGGCCACCGTGGCCATCGGGGGCGTCGCGATGACGGGATCGGTGATCGCGCCAGCTCACGCCCACGTCCCCGCCGGCACCCCGTCGAGCCACGCCGCCGAGAGGCCGTCCAGCGCCTGGCCGCGCACCGGAGCGTCGCATCCGGCCCGGAGCGCGCTCTCGTCCCGGCGTGCCTCGCCGGCCGGCCCACCCGGATCGACGCGGCGGCCCGCCCACGGCACCACGGCCGGCTCGGCTCGGGGGCTGCGCGGCGCGTCGGCTCGAACCGCGGGTGATCGGGCGGGCGTCGGCACCAGCAGCTCGAACCCCTTCAGAAGCCTTCGGGCCGGCTCCCGGAGCGCGACCGGGGCCAGTGCGGCCTCCGGTGCGGGCGCGGCGAGCAACGGCACCGCCTTTCCCGGTGCCTCCGGCTCCTCGGCGCCCGGCGCAGCCCACGGCCACTCCTCAGTCAGCGGCAGCAGCCGGGCCAATGGTCGCGGCGCCGGCCGCGGCTCCGGTGCCGTGCATCGCTCCGCCGGTGCGGGCAGCCAGACCGCCGGCAACTCGGGCCGGGCCGGACACGGTCCGCCGGCCGGACGCGGTCCGTCGGCAGGTCAGGGTCCGCCGGCCGGACACGGCCCCGGCGGTGACCCGAGCCCCGGCACGGCTGGTGGCATGAACTCGGGAGCGACCGCCGGTGTGAGCCCGGGGGCGGGAGTTCAGAACGCGGGCAGCGGTCAGGGCACCGGGGTGGGTGGGCAGATCTCCGGAGCCGGCGCGCCCGCCGGTGGCGCCGCTCCGAGCGCCGGCGTCGGCCCGGGCATCACCCCGGGCGGCCTGGGCACGGGCGTTCGGGCTCCGGCCGGCGGCGCCCAGGCTGCCCTCGGCCGCAGTGCCGGTGTGGATGCAGTGTCCGCCGCGGCCAGCGGCGGCGGACTCGGCTCGCCCGCGGCGACCGGTCGCTGAGCGTCATACGATCCGGCCAGGTCCCGCCTTCGGCGTGGCGCAGCCCGGCGCCACCGTGTACGCGACCCTAGGAGCCGTGATCGCCCGCACCCCGTCCCGCCTGCGCCGCGACGACCGTGTCCTGCGCATCGCTCCGCGGCCCGAGACCGCGGGCACGGCCACGAGCTCGCTGTGGTTCGAGCAGGCGATGGCTCACGAGACCGGTCCGGTGGCGCCGGACACGCCGGTGCCGGCGCGCGCCGACATCGTCATCGTGGGCGGAGGTTTCACCGGCCTGTGGACCGCGCTGGCGCTCAAGCGCCGCCGGCCCGGGGCCGACGTCGTGCTGCTGGAGGCTGACCTGTGCGGCAGCGGCGCGAGCGGGCGCAACGGGGGGTTTCTCCTCACCTCGTGGTCGAAGTTCGCCAGCCTGCGCAAGGTCTGCGGAGAGACGGACGCCGTCGCCTACGCCACCGCGGTGGCCGACGGCGTGGCCGCGATCGCGGCCTTCTGCCAGGAGCATGCGATCGACGCGCTCATCCGACGCCGGGGCTGGCTGTGGGCGGCCACCAGTGACGCCCAGGTCGATGCCTGGGCCGAGGTGCTCGAGCAGCTCGACGCGGCCGGCGCCCAGCCGTTTGCTCGCCTGGACCGCGACGCCGTCCAGGGCCTGACCGGATCGGTCGTGCACCGCGGCGGCATCCTTGACCCGGCGGCCGCGGTGCTGCAGCCCGCGCTGCTGGCGCGAGGCCTGGCGCGCGCCGCGCGCCAGGCGGGCGTCACGGTGTGCGAGCACGCCCCGGTCGACACGATCACCCCCGGGATCAGACCCGCGCTGACCACCCGGCAGGGCCCGATCTCGGCCGAGCGGGTCGTGCTGGCCACCGGCGCCTGGTCAGCGGCCATCCCCGAGGTACGCCGGGGGATGGTCGTGATCGCCTCCGATGTGGTGGCCAGTGAGCCGGTGCCCGAGCGGCTCGCCGCCCTCGGCTTCGCCCGCGGACTGGCCGTGTCTGACTCGCGGCGCCTGGTCAACTACTACCGGCAATCCGAGGACGGGCGGCTGGTGTTCGGCAAGGGCGGCGGTGACGTCGCCCGGCACGGGCGGATCGGCGCCGGGCTGCTTGGCGCCTCGCCGCGCGCGGCCGACGTGACCGGGCAGATGCACTACGTCTTCCCTGCGCTCTCCGATCTCGCCGCCGCGCGCTCCTGGCGCGGGCCGGTGGATTTCTCGATCACCGGGCTGCCGTTCTTCACCGCGCTGGCGGACCGGCCGGGCGTGATCGTGGGAGCCGGCTTCTCGGGCAGCGGCGTCGGCCCGGCGTACACCGCCGGGGAGATCCTCGCCGCTCTGGCCCTGGACTGCGACGATCACCCCGGTCCCGAGGGGCTCTGCCGGCTTCCGGCCGGCAGGATGCCGCCCGAGCCGCTGCGGTTCGCCGGCGCAGCGGTCGTGCGCAACGCGGTCGCCCGCAAGGAGGCCGACGAGGATGGCGGACGGCCGAGCGGGCGGATCACCCGGGGCCTGGCCGCGCTTGACCCGACGAGCTTCGCCCACCGCGGGCGCCCGCGGTGAGCCTGCGCTCCGGTTTACGGCAGGCCGAGCGTGTCGCGCAGGAACGCGGCCTGCTCTGGGTGGATCACCTCCGGCACCCGCGTGAACCAGGCCCACTCACCGGGGAGGGCGGCGGCGTCGGGTGAGCCGTCCAGCGGCTCGGCGGCGAAGGCCAGTCCCACCGGCGAGTCCAGGCCGTTGAGGTAGTGGCTGGGGTACTCGATATAGCCCAGCAGCTCCCGGGCGCGGACGGCGATCCCGAGCTCGGCGCGGGCGACCCTGGCCACGGCGTCGACGACCGGCTCCCCGAAGCGGACCGTGCCGCCGGGCAGGTGCCAGAGACCGATGCAGGGCTCGATGTCGCGCCGGTTGAGCAGCACCCCGCGGTCGGGGTCGAGGATGACCGCCTCCACGGTCAGCCGGGGCACCCGGCTGAAGATCGCGTCGAACTCGGCCTGGGGCAGCGGTGGACGAACCATCGCCGCGACGGTAGCGGCCGCCGGCGCTACAGCCGGCCGCGGACCGCGCCCGAGGGGTAGGCGGCGCTGGCGATGCTCACCCGATAGGCGCTGGGATGCGCCTGCAGCGCCGCGGCCTGCCCCGAGAGGATGTGGCGGCAGCCCTGGTGATGAAAGACCGTTCCCGAGCGCAGCGCGACGAACACCGATGCGCGGGGGCCGGTCTGCAGCTCAGCCGCGGTCGGTGACGTGAACCCGTGCAGGTGGGCCAGGCGCCAGCACAGGACGGTCGGGCCGTGCAGGGCGACGATGGCCACGCCGCGGCCGGCCGGGGCGCCGTGCGGATGACCGGTCGCGCCGGACAGCCTGGCCGTCCACAGTGCGGTTGGGTGGCCGGCCACCGGGGAGGAGGCCGGATGAGAGCTCGGACTCGACGAGCCGCAGCCGGCGATGGCCGCGGACACGCCGATCAGGAGGGGGAGACGACGCAGCCAGATCATGCTGCCGAGTGTCACCGCTCGGACATTGCGCCGCGGGGGCGTCCGGTTGCCCGGGGCTTAGGGTTGGCGAAGAGCCGTCACACGATCGCGGAGGGAGGGTTGCCGGCGGATCCCTCAGCGCCGGCGCGCCTGTTCACGCGGGCTCGTCCGGCACGGGGCGGCGCGCCTCGGCCAGCGGGCGCCCGTGATCATCGGCGGCCAGGGCCGGCGGCCACGGCCCGGCCCAGTTGTCGCGGGCACCGTCCATGGTCAGCACCGCCCCGGAGACGAAGTCGCCCGCCGGCGAGGCCAGCCAGGCGACCAGCGAGGCGATCTCCTCGGGCCGGCCGAGGCGGCCGAGCGGGATGGTCGAGGCCAGCGTGTCCACGATCTGCTGCGGATATTTGGTGTACAGCGTGTCGGTGCCGAACTGGCCGGCGGCGATCGCGTTGAGCTTGATCTGATGGCGCGACCATTCGATCGAGAGCACCCGCATGAGGTTCTCGACCGCGGCGCGGGCGGCCGAGGAGTGGGCCATCCCCGGGAGCCCGTGGTGGGGTGAGATGGTGATGCTCACCACCTTGCCGGCGCCGGCGGGGATCATCGCCCGGGTAGCCACGGCGTGGGTCATCAGCCAGGTGCCCTCGACGTTGAGCCGCTGCACGGTGCGAAAGCCCTTGGGCGTGATGTCCTCGGCGGGGGCCAGGAACTGACCCCCTGCGTTGTTGACCAGCAGGTCGATCCGGCCATGGCGGTCGAGCACCCCGTCGATCAGGGTGGCCACGTCGTCCTCCTCGCGGATGTCGCAGACCGTCGCGTGGATCGATCCGGGCGCCTCGGTCCCGAGCGCAACCGTTTCGGAAAGCGGCTCCTCACGGCGCCCGCAGATCTCCACCGCCGCGCCGAGCGCAGCCAGCTCGACGGCGATCGCGCGCCCCAAGCCGGTTCCCCCGCCGGACACGACCGCGACCTGGCCCTCGAGCAACCCGTCGCGGAACACCGGGGAGGCCATGGCGGTCAGTGTGCCAGAACGGCGCCGGCGATCAGGGCGTGGGAGCCGGCTCGATCGGGTCCTCGCCCCGGCCGGGGGTGCGATCGTCCTCGCGCGCCACGCCCCGATCAGGAGGCCGTCACGATTCGCCCGTCGCGCAGCTCGAGAACGCGATCGAAGTGGTGCCGATGCGTCGCGTCGTGGGTGATCACGAGCAGCCCGCGGTGGCCGGCGGCGGTGAGCAGGCCGTCGATCGCCGCGGCCGCGGTGTCGGCGTCGAGATGCGCCGTCGGCTCATCGAGGATGAGAAAGCGCGCGGGGGAGAGCAGCGCCCGGGCCAGGGCCAGACGCTGCCGCTGTCCCCCGGAGACGAGCGCGCCGTCCTGACCGACGCGCGTGTCCAGCCCCTCGGGCAGCCCGTCGAGCCAGTCCTCGAGTGCGACGGCGGCCAGGACGCAGCGCAGATCCTCCTCGCTCGACTCCCGGTCGGCGATGCGCAGGTTCTCGCGGATCGTCGTGTTGAACAGATGGGCGTCCTGTCCGGCCAGCACCACCGCCCGGCGCAGGTCGGACTGGAGCAGATCACGGACGTCGGTGCCGTCGAGGGTGACCCGCCCGCCGGCGGGATCATGGAAGCGGACGAGCAGCTCGGCCAGGCTCGACTTGCCCGCGCCGCTCTCGCCGATCAGCGCGACACGCTCGCCGGGAGCGAGGCACAGCGTCGCGCCGCGCAGGACATCGGGCTCGGCCTCGCCGTAGGCAAAGGTGACCGCGTCCAGCACGAGCGCCCCGGTGGGCGGCAGGGGCCGCGGCTGTACCGGGTCGGTGACCAGGACCGGAGACTCGGCGATCTCCCGCAGGCGTCGCGCCGCCACCGCGGCCTCGAGCGCGTGGGTCGCGGCACGGGCCAGGGGCGCGATCGCCTCACCCGCGCCCAGGAACAGGAACGCGGCCGCGGCCACCAGCACGCCGGGCATGCGATGCGCGTGCACAGCGGCGATCGAGACCGCCAGCACGGCGAGCAGGCCGGCGGCGGCGACCAGTCCGTGGGCGCTGTGGGCGGCCGCGGCACCGGCGGCGTCGCGACGTCCCAGGCCCGAGAGCTCGCGGTCGATCGACTCAAGGCCGGCGACGGTCGTCCGGGCGTGACCGGCGACGGCCAGCTCGGGCGCGGCGTCGATCGACTCGATCATGGCCGCGGTGAGCCGGGCCCGGACCGGGGCCTGCCGGCGCGCAGCGCGCGCTCCGGCGCGCATCGACAGGCCGCCGGTGACCACGCCGTCGGCCAGCAGCGCACCGGCGACCACGAGCCCGAGCGCGGGGGTCATCAGCATCGCCGCCAGGCCCGTCCCGGCCACGACGAGGAGCGCCACGAGCAGCGGGATGACGACGCGCAGGTGCAGCTCGGACAGGGTGTCGACGTCGCTGACGAAGCGCGACAGCAGCTCCCCGCGCTGCGCGGGCGCGGTGCGGGCGGGGAAGCGCTCGGCCAGATCTGCGAAGAAGCGCCCGCGCATCCGGCCCAGGCGGCCGAGGGTGAGCTGGTGGGAGGCCAGCCGCTCGGCGTAGCGGGTGACGGCCCGCAGCAGGCCGAAGCTGCGCACGGCGACGATCGTCACCGTCAGGGCGATCACCTGCGGTCGCTGCGCGGCCCGCGAGATGAGATAGCCCGAGGTGGAGAGCAGCGCGACCGCCGCACCGGTCGCCCCGGCGGCCAGCAGCACCGACACCGCCAGCCAGCGGCGGTCCTCGCGGCCCGGTCGGGCGCAGGCCAGCAGGGCCCTCATGCGGCCAGCTCCAGCCGATCGGCCAGCCACGCCGTGGCCACCCCGTGCTCGAGCAACACGGTGCGGTCGGCCAGGGTGTCGAGGGTGTCGTCGTGGACGACGAGCAAAGCCGTGCGGCCGGCGACCAGGCGCCGCAGCGCCGGCACCAGCGCGGCGGCGGTGCCGGGGTCCAGGTGCGCGGTCGGCTCATCGAGGACGATCAGCGAGGCATCGCGCAGATGCGCGCGGGCCAGCGCGATCCGCTGGCGCTGGCCGGCGGACAGGCGCCGGCCACCGTCCCCGATCGGGGCGTTCAGCCCGCCGGCCAGCGCGGCCACGAAGCCGGCCGCCCCCATCGCCTCCAGAGCGGCCCAGGCCTGCGCCTCGGTCGCCCCGGGCGCCCCGACGCGCAGGTTCTCGAGCACCGTCGCGGCCAGCAGGACCGGCCGCTGCGGGACCCAGGCGAGGCGCGCGTGCCAGGCCTCGCGCGCGAGACCGGCCAGGTCCGCCGGGCCGCACAGGACACGGCCCGTGGTCGGGCTCTCCAGACCGAGCACGAGCCGGGTCAGGGTGCTCTTGCCGGCGCCGCTGCGCCCGCGCAGCAACGTCGTCGTCCCCGGGGGCAGCTCGAGATCGACGCCGTCCAGCACGGCCGGGCCGTCCGGCGCGTAGCGCCGGGTGACCGCCTGCAGACGGACCGGCTCATGCCGCGGGTCCGGAGCCGCGGCGGCGCCGGTGGCCGGCGCGTGGGCGCCGTCCAGGACGGCGAAGATGCGCTCGGCGGCCGCGGTCGCGTCGGCACCGGCGTGGAACTGCTGACCGACCTCGCGCAGCGGCCCGTAGAGCTCGGGCGCCAGCAGGAGCACGGTCAGCCCGGCGGCCAGCGAGAGATCCCCGTTGCACAGCTGCACGCCGATCGTGGCCGCGACCAGGGCCGTGCCGAGCATCGCGCACAGCTCGAGCACGAGCGCCGACATGAAGGCCATGCGCAGGGTGCCCATCGTCTCGCGCCGGTAGCGCTCGCCGACCGTGTCCAGGGTCACCCGCTGGGCGGCCTCACGCCGGTAGCAGCGCAGCGTCTCAAGGCCCGAGACGACGTCGAGGAAATGGGCCGAGAGCAGGCTGAGCGCTCCCTGGCGCTTACGGGCCCGGGCCCGCGCGCCGAGGCCGACGAGGATCATGAAGCCGATCAGGATCGGCACTGTGGCGGCGAGGATGACCGCGGCGATCGGATCCAGCCGGACGGCCCAGACCAGGACGGCGAGCGGGGCCAGGCCGGCGAGCACGAGGGCGGGCAGGTACCCGGCGAACCAGGCCTCGAGCGCATCGACGCCGCCGACCGCGACCGTGGCGAGATCTCCCGTCCGCTGCTGCGCTCCGGCCACTCCGGGGGCGTCGAGCAGGACGCGGGAGAAGAGCCGGCGCCGCAGGTCGGACATCACCCCGCTCGCCCCGAGCCGACCGCTGAGCGTGTAGCCGGCGTGCACCAGCGCCCTGGCCCCGATCACCGCGGCCAGCGCCACGAGCTGGCCGCGGACGCTCTGCAGCGCGATCCCGTGCTCGGCCGCCTGCGCGATCAGCGTGCCCAGCAGTACGGCCTGGGCGACGATCAGGCCGGTCTCGGCGACTCCCAGGGCGCCGACGACGATCAGCTGCCGCCGCGCGGTCCCCGACTCGCGCAGGAGCCGGGGATCGACCGGGCGCGCCATGCTCAGGCCGCCCCCGCGGGCGCGCCGCCGCTCCCCGCCCCCGCCTTCTGCCGCGCCTGGAGAACCGCGATCGGGGTGACCGCGCCCTCGTACTGATCGCGTCCGAGCCGGTGGCGGAAGACCCAGTAGGTCCAGGCCTGGTAGCCGAGCACGACGGGCAGAAAGAGCACGGCGACGACGGTCATGACGGTCAGCGTGTAGGGGGTGGAGGAGGCCGCGACCAGGGTGAGGTCGTTGGCGTGGCTGGTCGTCGACGGCAGCGCGTTGGGGAACAGAGCGACGAGCAGCATCGCCGTGAAGAGCAGGACCACCGCGGTGCTGGCCGCGAAGGCCGTTGCGCCGACCCCGTGTTGCGCGCGCTGGACCCAGACGATCAGCGCGACCGCGGCGAGCGCGCCGAGGACGACGACCCCGGCCGAGAAGGACTGATCGACCATCGTCGCGACCACGAACAGCAGGGTGAGCGCGGCTCCCACCGGGGCCAGGCGCCGGGCCATCGTCACCGCGCGGGCGTGGATCTCGCCTTCGGTGCGCAGGGTCAGAAAGCCGGCCCCGTGGGCGAGGAACAGGGTCAGCGTGGCCAGCCCGCCCAGCAGCGGGTACGGGTGCAGAAGATCCCACAGCGTGGCCGTCATCTGGTGCGAGGCGTTCATCGGCACGCCGTGGATGAAGTTGGCCCAGGCGACGCCGAAGAGCAGAGCGGCCAGGCCGCTGGAGAGGGCCAGCGCCCACTCCCAGACGCCGCGCCACCGCGCCGAGGGCACCTTGCCCCAGAACTCGAACGACACTCCGCGCACGATCAGCGCGGCCAGGACCAGGAACAGGGCGAGGTAGAAGCCCGAGAAGGTGGTCGCGTACCAGCCGGGGAAGGCGGCGAAGGTGGCGCCCCCGGCGACGAGCAGCCAAACCTCGTTGCCGTCCCAGATCGGGCCGACGGTGTGGATCAGCAGACGCTTCTCGGTGTCGTCGCGGCCCAGGACGCGCACGAGCATGCCGACGCCGAAGTCAAAGCCCTCGAGCACGAAGTAGCCGGCCCAGAGCACGCCGATGAGGACGAACCAGAGCGTCTGCAGAAAGCTGGGATCGGGATGCATGGGCACGGACCTTTCTGGTCAGTAGGCGAGCGCCAGCTCGGGGCGCGACTCGTGGGGCGGCGAGGGTGCGTCAGGCGACGGCGGCTCCTGCGGACCGGTCCGGATCTCGCGGCTCATCAGCCAGCCGCCGACGACGATCAGCACGCCGTAGATGACGATGTAGCCGGCCAGGGTGATGATCAGATCGAGCTGCGAGACACCGGGCGAGTTGGCCTGAGAGGTCTTCAGCAGCCCGAAGACGACCCAGGGCTGGCGCCCGATCTCCGTGAAGATCCAGCCGGTCCAGTTGGCCACGATGGGCAGCACGAAGCCCAGCAGGGCGAGGCGATGAAACCAGCGGGCGCGATCGAGCCGGCGTCGGCGCTGCAACCACAGCCCGCCGAGCGCGGTCAGCATCATGATCACCCCGGCGCCGATCATCAGGCGGAAGGTCCAGTAGGTCACCCCGACGATCGGCACGTAGTCGCCGGGGCCGTACTTCTTCTGCTCGGCGCGGTTGATGTTGTTGACCCCCTGCACCCGGCCGTTCCAGGACAGCGTGGCCATCAGCGACAGCCCGTGCGGAATCGTGATCTCCTTGGTGAGGGTGCGCGGATGCCGGGTGAACGTCCCGGTGGCCAGGATCGAGAAGCCGGCTCCGTTCTGGGTGTTGTAGATCGCCTCGGCCGCGGCCATCTTCATCGGCTGCTGCTTCTCCATCAGCCGGCCCTGGGCGTCCCCGAAGACCATCGTGGCGACCACGGCCGCCAGCGTCAGGGGCAGAGCGATCCGCATCGAGCGCATGACGACGTCCCCGGCGCGGCGGCGCAGCATGAGCAACCCGCAGATGGCCACGACGGCCATGCCGCCGGTGGTGATGGCCCCGAAGATCGTGTGCGGGAAGGCGAGCAGCACGGTCGAGTTGGTGAGCACGGAGAAGATGTTCTTCAGCTCCGCGCGGTGCGTGTGATGGTTGATCGCGTAGCCGACCGGATGCTGCATCCAGGAGTTGGCGGCGAGGATGAAGTAGGCCGAGAGCATCGTCCCGCCCGCGACAAGCCAGGCCGCGAGCAGATGCAGCCGCGGCGAGATCCGGCTAAAGCCGAAGATCCACAGGCCGAGAAAGGTCGACTCCAAAAAGAAGGCCAGCAGCCCCTCCATGGCCAAGGGGGCGCCGAAGATGTCGCCGACATAGCGGGAGTACTGGGACCAGTTCATGCCGAACTGAAACTCCTGCACGATCCCCGTGACCACCCCGATGGCCATCGAGATGAGCATGAACTTGCCCCAGAAACGGGTCATGCGCAGGTAGAGCTCGTCACCGCTGCGGTACCAGCGGGTCTGGCAGATGGCCACGAACAGGGCCAGCCCGATCGACATCGGGACGAAGATGAAGTGAAACAGGGTGGTGACCCCGAACTGCGTCCGGGCCAGGTTCAGCAGGGTCACAGCGGGCTCCTCGGGTTCAAAGGCACGCCGGTAAATGTCGGGGCTGGCGGCCCGCGGTCCATCGGGACTGCGCCCGGGTTGGCCGGGGTGAGGACTACGGATGCCCGAACCGCAGGGCCCGCCTAGGGTCTGGTCATGCTCGAGCGCACCGCCTGGCCGGGCCCCGCGCCGCAGGCGCCGGCGGTCGCGCTCGCCGACCCGGAGGCATCAATCCCGACCCATCGGAGCGACCATGTCCAGTGACCCCACGTCCAGCCCGCGCCCCCGCGTGGCGATCGCCGGAGGCGGCGTCGCCGCTCTGGAGACCGCCTACGCGCTGCAGGCCCTCGGGGCCGGGCGCCTCGAAGTGATCGTGATCGCGCCCGGTGACGAGCTGGTGATGCGACCGATGGCTGTCGGCGCGCCGTTCAACGCCGGGCACGTGGAGCGATTCCCGCTGGGGGAGATGGTGGCCCAGGCCGGCGCCCGGCGGATCGACGGTGCCCTGTCGTCGGTCGATGCGAGCACCCGGACGGTGATCACCGCCGATGGGGAGCAGATCCCCTACGACGCCCTCGTGGTCGCTGTCGGCGCCTCACCGCATCCGGCCTACCCGCACGCGATCACCTTCGATGACCGGCAGGCCGACGCGCTGTTGCACGGCCTCGTGCAGGACATCGAGGGGGGTTACGTCGCCTCACTGGCCGTGATCGTGCCCGCCCCGCCGCCGTGGCCGCTGCCCGCCTATGAGCTGGCCCTGATGGCCTCCGAGCGGGCCTGGGACGCCCAGGTGCCGCTGAAGGTCACCGTGTTCACGCCGGAGTCCGCGCCGCTGGCGGTGTTCGGCGAGCGGGTCAGCCGGGACGTCGGTCAGCTGCTCTCCGAGCGCCACGTCGACGTCGTCACCCTCGCCCGCTGCGAAGTCGTCCAGGCCCACGAGATCCTCGTCGGTGGCGAGGGCCGCCGGGTCCACGTCGAGCGGATCATCGCTCTGCCGGCGCTGCGCGGGCCGCAGATCCCGGGGCTGCCCGCCACCGCCGGCGGGTTCGTGCCCGTCGACGACCGCGGTCGCGTTCGCGGTGCGGAGGCGGTCTGGGCGGCCGGTGACGCCACCGATTACCCGATTCGCCATGGCGGGGTGGCGGCCCAGCTGGCCGACACGGTCGCCGCCGGCGTCCTGGCCGCGCTCACCGGAGCGGCGGAGCCCTGCGCCTTCGCTCCGACCCTGGAGGCGGTGCTGCTCACCGGAGGCCACGCGCGCGGGGTCGAGCCCCGCAGGGGCCTTGAGCGGCTGCTGACCCGCACACCGGCGCAGGCCAAGGTGAGCGCGCGGTATCTCGGCGCTGAGCTCGAGCGGCGGCGCGCGGAGAACCCTGCGGTCAGCTACGGATGACGTTCCCGGTCGCGCGCGCTTGGCTTGGCCGATGAGCCTCGCCACGACCGACCGCTCAGCCGTCGTCCAGCCCGCCGCTCGCCGGCCGCGGCGCATCGCCGCCGCCGTCGACGGACGTTCGGGCGGCGCCGACGCGGTCGCGCTGGGCGCGGCTCTGGCCCGGCTGGCCGGCGCCGATCTGCTGCTCACCGCGATCGAACCGGACCTGCAGACGCTGCTGCCCGGTGTCGCGCACCGGGGCCCACACGAGGAGATCGTGCGCATGCTCACCGACGCGGGTGAGCACGAGGGCGCGCCGTACCGCACGCTGGCCCGGACGGGTCCGTCGGTGGCCCGCGGCCTTGAAGCCGTCGTGCGCGAGCAACGGCGGGACCTGCTCGTGATGGGCTCACGCGAGGGGACCGCCCCCGGTGAGGTGTCAATCGGGCACCGCACCCGGGCGCTGCTGCACGAGCTCGGCTGCCCACTGGCCGTCGCTCCCGCCGGGATGGCCTCCGCCAGCCGGGCGATCCGCCACATCGCGGTCGGCTACGACGGCGGTCCCCACGCCGCGGGGGCGCTCGCCCTCGGGGCGGGACTGGCCCGCGAGGCGGGAACCACGCTGACGCTGTGTGGCGTGATCGACGACCGGCTGCCCTCGCTCGGGTGGCCGCAGGTGTGGCTCGGCGAGATCCTCGAGGCCTGGCAGGACGTGATGGCCGGTGAGGAGACGGACCTGCGCGAGATCGCCACCCAGGCGCTGGCGTCACTGGGCATCGAGGCCGAGCTGCGCACGCCGCGCGGACGACCGGCCACCGCCCTGGCTGAGCTCTCGCAGGAGGCCGACCTGCTCATCATCGGCTCGCGACGCTGGGGCGCGCCCGCGCGCGTGATCCTCGGCGGCACCGGCGAGGCGCTCGCCCACAGTGCCCGCTGTCCGCTGCTCGTCGTCCCGCGCCCGACGCGCGCTTTTGCGGCGGCGCGATGAGCCCGGCGCCCGAGCCCGTGCCGGCCCGCCACCGGGTGGTGATCGCGGGTGGGGGCGTCGCCGCGGTCGAGGTTGCCGCCGGCCTGGGCCAGCTGGCCGGCGACCGGGTCCACATCACCCTGCTCACGCCGGAGCGCGATTTCTGCGACCGGCCCTGGGGGGCGCAGGCGGACCAGCCCCTGGATCACGGGAAGCCGCTGGCCGTCACCGGCGTCGCGCAGGCCCTCGGTGCGGCGCTGTGCGCCGACCGTCTGGCCTGGGTTGATCGGCACGCTCAGCGGGTGCACACCGAGGGCGGCCACGCGCTGCCCTACGACTCGGTGGCCGTGTGCATCGGCGCCCAGGCCCGGGTGCGTCATCCCCACGCGCTGACCTTCGAGGGCTGGCGCGATCCGCGACTGTCCGCGTTGCTCGAGTCCGTCGCGGCCGGTCGCGTACGGCGGATCGCGATGATCGTCGGCCCGCAGCCCGGATGGCCGCTGCCCCTGTACGAGCTCGCCCTCACGCTGGCCGAGCTGTCCCGCAGCGAGCGGCTCGGGCTCGCGCTGAGCCTGTACACGGCCGAGCACCGCCCGCTTGAGTCCTTCGGTGAGCCGGCCTCGCGTGAGGTCTACGCGCAGCTGCGCGAGGCCTGCGTGGCGGTCACCACCGGTGCGGCCTGCGAGGTGCCGGCCGCCGGACGGGTCGTGGTCGCCCGCGGACAGCTCCCCTACGCCCCCGGGACGGGGGTGCGGACCCATGCGGCGGACGTGGTCGTGGCCTTGCCGGAGCTGGTGGGGCCGCTCGTCCGCGGGCTGCCCGCCGCCCCCTACGGGTTCGTGGCCGTGGACCGCTTCTGCCGCGTGCCGGGCGTTCCCGGCGCGTTCGCGGCCGGTGACGCGACCAGCTTCCCGGTCAAACACGGCGGTCTCGCCGCTCAGCAGGCCGACGTCGTCGCTGCCGGGATCGCCGCCCGGGCCGGCGCCGACGTCGTCCCGGAACCGTTCCGCCCCCGGTTGCGCGGCGTGCTGCGCACCGGACGCCGGCCGCTGTACCTGAGCGCGGACCTGATCGGCGGCCACGCCTTCAGCTCCCGGGTCAGCGTGCAGGCCAGCTGGGATGCCGGGGAGAAGGTCGTGGCCGAGCATCTCGGCCCGGTCCTGGCGCGAGCCCGGGCCTGAGGACGCGCGCGCCGAAGCCGGGCGGCGTCGGAGCTCAGGCGATCAGGCCGCTGTCTTGCGCGCAGCCCCGGTGCAGGCGGGGCAGGCGGGCCGCCTCCAGCTCTGGGTCGGCGACGAACGAGGCCTCGTAGGGCCCGGATGGCGACAGCACGATCATCGGCTCGTAGAAGCCGATGATCTGATCACAGTGCGTGCAGCGCACCGGTGACCACGCCCCGTGCGACGTTTTGGCCGACATGGGGTGAAGTCTCGCCCGATCGGACCCGGCCGGCATCGGGGAAGCCGCGGATCGAGCGCCGTAGTGCTCACGGTGCCGCGCGCGCCCGACACGGTACCGTTGCCGGGACGATGAGCGAGGACGCGACCCCCACCCGGATCTCGATCGTTCTCGCCGACGACCACACGATCGTGCGCAGCGCGCTGCGCGCGCGACTCGAGGCCGAGCCGGACCTCGAGGTGGTGGCCGAAGCGGGCGACGCCGACGAGGCGGCCCGCAAGGTCCTGGCCTACAAGCCGTCGGTGCTCGTGCTCGACCTCAGCATGCCGGGCACACCGAGCCTGGAGATCATCCCGCGGATCGCCGAGCTCTCGCCGCACACGCAGACGGTCGTGCTCACGATGGAGGACGAGCCGCACTACGCGCGTGAGGCGATGCGCTCCGGCGCGCTGGGCTTCGTGCTCAAGGAATCGGCCGACGAGGAGCTGGTGGCCGCCGTCCATGCCGCGGCCGGCGGCGAGCGATACCTCAACCCCCAGCTGGGAGGGCGCATCGCCGCGATGCCCGAGCAGCCCGCGGGACCCCCCGACGGCCTCAGCGAGCGCGAGGCGGAGGTGCTGCGGCTCGTCGCCCTCGGCCACACCAACGCCGAGATCTCCGGTCAGCTGTACCTGAGCGTGCGCACCGTCGAATCCCATCGGGCGCACATCCAGCAGAAGGTGGGAATCAACACGCGGGCCGAGCTGGTCGCGTACGCGCGCGAGCACGACCTGCTGTAAGGCCGGGCCCCCGGGCCTCCGGGCCCCCGGGCCTCGGCCCCCGGGGACGCGAGCGCGCGCGGCGCGGCTCTGGCGGCCGGCCCCGGTGACCGATAACCTGCGGACGGATCGCCGGGCACGCTGCGGTCATCCCCGGATCCCGACGTCATGGACCAGACAACCCGCGGACTGCTCAATGTGGCGCGCAGCGTGCTGGAGAACCTCGACCTCGAGGTCGTCCTGCGGCGCGTGCTGATCGAGGCGCGTGACCTCACCGGGGCCCGCTTCGCGGCCCTCGGGGTACTCGACGCCAAGGCCGTACAGCTCGAGCGCTTCTTGACCCTCGGCGCCGACGATGAGCTGCGCCGGCGGATCGGGCCGCTGCCCACCGGGCGCGGCGTGCTCGGGGAGCTGATCCGTGTGCCCCGGCCGCTGCGCCTGGACGAGGTGGGCGCCCATCCCGCCAGCTACGGCTTTCCCGCCGAGCATCCGCCGATGGGCCCCTTCCTGGGCGTCCCGGTGCCCGTGCGCGGCCGGCCCTACGGCAACCTCTACCTCTCCCAGCCTCCCGGCGCACCGTCGTTCACCGCCGCGCACGAGGAGGCGATCATCGCCCTGGCCGAGCTGGCCGGCGTGGCCATCGACCATGCCCGCCGCTACGCCGGATCCGAGGCCGAGCGCGCGCAGCTGGCCGACACGGTCGCCGCGCTGGACGCGACGCTGCAGATCGCTCGGGCGGTCGGGCGGCAGACCGACCTGGGCACGATCCTCGAGCTGGTCGCCCAGCGGGCCCGCGAGCTGGTCTCGGCCCGCACGGTGATCATCGAGCTGGCCGACGGAGAGGAGTTCGAGATCGCGGCCGGAGCCGGCGCGCTGCCGGCCGGGGTGGTCGGTCGCCGGCTGGATCTGGTCGGCACGGTGGCCAGCGCGGCCCTGCGCTCGGGGCGGTCCCAGCGGCTCAGCGACCCGGTCAACCGCGACCGCTTCCTGCGCCATGGCGTCGGTCACCTCGGCCTGCATCCCCAGGACGGGCTCGTCGTCCCGCTGCTGTTCCGCAAGCGCGCCTACGGCGTGCTCGTCGCGCTCGACCGCGCCGACGGCCGCGACTTCGGTGCCGACGATCTGCGCCTGCTGGAGGCGTTCGCGACCAGCGCGGCGACGGCGGTGGCCACCGCGGAGTCCGCGGCCGCCGAGCGCCGCCGCCAGCGGCTGGCCGCGGCCGAGGCCGAGCGCACCCGCTGGGCGCGCGAGCTGCACGACGAGACCCTGCAGGCGCTCGGGAGCCTGCGGCTCACCCTGTCGGGCGCCCGTCGCAGTGGCGATCCTCAGGCCGTTGCGGCGGCGGTGGACGGCGCGATCGGACAGCTGGAGACCGACATCGCCAACCTGCGCGGCCTGATCGCCGAGCTGCGACCGGCCGCGCTGGATCAGCTCGGTCTCGCTCCCGCTCTGCACGCGCTGGTCGAGCGGGTCGGGGCCTCGGGTCTGGACATCGATGCCCAGATCGACCTCGCCTACGAGAACGGACGCCGTGCCGACCCGATGTTCCTCGAGCACGAGACTGCCATCTACCGGATCGTTCAGGAGGCGCTCACCAACGCCGTCAAGCACGGTCACGCGCGTCGCGCGGTGGTCGAGGTGCTCGAGGAGCCCGAGGAGGTGCGGGTGCTCGTGCGCGACGACGGTCGGGGGTTTGACCCGGAGCGCTCGACCGACGGCTTCGGCCTGCTCGGCGTGCGCGAACGGGTCGAGCTTCTGCAGGGAGACCTGACCGTGCAGTCAGAGGCGGGGAAGGGAACGACGCTCTCGGTCCGCGTTCCCGTGCGACATGTCGTGGACCGGGCCGCGCCCGGGTCCGCTCCCGCCGCCCCGGACGCGGTCTGATCCGTAGCCTGCCCGGACCGGGCACCGGGCCGGCCCCCGAGGCGGTCCGTCGCCCACGCGCTTACCGTCCTGAGTATGTCCTCCGTGTCACACTCCCCGGCCATGACTGGCGATTTCGGCGCGACGCCCAGTTCGATCTCCGTGGTGCTCGCCGACGATCACAAGGTCGTCCGCTCCGGCCTGCGCATGCTGCTGGAGTCCGGGCACCGCTTCCGCGTCCTCGGCGAGGCCGGTGACGTGAGCGGCACCCTGGAGACCGTCCGGCGCTGCCGCCCGCAGGTCCTCGTCCTCGATCTCAACATGGGTGGCGAGTCGAGTCTGGACGCGATCCCGGAGCTGCGCGCGACCGCGCCCGAGACGCAGATCGTGGTGCTCACCATGCAGGAGAACCCCGCCTTCGCGCGCGCCGCGCTGCGTGCCGGGGCTTTGGGCTACGTGCTCAAGGATGCTGCCGACGACGAGCTCGTGCATGCGGTCGAGATGGCCGCCGACGGCCGGACCTACCTCAATCCGGAGCTCGGCGCCAAGCTGGCTTCGGCGCCCGCCGAGAGCGAGGGGCGCCCCGACAACCTCTCACCGCGCGAGCTCGAGGTGCTCAAGCTGATCGCGCTGGGTCACACCAACAGCGAGATCGCCTCCGCGCTGTTCCTCAGCGTGCGCACCGTCGAGTCGCACCGCTCGCACATCCAGCAGAAGACCGGCGTGACGACCCGCGCGGAGCTGGTCGCCTACGCGCGCGATCACAGCCTGCTGGACTGACCCATCGCCGGTTTAGCCGGCGACCGGTTCGATGCGCCGCCCGGTCACGGTTCGCGCCCGCAGACGGAACCAGTGGGGGCGGCGGGAGGCCAGCGGAGCCAGCGGCAGCGTGTCCAGCCGGGCGACATCGGGAGCGTGGGTGACCGGTTCGGTGATTCCGGTGACGATCACGCTCCAGCCGCAGCCCGTGGTCGGCTCGAAGGCGTCGATCTCAAAGCATGACCACGCATCGCGCAGCAGCGCGCTGAACTTCGTGCCCCGGCCGGTACGGAACACGACCGAGCCGCTGCGGGTGTCATACACGTAGTTGACCGGCCGGATGAGGGGGCGACCGGCCGGGGTGGTGAGCACGAGGCGGCCGTGCGCCTGCCCGCCCAGCAGCGCGACGCATTCCTCGCGCGTGAGCACCGATTCAAAGGCGGTGCTCTCGCCGCCGCCCGCGGGGTCGGCCCCGCCCGCGCTGCCGGCCCCGCCCGCACGGCCGCCCCGGGCGCCGCTGTCGGCCCCGCCGTTCACGGCCCGGCCGCCGGTGTGATGAGCAGGGGGAAGGCGAGGTGGCGGACGAGGTACTCGCTGGTGCTCCCGAGCACGACGCGGTGCAGCGCGTCGCGGCGGCGAGAGCCACAGACGAGCAGATCGACGCCGGCGGCGAACTCGCACAGCTCCGCACCGGTGAGGCCGCGCAGGATCCGCAGCGGTCCTGCGCCGAGCGCGTGCAGCTGCTCGGCGGTCTGCGGGGACAGCGGGCGCGGGTCGGCCTCGACGACCGGCGTGCCCCCCCAGGGCGCGAGGGCGACGAGCGGGTTGACGACGCAGACGGGCACGAGCGTCCCGTGCACCTCGTCACGCAGCGCCGCGGCGTGCCGCGCGGCGATCAGACTGTCCGGGCCTCCGTCGACGGCCACCGCGATGCGGGAGATCGGTGCCGCCCGCGCGGCGTAGCCCGGCGGGGCGACCGCGACCGGCTGGGCACAGCCGTGCAGCAGGCTGAGGATGTCTCGTGGCGCTGTCCCCGCCGCGGACCGGTCGCCCTTGCGGGCGAGCACGATGAGATCGGCATCCGTGCGCGCGGCGGCGAGCCGAGGGTCGTCGGAGGCGCAGCTGAGGATCTCGGCGCCGGGGGCGGCCAGGCGCACGGCCAGGGCGCGGGCGTCGCGCCCTCCGTTGCCGCCGGCGCCGAGGACCACGGCCCGCGTGTAGAGCGAGCGGTCAACGGGGGCCGGGGGCGCGGCGGTCATGCCGAGGGAGTGACCGCCGGCTCGCCGCTGTCCTCGGTCGCCACGGCGGCGGCCGTCACCGACGGGCCGATCGACAGGACCGGGCAGTGCGCGTCATGCAGCAGATGCTGGGTGACGCTGCCCAGGGCGGCGCCGGCCAGGGCTCCGTGCCCGCGGCTGCCGACGACGAGCACGTCGGCGCCTGCCTCCTCAGCGATCCGGCCGATCACCTTGGCCACGGGGCCCTCGAGGTTGCTCGCGCGATGCATGGCCACGGTGACCGATTCTCCGGCGGTGGCCAGCTGGCGCTCGATCTTGGCCTCGCGTTCCTGCTCGTCGGCGCGCACGTACTGGCCGGCGGCGCGGCCCGTGAGCAGGTGCTCGGCCACGTGGATCGCGTGCAGCGGCGCCCCCGACTCGACCGCCAGGCGGACGGCGTAGGGGAGGGCACGGTCGGAATGCTCAGAGCCATCAGTGGCCCAGGCGACGCAGGTGAACACGGCGGACCTCACTTCGTATCGCGGGGCAGGATGCGCTGTGAGCGTGACGCCGACCGGCCGCGCGCGCATGCGTAGATCGATGCAGATCCCCCCGCAGAAGACACGGAGCCTCGGGATACTGTCAACCCGGGCAGCACACGACAAGGAGAGATGAGAACGATGGCCGGCCGCACCAGCGAGGATCCCCTGTTCGCGCGCCTGTGGGCGTGGGCGTCGCCCCGGATCGAGACGCTCGGCCTGGCCGCTCAGCGCCGGACGCTGCTCCAGGGCCTGGCCGGTGAGGTGGTCGAGATCGGCGCCGGCACGGGACCGAACTTCGCCCACTACCCACCCGCGGTGACCCACGTCCTCGCCGTCGAGCCCGAGCCGCTGCTGCGACGCCGCGCCGAGGCCGCCGCCCGGCGGGCCCCGGTGCCGGTCACGGTCGTCGACGCGGTCGCCGAGGCGATCCCGCTCCCCGCCGCCGGCGCTGACCACGGCGTCGTCGCGCTCGTGCTGTGCACCGTGCCCGACCAGGCGGCGGCGCTGGCCGAGCTGCGGCGGGTGATCCGACCGGGCGGATCGCTGCGCTACCTCGAGCACGTCGTCGCCGCCGGCCGGACCGGCGCCCGGCTCCAGCGGGCGCTGGACGCCACCGTGTGGCCGCGGCTGGGCGGGGGCTGTCATCTGGCCCGGGACACCGGTGCGGCGATCCGCGCGGCCGGCTTCTCGGTCACCGAGGAGGAGCGCTCGCCGCTGGCCGTCGGCGGTCGGGCGCCCCTGCCGCACCTGCGGGGCCGCGCGATCCGGACCTGATCGGGCATGATCCGCCGATCGGCGGATCTGACCTGAGCCGGCCGCAGCCGCGCGGCTTTCACGATGACGAAGCGCTGCTCGGTGACCTGCTGCGGGAGGTGATCGCGCTCGCCGAGGGTCCGGGCGCGGTCGCGCTGCTCGACCGGGCGGTGGCTCTGGGACGAGACGCCCGGCTCGGTGACGCCGACGCCGCCGAGGCCCTGGCCGCGCTCGTGCACGAGCTCAGCCTGGAGCGCACCGACGTGCTCGTCCGCGCCCTGACCCGCTGGTTTCAGCTCGTCAACCTGGCCGAGGACAACGAGCGCATCCGCCGGCTGCGCGGGGCCGACGCCGACGCCCGGGCATGGGCGCGAGCCGCCGGCGGCCTGCCGACGCCGCGCTCGGGCTCGATCCGGGAGGCCGTGGCAGCGCTGGCCGACGCCGGCCTGGACGGCGACGAGGTGCAGGCGATCCTCGACCAGGCGGAGCTGCGCCTGGTCATGACCGCGCATCCGACCGAGGCGCGGCGGCGCACGACGATCGACAAGCTGGCCCGCGTGTTCGCCGTGCTGCGCGAGCTCGACGAGGTCACCACCGCCGACGAGGCCGACGCCCGCCGGCGGCTGCTGGCCACCATCCAGGAGCTGTGGGCCTCCGACGATCTACGCGCGATCTCGCTGACCGTCACCGACGAGGTCCGCGGCGCGCTGATCCACTTCGCCTCCACGCTGGCCGACACGGTTCCGCGCATCTACCGCGACCTCGAGCAGGCGCTGGCCGAGAACTTCGGCCCGGGGCGCCTGCGGGTCGGGCCGCTGCTCAGCTTCGGCTCGTGGATCGGCGGTGACCGCGACGGCAACCCGTTCGTGACCCCCGAGGCGACGCTCGAGGCGCTGGAGCTGATGCGCGAGCAGTGCCTGCGGCTGTACGAGGGGCATGCCGAGCGGCTCGCCGGGCGCCTCTCGCTGTCCGAGCGGCTCAGCGGCCACCCCGAGGGCCTGGAGCCGATCCTCGCCGCGGGCGAGCGCGACTTCCCCGAGATGGCCGCACGGCTGGCCGCGCTGAACCCCGAGGAGCCCTACCGGCGGGCGCTGACCTTCGTTCGCGAACGGATCCGCGCCACCCAGAGCCGGGCTCGGGGTGCGTACGCCGAGGCCGCCGAGCTGCTGACCGATCTGCGCCGCGTGGAGAGCTGCCTGCTGCACGGCCACGGCGCGCTCACCGCGGCCGGAGACCTGCACGAGGTGATCCGCCAGGTCGAGGTGTTCGGCTTTCACTACGCGCGGCTGGACATCCGCGAGCACGCGCGGGTACACCGCAGCACACTGGCCGAGATCTTCGCCACGCTCGGCGTGCACGACGGCTACGCCGAGCTCGACGAGCACGAGCGCTGCGGGCTGTTGCGCCGGCACATCGCCGACCGCCGCCCACTCGTGCCGTCGGACATCGGCAACTTCTCGGCCGCCACGCGCGAGACGGTGGAGACCTTCCGCATGCTGCGCGACACCCTGGCCGTCTCGCATCGCGGTGCGATCGAGACCTACATCGTGTCCGGGACCGAGGGCCCCGGCGATCTGCTCGAGGTGCTGCTGCTGATGAAGGAGAGCAGCCTGGCCCGCGCCGGCGGGCGCGAGGCCCGGCTGCGGATCGTGCCCCTGTTCGAGGCCGGGGCGACGCTGGAGGCAGCCCCGGACACGATGGCGACCCTGCTCGGCGTCCCGGAGTACCGCGAGGCGCTGCGGGCCGTCGGTGACGAGCAGGAGATCATGATCGGATACTCGGACTCCAACAAGGACGTCGGCTACCTCGGCTCGGCGTGGGCGGCCTACCGGGCCCAGGCGAGGCTGGCCGACGTGCTCAGCGAGCGCGGCGTGAGCTGGGTGTTCTTTCATGGCCGCGGCGGCGCGGTGGGCCGTGGCGGCGGGCCGACCAACGCGGCGATCCTCGCCCTGCCCGCCGGGACCGTGCGCGCCCGGCTGAAGATGACCGAACAGGGCGAGGTGCTCACCGCCAAGTACGCGGTCGCGCCGATCGCCCACCGCGAGCTCGAGCTTGCGCTCGGCGCCACTCTGCGCTCGGGCGCCGGGCCACGGCACGAGCGGCGGGCCGCCTACGAGGAGATCCTGGCCGAAATGGCCCGCGAGTCAGCGCGCGTCTACCGGCGCGTCGTGCACGAGGACCCGGATTTCGTGCCCTTCTTCGAGTCCGTCACGCCCGTCCAGGAGATCTCGCGGCTGCGGCTGGGCTCGCGACCCGCGCGCCGGTCGGCCGCGCACGGCATCGAGGATCTGCGGGCGATCCCGTGGGTCTTCTCCTGGACCCAGGCGCGGATCGTGCTGCCGGCCTGGCTCGGGCTGGGCACGGCGCTGCGCGGCGCACGCGACCGGCACGGGGTGGCGCTGCTGCGCGAGATGCAGCGCGAGTGGCCGTTCTTCGCCACGTTGCTGTCCAACGCCGAGATGGGGTGCGCCAAGGCCGACCCGGCGATCGCCCGCCGCTACGCGGAGCTGTGGGACGATCCCCGTTCGGCCCGGATCTACGCCGTGCTGGCCCGGGAGCTGGAGCTGACCGTCGGCGAGCTGCTCGCGGTCCGTGACGCCGAGCGCCTGCTCGACCGCGACCCGGTGCTTCAGGCCTCGATCGATCGCCGCAATCCGTTCGTCGATCCGCTCTCCTTTATCCAGATCGAGCTGCTGCGACGCTCGCGCGCGCTCGGCGACGACCCACCCGAGGCGCTCGGGCGCCTCAGCCTGCTGACCATCAACGGCATCGCCAGCGGCCTGCGCAACACCGGCTGAGCCGGCCGGTCGGCGACCGCCGCATCACCCGTGGTGCGGCCGGCCCGCCCGGCGCCGTACCGCCCTGGGCTCGCTCGTCGACGCGCTCCTCATCGCCGTGGCGAGAGCCGGGGTCGTCCGTATCCGGACCGTCGGGTCCGTCCGGATGCGGACGCTCGTTGATACCCGGCCTCCGGGGCGGGTTCAGGTCAACGCTAGGGTAGGAGAAGTCACGCGGCGGGACCCGTCGCCATGACGTTCACAAACGCAGCACAACGGCAGCGGGCCGCCCGCCTCGCGGAGCGACCTCCTGACGAGCTCACGCGATTGCGGACCTCGAAAGGAGCTCCTTTGACTGCCTATCCGACCCCGCGCACCGACCGCGACACCGACGAGTTGTTCGCCCGCTGGGCCCGCGATCGCGACCCCCGCGCCCGCGAGCAGCTGATCCTGCGCTGGATGCCGCTGGCGCGTCGCATGGCCGCGCGCTACCGCAGCGGCAACGAGCCGTTCGACGATCTGCTCCAGGTCGCCTCGGTCGGGCTGATCGGCGCGATCGACCGCTTCGATCCCTCGCGCGGGATCGCCTTCACGTCGTTCGCGGTGCCGACGATCATCGGCGAGATCAAGCGCCACTTCCGCAACACGGCCTGGGCCGCGCATGTGCCGCGCCGGGCCCAGGAGCTGTCGCTGCGGGTGCAGAACGCCGCCCGGACGCTCAGCGCCCGGAGCGGACGGACGCCCGGTGTGGCCGAGCTGGCGCGCTACCTCGAGCTCGACCTCGAGGAGGTCATCGAGGGTCTGGAGGCCGGCGGCGCCCACCATGCCACCTCGCTGCACGCGCCGGCCACGACGGGTGATGACGGCGAGGACACCGTCGTGCTCGCCGATACGCTCGGCGTCGAGGACGACCGCTTCGCCCTCACCGACACCCGGGTCGCCCTGTCGGAGGCGATGCGGGGTCTGCCCGTGCGCGAGCGCCAGGCGCTCTCCCTGCGGCTGCGGGGCGACCTGCGCCAGGTCGAGATCGCCGAGCGGCTGGGCTGCTCGCAGATGCAGGTTTCGCGCCTGCTGCACCGGGCGGCCGAGCGCCTGCGCGAGGTCGGCGCGGTCGGCTGAGGCGGACGGGGCGCCCGGCCGAGTTAGGCTGGCCGCCGCGATGAGTGACCAGAGCCAGCCGGCCCGCGACGGCCGTCAGGAAACCGAGGCCGAACAGCTCGATCGCAACACGATCGAGCTGCTCAACGAGCTGCGTGTCGTCGGCACGGGGATCCAGGTCATCTTCGCCTTCCTGCTCGTGGTGCCGTTCAACACGGGCTTTCGCCACATCTCGCCCTTCGAGCGCGATGTGTACTTCATCACCCTGCTGTGCGTGGCGACCTCGGCGGTGCTGCTGATGTCGCCGACCGCTCATCACCGGATCCTCTTCCGCCATCAGCAGAAGCCGTATCTGGTCCGCGTCGGCAACCGGCTGGCCATCGTGGCGATGGTCCTGCTGGCGATCAGCATGACCGGCATCGTCACCCTGATCTCCGATGTCGTGCTGGGCGGGATCACACCGGTCGTGTTCGGCGGCCTGACCGCCGTGTTCGTCTCGGGCATCTGGTTCGGCCTGCCGTGGCTGCGCCGCCTGCAGGAGGGCCACGGGCCCCGGGACCCGCGCTGAGCGGGGTACGCGTGGCCTCCGCGCTGAGCGGGGGTAAGCCCGGGCGTCCGGGGTAGCCTGAGAGGCAGACTTCGCAACCGACAGGAGAGCCCATGACCACCACCCTGCACACGCTCGCCGAGCACGGCCAGAGCCCGTGGCTCGACTATCTCTCGCGTCCCTTCGTCCGTGACGGCGACCTGGCCCGGCGGGCCGACCAGGGCATCTCCGGGGTCACCTCGAACCCGACCATCTTCCAGGGCGCGATCTCCGACGGTGACGCCTACGACGAGCAGATCCGCGAGCTGCGCGACCACGAGGAGGATCCCAAGGAGATCTTCCTCGCGCTGGCCGCGCAGGACATCCGCGACGCCTGCGACGTGCTGCGCCCGGTGTTCGATCGCGGTGAGGCCACGCGCGACGGCTGGGTCTCGCTCGAGGTCGATCCGACCCTGGCCCACGACGCGCCGGGCACGGTGGCCGAGGCCAAGCGGATCGCCGCGATGATCGAGCGGCCCAACCTGTTCGTCAAGATTCCCGGCACCCGCGAGGGCCTGGAGGCGATCGAGGAGACGATCGCGGCCGGGATCCCCGTCAACGTGACCCTGCTGTTCTCGCTGCAGCGCCACCGGGAGGCCGCCGAGGCCTACCTGGCCGGGCTCAGGCGGCTGCGCGACAGCGGCGGCGACCTGCGCAGCGTCGCGTCGGTGGCCTCGTTCTTCGTCTCCCGCGTCGACACCGAGGTCGACCGCCGTCTGGACGAGATCGGCGGTCACGATGATCTCAAGGGCAAGCTGGCCGTGGCCAACGCCAAGCTGGCCTATCAGACCTACCAGGAGGTCTTCCAGGGCGCCGAATGGGATGAGCTGGTCGCCGCCGGTGCCTCGCCGCAGCGTTGCCTGTGGGCGTCGACGTCGGTCAAGAACCCCGCTTACCCCGACCTGCTCTACGTGGAGTCGCTGATCGGCCCGCAGACGGTCAACACGATGCCGCAGGAGACGGTCGACGCGCTGATCGACCACGGAACGGTCACCGACTCGCTCACCGAGGACCTCGACGGGGCGCGCGCGACCATGGAGCGGCTCGCCCAGGCCGGGGTGGACTACGACGACGTGGTCGCGGTGCTCGAGCGCGAAGGGGTGCAGAAGTTCGCCGACTCGTTCGCCGCTCTGATCGAGGGCGTGGCCGACAAACGCCGTCAGTTCGCCGCCGCCTGACAGCGCGCTGACCCGTGGCGCGCGCCTGACGGTCAGCCCGTGAGGGTCAGCGGACGGCGATCAGATCCACGACGAACACGAGCGTTTCGTCGGGCTTGATGACCCCGCCGGCGCCGCGCTTGCCGTAACCGAGCATCGGCGGGATCGTGATCCGCCGCCGGCCCCCGACCTTCATGCCCGTCACGCCCTGATCCCAGCCGGCGATGACCTGGCCGCGACCGAGCCCGAACTGAAACGTGTCCCCCCGGTCCCAGGAGGCATCGAACTGCTGGCCGTCGGACCAGGCGACCCCGACGTAGTGCACCTCGGCCACCTGCCCGGCGGCGGCGGTCTCGCCGTCGCCCTCGATCAGGTCCTCGAGCTCGAGCTGGTAGGAGGGGGCCTGCCCTTCGGGGATGGTCACGGTGGGCTTGGTGCGTTCGCTCATCGGCGGCTACGGTAGCGCGTGATGCCCGTCGTGCCGATCGTGCTCGTCGCGGCCGCCCTGCACGCGAGCTGGAACGCACTGGTCAAGTCCGTCGCCGACCGGGCGCGGCTGATGGCGGTGATGGGTGGCGCGACGGCCGCGCTGGCCGTGCCCCTGCTCCTGCTGGCCCCGCTCCCGCACGCGGAGGTCTGGCCGGCCATCGGGGCCTCGGTCCTGCTTCACCTCACCTACAACCTGCTGCTGACGGCCAGCTACCGCGACGGGGACTACAACCAGGTCTACCCGATCGCTCGCGGCACGGCCCCGCCGGTGGTCGCCGTGTGCTCGGTGCTGCTCGTCGGCGAGCGCCTGTCGGGGTGGCAGGTCGCCGGGCTGCTGGTCGTCTCCGGCGGGCTGGTCGTGCTCGCCGCAGCCCGACGTCACGGGTCGCCGCGGTCGGTCGCCCTGGCCGTCATGACCGGGCTGCTGATCGCCGCCTACACGGTTCTCGACGGGGTCGGCGTGCGTCACGCCGGCACGGTGGCCGGTTACAGCGGCTGGCTGTTCGTGGGCCAGGGCCTGCTCACCGCGCTGGCCCTGACGGCGGTGGGCCGCCGCGACCCCGTGCGGGCCGCGGGCGGTCTGACGGTGTCCGGCCTGAGGACGCCGGCGGTGGCGCGCGGCGTCGCGGCGGGCGCCCTCTCGCTGGCCGCCTACATGCTCGTGCTGTGGGCGCAGACCCGGGGGGCGCTGGCCGTGGTGGCGGCGCTGCGTGAGACGAGCGTCGTCTTCGCCGGGCTGATCGGGGCCTTCGCGCTCGGGGAGCGCCTGCCGTCGCGCCGGATCGGGGCCAGCGTGCTCGTGGCGGCGGGGGCGGTCGTGCTGGCGCTCGGCTAACCGCCGGGCCGGCTGGGCCGGCGCTCGGCTAACCGCCGGCCGGCTGGGCTGGCGCTCGGCTAACCGCCGGGCCCCGGGGACCGGCCGCGCAGCCGCCCGAGGGACAGCGCCGGAACGGCGAGCAGGCTGAGGGCCGCGCACAGCAGCAGCGGGGTGCGAAAGCTGCGGGTCACCGTCCGCTGGATGATCGCCTGCACCTGAACCTGCAGCTCGTCCAGGGCCAGCTGCGTGCGCGCATCCGCGCCGGCGGCGATCTGCGCGAAGGCCGGGGTGATGTCGGGCAGCTGGCTGTCGGGCGCGCGGGCCGCCGCCTGCTGCAGGCCGCTGCCGAGGCGGAGCTTGTCGGGCAGGCTGATCGGCGCCAGGATGACCGCCTGCGCGATCGGCCCGGTGGCCTGAGCGGGCGCCGCGTTGAGCTGGGAGACGAAGATCGGGGTCAACAGCACGAGGCCGAGCACGAGCCCGCCCTCCCGGGCGGCGACGGTCCGGGCGGCGCGCGTCAGGGCGTTGCCCCGCGTGGCCAGCGCGGCGCGGGTCAGGGCGGGGAAGGCGAGCCCGAGCCCGACGCCGCACACGGCCAGGGCGAGGCCGGCCCCGAGCAGCAGCCGGTGGGAGATCAGGGCCAGGCCGGCCAGGCCGGCGGACAGCACGACGGCGCCGAGCCGGCCCGTCAGGCCCGCAGGCCGGCGGGCGGTCAGGCGCTCGGTGACCAGTGTCGTGACCGGCAGCAGGACGAGGATGCCGGCCGCGCCCAGGGGGCTGAGCAGCCAGACGTTGATGAGCAGCACGGTGGCGATGAACAGAGCGCCGATCAGGCCGGCGGAGATGAGCAGCAGCGCGAGGTTGGCCGCGGCGGGGGAGAGGGGCCGCGCCGGCGCGGGCGGCTCGGCGTCCGGCTGCGCGCGCGCGGCCGGGTCGGAGGGCGACGGCGCGGGCTCGGCCGGGTCGGCGGCGGGACGTGCCGCGCGCGCGGCCAGCACGGCGGCCAGGGCGACCGGCGCCTGGCTGTAGAAGATCGCGCGCCAGTCGAAGATCTGGGTCAGCACGCCGCCGGCGGCCGGGCCGACGGCGGCCCCGACCGCCGCGGCGGCGGCCCAGGAACGTAGGCGGTGGTCATCGTCTGAGGCGGCGATCAGCGGCAGCGAGGCGCACAGGAGCATCGCCCCGCCGAGGCCCTGCAGGCAGCGGAACACGATCAGCATGGTCAGGCTCGCGGCCGCGCCCGAGCCCAGTGAGGCCAGGCCGAACAGGGTCAGACCGGCGATCAGCGTGCCGCGGCCGGCCAGGCGCCGGGCCACCGGGCGGGCCAGCGGCGTGCCGGCGATCAGGGCGAGGTTGTAGGCGGTGATCACCCAGGAGACGTGGGAGATCGAGGTGTGCAGGCGCACGACGATCTGCGGCAGCGCGAGCACGACGACCGACGCGTCGGCGAAGGCGAGCGCGATGGCCAGGCGGACGGACGCGCGGGCCCAGAGGGAGCCATGGCGGCGGGAGCTGATCAGAGACGCGGTCACGGCGATGGGCGGCGCCCGGCTCAGGAACCGGGACGCGGACGGTCGGGGCAGGCTACCCGCCACCGGTTCGATTCCGCGTCAGCGGGTACCCCCTGAGGATGATTCACCCGCTCCTGGAAGTGCCCCAGCCCGCCGAGGCCCCGACGCCGGTGGTGCCCGACGCGCCCGTGACCCCGGCCGATCCCGACCCCGGCACGCCGGCCGATCCGGGCCAGCCGCCGAGTGTCCCGGCCCCCGATCAACCGGCCACTCCGGTGCAGCCCGACCCCGGCACCGAGCCGGTCCCCGAGCCCGATCCCGGCTCGGCGCGCGTGCGCGTCGGCCACCTGCGCCGCCCGCGCCGCCGCTGACCCGATCCACCGCCGCTGACCCGATCCACCACTGCTGACCCGCCACCGCCGACCTCCGCGCGGACGCGGGCGGGCCGCGCCCCCTCAGGGGTCGAGCAGCCGTTCGGCGCGGGCGTAGGCGATCTGCAACGCGTCCGATCCGGTCAGGACGGCAAAGGTGGCGGCCACCCAGCGCGTCGCCCGCGGAGCGGTGAGCAGGCCCGCGACGAACGCGGTGGCCACCCACATCCCCAGGCAGTAGGGGCACACGAGCAGCTCGCCGATCGCGCGCCGCAGGCCGTGCCCGCGGGCGGCCTCGCGGACCTCGCCGGCGCCCGCATCGTCCTGAAAGACGGTGAACGGGGCGCGCAGCGAGCTGGTGACGCGGTCTCGCGTGGCCATGCGGGAGAGCTTGTGGGTGGCCACGGCGAGCAGCAGCAGATCCTCGGCGGGGACGTGCTCGGGCAACTCGGTTCCGCTGCGCCGCAACCGGCGCACGAACAGCCCGCAGAGAGACAGGAACGTGCCGGTCAGCACGGTGTAGCCGCCCAGCGGCCGTTCCCGGTCGGGACTGTGGCCGGCAAACGGCGGCCGCGACTGCAGGGGCGCGATGCCCACGCTCACACCGAGGAGGCGAGATCGCCGTCGACGTGCCGGACCCGGTCCGCGGCGCTCAGGCTGGCCAGGGGCGGGCGCTCCTCGATGGCCACGGCATGGCTGGCCCCGTCCTCCCAGGGCCGCACGTAGCTGTCGGAGATGACCTCATGGCCGGGGCCGCGGCGCCGTTCGGCCGCGGCCAGCACGGCGAAGGCCATCTCCCCGAGCGCGCGCAGGGACTGATGGCGGTTCTGGCGGCGGCCGAGATCGCTCTCGGCCAGCGCGGCGAGCCCCTCGCGCCGCAGGGCGTCGATGAGCACGGCGATCTCGACCCCGTAGCCGACCGGGAAGGGCATCGCCTCCAACAGCTCGCGGTGAGCGGCGAACTCGCCGGCCAGCGGCTGGGCGAAGCCGGCCAGCCGGGGCTGATGCAGGTTGATGAGCGGCCGGGCCATCAGCTCGGTCACGCGCCCGCCCTCGTGATCGCTGACCTGATCGCCGCGGCGCAGGGGGCGCTCGAAGGCGCCCTTGACGAAGCGGATGTCGGCGCGGGTGAGCAGCGGCCCGAGCAGTCCGAGCAGATGCAGCGGCGACGGATCGGCGGTGTCACCGTCCAGGAAGCAGACGAGCTCGCCGTCGGTCGCGGCCAGGGCCCGCCACATCGCGTCGCCCTTGCCCAGGGCCGGGCCGTGCTCGGGGGCCAGGGCATCCTGCTGCAGGACCTCGGCGCCGCAGGCGGCGGCCACCGCCGCCGTGCCGTCGGGCGATCCGGCGTCGATCACCACGACCTGGTCGACCAGGCCGGCCTGCTGCAGCGGCGCGACCGTCTCGGTCAGCACACCGCCGATCGTCTCCGCGCACTGCTTGGTCGGGATGATGACGGTGACCGTCGTGCCCGTCGCATCGCGGGCGGCGGCGAGCGCGCCGAGGTCGAAGTCGGCGGCCGCGAAGCGGTTGCGCTCGCGCCACAGCGAGACCTCGAGGTCCACCGACAGGCCGCGCGAGACGCGGCCGTCGGCGCGGGCCGAGGTGCGCACCCGCACGTCGACGGGCCGCAGCACGGGGACCCCGGCGCGGGCCAACCGGGTGGCGAAGGCCGCGTCCTCCAGCGCCGGGAGCGGCTCAAGGCCGCCGACCCGCGCGTAGGCCGCGGCGGTGATCCCGATCGAGGCCCCGGCGAAGTGGTGGTGCCCCGCGGCGGCGTCGGCCCGGCGCACACGGGCCAGGCGGCGCTCGGCATCGCAGGCGCGGCGGGCGAGCACGGCCGGAGGAAGACCGGCCCCCTCGTCGCTGTCGAGCTCGATCAGGCCCGCGACCGCCTCCGCCCCGGCGGCCAGGTGCGCGAGCTGGCGCTCCAGCCAGTCCGGCGCGGCCGCCGAGTCAGCGTCGGTGGTCGCGATCAGCCCCCCGGGGCAGCCAAGGGCGTGCAGCCGCTCGGCGGCCAGCTCCATCCCCAGGCGGCGGGCGGCGCCCGGGCCGCGGCCGGGGCCGGTCACCGTGGTCAGCTGCAGACCGAGCCGCGCCGCGGCGCGCACCGCGATCGTCTCGGTGGCGTCCCGGCAGCGATCGAGCACGAGCACGACCTCGAACGCGCCGGGCCCGACCGTCTGCTCGGCCAGGGCCCGCAGGCAGTTGGCGATCCGCCGTTCCTCGTCCCGTGCGGGAACGACGACGATGCTGGTCAGCGCCATGGCGCCCCCGCGGCGACCAGCTCGCGACCTTGCTCGTAGTCGTCATCGTGCCCGTGGGTCAGGACGCCGGTGATCCGGTCACCGCCGCGATACCAGGCGGTGAACCCGGCCGCGTCGGCATCCAGGCGGATCTCGTCAAAGCCGTCGCCCCAGCCGGCGTACTTGAGCGTGTGATCCCCGATCTGGGTCCAGAAGCCCGGGACCGACGTCCAGCGCGCGCCCTCGCCCGCCGCGGTCTGCCCGGCGACCTGGCCCTGGGCCAGGGCATCGCCCCAGTGCTCGATGCGCAGCCGCCGTCCGGCGGTCGCGTTCTGGGCCCGCGCGACGTCTCCGGCGGCCAGCACGTCGGGCAGTCCGGTGCGCATCCGCTCGTCGGTGGGGATCGCCCGCTGCTCGAGCGCGAGCCCGGCGAGCGCGGCGAGCTCGGCGCGGGGGCTGACGCCGGCGGCCATCACGACCAGCCCACCCACCGCAGTGCCGGCGTCGGTGTGCACCGCCAGCTGACCGCCGCTGCGGCTCACCGACCGCACCTCGGCGCCGAGGCGCAGTTCGGTGCCCGTCTCCTGCAGCCAGCCCGCGATCGCGGCGGCGGCCTGGTCACCGATCCGGGCGACGTTGGGGGCGCTCTCCTGCGAGCAGACGGTGACGGGGTGCCCGAGCGAGCGCAGCGAGGCCGCGATCTCGCAGCCGATGAACCCCGAACCGATGATCACCACCGGCATCCCCGCCGACAGCCGGGCGCGCAGCTCACGCAGATCATCGATCGAGCGCAGCGTGCGCACCGCGGGATCCTCGACTCCGTCGACGGGCAGACGGACCGGTTCGGCGCCGGTGGCCAGCAGGCAGCGCCGGTAGCTGCACTCGCGCCCGCCGGACAGCATCACGGTGTGGGCGGCAGGGTCCAGCCCGACCGCCCGGCCGGAGATCAGCTCGATGCCCATCTCCCCGAGCTCGCGGTCCTCGTGCAGGGCGACGTCCTGCTCGCTCAGCTCCCCGCGCAGCAGAGCCTTGGACACCGCCGGGCGCATGTACGGCATCCGATGCTCGTCGGTGATCAGGCTCGCCCGCCCCTCGCCCCCGGCGGCCCGGAAGGCGCGCAGCGCGGCCAGCGCGGCCGGGCCGCCGCCGACCACGAGCAGCTCATGACGCGCATCGCGGCTCATGCTCGGGTGAAGGCGTCGAGGCGGAAGGCGTCGGTGTCTGAGGACCCGGCGAGGCTCAGCCACGGCAGGGCGCGCAGCGCGGCGTGCACGGCGGCCGCGGTCAGCGGTCGCTCGGCGCCGTCGGGGCGCCAGTGGACCGCGACCAGGCGCGCTCCCGGAACCAGCCGCTCGCGCAGGGCGTCCAGCGTCGCCTGCAGCTCACCGGCGTCCAGGTAGTAGAGGATCTCCGACGCGACGACGAGCTCGAAGCGGCCGTCGGGCAGGTCGGCGGGGATCGTCCCCAGGCGCACGTCGGTGTGCTCGGCGCCCTCCAGCGCGGCGAGATGCTCGCGGGCGGTGCTGACCGCGGTCGGGGCGGCATCGATCGTGATCAGACAGCGGCAGCGCGGGGCGAGCTGACCGCTGAACACGCCGATCGACGCGCCGAGCTCCAGCGCGGACGCGAACGGGCCGGGGCCGCACGCCTGCAGGGTGGCCGCGTACTTCGCCTTCTCGTACTCTGAGCTGCGATAGCCCCAGGGGTCGGGGTCGGCGCGGTAGCGCGCCTCGAAGTCGGCCAGGCTCATCCGCGTCATGCGTCCCGCCGCGCTGCGATCGCCGCCGCCCCGGCCCGGGCCAGCATCGGGTCCAGCCGGTGCTGGAGCAGGAAGACCTCGAGGTCGCGCCGGGCGCGGTCCAGGCGGCCTCCGCGCGCGAAGGGGCGCGAGCCGCAGGCCCGGGCCGCCTCGTCGAGCAGCTCCCGGCAGGCGGCGGCGATGGCCACGCGGGCGTTGAGGGCCACGCCCGGCAGCCGCGACCCGGCCGCGTCCATCGCTCGGGCCGCGTCGGTGAGCCAGACCGAGATCGTCTCGCGCGCGGCGAGGATGCGCCCGGCGGCCAGCTCCTCCAGGGCTCCCGCCGACGGGCGCGCCGCGAGCTCCTCCAGCGCGCCGGTCACCGCGCTGTCGGCCATTCCGGCCCACGAGGCCGCGGTGCGCAGCGCGTCGCGGCCGAACCACGGCTGGGCCGAGATCGATCCGGGGCCGCCGAACAGCTCGAGCACGGGCAGGTCGGTGAACACGACGCGATGAGACTCCGAAGCCCGCAGGCCATGGGAGCGGTACCAGCTACGGTCGATCTGCACGCGCTCGGTATCGGTGAGATCGACCCAGGCCAGCACCGGCGGCCCGCTGACGGCCGGGGCCGGCGCCCGGGCGAGGACGAGCGCGCGGTGAAGCCCTCCGGCGCCCGAGCAGAAGGTCTTGGCGCCCCGCAGGACCAGGCCCCGGGGCGTCTCGTGCACCGCCGCGGGTTCGCCCTCGCCGGGAACCGGGTCCCCGCCCCAGACCCCGGCCCACAGGCGCCCGCGCGCCGCGAGTGGGAGCTCGCGGGCGACCAGCGCGGACGAGCCCTGCACGGCCAGGCGCTCGATCGCGTTGACGTGGCCGTCGTAGATCCGGCCGACCGACCCGTCCGCGGCGGCCACGGTCCGCACGCACGCCAGCTCGGTCGCCGCCGGCGGGCGCTCGGACCCGGGCACTGCGGACACGGCCAGCAGCCCGGCGGCAGCGAGACGGTCGAAGGCGTCGGTGGGAAACCCCGGGGCGACGGTCTCGTCGCGGGCCTGCGCGACGGCGGCGATCGACTCGGCGACCGACGCCGCGCAGCGCAGCACGTCGCCGTCGCCGGACCGCGCGTCGCGGGCGGGCAGCGACGGGGCGGGGGGGGCGGCGGCCATCTACAGCGCCTCGAGCTCGAGGCCGTGCTGATCGGCGTGCGCGATCAGACGGGCCGCGTAGGCGATCGTCTCGGCGCCGTGACGACGGCGCGCTCCGGGGCCGATGCCGTCGTGGGCGAGGACGATCGCGCCCGGGTGCAGGCGCTCGCAGGTGGCCGTCCACATCTCGGCCGCGGTGTCACCGCGCCAGTCGTGCGTATCGACGTCCCAGCCGACGAGACGCAGTCCGCGCTCGGCGGCGACCTGCGCCGTCCACGGCGCCCGATCGCCCCAGGGGGTGCGCCACAGCCCGGGCCGGGCACCGAGCGCGGTGAGCACCGAGAGGCTGCGGTCGGCGTCGCGACGGCCCCACTGCGCGTCGTGCTCGGAGTGGCGCTCGTGCGCGGTGCAGTGCACGCCCACGGTGTGATGCTCGGAGAGCATGCGCGCGATCAGCTCGGGGTGCGCAGCGGCCCGTTCGGCCATCGGGAAGAAGGTCGCGCGCGCGCCGTGGGCGCCGAGCAGGTCAAGCAGCCGCGGCGTGGTCACCGCATCGGGTCCATCATCGAGGGTCAGGGCGAGCGCAGACATCGACGCAGGGCTACCCGTTCAGCGGCCCGGCAACCCCGGGTGAGAGCAGCGCGGCAGCGGGTAGCCCTGCGCCGTGACCATCGCGATCCTCGATATCGACGGAACCCTCGTCGATACCAATTATCACCACGCACTGGCCTGGTTCCGGGCCCTGCGCAGCTTCGACATCACCGTGCCGATCTGGCGCATCCACCGTCATCTCGGGATGGGCGGCGATCAGATCATCGGCGCGGTGTGCGGGGAGGAGACCGAACAGCGCCTCGGCGACGCCCTGCGCGACGCCGAGGGCGAGCAGTACGACCAGCTCATCGGCGAGGTCCAGACGGTGGACCGCGCGCGCGAACTGCTGGGCACGCTGCGCGACCTCGGCCACTCGACCGTGCTGGCCAGCTCGGCCAAGGGCGGCGAGGTCGAGCACTACCTCGACCTGCTCGAGGCACGTGAGACCGTCGATGCGTGGACGACCTCCGAGGACGTGCAGTCGACCAAGCCCGCCCCTGACCTCGTCCATGCGGCGCTCGCGAAGGCCGGTCAGGGTGAGGACGCGACCGCGGTGATGGTCGGTGACACGCCATGGGACATCGAGGCCGCCCGCAAGGCCGGGGTGGCCACGCTGGCCGTCGTCACCGGCGGTTTCAGCGCGCAGGAGCTGCGCGACGCCGGTGCCTGGGACGTCTTTGAATCGGTCGCCGAGCTCGAGTCGCGCCTGGAGGAGACCCCGCTGGGCCAGGGGCGCTGAGCGCCGCCGGCCGGGGCGCGTGCGTCCGGTGTGCGAGCACGCGTCCGGGGTAGGCCTGATGAAACGCACATCCCCGACCCTGGAGAGAGCATGCCCGAATCACTGAACGGCAAGAGGATCGCCATCATCGCCACCGACGGCGTGGAGCAGGTGGAGCTGACCGAGCCGCGCCAGGCTGTCGAGGCGGCCGGCGCGAGCACCGAGCTGCTGTCCCTTCAGACGGGCGAGATCCAGGCCATGAACTCCGACCTCGAGCCGGCCGACACCTTCACGGTCGACAGGACCGTCGCCGACGCCTCCCCGGAGGAGTACGACGGGCTGATCCTGCCCGGGGGGACGGTCAACGCCGACAAGCTGCGGGCCAGCGACGACGTGGTCAGCTTCCTGCAGACCTACTTCGCCACCGGCAAGCCGGTCGGCGTCATCTGCCACGGCCCGTGGTCGCTGGTCGAGGCCGACCTCGTGCGTGGGCGCACCCTGACCTCGTTCCCGAGCATCCGCACCGACATCCGCAACGCCGGCGGCGAGGTCCTCGACGAGGAGGTCGTCGTCGATCAGGGCCTGGTCTCCTCACGTGATCCGGGCGACCTGCCCGCCTTCTGCGCCAAGATCGTTGAGGAGTTCGCCGAGGGCCGCCACGATGTCGCCACGGCCGGCGCGACCGCCTGACCCGGACCGCGGTCGGAACCGCGGCGGCCCTCGGGCCGCCGCGGCCCTTCCGAGATCACGTGTCCTCGAGACGGAAGCCGACCTTCATCTCGACCTGGAAGTGCGCGATCTCACCATCCTCGACGTGGCCGCGGATCCCGGTCACCTCGACCCAGCCGATCTCGCGCAGCGTTCGCGAGGCGCGCCGCACGCCGGAGCGCATCGCCTCGGCGACGCTGTCGGGGGACGTGCCGGCGATCTCGACGATGCGGTAGGTGCTGTCTTCGGGCATGAGCTCACTCTCTCTCGCACAGGGGACACCCGGCGGCGTACCCGGTGCTCGCGGCGGCCAAGCGCCGGCGCCCGGGTCGTGCCCGCGGCGGTCACGCGCGGGAGTCCCGGAACGCGGGCGACCGCTTCCCAGGCCGGAGTCACCGAGGTGGCGCTCGTGCAGATCGGCCCCGACCGCCAGCCCGGCTTCATCGACTGGGCCCAGGAGAAGCGGCTGCCCGCTCGGCGCTCGCTCTAATCCGCGCCGGCCTGCGCGTCGCGGCGCTCGGCCCAGGTCGTCCACGGCTTGGCCGCGATCAGCCACACGAGGCCGAGCAGGAGCAGTGACCCGCACAGGATCCAGCCCAGCGGGGTCGTCTCGATCCCCACGTACTTCAGGCCGGAGGCGTAGATGACGAAGGCGATCGCGGGGCGGACGTAGCGGTCGGGGACGCTGGAGGAGAGCAGCGAGCCGACCAGCACGGCCGGCACCGAGCCGATGACCAGCGAGCCGGTGACCGAGATCTCAACATGACCGAAGAGCAGGGCGCCGCACGCCGCGGCCAGGGTGAGCGGGACGGCCTGCGTGAGGTCGGTGCCGACGAGCTGGTTGGCCCCCAGCATCGGGTAGACGAACAGCAGCCCGACGATCATCAGCGACCCCGAGCCGACCGAGGTCAGCCCGACGACCAGGCCGCCGAGGAGGCCGAGCGCGAGGGTGGCCGCCGGCCGGGGGGCGACCTCGGTGACGTAGCGCGCCCGGGCCCCGCTGCCGCGACGGTCGAGCAGGTAGCGCAGCACCATCGCCGCCGCTCCGATCAGCAGGGCGACGCCGAGGTAGGTCTGGATGCTCGCCTCGGCCGACTTGGCGTGTCCCATCAGATGCAGCAGGTAGCTGCCCACGAAGGCGGCCGGGACCGCGCCCAGCACCATCCACTTGACCAGCCGGTAGTTGACCGTGCCCGCGCGCATGTGCACGGCGGCGCCGAACGGCCGCATCAGGACCGCGGCGACGAGGTCGGAGGAGATCGCCGTCGACGGCTTGACGCCGAAGAGCAGGATCAGCATCGGCGTCATCAGCGCGCCGCCGCCCGCGCCGGTCATGCCCACGAGCAGGCCGATGATCGCGCTGCCGAGAACGATGTACGGATCGATGTGCACGGGAACGGGGGCCGGTGATCGCGGCAGGGGGCGGGTCAGACCATCGCGGGGCCGAGCCCCGACCGCCCGGTCACCGGCGGCGCGCCGGAGAGTAGCCAGCCGTCGGGGATCGCGCGCACCTCGCCGCGGCGGCTGAGGTCCGACAGGGCGCTGGTCACCGTCGGGCGACGGGCCGCCACCAGGTCGGAGAGAACCGCGTGGGTCAGCTTCAGCGGGATCACGACACCGTCGCTGCGCACGCGGCCCCAGCGGTCGGCGAGATGCCAGAAGAGCATGTGCAGCCGCACGTCGACCCGCGCCTGGTGGACGATGGCCATGTTGACGGCGAGCTGGCGCGAGCGGTCCACGGCCCGGCGGAAGAGCCGCCCGGCGACCGTCGGGTACTCGGCCAGCTGACGCACGAACGCCTCGTCGAGCACGGCCAGCCGGGCCGGCTTGAGCACGAGCCAGTCGTTGGTCGTGGTCAGCGCCGACTCGCCCGCGTGATACGGCGGGCGCAGGACATCGCCCTCGCCGATCAGCTCGGCGCCAAAGCGGCGATCGATCCCCACGCGGTGCAGCATGATCCCCTCCAGCATGAGCAGCCCGAGGCCCGCGTCCAGCCCCTCCACCCGGCGGTTGCGCCACGGGCCGGGGCCGACGCGCAGCGCACCGACGACGATCCGTTCGGCGGCGGCATGGCGCGCCGCGGGCGCGAGGGCCTCGGCCAGCTCGGGATCCTCGCGCAGCAGGTGACACACGTCCGCGGTCTGCCGCGTCCTCGTCGGGGGCACGACTGACAGGCTAGTCAGGACCCGTCATTGTTCGGACATCGGAGGCTCGGGGGGCGGGGCGAGGACGGCGATCAGGTCGCCGGCCACGGCGCGCAGGATCGCCGCGCTCACCTCGGCGCGATCGATGCCCCGCGCTCCCGCCCGGGTCAGCGCGTCCCGGGCCACCGTCTCGGTCTCCCGCAGGATCGTCTCCGACCAGGGGCGCTCGGCCTCGGCCAGCCACCGCAGGGCGCCGGCCATCACCGTGATCTCGCTGACCAGCGCGGGGTCCGGCGGCGCCTGGGCTTCGTCCGGGCGGGTCACCGAGCGAATCAGGCTGATCACGGCGTTGGCCAGCAGGTCGAGCTGCGCGGTGCGCAGGTTCTCGGCGTCTACCGCCCGCCGCCGTCGCCAGCGCCGCGGCGCCACCCGCACGTTGATCCGGGCGGTCGAGCGCGCGCGGGTCAGGGCGCCGAGGCGGCGGTGGATCTCATGTCCGGTGGACAGCGTCCAGCCCGCGTCGGGCCGCCGCCCGGAGCTGAGCTCGGCCCCGACGTGACCGAGGCGCTCCGCCAGGATGCTCAGCACGCTGCGCTCGGCGTCGCGCAGCAGCGTCAGCGGGTCGGCGGGGAACAGCCCGACGCCGATCAGCAGCGCACAGCCGCCGCCGATCACGGCGTCCACGGCCCGCTCGGCGCCGGTGCCGTGGCGGTGCAGGGTGATGACCAGCACGGCGGACGCGGCGGCCTGGTTGGGGAACATCATCCCGTCGCCGAAGAAGCTGGCCCCGGCGGCGAGCGCGACCGCCATCGTGACCAGCACGGTGAGACCCAGGGCGGCGGTGCTCTCGCCCAGCAGCGGCTGCATGAGCTCGGCCACGCCGATCCCGAGCAGCACCCCGGCGACCATCTGAGCGATCCGCCGGCTGCGCTGGATCGGGCTCGTGCTCAGGGAGATGGCGCCCGCGATCGGGGCGAAGAACGGCTGCGGGTGACCGAGGACGTCGTGGGCGATCAGCCAGGCCAGCGTCGCGGCCAGCGCCGACTGCGCCACCGGCCACAGGGCGTCGAGCACGCGGCGCCAGGCGCTGGAGCTCGCACGCACCACCGCCTCCGCGGGCCGGGACACGGCGTGGTCGCGCAGCCGCCGGGCGCGGACCTCGGCGCGACCGCGAGGGCGAAGGCGCCCGGCCATCGACCGCCGCTCACCGCCCGGCGGTATCGGCGGCCGGGGCGTGGGCGCGCGCGAGCGAGACCAGGGCGGCGGCGATCTCGTCGGGCCGTTCCAGGGGGCCCATGTGGCCGGTCGCCTTCAGCTCGATCACACCGGCGGGCTGCGGCAGGCGTTCGGCGATCCGGTGCGCCTGGGCGGGCGGGGTGAGACGGTCGCGGTCCCCGGCGATGACCAGGGCGGGCACCGCGAGCCGCGACAACGCGTCCCACAGGTCCATGTCGGTCAGGGCGACACCGGCCGCGGCGCGGGCGGCCGCGTCGGACTCGATCAGCATCCGCTCGTAGAAGGCGATCATGCCCGGCGTCGCCTCCGGTCCGAACGCGGCGTGCCGGATCACCGCCTGCTGCCAGGGGGTCGAGAACGGGGGGACGCGCAGCCCCGAGCCCATCACCATCCGGCTGATCGCCGGGTGCTCCAGGCGCTTGGCCAGCTCCCCGAGCAGCAGATGGCCGCCGAGCAGATCGCCCATCGCGGTGTTGACCAGCGCGGCGGCGTGGACCCGGGCGCCGGCGTCATGACCCCCCGCCCAGGCGGCGATCGACATCCCGCCCAGCGAGTGCCCGGCGACCAGGCCGCGCTCACCGTCGGCCAGGGTCGCGGCGAGCACGGCCTCGACGTCGTCGCCAAAGCGCTCCAGGGAGTAGTCCCCGCCGGCGGCGGGGGCGCTGCGTCCATGGCCGCGCAGGTCGTAGGCGACCGGACGCAGTCCGGCGGCGACCAGCCGCGAGATGACCGGGCCCCAGAAGGTCAGACGCTCGGTCCAGCCGTGGGCGAGCACGATCACCGGGCCCGCGCCAGGGTCGGGGCGGGCTGCCGGATCGCGGCCCGGGCGGGCGCCGGGATCGGGGCCGAAGCGCTCGGCGTGCAGCCGGGTGCCGTCGGCCGAGACGACCTCCAGGGCGCGGCCTCCGAGCGGTGCGGTGAGCGCCGCGTACTCCTCATCGTGGCGCAGGCGGTGCAGATGGCGGCGCTCGAGCTCGGCGCCGACCAGCGCGCCGGCCGCAGCAACGGTCAGCGCGATCGTGCGCAGGCCCGGGCGGCGCGGGGATACGGCCATGGGCGGCACCCTAGAGGGTTGATTGCGCGGCCGCGCGGAGGCCGGTGGCCGGATCGGTAACCGTCTGGAAGCACGGCGGCCGCGCGACTGTGCATAGGATGCGAGCGTGCGCTTTGGCATGCTCACCGGCGGAGGGGACTGCCCCGGGCTCAACGCGGTCATCCGGGCCGCGGTGCGCAAGGGCATCGACGAGTTCTCCGACGAGTTCGTCGGCTTTCGCGACGGCTGGCGCGGGGTCCTGGAGGACGTCGCCGATGAGCTGACGCTCGAGTCCACGCGCGGCATCCTGCCCCGCGGCGGGACGATCCTGGGCAGCTCGCGGACCAACCCGGCCAAGCGCGAGGACGGCACCGAGATCGTCCGGGCCACGCTGGAGCGCCACCGGCTCGACGGGCTGTTCGCGATCGGGGGGGAGGACACGCTCGGCGCCGCCCACCAGCTCTCGGAGGCCGGAATCAACGTGATCGGCATCCCCAAGACGATCGACAACGACCTCGGCGCGACCGACCAGACCTTCGGCTTCGACACCGCGCTGCAGATCGCCACCGAGGCGATCGACCGCCTGCACACGACGGCCGAGAGCCACCACCGCATCCTCGTGGTCGAGGTGATGGGCCGCCACGCCGGCTGGATCGCGCTGCACTCGGGCCTGGCCGGCGGCGCCGACGTGATCCTGATCCCCGAGATCCCCTTCGACATCGACGAGGTGTGCAGCCTGATCGGCCGCCGGCACGAACGCGGACGCTACTTCTCGATCGTCGTGGTCGCCGAGGGAGCGCTGCCCAAGGAGGGCACGATGAGCGTGACCACGGGGCAGACCGACGAGTTCGGCCATCCGCGGCTGGGCGGCATCGGGCACCAGCTCGAGGGCGAGATCGAGAGCCGGACGGGCTTTGAGACCCGCACCACGGTCCTCGGCCACATCCAGCGGGGCGGCACCCCGACGGCGTTTGACCGCGTCCTGGCCACGCGGCTCGGCCTGGCCGCCATCGACGCCGCCCACGAGGGCCGGTGGGGCTCGATGATGGCGCTGCAGGGCACCCAGATCACCTGCGTCGACCTGGCCGACGCCGTGGCCGAGGTTCGCCGCGTGCCGGTCGGGGAATACGAACGGTACGGCGTGTTGTTCGGGTGAGCCGAGCCGCGCCCGAGATGTCCTGAAACCCCGCAGGGGCAACGAGGAGTTCGCACTATGCTGAAAATCTTGGTTCACGCCGATCGATCCGCACCGCGCCGATGACCGCCACGAGCACCGGCACCGAGCTGGACGAGCTGTGCATCAACACGATCCGGACGCTGTCGATGGACGCCGTCCAGAAGGCCAACTCCGGTCATCCCGGCGCGCCGATGGGCCTGGCGCCGGTCGCCTACACGCTGTTCACGCGGCTGATGCGCCACAACCCGGCCAACCCGAGCTGGATCGACCGCGACCGCTTCATCCTCTCCGCCGGGCACGCGTCAATGCTCCTGTACTCGAGCCTTTACCTGACCGGGTACCCGATGACGCTGCAGGACATCGAGAACTTCCGCCAGATCGGCTCACCGACCGCCGGCCATCCCGAGTACTGGGACAGTCCGGGCATCGAGGCCACCACCGGCCCGCTGGGCCAGGGCATCAGCATGTCGGTGGGACTCGCCCTGGCCGAGCACATGCTCGCCGCGCGCTACAACCGCGACGGTCACGACGTGGTCGGGCACCAGACCTTCGTGATCGCCTCCGACGGCGACATGCAGGAGGGGATCGCCTCCGAGGCCTCCTCGCTGGCCGGCCATCTCGGGCTGGGGCGGCTGATCGTCTTCTACGACGACAACAAGGTGCAGCTGGCCGGCCCCACCTCGCAGTCGTTCACCGAGGACGTGGCCAAGCGCTACGAGGCCTACGGCTGGCACGTGGACAGCGTCGGGCACGACCTCAGCCCCGACCGGATCGAGCAGGCCACCCGCGACGCGATGGCGATCACCGACCAGCCGTCGCTGATCATCGTCCAGTCGCACATCGGCTACGGCAGCCCCAACAAGCAGGACTCCTCCAAGGCCCACGGCTCGCCCCTGGGCGAGGACGAGGTGCGGCTGACCAAGCAGGCCTACGGCTGGGACCCGGACAAGCAGTTCTACGTCCCCGAGGAGGCGCTGGCCCATTTCCGCGAGTGCTGCCCCCGCGGTCAGGAGCTCGAGTCCGAGTGGCAGCAGCGCTTTGACGCCTACCGCGAGGCGTTCCCCGACGCGGCGGCCGAGCTCGAGCGGATCGTCGGTCAGCGCGGGCTGCCCGAGGGCTGGGAGGACGGCCGGCCGAGCTTCTCGCCCGACGAGGATCCGATCGCCACGCGCGCCGCCTCGGGCAAGGTGATCCAGTGGGCGGCCGAGCAGGTTCCGTCGCTGATCGGCGGCTCGGCCGACCTGGCCAGCTCCAACAACACCGACATCGATGCCGCCGAAGCGGTGCAGACGGGCGAGTTCTCCGGCCGCAACCTCAACTTCGGCGTGCGCGAGCACGCGATGGGCGCGATCGTCAACGGATTGGTGCTGCACGGCTTCCGCGCCTACGGCGGCACCTTCCTCACCTTCTCGGACTACATGAAGGGCGCCCTGCGCCTCTCGGCGCTGATGAAGATCCCGTCGATCTGGGTCTACACCCACGACTCGATCGGGCTGGGCGAGGACGGCCCGACCCACCAGCCCGTCGAGCAGCTGGCCGGGCTGCGCGCGATGCCCCAGCTCAACGTGGTGCGACCCGCCGACGCCAACGAGACCGCGCTGGCCTGGCGCTTTGCGCTGCGCAGCACCGATGCGCCGACCGCGTTCGCGCTCTCCCGCCAGAACCTGCCGATTCTCGATCCCGATGCCATCCCCGACGACGCGATCGAGCGCGGCGCCTACGTGCTGCGCGACTGCGACTCAGAGCCGGAGCTGATCCTGATCGGGACCGGCTCGGAGGTCTCGCTGTGCCTGCAGGCCGCCGACCTGCTCGACGGGATCGCCGTGCGCGTCGTGAGCATGCCGTGCATGGACACGTTCACCAGCACCGACGAGGCCTACCAGGAGCAGGTCCTGCCTGCCGCCTGCCGGGCCCGGATCGCGGTCGAGGCGGCCAGCCCGCTGGGCTGGGACCGCTGGATCGGGCGCGACGGGATCTTCGTCGGGATGAGCAGCTTCGGTGATTCGGGTCCCGCCGCCGAGGTCTATGAGAAGTACAACATCACCGCGCAGGCGGTGGCCGATCACGGCCGTGCGGCGGTCGCCAAGACCCAGGAGAAGCCATGAGCGCCACCCAGGCCGACGTCAACCCCAACCTGCTCGCGCTGGTCGAGGCGGGCACGAGCCCGTGGCTTGATCTGCTGCGGCGCTCGCTGATCGAGAAGGGCGAGCTCGCGCGGCTGGTCGCCGAGGATTCGCTGAAGGGCGTGACCTCGAACCCGTCGATCTTCGAGAAGGCGATCGTCGGCTCCGAGGACTACGCCGAGGAGCTAAAGGACGGGGCGCGCGAGTCGCTCAGCGCCCAGGAGATCTACGAGCGGATCGCGATCAAGGACGTGCAGATGGCCTGCGACGTGCTGCGCCCGGTCTGGGAGCAGACCAACGGCGCGGATGGATTCGTCTCCCTGGAGGTGGCGCCCGACATCGCCCACGACGAGCAGAAGTCGATCGAGGGCGCGCGCCTGTTCTGGTCGCGGGTCGACCGGCCCAACGTGATGATCAAGATCCCGGGGACCCCGGAGGGGACCGGTGCGATCGAGCAGGCGATCTACGAGGGCATCAACGTCAACGTCACCCTGCTGTTCTCGGTGCAGGCCTACGAGCGGGTGGCCGAGGCCTACATCCGCGGGCTGGAGCGCCGCCAGGCCGAGGACAAGCCGCTGAAGGTCGCGTCGGTGGCCAGCTTCTTCGTCTCCCGGATCGACACCGCCGCCGACAAGCTGCTGAAGGCCGCCGGGCACGAGGAACTGCTCGGCAAGACGGCGATCGCCAACGCCCGCCGCGCGTACGAGAGCTTTGAACGGATCTTCTCGGGGCCGCGCTGGGACGCGCTGCGCCACGCCGGCGCCCACGTCCAGCGTCCGCTGTGGGCCTCGACCGGGGTCAAGAACCCCGCCTACCCGGACACCATGTACGTCGACGGGCTCGTCGCCGCCCACACGGTCAACACGATGCCGCTGGACACGCTGCACGCCGTCGCCGACCACGGGCGCGTTTCGGGGCCGACGGCCAAGCACAACCCCCAGGACGACCTGGACGCGCTCGCCGCGGCCGGCATCGACCTCGGCGCGATCACCGATCAGCTGCTGATCGACGGCGTGCGCCAGTTCGAGGAGGCGATGAACCGGCTGCTGGCCGGGATCGAGGAGGAGCGACAGGGGATCATCACCGGTCGCCCCGCGGCGATTCAGGCGCGCCTGCCCGAGGACCTCGCCGACGCCGTCGCCGCCCGCATGGCGGCGGCCACCGAGCAGGACGTCGCCCGCCGGATCTGGACCAAGGACCCCTCGCTGTGGGGCGGTGACGCCGACACCCCGGAGATCACCGACCGGCTCGGCTGGCTGACCGTCTCGGCGACGATGCTCGAGCACGTCGATGCGCTGCACGAGCTCGTGGTCGACTGCCGCGACGCCGGCTACACCGACGCCGTACTGCTCGGCATGGGCGGCTCCTCGCTCGGACCCGAGGTGCTGCGCCGCTCCTTCGGCACCGTCCCCGGGGGCCTGCGCCTGCAGGTCCTGGACTCCACCCACCCCGACGCGATCACCGCCGTGCAGGAATCGATCGACATCGCCAGGACGGTGTTCATCGTCTCCTCGAAGTCCGGCGGGACGGTCGAGACGCTCTCGCAGTACCACCACTTCCGCCAGTTCGCCGGTCCCGAGCAGTTCGTGGTCGTCACCGATCCCGGCAGCCCGCTGGACCGGCTGGCCGAGCAGGACGGCCTGCGGGCCACCTTCCGCAACCCGCCCGACATCGGCGGGCGCTACTCGGTCATGTCGTACTTCGGGCTGGTCCCGGCGGCGCTGATGGGGATCAACGTCGAGGCCCTGCTGCAGGGCGGCCAGACCGCCGAGCAGACCTGCGCGCACTACGACTCCACGCAGAGCAACTCCGGGCTGTGGCTCGGGGCCACCCTGGGCGAGCTCGCCCGTCGCGGCCGCGACAAGCTGACCTTCATCGTCTCTGAGCCGATCGCGGGCTTCGGGCTGTGGGTCGAGCAGCTGATCGCCGAGTCGACGGGCAAGCGGGGCCGGGGCATGCTGCCGGTGGCCGATGAGCCGATCGGCGAGCCCGCCGACTACGGCGAGGACCGGGTGTTCATCTATCTGCGCCACGCGGAGGACCCCGACTCCGGGCACGACGCCGCCGTGGCCGCGCTCGCCGACGCCGGGCAGCCGACGATCACGGTGGCCACGCACGGCGCGGCCGATCTGGGCCGGATCTTCTTTTTGGCCGAGTTCGCCGTCGCGGTGGCCGGCTGGGCGCTGGAGATCAACCCCTTCGACCAGCCCAACGTGCAGGAGGCCAAGGACGCCACCAAGTCGGTGCTCGCCTCCGGCGCGCTGCCCGAAATCGCTCCCGCCGACGACGAGGCGCTCGGGCGCCTCCTGTTCGACGCCGGCCCGCCGCACTACGTCGCGGTGATGGGCTACCTGGCCTTCTCCGACGACCTGGACGCCGCGATCGCCGAGCTGCGGTCGGCGATCCGGTACAAGACCGGCGCCGCGGTCACCTACGGCTACGGTCCGCGCTTCCTGCACTCGACCGGGCAGCTTCACAAGGGGGGTCCGCCGACCGGGCGCTTTTTGCAGCTCGTCGACGAGCCCCACTCCGACGAGAGCATTCCCGGCTCGGACTACTCGTTCGCGACGCTGATCGCCGCCCAGTCGGCGGGGGACCTGCAGACGTTGCGCAGCCATGATCTGCCCGCCGAGCGCGTCGTGCTCGGCGACGACACCGTGGCCGCGGTGCGCGAGCTGGCACGGCGGATCACCGCCCTGCCGCAGGGGGCATGAGCGACACGGTCGAGCCAGGAGCAGCTGTCCATCACGTCGGGGAGGTAAGCGGTGCAGATCGGATTTGTCGGGCTGGGCAAGATGGGCGGCAACATGGTCGCCCGGATCCGCCGGGATTCAGACCACGAGGTGGTGGCGTTCGACTTCAACGCCGACGCGGTCAAGGCGGCCGAGGAACACGGGGCGACGGGGGCCTCATCGCTGCAGGAACTGGTCGGCAAGATGTCCTCGCCGCGCGCGGTGTGGGTGATGGTGCCGTCCGGCCAGGCGACCGAGGAGACGATCGACACTCTCCTCGGGCAGCTGTCGCAGGGCGACCTGATCGTCGACGGCGGCAACTCCAAGTGGACTGACTCGATCGCCCGCCACGCCAAGTGCGCTGAGCGCGGCGTGCACTTCGTCGACGTCGGGACCAGCGGAGGCGTGTGGGGACTGGAGATCGGCTACTGCATGATGGTCGGCGGCGAGGACGAGGGGGTCGCGCTGCTCAAGCCGATCCTCGACGTGCTCGCACCGCCCCCGACGGAGGCCGAGCCGACGATCGGCTGGGGCCATATGGGCGGCCCGGGCGCCGGGCACTACGTCAAGATGGTCCACAACGGGATCGAGTACGGCCTGATGCAGTCCTACGCCGAGGGCTTCTCGCTGCTGCACCACTGCGACTACGACCTCGATAACGAGCAGATCGCCAAGCTGTGGGGCAAGGGCTCGGTCATCCGCTCGTGGCTGCTGGAGCTGGGCGCTCGCGCGTTCGAGACCGACGGCAACGATCTGTCCGAGCTCGAGGGCTGGGTCGAGGACTCGGGTGAGGGCCGCTGGACGCTGGACGACGCGATCGACCACAGCGTGCCGATGCCGACCCTGTCCTCGGCGCTGTTCGCGCGTTTCTCCTCGCGCGGCGAGGGCGACTACGCGGCGCGGGTCAACGCGGCGCTGCGCAACCAGTTCGGCGGTCACGCGGTCAAGACGGCCCCCAAGGTCTGATCCGGTGGCCTTGACGGTGAGCGCACGGGAGGGCGAGAACCCGCTCGTGGCGGGCTTGGAACGGCTGCCCGTGCATCCGACCTCGCTGGTCATCTTCGGCGCCACGGGTGATCTGGCCCATCGCAAGCTGCTGCCGGCGCTGTACAACCTCGCGCACGAGGGTCAGCTGCCCGAGCGTTTTGAGATGGTCGGGGTGGGGCGCCGCGACCAGCAGCACGCGGACTTCCGTGATGCGGCGCTGGACTCGATCCAGACCTACTCGCGGCGCAAGCCCGACGCGGCGGTGCTCGAAGGGCTGCTCGAGGACATGCGCTACGTGCAGGGCTCCTTTGACGACGACGAGGTCTACGCGGAGCTCAAGCGGACCCTGGAGGAGTTCGACAGCCACGCCGGCCAGCACCTGGATCGCGTCTTCTACCTCTCGACCGCTCCCGAGTTCTTCCCCCTGATCGCGGCCAAGCTCGGCGAGGTGGGCCTCAACGAGGTCCAGGATGCGGAGGTGCGGATTGTCATCGAGAAGCCGTTCGGCTATGACCTGGCCTCGGCGCGCAAGCTCAACGCGCAGCTGCTGGGCGTCTTTCAGGAGCCGCAGATCTTCCGGATCGACCACTACCTGGGCAAGGAGACGGTCCAGAACCTGATGGCGCTGCGCTTTGCCAACGCCCTGTTTGAGCCGGTCTGGAACCGCAACTTCATCGATCACGTGCAGATCACCGCCGCCGAGGACATCGGGATCGGCGGCCGCGCCGGCTACTACGAGGGGTCCGGGGCCCTGCGTGACCTCGTGCAGAACCACATGCTGCAGCTGCTGGCCCTGCTGGCCATGGAGCCGCCGACGGCGTTCGACGCCGACCGCCTGCGCGACGAGAAGCTCAAGGTGCTGGAGGCGATCGTGCCCCCGGCCGTGCAGGACGTGCCCCACATGGCCGTTCGCGCCCAGTACGACACCGGGGTCATCGGCGGGTCCAAGGTTCCGGCCTACCGGGATGAGGACGGGGTCGCCGACGGGTCGCGGACCCCGACCTACGCCGCGCTGCGCCTGCACGTCTCCAACTGGCGCTGGGCGGGGGTTCCGTTCTACCTGCGCACCGGCAAGCGTCTGGCCCGCAAGCTGACCGAGATCGCGGTCATCCTGCGCCCGGTGCCGCACATCGCCTTCCAGAGCTCGGGCTCAGTGGGGATCCAGGCCAACCAGATCGTCTTCACGCTGCAGCCCGACGAGGGCGTGTCGGTGTCGATCGGGGCCAAGATCCCCGGCTCGCGGATGCGCATCCGCCCGGTCAACATGGAGTTCCGCTACGGAACCTCATTTTTGTCGGAGTCCCCGGAGGCCTACGAGCGGCTGATCCTCGACGCGATGCGCGGCGACGCCACGCTGTTCACCCGCAACGACGAGATCGAGGCGTTGTGGGCGATCGTCGATCCGATCCTCACCGCCTGGGAGCACGACACGCGCACGCCCGTGCCCCAGTACGAGTCCGGCTCGGCCGGTCCGGCCGAGGCCGATGACCTGCTCGCCCCGGGCACGGTCTGGAGGCGCCTGTGAGCCAGGACGTGTGGGCAGCGCAGGGGACCAACCCCGATGCGATCGAGGCGGCCCTGCGCGACCTGCTGCGCCGCCGCCACGCCGAGAACGAGGACCTGGCCCCGGCGCGGGTGCTCAACCTCGTGGTCATCCTCGACCGGGACTGGAAGGGCGAGATCTCCAACCGGCTGGAGCGCGTCGGGCGCTACCACGCCTCGCGTACGGTGGTCTGCGTGGTGGAGGACGGACGGACCGGGTTAGACGCGTCGGCCACCGTCTCCTACGAGGACTCCGCCCCGGGCCGGATCGGGGTGATCCGCGAGCTGGTCGAGATCGATCTGGGTCCCGGCCACCTCGAGGCGCTGCAGACGATCGTCGATCCCGTGCTCGCGTCCGAGATGCCCACCGTGGTGTGGTCGCCCCACGGTCACGAGGACGCGGTCCGGCGCCTGCTCTCCCTCACCGATGTGATCCTGCTGGACTCCGACGACCAGCCCGATCCCGCCGAGGCCTTCGCCCGGGCCGACGCCCTGTGCCGCGACGTCTACGTGGTCGACCTCGCGTGGCTGCGCACGACACCGTGGCGTGAGCGGATCGCGGCCAGCTTCGACCTCAGTCGCCGGGTGCAGGGGCTGTGGCGGATGGACGAGCTCGAGGTCCGCCATCAGCAGAGCTCGACGGCCAGCGGCCTGCTGCTGGCCGGATGGCTGGCCTCGCGGCTGGGCTGGGACACGGCCCAGACCGCTCCCCGCGACGGTGGCGACCTGGTCGGCACCGTCGGTCGCCAGGACGGGACCGTCACCGTCCGTCTGCGCCCGCAGGCCCAGAGCGCGCCGGGGCTCGGCGGCGTGACGGTGAGCTGCCGCGACGGCCTGGAGCTCTCGCTGCAGCGCGGCGACGGGGGCCTGGACGCACGCGAGGTCGATGCGTCGGGCAGCGAACGTCGCTGGAAGATCCTCGGCGCATCGCGCGGGGAGGGGGGCATCCTCGGCGAGGGCGTCCGCCAGGCGCTGCTGCGCGACCCGACCTATGACCCGGCTCTGCGCGCCGCGCGCGAGCTCTGCCCGGCATAGTGGGCGTATGAGCCTCGCCTTCGAAGTCGTCGATCATCCCGCCCGCGCCTGCGCCGCGCTGATGGTCGGCGCTGCCACCCGGGGCGGCCACATCGTCCTGGCCGGGGGCTCGACCCCGCGGGCCGCCTACGAGCACTTCGTCCACGCCGTGCGCACGGTCGGCGTCGATCTGGCCCGGACCACCTTCTGGGTCGGGGACGAGCGCTGCGTCGAGCCGACCGACGATCGCTCCAACTACGGGATGATCAAGGGGGCGCTGATCGACCCGCTGGCCGATCACAGTCCCGTGCACGTCGAGCGGATGCGCGGTGAGCTCGGTCCCGACGGCGGGGCCGAGGACTACGAGGGGCGGCTGCAGGCCGCCGGGCCGCCGGTGCTCGACCTCGTGCTGCTCGGGATCGGCCCCGACGGCCACACCGCCTCGCTGTTCCCCGGGCAGGCGTCATTGGCGGTCACCGACCGGCTCGTCGTCGGGGTGCCCGAGGCGGGCCTTGAGCCGTTCGTGCCCAGGATCTCGCTCACCCTGCCCGCCCTCACCGCCGCGCGCCACCTGGTCGTCCTGGCCGAGGGGTCGGGCAAGGCGCAGGCGCTGGCCGACGCCTACGGCCCCGGCGCCCGGCCGGACCCGCGGGTCCCGGCTTCGCTGCTCGTCCCCGACGCCAAGGAGCTGACCGTGCTGTGTGACCCCGACGCCGCTGCCGGCCTGGGCCTGCGATGAGCGGGTCTGAGGTGATCGGGGTCGACCTCGGCGGCACCAAGGTCGCGGTGGCCCGCCTCAGCGGCCGGCGCCTGTCGACCTCCAAGATCACGCCCACCGACCGCTCCAGCGCGGAGGCGATCATCGACCAGGTGACCTCGGCGGTGCAGGCGATGCGCGACGAGCAGCTGGACGCCGTCGGGATCGGCGTGCCCTCCGTGGTCGACTTCCAGGCCGGGCGCGTCATCTCCTCGGTCAACCTCCCGCTGGCCGACGTGCCGCTGCGCGATCTGCTCTCCGATCGCCTCGGCGTCCCGGTGTTCGTCGACAACGACGCGACCGTGGCCGCGCTGGCCGAGGCGCACGACGAGAACCTCAAGATGGTCGCCCGGGACCTGGTGATGATGACCATCGGCACCGGGGTCGGGGGCGGGTTCGTACTCGGCGGGCGCATCTACCGCGGCGCCACCGGCGGCGCGGGGGAGATCGGCCACACCCTGATCGCCGCCGACCTCACCGACGGTGCGGGGGCGCCGAAGCCGACGCGCTTTCCCCAGGAGGGCTCACTCGAGCGCGAGGCGGCGGGTCACGCCCTCGACGCGCTCGCCGTCCACGCCGCCCGCAAACATCCGGAGTCAAAGCTCGGCCGGCTGGCCGGGAGCCGGACCGTCACCGGCGTGGACGCGGTCGACGCTGCCCACGAGGGCGACGAGGTCGCCCAGGACACGGTCAAGTGGTGGGCGCAGCGGATGGGCATCGGCATCGCCAACGTGATCAACATCTTCGATCCCGAGGAGGTGGTCATCGGCGGCGGCGCGGCCCGCGCCGGTGAGCTGCTGCTCGGTCCCGCGCGGGAGGTTGCCGGTGGCTTCGTGGTCCCGGGCCTGGGCCGGCGCACCGAGATACGCGTGGCCCGCCACGGCGTCCGGGCCGGGGTCCTGGGCGCCGCGCTGCTCGCCGTGCACGAGCTGGCCGACCGCGATGCCCCCGCCCCGACCGAGGTGCTGTCGTGATCGTCGCCTGCGGCTTTGACCACGCCGGCTTTCCGCTGCGCGACCGGCTGCTGCCGCTGATCGAGTCGCTCGGCCACGAGGTGCTGGACCTGGGCACCGACAACGCCACCCCGCTGGACTACCCCGACAAGGCACTGGAGGTGGCCAAGGCGATCACGTCCGGTCGCGCCCAGCGGGGGATCATCGTGTGCGGCTCCGGCGCCGGGGTGTCGGTGGCGGCGGGCAAGATCGACGGCATCTACGCGTGCACGATCCACGATCACTACACCGCCCATCAGGCCGTCGAGCACGACGGGGTCAACGTCCTGTGCCTGGGCGGGCGCGTGATCGGGCCCGAGGTGGCGGCCGAGATCGTCGTCGCCTTCCTGGCCGCCGAGATCTCGACCGACGAGCGCCACGTGCGCCGGCGGGCCAAGATCGATGCGCTGCAGCGGACCCACGGCGACATCGACTCGCTGTAGTGGCGAACCGGCCCCGCACGCTGGTCGTGATCCGCCACGGCGAGACCGAGTGGAGCAGGGCCGGGCGCCACACCGGGCTGACCGACATCCCGCTGACCGAGGCCGGGCGCGCCGCCGCGGCGGCGCTGGCTCCACGGCTGGCCGAGCAGACGTTCGCGCTCGTGCTCTGCAGTCCCCTGCAGCGGGCCCGTGAGACCTGCGCGCTGGCCGGCTTCGGGCAGCAGGCCGAGCTGTGCGAGGACCTCGTCGAGTGGAACTACGGCGACTACGACGGCCTGACCTCGGCCGAGATCCGCGAGACCCGCCCCGGCTGGGACCTGTGGCACGACGGCTGCCCGGGCGGCGAGCAGCCTGATGAGGTCGGCGCGCGGCTGGACCGCGTGCTCGCGCGCGTGGCCGAGGTCGACGGGGACGTGCTCGCGGTCGCCCACGGACACTCGCTGCGGGTCCTGGCGGCGCGCTGGATCGAGCTGGAGCCGGCCGGCGGGGCGCGCCTGCGGCTGGCCGCGGCGGGCCTGGGGCGGTTGGGTTTCGAGCACGGGACGCGCGTCATCGACCAGTGGAACGTGTGAGCTGGGCCCCGGCCCCCGCCGGGCCGGGCACGTGACTTAAGTCACGGCCGATTCCGGTCGCGCGCCACTTCCGCGCTCGCCGCGCCGGCCATACAGTGGCGGTCATGCACAGCACTCAGACAGCCTCAGGCCCGGCGATCGAGGTGCGCGACCTGCGCCGGGACTACGGATCGGTTCAGGCCGTCCGCGGGGTCAGCTTCGAGGTCGCCCGCGGCGAGGTCTTCTGCCTGCTCGGGCCCAACGGGGCGGGCAAGACGACGACGGTGGAGATCCTCGAGGGCTACCGGCACCGCAGCGGCGGCGAGGCGCGGGTGCTCGGCATCGACCCGGCCACCGGCGCCCGGGCCCTGCGCGAGCAGGTCGGGATCGTGCTTCAGCAGTGCGGGGTGCAGGGCGATCTGACCGTCGCCGAGCTGCTGGAGATGTACGGCCGCTATCACGTCCGCCACCGCCCCGTGGACGAGGTGCTCGAGCTCGTCGAGCTGACCGAGAAGCGTGATGTGCGGGCCAAGGCGCTCTCCGGGGGGCAACGCCGGCGCCTGGACCTCGCGCTGGCGCTCGTCGGGGAGCCGGAGCTGATCTTCCTCGACGAGCCGACCACGGGCTTTGATCCCGCGGCGCGGCGCCAGGCCTGGGAGACGATCCGCTCGCTCTGCGGCCTGGGCAAGACGGTCTTTTTGACCACCCACTTCATGGACGAGGCGCAGTATCTGGCCGACCGCGTCGCGGTCATGCGCGGGGGCGAGATCATCGCCCTCGGCCGCCCCGACGAGCTCGGCGGCCGCGACGCGCGCCCGGCCGAGATCCGCTTCACCCTCCCGGTCACCGTGGCCCCCGGAGACCTGCCCGCGCTGCCGGTCACGCGGCGGGCGATCGAGGGCGACCGGGTGATGCTGGAAACCGATGACCCGGTCACCGCGACCCATGCCCTCACCGGCTGGGCGCTCGAACGAGGGGTCCGCCTGACCCACTTCTCGGTCACGCAGCCGACGCTGGAGGACATCTACCTCGAGCTGACCGGCTCGGCCGCGCACGCCGCCGGGGCCGGCGCGCCCGAGGGAAGCCCGCAGACGGAGATCCACGCATGAGCACCGTGAGCCACGACGTGCCCCGCTCGTCGCTGCGCCGCGACCTCGGCCTGGTCGCCTGGCAGATCCGTTACGAGCAGCGCAGCTACTGGCGCAACCGGGGCCGCGGCATCTTCACCTTCGTGTTCCCGATCATGTTCCTGGCCATCTTCGCCAGCCTCGACAAGGGGCAGCACATCGCCAGCCGGGGCGGCATCCCCTACAACGATTTCTTCGTGCCCGGCATCCTGGCCTACGGTGTGATCGCGACCACGTTCGTCAACCTGGCCATCGGCACCGCGATCCTGCGCGACGACGGCGTGCTCAAGCGCATGCAGGGCACTCCGCTGCCCGTCTGGGCCTACGTGGCGGCCCGGATTCTGTCGACCTTCGCGATCATGGCGGCGATGACCGTCGTCGTCCTCGGGCTCGGCGCCGGGGTCTGGGGCCTGCACTTCCGCGCCGGCGCCCTGCCCGGCCTGATCGTCACCCTGCTGCTCGGGACCGCGGCGTTCACGACGATCGGGATCGGGATCACCCGCTTCATCCCCAACGCCGAGTCGGGACCGGTCGTGGTCAACCTGGCCGTGCTGCCGCTCACCTTCATCTCCAACATCTGGTTCCCGACCGACTCGCTTCCCCACGTGCTGAGGTCGATCGCCGACGTGTTCCCGATCAAGGCGCTGGCCAGTGGGCTGCAGTACGTGTTCGATCCGCGCCACGGCGGCGCCGGCCTCAGCGGCACCGATCTGCGGGTGCTGGCCATCTGGACCGTGGTCGGCGTCTACCTGATGCTGCGCTTCCTGCGCCAGCCCCAGGGCGAGGTGGCCTAGTGGTCGGCGGCGACGCCCCGTCGATGCGGTTGCGCGCCGATCTGCCGCACTGGCTCAACCACCCCCGGCGGCCCGGGTTCCGCTACGGGATGGCGCTGATCTGGCTGGTCTTCATCGCCTTCCCGCTGATCGATGCGTTCGGGCGCCGGGCGCCGCTGGTCACCCACCTGCTGGTGATCGGCGGGGCCGTGCTGTTCGTCGCCATCTACGTGTGGCTGGTCGTCCGCGCCGCGGCACTGCGCACCCGCGTGCCGGCCATGTCCGCCTTCGGGGTTCTGGTCGCGATCTCGATCGCGCTGACCCTGCTCGTGGGCCCGAGCTGGGGATACCTGTTCACCTACTGCGCGGCGGCGGGCGTGATGACCGGGCCGGCCCGCTGGACGCTGACGGTGGTCGTCGTGTGCACGCTGCTGGCGGTGGCCTGCGCGCTGGCCGGATCCTCGGCGGGGACGGCGGTCGGAGCCGGCGCGAGCACGCTCGGCGTGGGCATGCTGATCGCCCTGATGCGCGACCTGCGGATCCGCAACGAGGAGCTGGAGGCCGCGCGGGCCGAGCTGGCCGAGGTCGCGGTCACCCAGGAGCGCGAGCGCTTCGCCCGCGACCTGCACGACCTGATCGGCCACTCCCTGTCGGTGATCGCGCTCAAGGCCGAGCTGGCCGGGCGGCTGATCGCCGACCGGCCGCGCGAGGCCGCCAGCGAGGTCGGCGAGGTCCAGGCCGTCGCCCGCCGAGCGCTCACCGAGGTGCGCGAGGCGGTCAGCGGCTACCGGCGCCCGACGCTCGACGGTGAGCTGGCCGGCGCGCGCATGGCCCTGTCGGCGGCCGGGATCGAGGCCGACGTCTTCGCCGACACCCCGACCCGGGACCGCAGCCCACTGGACCCGGCCACCGAGGCGGTGCTCGCCTGGGCGGTGCGCGAAGGGGCGACCAACGTGATCCGCCATAGCGGAGCGCGCCACTGCACGGTGCGCGTGCGCTCAGACCTCGCCGGGGCCTCGGTCCACGTGCAGGATGACGGCCGGGGCACGACGCTGAACGGCCACGTGCTGCCGGGGGAGAGCGGGAACGGGCTGGCCGGCCTGTGCGAGCGCGCGGCCGAGGTGGACGGCCGCGTCGAGTACGGGTCCGAGCCCGACGGTGGGTTCTCCCTGCGCGTGTCGGTGCCGGCCCGCGGCGGGCACGCGAGGTGATCCGCGATCACGAGGCGATGAGGTGATCCGCGTGCTCATCGCTGAGGATCAGGCCATGGTCCGCGGCGCTCTGGCCAGCCTGCTTGGCCTCGAGCCCGACCTGGAGGTTGTGGCCCAGGTCGCCCGCGGTGACGAGGTATTGGCGGCTGCCCGCGCCAGCGAGCCCGACATCGCCCTGCTCGACATCGAGATGCCGGGCGCGACCGGCCTGGAGGCGGCCGAGATGCTGAGTGCCGCGCTGCCCGGGATCCGCGTGCTGATCCTCACCACCTTCGGGCGTCCCGGCTACCTGCGCCGGGCGATGGAGGGCGGCGCCTCCGGCTTCCTGCTCAAGGACGCGCCGGCCAGTGAGCTGGCCGCGGTCATCCGGCGGGCGGTGGCCGGCGAGCGGATCGTCGATCCCGGTCTGGCCGCGGCCGCCCTCTCCCAGGGCGAGTCGCCGCTGACCCCGCGCGAGCACGAGGTGCTGGCCGCATCGCGCCAGTACGCCACCGTCGCCGATCTGGCCCAGGCCCTCTATCTGTCTCCCGGGACGGTGCGCAACCACCTCTCCTCGGTGATGCAGAAGCTCGATGCCCGCAACCGCGGCGAGGCGGTGCGACGGGCCGAGGAGAACGGCTGGCTCTGACCCATGGTGGCGAGCGAGCCGGCGCCTGGCTCCGGAGGCTTTCCGTATGCGGCTGAGAGGATTCGAACCTCCACGCCCGTGAGGGCACGGCGACCTGAACGCCGCGTGTATACCAGTTTCACCACAGCCGCTGGTGGCGTGCAACTTAGCACTGACGGGATGATCGGGACCGACGGCTATCACGAACGCATGTTCGCGCGCGCCCAGGACAGAACGGGCGCTCAATCAATCAATCAAAGGACGGTTGGGTATTCGTTCTGAAAGTTCAGGACAGCCTGCCGGTGGAAGTCCGGTCCAGGGAGACGCCAAGGTCCCTGGTAG
>DASSZP010000023.1:0-2481 GCA_035713465.1 Solirubrobacteraceae bacterium | reverse complement strand
TGGCGCTCGCGCTCACCCTCGGCTTCCTGCTCCTCTCCGATGGATCGTCGCTCATCCACCGCCCGGCGTCCGTCGTGAGCCTGTGTGTCCTGCTCGCGGGGCTCGTGGCGCTGCAGCATCCGGTCCTCGACGCGGAGGACCGCTGGCGCCGAGACGCCGTGCTCGACCCGCTCACCGGGCTGCTCAACCGTCAGGGGCTCGGTCGCCGCTTCGCTGAACTCGCCGAGCAGGCGCGCCTGGTGGGTGACCCCATCTCGCTCGTGCTGTTCGACATCGACCGCTTCAAGGCCGTCAACGACACCCACGGCCACGCACGGGGAGACGATGTGCTCACCGCGGTGGCGGCCACGCTGCGCGGACAGCTGCGCTCCTACGAGCTGCTCTACCGGCTCGGGGGCGACGAACTGCTCCTGCTGCTTCCCGGGGCCGGAGGAGCCGACGCCCGCGCCGTCGCCGAGCAGGCGCGGCTCGCCGTCCAACTGGGCCGCCCGGGCGATCTCGATGTCACCGTCTCGATCGGCGTGAGCACCGCGCAGGGCGCCGCGATCACGCTCGAGCTGATGCTCGCGGACGCCGATCAGCGCATGTACCAGGCCAAGCGCGGCGGCCGCAACGCCGTCTGCGCCACGGGTGCCGCAGCGGCACTCGACACCGCCGTCTGAGTCCCTGCCCGGCCTCCCACTGCCCACCGGTGAGCCGGTGCAGCGTGATCCAGGTCACACAACGGGTTCATCAACGCCCGCTACCGTTGGCGCCTCGTCCTGACAGCGGCCTGCCAGCCCCCAGCGCTCTGCGCCTTCGGCAGGCCACCCCATGAACGACCCGGGCCCCCGCGCCCGTGCCGCCGCTCCGGTCCGTTGCCCCCTGGCATCGGTCCCGTGCGCCAAGGAGGTTCTCCCACACCATGAAACGCGTTCTCCCCACGGCGACGATTGCCGTTCTGAGCACCGCGGCCGCGGTCCCCGCAGTCGCCGCCGCCCAGCCGACCACCCGAGCGCACGCTCACGCCTACGAGCGGGCGTACCACAAGGTGGCCCACGAGTTCGGCGCCCGCGTCCCCGGCCGCAACATCATCCGCGACGGGCTGCCGGGTGGCCGGCGTCCGAGCGATGAGCAGACGGTCGCCTCGCTGACCGTCCTGCAGCGGATGTTGCAGCCCGCGGTCCCCGCCGCCCCGTCCCCGTCCGGCGCGGCGGCGACCGTGTCCGGGGCGGTGAGCGGGGGGAGCGCCGCCGGCGCGTCCGGCGTCCCGGCCTGCGCCTCGGAGTCCGGCACCAACTACTCGACCGGCCCGAGCAACACCAACCCGTCCTCCGGGGCGACGGGCCGCTACCAGATTCTGCCCTCGACGGCGGCCGCCTACGGCTGCAACCTCGCCACCGCCGCAGGTCAGGACGCATGCGCGCAGGTCATCTATGCCAACCAGGGCGCGAGCGCCTGGGTGGGCTGCGGCGGCTGAGTCGCGCACGGGGCCGGTCCGCCGCGCGGACCGGCCCCGGCGCCCGGGCCGGTCCGCCTCGCGGAGCCGGTCCCGTTCCGGGCGCCCGGCGGACGGAGGTCCTAGCGTGAGGTGCGATGACGACGTTCTCTGACCTCGCACTCCGCGACGAGCTGCTGCAATCGCTGACCGAACTGGGCTACGAGGAGCCCACGACGATCCAGTCCGAGGCGATCCCACCACTCGTGGGCGGCGCGGATCTGCTCGGGCAGGCCGCCACCGGCACCGGCAAGACCGCGGCGTTCGCGCTGCCGATGCTGCAGCGGGTCACGCTCGGCGGCCGGCGCCCGCGCGGTCTCGTTCTCGTGCCGACCCGCGAACTGGCGACCCAGGTCTCCGAGGCGATCCACCGGTACGGCCGCCACCTGGGCGCCCGCGTCCTGCCGATCTACGGCGGCGCCCCGATCGTGCGCCAGATGAAGGCGCTGGACCGCGGCGTCGACGTCGTCGTCGCCACTCCCGGACGGGCGATCGACCATCTGACGCGCCGGACGCTCGATCTCCGCGAACTCGAGGTCGTGGTCCTCGACGAGGCCGACGAGATGCTCGACATGGGGTTCGCCGAGGACATCGAGACGATCCTCGATCAGACGCCGGCGACGCGCCAGACCGTCCTGTTCAGCGCGACGATGCCGGCGCGCCTGAAGCACCTGGTCGGCCAGCATCTGAGCGATCCCACGACCATCAGCGTCGGGCTCGGGCAGGCCGAGCCCGGGGAGACGCCGAAGATCCGCCAGGTCGCCTACGTGGTCGATCGGGCCCACAAGTCCGCTGCGCTGGGTCGCATCCTCGACGTCGAGCAGCCGGAGCAGGCTCTCGTCTTCTGCCGGACCCGAGCCGACGTGGACCAGCTCACCGAGACGCTCAACGGCCGTGGCTATCGCGCCGAGGCGCTGCACGGCGGCCTGAGCCAGGAGCAGCGCACGCGGGTGCTCGGCCGGTTGCGGTCCGAGACCGCCGATCTGCTGATCGCCACCGATGTC
>DASSZP010000022.1:0-32978 GCA_035713465.1 Solirubrobacteraceae bacterium | reverse complement strand
CAGCTCCGGGTCGTTCTTCGTCTCGCCCGGCTCGTAGCGGACGTTCTCGAGCATGAGGCTCTCCCCCGGGTGCAGCGCCTGGGCCATCCGCGCGACCTCGTCCCCCACGACCTGCGGGGCGAGCGTGACCGGGGCGCCGATCAGCTGCGAGAGCCGCTCGGCGGCCGGGCGCATCGAGAACTCGGGCTCGCGATCCTTCGGGCGGCCGAGATGGGAGACCAGCACGAGCGCCGCTCCCCGGTCGCGCAGGTCGTTCAGGGTCGCGAGCGCCGCACGGATCCGGGTGTCGTCGCTGACCCGCCCGTCGCTCAGCGGCACGTTGAAGTCGACCCGCACGAGCGCGCGCGCCCCTGTCAGGTCGCCGAGATCCTCCAGCGTCCGCACTAGAGCTTCTGCACCAGGTCGACGACGCGGTTGGAGTAGCCCCACTCGTTGTCGTACCACGACACGACCTTCACCATCGTCCCGTCCATGACCGCCGTCAGAGCGGCATCGACGATCGACGAGGCCGGGTTCTTGACGATGTCGCTGGAGACGATCGGGTCCTCGGTGTAATCGAGGTAGGGGCTCATCGGGCCGTCGCCGGCCGCGGCCCGCAGGGCGGCGTTGATCTCGTCCACCGTCGTCTCGCGACTCGCCTCGATCGTCAGGTCGACGACGCTGCCGGTGGGGACCGGCGCCCGCACGGCAAAGCCGTGCAGCTTCCCGTTGAGCTCCGGGATGACGAGCCCGATCGCCTTCGCGGCGCCCGTCGTGGCCGGGATCAGGTTGATCGCGGCGGCCCGGGCGCGGCGCAGGTCCTTGTGGGGCATGTCCTGCAGCCGCTGGTCGGCCGTGTAGGCGTGAATCGTCGTCATCAGGCCGTGCTTGATGCCGACCGTGTCGTGCAGCACCTTGGCCACCGGCGCCAGGCAGTTGGTCGTGCAGGAGGCGTTGGAGATGACCTGATGGTTCTCGCGGTCGTAGGCCTCGGCGAAGTTGACCCCGAGCACGACGGTGGTGTCCGGATTGGTCGCCGGCGCGGAGATGACGACCTTCTTGGCCCCCGCATCCAGGTGCTTGGCCGCGTTCTCACGGTCGGTGAACAGGCCCGTGGACTCGATCACCACGTCGGCGCCAAGCTCGCCCCAGGGCAGAACCCCGGGATCGCGCTCGTTGAGCACCCGGATCTCCGTGCCGTCCACGCGCAGGCCGGTGGTCGTGGCCTCGACCTCACCGGGGAAGGGCCCGTAGGTCGAGTCGTACTTGAGCAGGTGCGCGATCGTCTTGGGATCTACGAGATCGTTGACCGCGAGCCACTCGATATCGGCGCCGCGCTCGTAGGCAGCGCGGAAGACGTTGCGCCCGATCCTCCCGAAGCCGTTGATACCGACACGTACAGCCATGGGTGCACCCTCCAGGAATCCAAGAGCCAGAGTCAGAAGACAAGAGCCGGCGGCCGACGACGGCCTCCGGCGTGCCGGACAGGCTACCTGAGCCTCCGGCTCTGAGGCATCCGCGCCGACTCCGGGCGCCGGCTACCGGCGCGAGACGATCTCGACGCGCAGGCCGTCGGGATCGCGCAGATATCCGGCGTAGTAGCGCCGGCCGTACGTCGGGCGCTGGCCGGGGGCGCCGTCATCGCTGCCGCCGTTCTCCAGCCCGGCGCGGTGGGCGGCGTCGACCGCGGCCTTGCCGCTGGCCTGCAGCGCCATGTGCCCGTACCCGGGGCCGGGCGCGCGGCCGCGGACGACGAACCAGATCACCGGGCCGTTGACCCCGTAGGCCACGGCGTGCTCGGATTCGAGGATCGGCCGGGCCCCGAGAGCATGGAAGATGGGGTCGTAGAAGCGCCGCGCGCGGGCGAGGTCTGAGACCTCGAAGCCGACGTGGTCGATCACGCCGGCCTGGTCACGTCGCGGTGCACGACCTCGACGAGGTAGTCGCGTTGCTCGCCGTAGCGGGCGCCGAGGTGTTCGGCGATGGCCACCGAGCGATGCCGGCCGCCGGTGCAGCCGATGGCCAGCACGAGGTGTGCCTTGCCCTCGGCCAGATACTGGGGCAACAGGTAGTCCAGCAGCGGCAGCAGGTGCTCGTAGAAGCGATCGAGCTCGCCCTCTGAGTTGATGTAGGCGACGATCCGCGGGTCGTGGCCGGTGAGCGGCCGCAGATCGGTCTCGTAGTGCGGGTTGGGCAAGAAGCGGACGTCGAGCATCACGTCGGCGTCGCGGCTCTGGCCGTGCTTGAAGCCGAAGCTCTGGAAGGTGACGGCCAGCCGCCCGGGGGTCCGGGTCGGCAGCAGCTCGTCGGCGAGCCGGCGGCGCAGCTGGGCGGCGGTCAGCCCGCCGGTGTCCACGACGACGTCGGCGCGGGCCCGGATCGGGGCCAGCGCGCGCGCCTCGCGCTCGATGCCCTCGGTGACGCTGCCCGCGGGGGCCAGGGGATGCCGGCGCCGGGTCTCCTTGTAGCGGGTGAGCAGCGTCTGCTCGTCGGCCTCCAGGAACAGGACGCGGTGGCGCACCCCGGTCTTGCGCAGGTCGTCGAGCATCGCCTCGATGCCCTCGAAGTACTCGCCACCGCGTACGTCGGAGACGACCGCCGCGTGGGTGACCTTCGAGCCCTCGTGCATGAACAGCTCGACCAGTGAGCGGATCATCTCCGAGGGCAGGTTGTCCACGCAGAAGTAGCCCTCGTCCTCGAATGCGGCCATCGCCGTCGACTTGCCCGCGCCCGAGAAGCCGGTGATCACGACCAGATCGATCAGCGCCGAGGCTTCCATCCCGCCCCCAGTGTGATGGGCGCAGCGGACGTGGGTCGTGTCGGTCCGGTGACCGTCGTGCCTCGCGGCGTCAGCGGGGGGTCGTGTCGGTCCGGTGACCGTCGCGCCTCGCGGCGTCAGCGGGGGGTCGTGTCGGTCCGGTGACCGTCGTGCTTCCCGGGCGCGCGAGGTGTGGCACCATCGACGCCAATGATTCGCCGCCGAATCATCCCGGCGGCGCTCGGGCTCGTGCTGATGATCTGCGCCGGTGGCGCGGCCGCTGCGGCCGCGCAGGCCGACACGATCGCCGCCAGCGTGTCGTCCACCCCGGTCGGGCCGCCGCTGCCCGACGGCTTTCTCGGGGTGTCGTTCGAGTTCCGCGCGCTGCATCAGTACACGGGCGCCGACCCGCGCTCGGTCGACCCGGTGATGGTCAACCTGCTCAACGGGCTGTCGCCTGGTTCGGCCCCGTCGGTGCGGGTCGGCGGCAACAGCACCGACGCGACCTGGTGGCCGATCCGGGGCGTCGTGCCGCCAGGGGCCATCTATTACCGGCTCTCCCCGGGCTGGCTGCGCAACGCGCAGGCGCTGGCGGCGGACCTGCGGACCAAGCTGATCCTCGGGATCAACCTGGCCGCCGGGCGCCCCGCGATCGCCGCCGCGGAGGCCCGCGCCTACCTGCAGGGGATCGGGCGGCGCTACATCCAGGCCCTGGAGATCGGCAACGAGCCCGACCTGTACGGGGTCTTTCCCTGGTACCGCGACCGCCGCGGCCACCTGTACCGCTCGCGCAACCGGCACTACGGCCTGGCCGACTACACCCAGGAGTACCGCCACTTCAGCCAGGTCCTGCCCCACATCCAGCTGGCCGGCCCCTCGGTCTCGGGACCGGGCTGGATGCGCCACCTGGCGCAGTTCATCGCCAAGGCCCCGCGGCTGGGCATGGTCACCTACCACCGCTATCCGCTGCGGGCCTGCACGACCGACCCCCGCCAGGCGAGCTTTCCGACCATCCCCCACCTGCTCGCCGACTCGTCCTCGGCCGGCCTGGCCTCCGGGCTGGCCCCGTTCGTGGCCGTCGCGCACCGCCATCACCTCGACTTCCGCCTGACCGAGATCAACAGCGCCTCGTGCCAGGGCACGGCCGGGGTCAGCGACACCTTCGCCTCCGCCCTGTGGGCGCTGGACACGATGTTCAACCTGGCCGCTCGCGGGGTCGACGGAGTCAACTTCCACATGCTCCCCGGCTCGCACTACGAGCTGTTCAGCCCCGCCCAGGACGCCGGCGGCGCCTGGTCGGCGGTCGTGCACCCCGAGTACTACGGGCTCTACCTGTTCGGCCAGGCCTTCCCGGTCGGCGCGCAACTCGTGCGGGTCAGCGCTCCGTCGGGCCCGACCAAGGTGTGGGCCACCCAGGCCGCGGACGGCAGCGTGCGCGTCACGATGATCAACCAGGATCCGTCGGCCGAGCACGACGTGCAGCTGCAGATCCCGGGCGCGACCGAGCCCGGCAGCCTCGAGACGCTCACCGCTCCGAGCCTGGACGCGACCAGCGGCGTGACCCTCGGCGGCCAGAGCTTCGGCGCGTCGACGACGAGCGGCACGCTGGGCCCGCCGGCCACGACGCCGGTGGCCCCGGCCGGCGGCGTCTACACCGTGCCGCTGCCCGCGGGCAGTGCGGCGCTGCTCACCCTGCCCGGCGGCGCGGGCGGCAGCGGGCTCGCCGTCCGTTAGACCCCGGACTTGTGCAGCTCGCGGTACATCTCGCGGGCCAGCTTGCCGGGCAGTCCCGGCACCGACTCGAGCTCCTCGCGCGAGGCCGAGAGGATCGCGTCGGGCGAGCCGAAGTGGGCCAGCAGCGCCCGCTTGCGGGCCGGGCCGACGCCCGGCAGCTCGTCGAGCACCGAGGCGGTCATCGCCCGGTCGCGCCGGATCCGGTGGTGGGTGATGGCGAAGCGGTGGGCCTCATCGCGCACGCGCTGCAGCAGCTGCAGCTCCGGCGTGTCGTGGGCGAGCACGAGCGGAGCCTCGCGCCCGGGGACGAACACCTCCTCGATCCGCTTGGCCAGCGAGATCACGACCACGCCGCGGTCACGGAAGCCCTGCAGCGCCCGCAGGCCGGCCGCGAGCTGGCCCTTGCCGCCGTCGATCACGACCAGGTTGGGCAGCGCGGCGAAGCTCGGGTCGTAGTCCTTGTCATGGGGTGAGACGTCGCGCTGGGACTCCCAGCGGGCCATCCGCCGGCCGAGGATCTCCTCCATCGAGGCGAAGTCGTCGGGCCCGTAGCCGTGGCCGTCACGGGCGTCCGCGGCGCCGTCGCCGACCGAGAACACGCGGAAGCGGCGGTAGTCGGACTTCTTGGGCGCACCGCCCTCGAAGACGACCATCGAGGCGACGGTGTTGGTCCCCATCAGCGTGCTGATGTCAAAGCACTCGATCCGCAGCGGGATCGTGTCCAGGCCGAGCACCTCCTGCAGACCGTCGAGCGCCTCGACGCGCTGCTGGCGCCGGCGCTCGGAGCGCAGCTTCTCCTGGTCGATGGCCAGCCGGGCGTTGCGCTCGGCCAGCTCCAGGATGCGCCGCTTGTCGCCGCGCTCGGCCGCGCGGATCTCCACTGTGCCCGCCCCGCGGCGCTCGGTCAGCGCCTCGGCCAGGGCGGAGGCGGCACCGACCTCGCGCTGGACGATCAGCAGCGGCGGCACGGTCATCGCGCTCGCGTAGTACTGCAGGATGAACGCCTCAGCGACCTCGGGCACGCCGGCGCCGGAGGCGTTGTCCAGGTAGAAGCTCTGGCGGTCAGAGAGCACGCCGTCGCGAACCTGGAAGACCTGCGCGTTGGTCTCCCCGTCGTTTGAGGCCACGGCGATCGCGTCGAACGAGCCGCCGCCCTCGTGGGCGACCCGCTGGCGCTCGAGCAGCGAGCGGATCGCCCGCAGCCGGTTGCGCTCGCGCGCCGCGTCCTCGAAGCGCTGCTCGGCCGCGGCCAGGCGCATCTCGTAGTCCAGCCGGCGCTCGACCTCCTTGTAGCGGCCCGACAAAAAGGCGATCACGCCGTCGATCGACTCGCGGTACTGCTCCTTGGACACGTAGCCCACGCACGGCGCCTCGCAGCGTTTGATGAAGTAGTCCAGGCACGGTGAGCCACTGCGCCGGCCCGGCTCCGGCCCCTCGCAGGAGCGGAACAGGAACACCTTGCCCAGCACCTCGAGCGTGGCCCGGACCCGCTTGGCGTTGGAATAGGGGCCGAAGTACGCCCGGTTGCGGCGGTGGCGCTCGCGCGTGAAATACACGCGGGGAAAATCCTCGTCGAGCGAGATCGCGATGTACGGATACGACTTGTCGTCGCGCAGGCGGATGTTGAGCCGCGGCTTGTACTGCTTGATGAAGTTCTGCTCGACGAGCAGCGCCTCGGACTCGGTGTGGACGACCAGGGCCTCGATCTGGTCGATCATCTCGATGATCTCACGGCCCGCGCGCGTGCTCGGGTTGGAGAAGTGCGAGGAGACGCGCTTCCTGATCGACTTGGCCTTGCCGACGTAGATGACCTTGCCCTTGGCGTCACGGAACAGGTAGACACCCGGCTCGTCGGGCAGGTCGCGACGGCGGTCGGCGGGGACGACGGACATGCCCTTTGGAGGATAGGTCCCCGGTCCCCGTCTCCCCGGCGGCCGCGGACGGATTCAGTCCGCGGTGAAGGAGAGCAGCACGCCGCCCAGCCCGAGCGCGATCGCGATCAGCGCCACCACCTCGCCGACCCCGGAGGACGGGTGGTCGGGGTAGTAGTGCCCGGTGGCCGCGTCGTAGAGATCGGCGCCCTTGGTCGGGGGCGCGCCCAGCGCGTGCAGGGTGAACACGAGCGCGACCACGAGCCCGAGCAGCACGGCGATGCGGGCCGGCCGCGCGCCGCGCAGGGCGACGGCGAACAGGCCCGCGGCGAGCACGGCGAGCAGCACGTCGACGACCGAGTAGACCTGCCACGCGGTCGGGTCGCGCGGGAGCCCGGCCAGCGCCGGGGTGGCCCCGTAGCGGATCAGGAAACCGGCCGAGAACTGATGGCTCCAGACCATGAACTCCGACACGGCCAGCAGCGGGCCGCCGATCAGCATCAGCCAGTCCGACAGCATCTCGCGGCGATCGCGATTCACCGGGGATCCGGGGCGTGGAGGCGGCGCATGACACGAGAGCTAATCGCAGCCGCGCCTCCCGGGGCCGTATGGTTGGCCTGAGATGGCCGTCACCGACGCCCGCACCGCCTACCGGACCTGTCCCCTGTGCGAGGCGACCTGCGGCCTGGAGCTGACCCTGGAGGGCGACCGGCTGACGCGGATCCGCGGCGACCGCGACGACGTCTTCAGCCACGGCTTCATCTGCCCCAAGGGGTCGGCGCTGCGCGCCCTGCACGAGGATCCCGACCGGATCCGCACGCCGCTGATCCGCGACGGCGACGGCTTCCGCGAGGCGAGCTGGGACGAGGCGTTCGCGCTGATCGACGCCAGGCTGGGGCCGATCCTGGCCGCGGACCGCAACGCGGTGGGCATCTATCTCGGCAACCCGAACGCCCACAACCTGTCCAACCTGCTCTACAACCGGGTCCTGCTGCGCGCGCTGTCGACGCGCAACGTCTACTCGGCCAGCACCGTCGACCAGTACCCCAAGCAGATGGCCTCGGCGCTGATGTACGGGACCGGGACGACGATCGCCATCCCCGACGTCGACCGCACCGACCACCTGCTGATCCTCGGCGCCAACCCGATGGCCTCCAACGGCAGCCTGATGACCGCGCCCGACATGCGCGGCCGGCTGCGGGCGATCCGGGCCCGCGGCGGCAGGATCGTCGTCGTCGACCCGCGGCGCACGCGGACCGCCGACGAGGCCGACGAGCACCACTTCATCCGCCCCGGCACCGACGCGCTGCTGCTGTTCGCGCTCGTCCACACCCTGTTCGGCGAGGACCTGGTCGACCCCGGCGAGCGGATCGGCGCGCTGCTGTCCGGCCTGGAGGAGGTCCGGGCGCTGGCCGAGCCGTTCACGCCGGAAGCGGTCGCCCCGGCCTGCGGCATCGCCGCGGACGAGATCCGGCGCATGGCCCGCGAGCTCGCCGCCGCGCCGACCGCCGTCGTCTACGGGCGGATCGGCACCACCACCCAGGAGTTCGGCACCCTGGCCAGCTGGCTGGTGGACGTGCTCAACGTGCTCACCGGCAACCTCGACTCAGCCGGCGGGGCGATGTTCCCGCTGGCCGCCGTGGGCGCCGCCAACGCCGCCGGTCAGCCCGGCCGTGGCCGCGGGGTGCGCTTCGGCCGCTTCACCAGCCGCGTGCGCGGGATGCCCGAGCTGTTCGGGGAGCTGCCCGCGGTGTGCATGGCCGAGGAGATCGAGACGCCCGGGGAGGGCCAGATCCGCGCCTTCATCACCGTCTCGGGCAATCCCCTGCTCTCGACCCCGAACAGCGCCCGTCTGCAGACCGCTTTCGCGTCGCTGGAGTTCATGGTCGCCGTCGACGTCTACGTCAACGAGACCACCCGCCACGCCGACGTGATCCTGCCCGCGCCGTCGCCGCTGCGCCGCGGCCACTACGACATCGCCTTCTACGGCTTCTCGGTCCGCAACATCGCCAACTACTCACCGCCCGTGCTCGAACCCGAGCCCGAGCTGCCCGATGAGTGGGTGACGCTGCTGCGCCTGGCCGGGGTCGCCCTCGGCGCCGGCCCGGACCCCGACCTGGCCGCGCTGGACGAGGGGGTCGCCCGGACGCTGCTGCAGCGCGAGCTCGACACGCCGCAGTCACCGCTGCACGGTCGCGACGGCGACGAGATCATGGCCGCGCTGGCGCCCCGGGTCGGGCCCGAGCGGCTGCTGGACCTGCTGCTCCGCGCCGGGCCCTGGGGCGACGGCTTCGGCGCGCGCCACGAGGGTCCGTGCCTGACCCTCCAGGCGCTGGAGGCGGCCCCGCACGGGGTCGACCTCGGGCCCCTGGCCGAGCGCCTGCCCGACGCGCTGCGCACCCCCTCGGGGAAGATCGAGCTCGCCGCCGAGCTCTTGAGCGCCGACGTCCCGCGGCTGCGCGCGGCGCTGGACCGTGCCACCAACGGGCCCGTGCTGATCGGCCGCCGTGACCTGCGCTCCAACAACTCCTGGATGCATAACCTGCCCGTGCTGGTCAAGGGCAAGGCCCGCTGCACCCTGCACGTGCACCCCGACGACGCCAGCCGCTACGGGCTGCGCGATGGCGCCTCGGCGCGGCTGAACTCGCGCACGGGCAGCGTCGAGGCCGAGGTCGAAGTCACCGACGAGGTGATGCCCGGCGTGGTCAGCCTGCCCCACGGCTGGGGCCACGGCGACCCGGGCATGCGGATGGCCGTCGCCAGTGAGAACGCCGGCACCAACAGCAACCTGCTCGCCGACGAGATGCTCGTCGACGCGGTCTCCGGCAACGCCGTGCTCAACGGCATCCCGGTCACGCTGGCTCCCGCCTGAGGCGGTCGCTGTCCCCCTTCGCCCCAGGGCCTCGGACCGCCTGCGTCCCCTTCAGCCCCGGGCCTTGATCGCGCGCCAGCCGCCGGCCCGATTGTTGGCCACGATCTGGCGCAGCATTGCGGTCAGCGCGGGCCGGTTGACCGTCTCGCCCTCACGCACGGCGATCGTGCGGGCGGTCGCGTTGTCGTGGCCACCGGTGATGATCCCGTGCGGGTCGGGCACGATCGCGCCGTCGTAGAGGAACAGGTTGACGTGGTCCCGGGCGGCCAGCAGCGCGCACACGTTGCCCTGCAGGAAGAAGTAGGGCCGCACCCGGCGCTTGATCGTCTCCGCGATCTCCGGGTCGGCGGAGTGGATGATCTCGCGCAGCTCGGTGCAGACCGTCTGCTGCCAGGCGGGCAGCCCGCCGATGTAGTCGTCGACCCGCGGGTCGCGCTCGCCCATCGCCGTCAGTAGCGGCGGGCGGCGATGACCACGGCGGCGATCACGTACACCGAGGCGCCGACGAGCAGCAGCCACAGCACCGAGCCGGCGCTCGAGGACCACATCCGGTGCGTCGCCGTCAGCGCGACGGCCAGCACGCCCGCGGCCACGTACAGGCCGGCGCGGCGCGACTCACCGAGGTCATAGAGCCAGGAGCGGTTCTGGCGGTACAGGATCGTGCCGACCCAGGCCAGCGAGCCCAGGAAGGCGAGCGAGATCGCGGTGATGATGACGCTCGCGCCGGTGCCGCCCCCGGGCAGGAACGCGACCACGGCGGCGATCACGGCGATGATCACGATGTTGCGCACGAGGACGGTGTTCATCGTGCCTCTAAGAGTACGCCGCAGCGGGCCGCCCGGCCGGCGGCGAGGACGCCGGTGCGGGCCGGGGCCCTGCGGGGCTGGGCGCCTCGGCGGCGGCCCCCCCGGTCGCGACCTCGGTCCCGTCGGGGGCGACGGCGGCGAACCGGTAGCCGACCCCGAAGTGGGTGTGCACGTAGCTCCAGCCGGGCGAGACCCTCTCGAGCTTCTGGCGCAGCTTGCGCACAAACACGTCGACCGAGCGGTCGCCGCGGGCCATCGTGTAGCCCCACACGCGCTGGTAGATGTCCTCGCGCTCGAGCACCCGGCCCTCGGCCGAGGCGAGCTCGAACAGCAGCTCGTACTCCTTGCGCGACAGCGAGGCGGGCTGTCCACCCACGTAGGCGTCGAAGCGGTCGGGCCGGATCGACAGCTCCCCGGCCTCGACGTTCCCGTCCTCGGGCAGCACCTGGCCGGCCCGGCGGCGGCGCAGCACGGCCTCGATCCGCGCCACCAGCTCCTCGGGATGGCACGGCTTGGTGATCCAGTCGTCGGCGCCGGTCCGCAGCCCCCGCACCCGGTCGGCGACCGGCATCGGTCCCGCGGTCACGATCAGGGCCAGCCCCGGCAGCGCGCGCGCCGTCCACTCGATGTACTCCATCCCGGTGAGCGCCGGGTTGACGACCAGCGCGTGCAGCCGCATCGAGGCGAGTTGCTCGGGAACGGCCGCGTAGGCGAGCACCGACCGCTCCCAGCGCAGCACCTGCAGGCGCCGCTCCAGCACGGTCATCAGCCCGCTGTCGTCGTCGATGAAGGCGACGCGGATCCCTGACATGTCCCTGAGAGTCTAGTCCCGGCCCGGACAGCGCCGCGGTCCCGACACCGCCCCGGTCCGGGCCGCTCCCCGCTGGTGGCGTTATGTCAACCCCGGGCCGGGGTGGGTCGAAAAAAGCCTTACAGAGAGCGGTTTCCCTACTCACCCCCCGGCGGGAGCCGGATGCTCCCGGGCGATCCCGGGGCGTGGGTCGGATAACGCCTTACCGAGAGCGGTTTCCCTACTCACCCCCCCGGGCAACCTCGCCGTCGCCCTCGGACGGGCGTTGGCCGGGGCGGGCCATTCGCTGCTCGTGACCGGTCGCGTCCCGGGGCACGGGTCCGCGGCCGTCGCGATGATCGGCGGGGGCGCCGAGAGCGTCGAGCCGGCCGACTGCGCCGGGCGGACCGACATCGTTGTGCTCGCGATCGCGTGGCCGGGCCTGGTGCCGGCGCTCTCGCTGGTCGGCGCGCGGGACGGCCGGCTAGCCGGCGCAACGCTGATGGACTGCACCCATGCGGTCGACTACGGCACCGGCCGCCTGCTCCCTGAGCGTGGCTCGGCGGCGGAACTGGTCGCCGACACGCCGCGCGGCGCCCACGTCGTCAAGGCGCTGCATCTGTTGGCCGGCACCGGCTGGCCGTACGTCGGGCCCGCCGAGCGAGCGCCCGTGGTCGCCGTCTGCGGTGATGACGCGGGCCCGCTTGCCCGGTCCACGTCACTGATCGGTGATCTCGGAGCCCGCGCGATCGTGATCGGCGGCCTCGACGCGGCCCGGCAGGCCGAGCAGGCAGCCGGATTCGCCATGCGCGTCGTGTCCGCGGGCGCCAACCCGCGCGATGCCGTGCCCGATGTGGACCCCGGCACGCTCCGCCGAGCGTGAGCGGCTCAGCCCGCGACCGTCTCCCACTGCTCGTAGAGCACCCGGACGGCCTCCTTGGCCGCGGCGTGGCGCTCGGTCGAGCGGGCGCTGGCCTCGGGTGTCGACCAGGCGGCGGGGTCGGCGAGCTCGTCCTCAATGGCCCGCAGGGCGGCCTCGGCGGCCTCGATCTGGGCCTCGATCGAGGCCGAGCCGCGCTTGGCCCGCTTGGCCGGAGGGGTGCGCTTGCGGCCGTTGCCCGACGATGCCGACCCCTTCTCATCCGCGGCGGCGGCTCTGCCGGCGGACCCTCGGGCCCCCCGAGCGCCGCCACCGGACGCGCGGCCGGCCGGAGCGCCCCCGGCGGAGGTGCGGCCGGCAGAAGCGCCGCCCGCGGAAGCACGGGCGCCCGGAGCCGGACGCACGGCAGCGGGAGCCGCGGGGGCGGGCGCCTTGGCCCGCTCCTCGCGGATCCGCACGTACTCGGGCCAGCCGCCCACGTAGCTGTGCAGGGTCTGGTCCTCCACGGCGACCGTCCGCGAACCGACCGCGTCGAGCAGCGCCCGGTCGTGGGAGACGAGCAGCAGCGAGCCGGGGAACTGGGCCAGCGCGCCCTCCAGCGCCTCGCGGCTCTCGAGATCGAGGTGGTTGGTCGGCTCGTCGAGGATGAGCACGTTGGCCCCCGAGTGCACGAGGATGGCCAGCGACAGGCGCCGCCGCTCCCCGCCGGAGAGGCCCTCCAATGGCTTCTCGGCGTCCTCACCGGAGAACAGGAAGCGCCCGAGCAGCGCTCGGGCCTTGCCCGGGGTCAGGCCGGTGGCCCGCTGCGTCGCCTCGACGACGGTGCGCGCGGTGCCCGCGTTGAGCTCCTCGGCGTGCTGGGAGAGGAAGCCGATCTTGACGTTGTGCCCGGTGAGCAGCTTGCCCGAGGCCAGCTCGCGCTGGCCGGCCAGGGTCTCGATCAGCGTCGTCTTGCCCGCGCCGTTGGCGCCGACCAGGGAGACGTGCTCACCGCGCTCGAGCCAGAGCTCGGCGTGGTCGAGCAGCAGCTTGTCGCCGGCGGTGAGCACAGCGTCCTCGAGCTCGAAGATGACCCGGCCCGAGCGCTCGGGCGGCTTGAAGGCGAACTCCGGACCGGCCGTGTCCTTGGGATCGCGCGAGAGCCGGTCGATCTTGGACAGCTTCTTGGCCCGCGACTGGGCCTGGCGCGCGCGGGTGCCGGCCCGAAAGCGCGTGACGAAGTGCTCCAGGCGGGCGATCTCGGCCTCCTGGCGCTCGATCGCGCGGCCGAGGGCGAGCTCGCGCTGGGCCTTCTCCTTGCGCCAGGCGTGCCAGGTCCCGGAGAAGAAACGTCCGCGGCCGGCCTCCAGTTCGAGCACCGAGGTCCCGACCGCCTCCAGGAACCAGCGGTCGTGAGCGACGAGCACGACGGCGGCGTCGAGGTTGACGAGATGGGATTCCAGCCACTCCAGCGACTCGATGTCGAGGTGGTTGGTCGGCTCGTCGAGCAGCAGCAGATCGGGATCGCCGGCCAGTGCGCGTCCGAGCGAGGCCCGGGTCAGCTCGCCGCCCGAGAAGGTGTCCAGCTGGCGGTCCAGATCCGCGTCGTTGCGGAAGCCGAGTCCGTGCAGTGTGGCCAGCGCGCGATCGCGCCAGTTGTATCCGCCGGCGTGCTCCAGCCGGGCCTGGGCGTCGCTGTAGCGCTGCAGGGTCGCCTCGGCGTAATCGCCGTCGGCCATCTGCTGCTCCAGGCGAGCCAGCTCGCCCTCGATCGCCACCAGCTCTGGAGCGCCGCCGACCACGTAGTCGCGCAGGCTCAGGCCGCGGTCGCGCGGTGGGCGCTGGTCGTGCAGTGACACCTTGACGCCCTTGGTGAAGACGAGCTCGCCGGAGTCGACCGAGGCCTCACCGGCCAGCATCCGCAGCAGCGTCGTCTTGCCCGCCCCGTTGCGCCCGGACAGGGTCATGCGGTCGCGGCGCTCGAGCTTGAACGAGATGCCACGCAGCAGCGGCTCGCCCGCCATGTCCTTGCCCAGATCGGATGCGATGACCACCGCCATGGGGCTGATGGTAGGCGCCGGTTAGCATCCCGGCCCATGAGTACACCCGCGTACCCGCCCGTTCCGCCCGGTCCCCTGCCGCCCGCGCGCACGGTCACCGTCCCCGGCCGCGGCGAGTTCTTCCTGCGTGACTCGGGCGGCGACGGCCCGGCGGTCATGCTGCTGCACGGCTGGACGGTGAGCGCCGACCTCAACTGGCACGGCGCCTACGGGGCGCTGACCGAGGCGGGCTACCGCGTCCTGGCCATCGACCACCGCGGCCACGGGCGCGGCCTGCGCGCCCTGACCCCGTTCCGGCTCACCGACTGCGCCGCCGACGCCGCCGCCGTCGTGCGCGAGCTCGACTGCGGGCCGGCGATCTTCGTCGGGTACTCGATGGGCGGGACGATCGCCCAGCTCATCGCCCGCGATCACCGTGACGTGGTGGCCGGGATCGTGCTCAGCGGCACCTCCCAACATTTCCAGGACCCCGAGACGGTCCGGGTGTGGCGATTCATGGGCGCGCTCAAGCTCGGGCTGTCGATCTCGCCCCGCGGCCTGTGGCGGGCCGGTTTCCGCCAGGCCAAGATCCCCTACACGCCCCAGACCGCATGGTGGATGTCGGAGCTGATGCGCCACTCGGCGCGTGACATCGCCGAGGCCGGACGGGAGCTCGGGCGCTTTGATTCCCGCCCCTGGCTGCACACCGTCGAGGTGCCGGCCGCGATGGTCATGACGACCCGGGACCGCAGCGTGCCCCCGGCCAACCAGCGCGCGCTGGCGGCGGCGGCCCGAGCCGAGGTGTTCGAGGTGCCGATCGATCATCTCGAGGTCACCTCGCGCGCGGGGGAGTACAACCCAGCCCTGCTCAAGGCCGTGGCGGCGGTGCGCAGCCCTGCCTCCGTCGCCGCGTGAGCCGGTCGATCCGTTACCCTGTCCGGCAGTTCATGCGCCGCGCCCGTTACATGCTCTTTGCCCTGACGATGTGCGTGGGCATGCTGCTCGTGGCCGCCCCCATGGCCTTCGCCCGTCAGGACGGCGGCCAGGGCTGGTACGGCGAGACGACCGACAAGTCGATCACCGACGTGATGTTCCTGGTGATCGCCTTCTTCCCGGTGATCATCGTCGTCTTCTCGCTCATCCAGTGGCGGCTGGACAAGCGCAAGCACGCGCGCATGGATGCCGCCCGGGCGCGGTCGGCCAACGCCGACTGGCGCGGCGGCTGGTAGATCCGGCCGCCGGGGGGCCGCTTTTCAGATGAACTACTTCGTCACAGGGGCGACCGGCTTCATCGGCCGCCACCTGATCGACCGGCTCGTCGCGCGCATCGGTGACGGCGAGGGCACGATCTTCGTGCTCGTGCGCGAGGGCTCGACCGAGCGCCTGGATGCGCTGATCGAAGGCTGGGGCCCCGGCGCCCGGGAGCGGATCAGCCCCGTCATCGGAGACCTGACCACGGCGCGGCTGGGCGTCGACGACGCGACCCGGGACACGCTCAAGGCCGCCGGGATCGACCACTTCTTCCACCTGGCGGCGGTCTACGACATGACCGCCGACGAGGAGCGCAACCGGATCGCCAACGTCGAGGGCACCCGCAACGCCGTCGCCCTGGCCAACGCGCTGGAGGCGGGCCGTTTTCACCACGTGTCCTCGATCGCGGCCGCGGGCCGCTACAAGGGCCTGTTCCGCGAGGACATGTTCGACGAGGGCCAGAAGCTCGACCACCCCTATCACCGCTCGAAGTTTGAGTCCGAGAAGCTCGCCCGGACCCAGACCAACATGCCGTGGCGGGTGTACCGCCCGGCCGTCGTCGTCGGCAACTCGCAGACCGGCGAGATGGACAAGATCGACGGGCCCTACTACTTCTTCACCGCGATCAAGATGGCCCGTCACTACCTGCCGGGCTGGTTCCCGCTCGTCGGCCCTGAGCTGGGCTACACGAACATCGTCCCGGTCGACTTCGTCGCCGCCGCGATGGACCACATCGCCCACTCCGACGGGCTCGACGGGCAGGCCTTCCATCTGACCAGCCCCAAGTCCCAGCGCTCGGGCGAGGTGATGAACACGATCGCCAAGGCGGCCCACGCGCCCCAGCTGTCGCTGCGGATCGACGCCAAGCTGCTCAAGGCGCTACCCAAGGGCACGATCGGCATGCTCATGCAGCTGCCGGCCGCCAAGGGCGTGCGCAAGGCGCTGCTGGCCGACTTCGGCATCCCCGACGAGGTGCTGGGCCACATCGCGCTCACCCCGCAGTTCGACACCCGCGACACCGAGCGCGCGCTGGCCGGCTCCGGCATCGCCGTGCCCCCGCTGGAGAGCTACGCCGACAAGCTGTGGGACTACTGGGAGCGCAACCTGGACCCGGACCTGTTCAAGGATCGGAGCTTCGAGGGCGCGGTCAACGGCAAGACGGTGCTGATCACCGGGGCCTCGAGCGGCATCGGCCGCGCCGCGGCGCTGAAGATCGCCCGGGCCGGCGGGATCCCCCTGCTCGTCGCCCGCAGTGCGGACAAGCTCGAGGAGACCCGTCAGGAAATCGAGGACAACGGCGGCACCGCCCACGTCTACACCGCCGACGTCGCGGATCCGGCGTCGGTCGACCGCCTGGCCGAGCAGGTGCTCGCCGACCACCCCGCGGTCGACATCCTGGTCAACAACGCCGGGCGCTCGATCCGCCGCTCGGTCGCGCTCTCCTACGACCGCTTCCACGACTACGAGCGCACGATCCAGCTCAACTACCTGGGCACGATCAAGCTCATCATGGGCTTTCTCCCCCACATGCGCGAGCGCCGCTCGGGCCTGATCGTCAACGTTTCCTCGATCGGCGTGCAGACCAACCCGCCGCGGTTCTCCGCCTACGTCGCCTCCAAGGCCGCCCTGGACGCGTGGACCCGCGTGGTCGGGTCGGAGTGCATCGGCGACAACGTGCACTTCACGACGATCCACATGCCGCTCGTGCGCACGCCGATGATCGCGCCGACCAAGATGTACGACAGCTTCCCGACCATCTCCCCCGAGGAGGCGGCCGACCTCATCTGCGAGGCGATCCGGGCCAAGCCCAAGCAGATCAACACCCGGCTGGGCACCTTCGGCGAGGTCGCCTACGCGCTGTTCCCCAAGGCGGTCGACCAGATCCTCTCCACCGCCTACAAGGTCTTCCCCGACTCCGCCGCCGCCCGCGGCCAGAAGGACCCCGAGGAGCGGGCCTCGACCGAGCAGGTCGCACTCGCGCATCTGATGCGCGGCGTGCACTGGTAGCCGGCCGGATCAGGTCATGACGACCCTCGGGCTTGCGGTCATCGCGCGCGACGAGGAGCACACGCTGCCCCGCCTGCTGGCCTCCTGCGAGTTCTCGATCGCGTCGTACTACGTGGGTGACCACAACGGCTCGCTGCAGGCCTCGGCCGAGCTGCTCGCGCTCGACGAGCTGCCCGCGGACCACCGCCGGCACACGCTGGCCTCGCCGGGGCTTGCGAGGCGCGCCCCGCCGTCTATCCCCGGCTGCGGAACCAGGCCAGCGCGACGAGGTAGGTCAGCCCGGCGACCGAACCGAGCCAGGCAAATGGCGCCCCGGAGTGCCCCCGCGCAATCTCGACCACGAAGGCGACGATCACCACGAGGGTGAGCACCTGGCCGGTCGTCGCGGTGGCCCGGAGGTTGAGCTGCCGGAAGCGCTCATCGGTGCCGTCGCCGCGAAAGCCGCGGACCGTGTCACCGCGGCCGGCGGCGACGACCGCCCCGAACACGACCATGATGGCCATCGAGACGACCCCCTGGCCTGGGTGGCCGCCGGCGACATGAGCGGCCAGCATGACGAGCCCCAGGGCCGCGGAGAACAACGGGAGAAACCACTTGGATCTACTCCACGGACGTTGCATCAAACACCTCCTCGACGGTGCTTTCGAAGTAACGCGCCAGCGCGATGGCGAGCGGCAGCGACGGCGTATAGCGGCCCTGCTCGATCGAGTTGATCGTCTGGCGGGAGACCTTGACCGCGCTGGCCAGCTGCCCCTGGGAGAGACCGCGTTCGGAGCGGAGCTGGCGGATCACGTTGCGCATCAGGCTGTCAAGGTCGCTTGACACCCTGTAAAGCTAGCTTTACATCGCTGGGCTGTCAAGGTCGCGTGACAGCCAGGGCGACGCCCAGAGACGAAGGTCAGATCCGGAACACCGGCAGCAGGCGTTGCTCGTGCTCGGCCTCGATGCGCGCGATCACCTCGACGTGCTGCTCCAGTCCCGAGCCGCGGAGTTTCTCGGCCAGCAGCTCGTCGACCTGGAAGATCCCCGCGCTGTTGGACATCATGATCTCGACGCGCACCGCGCGGTCCCGGCCCGGGGAGATCTTGACCTCGTCGATCGCGTAGGCCGACAGCGAGTGGATGTTCTGATGCCCGGTCTCGAACGGGATCCGCGAGCGCCCGCGGGCCATGTCGAGCGCGTCCGCGACGCGGACGATGCCCGCCTCGATCGTGAACGGGTCGCCCTTGCGGCGGTGGCCGATGATCGCGTGCATGGCCTCGGCGGCGATGATCGAGCGCTCGGGCTCCTCGTAGACACCGGCCAGTAGCGAGCCGATCTTGTCGGCGGTGAGGAACAGGCTGTAGCGCTCGTGGTCGGCGCGGTGAATGGACATGCCGACGCAGTGCATGAGGCACCCGGCGGCGACCACCACCTCCGCGTCGTGCTCGGTCATGCCGAAGTCGGCCACCACCCCCGGTACGACGCCGCGGCGGAACAGCAGCCGCGCGAGCCGCAACCCGATGTTGGTGACGATCTGGATGTGGACCCAGCTGTGGTCCGACATCCCCAGCCGCCGCGTGGCGTTGACCGCCGAGACGTGCCACCACGCTTTCAGCTGGATGTCGTCGTTGACGGCGGCGAGCAGCCGCTCGAGCTTGCGGTTGCCGCGGGTCGGCGCGCGGACGCGCACCTGGGCGATCGCCTCGCGGGGGTCGACCGGCGGCTCGTGCGCGGTGACCGGCGGCTCGGGGGGATCAGGCGCGTCGGTGCTCATCTCGCCGCAGCTTCTAGCAGGACGCCCTCCCGGATGCCACCCGCGCCGACGCGCAGCGCGGTGCCGAACAATTCGGCCACCCCGGCCAGCACCAGCAGCCCGGCCGGAAGCAGGCGCGCGCGGACGGGATCGATGCCGTGGCGGCTGGCGATCACCGCGGCGGGGGCGCAGACCAGCAGCTCCAGTGCCCGGCGCAGCGCGGGCGCGTCGAGCCTTTCCCCCGCGATCCGCGCCAGCGACGTGGCGCTGCCCCCGACGGCGACGCCGAGGGCCACCTGCGGAGGCTCGAGCCCGGCCAGCTCGGAGCCGACGCGTTCGCGCGCGGCGGCCAGCTGCTCGGCGGACGGAGGGTCCGAGGCGAGCAGGGCGTGCGTGAGATCGGTGGAGCCCAGCGCGACCGAGACCCACCATCGGATCGCGCGCGGGGGGGTCCCGACGACCAGCTCCGAGGAGCCGCCGCCCACATCGGCCACGCCGACGGCCTGACCAGGCGCGGGGGCGGCGGACAGCGTCCCGGCCACGCCGACGAAGGCCAGCCGGGCCTCCTCCTCGCCGGTCAGCACGCGGACGCTGACCCCGGCGGCCGCGGAGACGGCGTCGAGCAGCTCGGCCCCGTTGGCGGCCCGGCGGATGGCCTCGGTGGCCACCGCGTGGATCTCGGTCACCCCGAGCGCGCGGGCGGTGCGCAGCTGCCCGGCGACGACCGCGACGACCTCGGCCACCTTGGCCGGTCGCACGAGGCCGTGGTCGAGCACCTCGTGCCCGATCCGGGTGAACACCCTCTCCTGATGCACCGCGGCCAGACCCGTCCCGTCGCAGTCGGCGACGAGCAGGCGCGTCGTGTTGGAGCCGATGTCGATGCAGCCGAGGCGCACGGCCGATACCCGGAGGTGTCGCCGTCAGCCTAACCGGAACCGGCCGGCGCCCCCGAGACCCGTTCCGGCCCGACCGCCGCCGCCGGGGCCGGCCCGGGCGGAAAGGCGGGCGGGGGTGCGCCGATCCGCGCCAGCCTCAGCCCCCAACCGGCGGCGCCCGCGTAGACCAGCGATCCCGCCCCGGCGACGGCCAGGGCCACCCGCGGGTCGGCGACCGAGCTGAGCACGCCCCCGAGGACGAAGCCGAGGCCCGGAGCGGCCTGGCCGAGCGACTCGAGCAGGCTCGTGATCAGGCTCATCCAGCGCTGCGGGGTGTACTCCTGCAGCATCGTCCGGATCGCGATCCCGCCGGAACCGTTACCGGCCCCGCCGAGCGCCGAGCCGACGACGGCGAGGGTGATCGTCGGGGCGGCAGCGATGACGGCGAAGCCGAAGGCCAGCAGCGTGCCGCTGACCGCGAGCAGGACGTTGCCCCGGGCCCGCCGCCAGCGGGCGTAGGCGGCGCTGCCGGCCACGGCGCCCGCACCCCAGCCCGACAGCATCGCCCCGTACCCGCCCGCGCCGGCGTGAACGGAGTGCTGCGCGAACACGACCTCGACCGGGATCGAGATGGTGAACATGACCATCCCGAAGGTCTGCAGCAGCAGCAGGCGCCCGATCGCACGGTCGTGACGGGCGTGATCGACGGCTGCGCGCAGCCGGCCCAGCGCGCTGCGCCCGCGATCCTCCTCGTGCAGCTCGACCGCGGGCAGCGCCGTGAGGGCGAGCACGAGCGCGATCACGGCGAACAGCCCGCAGTTGACCAGCAGCGACGACACGGTCCCCCCGGCGGCGACGACGACCCCGCCGATCGCCGGCCCGACCATGTAGCAGACCGAGAACACGACGTTGATCAGCGCGTTGCCCTCATGGAGCAGGTCGAGGGGGCGCAGGACATCGACCGTGGCCGTGCGCGAGATCGTCCGGGCGCTGAGGGCAATGATGCCGTCGAGCAGCGTCACGGCGAGGATGGGGACCAGCCGGGCCTGGGTGGCCATCGCGGCCAGCACCCCGAACAGGCCCGCCTCCACGGCGTAGAGCAGCGGCAGCACCCGGCGGTGATCGACGCCGCCAAGCCGGGCGACGAGCAGGGGCGAGAACAGGGCGGGCGCGAACTGAGAGCAGAGAAAGAACGCCGTCGATCCGAGCGCGCTGCCGGTCCGCCGGTAGATGAGCACCGCGAGGGCGATCGTCCCGAACGACCAGGTGAGCTCGTTGAGACCGTAGGAGACGAGCAGCCGACGGAAGCTGCCGACGCGCAGCGCGCGGGTCACCGGCCGTCCCCGCCGGAGGGGCCCGCCGACCAGCCGCGACCATGAAGTTGATGTGACATCTGCGCGCTCCCTTTCCCCCGCCCGCCGAGCGGGAATCCGTGCGCGGCCCCGCCCGGCGTGGGATCCTATCGCCCCGGCCGGGCCGCGTCAGGTCTCCTCCGCGGCCCGCGGGATGGCGACAGACCATTTTTCTGGTTCTGGGTCGGGGATGATCGTCCGATCGCGCTCGCGCCACCGGCTGTCATGCTCTGCGCCCATGACCCTCCGCGCCCGCTCCTGGTACGCCGGCCGCACCTTCGCGCACGGGGACTTCCCGCCCGAGCGCCTGGCCGACCCGCGCACGGCCACGGTCTCGGTCTGCCTGCCGGCGCGCAACGAAGCCGACACGATCGGGTCGATCCTCGACACGCTGATGGGACTGCGCGAGGCCGGCGTGCTCGATCAAGTCGTCGTCGTCGATCACTCCACCGACGGCACCGCCGACATTGCCCGGGCCCTCGGCGCCGAGGTCTATGACCAGGCGCAGCTGCGCCCCGACGTCGGCCCCGTGCTCGGCAAGGGTGACGCGATGTGGCGGGCCCTCTCGGTCCTGACCGGAGACATCGTCTGTTTCCTGGACGCCGACAGCGAGCGCTTCGGGCCCCACTTCGCCTGCGGCCTGCTCGGGCCGTTGCTGTGCGAGCCGGAGGTGCAGTTCGTCAAGGGGTTCTACCGGCGGCCCTTCCGCGTCGGCGACGTCGTGCTGCCCGACGGCGGCGGCCGCGTCACCGAGCTCACCGCCCGCCCCCTGCTCAACCTCTTCTACCCCGAGCTGGCCGCCGTCGCGCAGCCGCTGGCCGGGGAGATCGCGGCGCGCCGCGAGCTGCTCGAACGGCTGCCCTTCGTGACCGGCTACGGGGTGGACATCGCCCTGCTCATCGACGCCTACCGCGCCGTCGGGCTCGACGCCATCGCCCAGGTCGACCTCGACGAGCGCCAGAACGCCCACCAGTCGCTGCGCGATCTGAGCCCAATGGCCTTCGCCGTGCTGCGCGCGCTGGCCACGCGGCTCGAGCGCGAGGGCCGCCTGCACGGGGCGCTGCCCACCGCCTTCATGGTTCCCGGAGAGCCTGACCGCCCGGCCGGATCCGAGGAGATCATCGAGCGCCCGCCGCTGGCCGAACTGCGCGCCGCCGCGTAGCCGGCGAACCGTCGTCCCCGGCCTGCCGACCTGCTGAACTATCGCCGATGACGGCAGCCCTGGGCATCCGGAGGTCAGCGGCGGCCGGGCTCGCCGTCGCGGCGCTCGCCCTGGCCGGCTGCGGCACCGCCGGGACGAGCTCGGGGGCGGCGTCGGCCGGCTCCCCGGCGAAGGCGCAGACCGACTCGATCCCGCAGGCTCACCCGCAGGCGCTGAATCCGGCCGCCGGCGAGCAGGCGTCGGTCGGATCGCCGTCTGATCCGGTGGGAGACCCCAACGCCCACGCGGTATCCCTGGCCACCGTCCGCCGCGAGCTGAAGATCGTGCAGGAGCTCAACGCACTCGGCTCCGGTCAGGGCTTCGTCTTCCCGCTCTCCCCCACCACGGTCGCCGCCCCGCCCAGCACGTGGTCGCCGGATCAGGGGGTTGACATCAGCACCCGAGGGGCGGCGTGCGGTCCCGCTGCCGTGCTCGTGGCGGTGACCAACGGGGTGATCGTGCAGGAGGGCATCTCCGGCTTCGGGCCGGCCGCTCCGGTGCTGCGCGTCACCGGCGGCCCCCTCAACGGGCGCTTCATCTACTACGGGCACGCGGAGCCGGCGCTCGTGGCCACCGGCAGCGTCGTGCAGGCCGGTCAGCCGATCGCCGAGGTCGGCTGCGGGATCGTCGGCATCTCCTCCGGCCCGCACCTGGAGATCGGGATCAGCGCCGTCGACGGGCCGCGCTGCTGCCCGGGCAACGACACAACCTCCCCGGCCATGCAGCGGTTGCTCGAGCGGATCTACCCCGGCTGATCGGTCAGGGCCCCGCGCGCCGCCTTGGCGCCGGTTGCCGCCCCGGCCAGCCAGGACGTGGTCCCGGCGTCACGCAGCTCCTGCGCGGCGGCCACGACCGCCCCGTATCCGGCCCAGGCCAGAGCGCTTCCGGTGGACACGCGGCTGACGCCCAGCGCGGCCAGCTCGGCAACCGACGGGCCGCCGGCCAGCAGCAGCACGCTGACCGGCACGCCGACGGCGTCCACGACGGCGGCGATGTCTCGGGCTGCGGTGAGGCCCGGCGCGAACACGACGTCGGCACCGGCGGCCTCAAAGGCCCGCAGCCGCGCGATGGTGTCGGCCAGGTCGTCGCGGCCGTGCAGATGGTTCTCGGCCCGGGCGGTGAGCACGAGCCGGGGCAGACCGGTCGCGTGGGCCTGTTCGGCGGCCGCGGCCACGCGCTCGACGGCGTGGCCGATGTCGTGGATCGGGCGCTCCCGGTTACCGGTGGCGTCCTCGACCGAGAAACCGGCCAGGCCGGCCTCGCGGGCGCCGGCGGCGGTCAGCGCGACCTCGGCCGGAGAGCGGCCAAAGCCATTCTCGAGGTCGGCCGAGACAGGCACGTCGACGGCGGCGGCCAGGCGCGCCGCGTGCTCCAGCGCCTCGTCGCGAGTGACGTTGCCGTCACGGCGCCCCAGCGTGGCGGCGAACCCCCCGCTCGTGGTGGCCAGGGCCGCGAAGCCCAGCGACGCGAGCAGCCGAGCCGAGCCGGCGTCCCAGGGGTTGGGCATGATCAGCGGGTGACCGGGTGAGTGCAGGGCGCGGAACGTGTCGGCGCGCCGCGCCTGCTGCTCGGGTTGCATCCGACTGACCGTAGCGGTCATGGCTCGAGTCTCGCCTCAGCGGGGCGGGATGCGGGTGCCGAGCGCGTACAGCGCCTCCAGCTCGGCCGCGGTGCCGACCACGCCCGGGACGTGGGCGTAATCGATCACGTCGATGCCGGTGCGATGCGCGAACAGGCGCTTCTGGGCGTATCTCATGTCGGCGATGCCGTGACGGAGGCTGCGGGTCAGGCGGGTGAAGGTGCTCATGGTGTGCTTCTTTCCGACGGGGGTGGATGGGCGCACCCGTCACTTTGGGCTAAGCCGCACCGGCCCACATCGGGTACTCGCCCACCTTTGTCGGGGTTGACCCCTTACCCGGCCTCAGGGCACCCCTTAGCCGGCGCGCCGGCGCGCGGGCAGCTCGGCCGTGTTCGAGGACCGGGCCGCCCCTGGACGGTCCAGGCGCGGGCTAGCCTCGAACGCATGAGCTCTGAGACACGCCCGTTCTCCCTCGGCCGCGAGGGATCCGCCGATGGCTCCTTCCAGCGTCAGGACAGCCGCTTCCGCGGCCGGGTGACCGACGCGCCGGACGCCGGCTTCCCGCTCGCCGCGGGGCGGTACCACCTCTACGTCGCGCGGGCGTGCCCGTGGGCGCACCGGACCCTGATCGGCCGGCGGCTGATGGGCCTGGAACAGGCCATCCCCGTCTCCTTCGTCAGCCCACTGCGCGACGAGCGAGGATGGGCCTTCGATGAGAGCCACGTCGATGCGCTCAACGGCTGGTCGTTCCTGTCCCGCGCCTACGCAGCGACGGACCCCGGCTACGAGGACCGGGTCAGCGTCCCGGTGCTGTGGGACAGCGAGCAGGGCGTGATCGTCAACAACGAGTCGGCGGACATCCTGCGCATGCTCGGCACGGTGTTCGCGCCGCTGGCTTCGCACCCCGTCGAGCTGTACCCCGAGCCGCTGCGCGAGGAGATCGACGCGCTCGAGGACGAGATCTACCACGGGGTCAACAACGCCGTCTACGCGACCGGTTTCGCGACGCGCCAGGCCGTCTACGACCGTGAGGTCGAGCATCTCTTCCAGAACCTGGATCGGCTCGACCTGCGCCTGGGCGAGCGCCGCTTCCTGCACGGGGACACCCCGGTGGAGACCGACTGGCGCCTGTTCACGACGCTGGTGCGCTTTGACGCCGTCTACCAGATCCACTTCAAGTGCTCGATCCGCAAGCTCGTCGAGTACCGCAACCTCTGGCCCTACGCGCGGGATCTCTACCAGTGGCCGGGCGTGGCCGAGACGGTCGACTTCGATGAGATCCGCGCCCACTACTACGGCACGCATCCGTCGATCAACCCCACCGGCATCGTGGCCGCCCGGCCGGCCGCGAGCTTCGACGCGCCGCCCGGGCGCGAGCACCTCTAGCGCCCCGGCGGCGGTCAGCGGCGGCGAGCGGTCAGCGGCGCCGCAGGACCCGCAGGGCGACCAGGAAGCCGATCACCAGCGCGATCACCGGGGCGGGGTTGCTGCGGATCTGCTTGGCCATGACCGAGGCCATCAGCGACAGGCCCTCGACGGGCTCTGACTCGACCGGGGCCCGGCGCGGCGGCGGGCTCTGCGGCGCAGCCGCGGCGGTCGGCTCGCCGGCCGGGGTCGCGGGCGCCTCGGCGGGCGGGGCCGGCTCCCCCGGCTCTGCGGCCGCAGCGGCCTGCGCCCTCTCAGCGCCGGGAGCAGCCGGCGTCTCGTCGGTGGCCGGCGCCGGCGTCCCCTCGGTGGCCGGAGTGTGCTCCGGGGCCGAAGCGTGCTCCGCAGCCGGAGTCGCCTGAGCCTGCGCCCCGGCGTCCTGCCCGGTGCGCAGCGAGGCCTGCAGGTTGTCGGCGAACTGGCCGAGCAGGCGGTTGGAGATCTCCTCGATCATCCCGCCACGCCCGAAGCGGGCCAGGCGTCCGGTGATGTGGTAATCGGTGACCACCTCGACCCGGGTCGTGTCCTCGGAGACCGCGGTCACCTTGGAGACGATCAGCGCCTTGGCGCCGCCCTGGCCGCGCTTGTCGGTCCCGGACGCGTTCATCGTCGCGGTGTGGGCGGACTCGTCGACGTCCTCCATCAGCAGCTTGCCGCTGTAGGCGGCCGAGGTCGGGCCGATCTTGACCTTGAAGCTGCCGGTGAAGCTGCCGTCCTCGTTGCGCCCGGTCACCGACGCGCCGGGCAGGCACGGGGCGACATGCTCGACGTCAATCAGCGCGGCCCACACCCGCTGCAGCGGGGCGGCGACCTCAAATGACTGCTCTAGCTTCATGGCGAAGTGCCTCCAGGTCCTCGGTGGTGTCGACGTCGCGGCCCGAGCATAGGTGACCCACCTCGATCACCGGGCCACCCCGCAGCAACTCGCGCGCGCCCTGATCCCCGGCCACCTCGCGGGCCGCGGCGATCTCCGCGGGCCCGAGCACGACGGGGTGCCCGGGCCGGCCCGCGTACACCGCACGGGTCCCCCCGGGCTGGTCCAGGAACAGCGAGATCACGCGCGGGGTCATGCGCGGCTGATCGCCCAGCGTGACGATCACCCGTTCCATCCCGGCCAGGGCGGCCAGGCCGCAGCGCAACGACGCGGACTGGCCGTCGGCCCACTGCTCGCAGACGACCGGTTCGGCCCGGCCGAGGTCCGCGGCGGCCATGATCTCCTCGGCCCGGTGCCCGAGCACGACCACGACGCGCTGCAGCTCCGAGACGCCGCACGGCGCTTGCACAGCCCATTCCAGCACCGGCCGGCCGTCGAGCTTGGCCAACAGTTTGCTGTCGGCGCCGAAACGCGTGCCCTGCCCGGCCGCGAGCACCAGTCCGCCGGTGACGGCCGCGGTCCCCGCGCGGCGCTCGGTGCCGTTCCAGCCGGCCGCGGGTTCCCCGCCTCGGCCGCGCGCGCCCCCGGCCGTCATGGGCTCACCGCATGGATCGGGCCGCCGGCCCGGCTCAGCCGGCCGCCGTCGTGGCCGTGGCGGGCGGCGACCATCTCCGCCAGGATCGAGACGGCGGTCTCCTGAGCCGTGCGCGCCCCGAGGTCGAGGCCGGCGGGACCGGAGAGCCGGTCGAGCTCGGCCTCGGTCAGGCCGGCCTGCTCCAGCCGCTCACGACGCACCGCCTGGGTCCGGCGCGAGCCCATCGCGCCGACGTACGCCGCCGGCGAGCGCAGGGCGATGATCAGCGCGGGGTCGTCGAGCACCGGATCGTGGGCGAGGACGGCCACCGCGGTCTGCGCGTCGATCCCGCCCAGCGCCTCGACGGCCTGCTGCGGCCAGGCCACGATCACGTCCTCGGCGCCGGGGAAGCGCTCGCGGGTCGCGTGGCGCGGCCGGGGGTCGACGACGAAGGGACGCCAGCCCGCGCTCCGGGCCAGGGCGGCCAGCGCCGCGGCGAGCGGGACGGCGCCGACGACGATCAGCCGCGGCGCGGGCTGCTCGGGCGCCGGGAAGTCGGGACCGCGCAGGGACGAGTCGGCCACCCAGGCCTGCTGCTCGGCGCTGAGCCTCACATCGCCTCCAGGCGGCCGGCGCTGAGCCTCACATCGCCTCCAGGCGGTCGGCGAGCTGCTCCAGGGAGGCGATCGAGTTGCCGGCCAGCAGCTCGTCGGTATGCGGGACGGCGGCCCGCATCCCCCGCGTCAGCGGCTCGTAGTCGGGGTGGGCGGCCAGCGGGTTCAGCCACACCACGCGATGGGCGGCCCGCCGCAGCCGGGCCATCTCGGCCGCGAGCTGCTCGGGATCCCCCCGGTCCCAGCCGTCGGACAGGATCACGACCACGGCGCCGCGGCCGACGCGGCGGCCGTGGACACGGTTCAGCTCGGCCAGCGCCTCGCCGATCCGCGTGCCGCCGGAGAAGTCGGTGACCGCGGCCGCGGCGCGCTCCAGCGCGCGGTCGTGGTCGCGGCCGGTGAGCTCGAAGGTGATCCGGGTCAGCCGCGTCCCGAAGGCGAACGCCTCGACCCGGCGGCGGGCGGCCACCGACGCCTGCGTGTACTGCAGCAGCATGCGCGCGTACGGCGACATCGAGCCCGAGACGTCGCAGACGAGCACGACGGGCCGCGGCCGCGTGGTGGGGCCGCGCCAGCGCCGGTACACCGGTTCCCCGCCGGTGCGCAGCGACGCCCGCACCGTTCCGCGCAGGTCGGGGGTGTGCGTGCGCCGGTGCGAGCGGTGCATGCGGCGCGAACGGCGGCGGGGGTGGCGCCGGGCCAGGCGGGCGATGAGCTCCCGCGCGGCGACCGTCTCGGCCGCCGTGTAGCGGGCGAAGTCCTTCTCCCGGAGCAGCTCGACGGCGCTGTAGGCCGCGGGGACGCGCTCGGCGTCCGGCGCGGCGGGCGCGCCGGCGGCATCGGGCATCCCCATGCTGGGCAGGGCGGCCCGCTCGATCGCGCCCAGCTCGGAAAGGGGTGTGTCGCGACCCGGCGCGCGACCGTCGCCGAACACGGCCACGAAGGCGGCGTCAAAGCGCGCGAGGTCGGCGTGGTCGCAGCTGAGCACGGCGCGCAGGGCCAGCCGCGCGTCGGGGCGGGCACTCGCGTCGATCGCGTCCAGCGCACGGTGGGCCGCCAGCAGCTCCCCCACCCCGACCCGCGCGCCCCGCGCGCGCAGCTCGGCCACCAGCGCGCCCAGACGCCCGGTGACCCCGTCGCCGGCCGCGGCGAGACGGCCGGTGTCCCCGTCGCGGGCCGTGGCCAGCGCCGGCTCAGACACCGTCCAGCACCCCGCGTTCGCGCACTCGCAGCACGTCCTCGTGCACCTTGAGCGCGGCCCCCAGCGTCTCCTCCAGGCTGGCCGCATCCCCGAGGGCGAGCAGGGCCTGGGCCCAGACGATCGTCTCCCCCACGCCGGGGAGCTTGTAGAGGTCGCCGAGCTCGCGCAGCTTGCCGACCGCCTCCACCACCCGGGCGGCGATCGCCTCCGGGACGCCGGGCAGCCGCGAGCGGACGATCGCGCGCTCGCGCTCGGCGTTGGGATAGTCGATCCAGTGGTACAGGCAGCGCCGCTTCAGGGCATCGTGCAGCTCGCGCGTGCGGTTGGAGGTGAGGATCACGATCGGCCGGCGGCGGGCGGCGATCGTGCCCAGCTCGGGCACGGTGACCGCGAAGTCGGCCAGGAACTCGAGCAGGAAGGCCTCAAACTCGTCGTCGGCGCGGTCGATCTCGTCGATCAGCAGCACCACCCGCTCCTCGGACTCCAGGGCCTCGAGCAGTGGCCGGCGCAGCAGGAAGCGCCGGTCGAACAGCTCGCCCTCATCGACCCCGCCCTCGGCGGCGCGCAGCGCGAGCAGCTGGCGGGCGTAATCCCAGTCGTAGACGGCGTGGTGGACGTCGATCCCCTCGTGGCACTGCAGGCGGATCAGCCGCGCTTTGAGCGCCGCGGCGAGCGCCCGGGCCACCTCGGTCTTGCCCACCCCCGCCTCGCCCTCCAGCAGCAGCGGCGACTCCAGCACCACGGCGAGGTCGACGACCAGGCTCAGCGCCCGGTCGGCCAGGTACCCCTGTCCGGCGAGCGCGGCGCCCGCGGATTCGATCGAGTCGATCTCCACGGGCGCCGGCGTCGCCACGTCATCCGGCGGCATCACGTCTGGCTGGGACCCGGGTCGGGTTACCCCGCGGCCTGCTCCAGGGCCCGGCGGCACATCACCCGGGACAGGTGGCGCTTGTAGTCGGCGCTGGCGTTGAGGTCGGCCACGGGGCTGGTGCCCTCGGCGGCCTGCTCGCTCGCCCGGGCGATGTTCTCCGCCGTGAGCTCCTGCCCACGCAGCGCCTCCTCCACGGCGGTGGCCCGGATCGGCACCGACCCCATGTTGGTCAGCCCGACCCGCACGTCCTCGCACGTGTCACCGGACTTCTTGACCATCGCGCACACGGCCACCATCGCCCAGTCCTCGCTGCGCCGGTTGAACTTCTGATAGCTGTGGCCGTAGCCGTCGAGCACCGGGACCCGGATCTCGGTCAGCACCTCCTCGGGCCCCACGGCCGTGGTCAGGTAGTCCTCAAACAGGTCCGCGGCGGCCACCGACCGCTGCCCGCCCGGGCCCTGCAGGGTCACCTCGGCCTCGGTGATGAGCATCGCGGCCGGCAGGTCGGAGGCCGGGTCGCCGTGGGCCAGCGAGCCGCCGATCGTCCCGCGCGCGCGCACCTGGGGGTCGGCGATCGTGGCCGCCACCGAGGAGATGATCCCGAGCTCGGGAGATTTCTCCAGAGTGCGGTGCGGCGTCATCGCGCCGATCCGCCAGTCACCGTTCTGGCGCTCGACGCTGTGCAGCCCGGGCACCTTGCGCAGGTCGACGAGCAGCGCGGGCGCGGCTAGCCGTAGCTTCATCAGCGGGATCAGCGAATGGCCGCCGGCCAGCAGCTTGGCGTCCTCGCCGTTCTCCTGCAGCTCGCGGATGACCTGTTCGAGCGACTCCGGCGCCCGGTAATCGAACGCGGCAGGAATCATGCCACACCTCCCTTGGCCTCGGCAATGGCCTCCCAGACCCGCATGGGCCCGAGCGGCATGTTGATGAACTGCACCCCGAGCGGTCTCAGCGCATCGAGCACGGCGTTGGTCACCGCCGCCGAGGCGGCGATCGTGCCCGCCTCGCCAACGCCCTTGACGCCGAGCGAGTTGACCGGGGACGGCGTCTCGGTGCGGTCCAGCTCGAACGTCGGCATCTCCGCCGCGGTGGGCAGCGCGTAATCGACGAAGGTGCCGGTCACCAGCTGGCCGTCCTCGTCGTAGTGGACACGCTCGTACAGGGCCTGCCCGAGCCCGTACACGACCCCGCCGTGGATCTGGCCGTCGATCAGCATCGGGTTGATCGCGTAGCCGCAGTCGTCGACGGCGACGTAGCGGACCACCTTGACCTTGCCCGTCTCGGGATCGACGTCGACCACGCAGGCGTGCGCTCCGAATGGGAAGACGAAGTTCTCCGGGTCGTAGAACGTCGTCTCCTCAAGACCCGGCTCCATCCCCTCGGGCACCGCGCCGATGTAGGCGATGCCGGCGATGTCGGCCAGGGCCATGCCCTTGTCCGGCGAGCCCTTGACCGAGAACGTGCCGTCGGTCACCTCGATGTCCTCGGGTGCCGCCTCGAGCTCGGCGGCGACGATCGCCTTGGCCTTGTTGGCCACCTTGTCGGCGGCGCGGGCGACCGCCTCGCCCCCGGTGGCCAGCGAGCGCGAGCCGTACGTGCCGCGGCCCTCGGGCCCAGTCGCCGTGTCGCCGTGGACGACCTCGACGACCGCCGGGTCGACGCCGAGCTTGTCGGCCACGATCTGGGCCATCGCCGTGTCCAGGCCCTGCCCGTGGGGCGAGGTGCCGCTGTAGACGGTGACCGCCCCGGTGTTGTGCACACGCACCATCGCCGACTCCCACAGCCCGGCCTGCACCCCCACCCCGGCGGGGCCGGTGACCCGTGATGGGGCCAGCCCGCAGATCTCGGTGTAGGTGCAGAAGCCAATCCCTCGGTAGACACCCTGCTCGCGCAGCTCCGCCTGCTCCTTGGCAAAGGCGGCCACATCGACGTGCTCGAGCAGCGTGTCGAGCGTCTTGACGTAGTCACCGGAGTCGTAGACGACGCCGGTGGCCACCTCGGCCGGGAAGTCCTCCTTGGGGATGAAGTTCCGGCGCCGGATCTCCAACCGGTCGATGCCCAGCTCGTGCGCCATCGCGTCGAGCGTGAGCTCGAGCATGTGGGTCGCCTCCGGGCGCCCGGCGCCGCGGATTGCGTCGGTCGGGCACTTGTTGGTGAACACGCCGGTGATGTCGGTCCGGACGTTGGGGATCTTGTAACAGCCGCCCATCACGAACGCCCCCAGCGACGGGATGAGCGGCGTGAGCAGCATGTTGTAGGCGCCGAAGTCGGCGATGATCTTCACGTGGAAGGCGGTGATCGTGCCGTCGGACTTGGCGCCCATCTTCGTGTAGGCGATCTGGTCGCGACCCTGGTGGGCGACGGCCATGTTCTCGGTCCGCGTCTCGATCCACTTGACCGGCGCGCCGAGCTTGCGTGACGCCCAGCAGGCGAACAGCTCCTCGCCGTAGATCTGCAGCTTGGAGCCGAAGGCCCCTCCGACTTCGGGCGCGATCACGCGCACGTGGTCCTCGGAGAGCCCGACGAGCAGCGCCATGAACAGGCGCAGGAAGTGCGGCACCTGGGTGGAGGAGTAGAGCGTCAGCGAGCCCGCTCGGTAGTCGGCGAGCACGCCGCGCGGTTCGATCGGCGCGCCGGCGATCCGGTGGTTGACGACCCGGCGTTCGACGATCGTGTCGGCCTCGGCGAAGCCCGCCTCGACGTCCCCTCCGGGCAGCGACCACTCGTGGACCTTGTTGGTTCCAAGCGTTTCGTGCACGAACGGAGCGCCGGCGAGCGCCTTCTCGGGGTCGACGATCGCCGGCAGCGACTCGTATTCGACCACGACGTGTTCGGCGGCGTCGGCGACGGCATACCGGTCGGGTCCGAGCACCACGGCGACGGGATCGCCGACGTGGTTGACGGTGCCCTTGGCCAGCGGCCAGTGCTCGGGGTTCTGGACCTCGACGCCGGGCGGGACCCAGGCGCACGGCAGCGGACCGCCGAGGTCGGACATGTCCTCGCCCGTGAAGACGGCCTGCACGCCGGGGTGCTCGGCGGCCGCCGAGGTGTCGATTGAGACGATCTTGGCGTGCGCCTCGGGCGAGCGGACGAACGCCGCCCACAACTGTCCGGGCAGCGAGATGTCGTCGATGTACCGGGCCCGACCGGTGATCAGCCGCGGGTCCTCCTTGCGCCGCATGACCCGGCCGACGTGGCCGGTGGGCGGATCTCCCACGATGCTCATGCCGAGACCCCCGATCCGCTCTTGCCCGCCGCGTCGAGCACGGCCTTGACGATGTTGTGGTAACCGGTACAGCGACAGAGGTTGCCCTCCAGCGCGTGACGGACCTCGGCCTCGGTCGGGTCGGGGTTCTCCTCCAGCAGCGCCGCGGAGGCCATGATCATGCCCGGCGTGCAGTAGCCGCATTGCAGGCCATGGTTGTTCCAGAAGGCCTCCTGCATCGGGTGCAGGTTGTCCTCGGTGCCCAGCCCTTCGATCGTCGTGACCTCCTCGCCGTCGGCCTGGACAGCGAGGATCGTGCAGGACTTCACGGCTTCGCCGTTGAGGTGGACCGTGCAGGCCCCGCAGTTGGAGGTGTCGCAGCCCACGTGCGTCCCGGTCAGTCCGAGCGTGTCACGCAGCAGGTGCACCAACAGCAACCGGGGCTCCACCTCCCTCGTCTGCTTGACCCCGTTCACACGCAGGGACACTCGAACAGGACGTGCCAT
>DASSZP010000021.1:0-2981 GCA_035713465.1 Solirubrobacteraceae bacterium | reverse complement strand
CCCTTGCGCTTGGCGTAGCTGCCGACCTGGTCCCGGCCGAGCCGGCCTACCACGAAGTACTGCGACTGCGGATGGGAGAAGTACAGGCCGCTGACCGAGGCGCCCGGCCACATCGCCATGCTGTCGGTGAGCTCGATGCCGACGTTGGCAGTGACGTCGAGCAGGTCCCAGATCGTCTGTTTCTCGGTGTGCTCGGGGCAGGCCGGATACCCCGGCGCCGGACGGATGCCGACGTACTGCTCCTTGATCAGGGCCTCGGCGTCGAGGTGCTCGTCCATCTGGTACGCCCAGAACTCGGTGCGCACCCGCTCGTGCAGCCGCTCGGCAAACGCCTCGGTCAGCCGGTCGGCAAGCGACTCCAGCAAGATGGCGCTGTAGTCGTCGAGTTCGGCTTTGAACTGCGCGCACTTGTCCGCGGCGCCGAGCCCGGCGGTCACCGCGAAGGCGCCGACATAGTCACGCAGCCCGGTCGATTTCGGGGCGATGAAGTCGGCCAGGCAGCGGTGCGGCACCCCGGGCCGGTGCTCGGACTGCTGGCGCAGTTGGCGCAGCGTGGCGCGCACCTGCTGACGGGTCTCGTCGGTGTAGACCTCGATGTCGTCGTCATCGACGGTGTTGGCCGGAAACAGCCCGAACACGCCGGACGCGGTGACCCACTCCTGCTCGATAACCGTGTCGAGCATCGTCTGGGCGTCCTGCCAGAGCCGTTGCGCGGCCTCGCCCGACACCGGGCTGTTGAGGAGCTCGGGGTACTTGCCCTTCATCTCCCACGCGTTGAAGAACGGCTGCCAGTCGATGTAGTCGCGCAGTTCGGCCAGCGGGTAGCGATGCAGCGTCTTCACGTACTGGATCGGCTGCGCCGAGCCACGGTGGTCGTCGGTGTGGACGTCGCGGGTCTGCTGCGTGATCAGCCGGGGCCGGGGCGGCCGGTAGCCCGTCCAGTCGATCGGCGTGCGGTTGTCGCGGGCCGCGGCCAGGGGCAAGATCACGGCGGCGTTGGTGCGGGCCGCGTGCCGCTCGCGCAGGGAGTCGTAGTCGACCTGCAGTTCCGCCAGCAGGGCCGGGCGTTGCTCTGCGGACAGCAAGGCGGCGACCACCGGTACGGAGCGGGACGCGTCCTTCACCCAGATGACCGGGCCGTGGTACTTCTTGTCGACCTTGACCGCAGTGTGCGCCCGCGACGTCGTCGCCCCGCCGATCAGCAGCGGGATCTCGAAGCCCTGGCGTTCCATCTCGACCGCGAAGTTGACCATCTCGTCCAGCGACGGCGTGATCAGCCCGGACAGCCCGATGACGTCGGCATCGTGCTCCTTCGCGGCGTCGAGGATCTTCTGGGCAGGCACCATGACGCCGAGGTCGATGACGTCGTAGTTGTTGCACTGCAGGACCACGCCGACGATGTTCTTGCCGATGTCATGCACGTCGCCCTTGACCGTGGCCATGATGACCGTGCCATTGCTTCGGCCGGCGTCTTCGGGTGACTTGCCGGCCTCGATGAACGGGATCAGGTAGCCGACCGCCTTTTTCATCACGCGTGCCGACTTGACGACCTGGGGCAGGAACATCTTGCCGGCCCCGAACAGGTCACCGACGACGTTCATCCCGGCCATCAACGGGCCCTCGATGACCTCGATCGGTTGGCCACCGCGGGCTTCGATGAGCACGCGGAGCTCCTCGGTGTCGACCTCGGCATAGTCGTCGATGCCCTTCACGAGCGCGTGGGTGATGCGCTCGGCAACCGGCAACTCGCGCCACTGCTCGTCGGCGGCCTCGACCTTCTTGCCCTCGCCCGCGAAGTCCGCCGCGATCGCGAGCAGGCGCTCGGTCGCGTCAGGGCGCCGGTTGAGGATGACGTCCTCGATCGCGTCCCGCAACCGCGCGTCCACCTGGTCGTACGGGACCAGCGCGCCCGCGTTGACGATTCCCAGGTCCATCCCCGCGGCGATGGCATGGAACAGGAAGACAGCGTGGATCGCCTCGCGTACCGCGTTGTTGCCACGGAAGGAGAAGGACACGTTCGACACGCCACCCGACACCAGCGCGCCGGGCAGGTGCTGCTTGATCCAGCGCGTCGCCTCGATGAAATCGACGCCATAGGTGGCGTGCTCCTCGATCCCGGTGGCCACCGCGAAGATGTTGGGGTCGAAGATGATGTCCTCGGCCGGGAAACCGACTTCGTCCACCAGAATCCGGTACGCGCGCTCGCAAATGCTCGTGCGGCGGGCGAGGTTGTCGGCCTGGCCGTCCTCGTCGAAGGCCATGACGACGACCGCCGCGCCGTACTTGCGGCACAACGCCGCCTGGCGGCGGAACTTCTCCTCGCCCTCCTTCATCGAGATCGAGTTGACGATGGGCTTGCCCTGCACGCATTGCAACCCGGCCTCGATCACCTCGAACTTCGAGGAGTCGATCATCAGGGGGACCCGGCTGATGTCGGGCTCGCTGGCGATGAGCTTGACGAAGCGATCCATCGCGGCGACGCCATCGATCATGCCCTCGTCCATGTTGATGTCGAGGACCTGCGCCCCGCTGTCGACCTGTTGGCGGGCGACAGTCAGGGCGGCGGGATAGTCGCCGTCCCGGATGAGGTTGCGAAAGCGCGCGGAGCCGGTGATGTTGGTCCGTTCGCCGACGTTGACGAACAGCGAGTCGGCCGTGATCGTGAACGGCTCCAGCCCCGCCAGCCGGCAGGCGGCGGGACGCGGTGGCGGCACCCGCGGCGCGGCGCCCGCTACCGCCGCGGCCATGGCGGCAACGTGCTCCGGGGTCGTGCCGCAGCAACCGCCGAGGACGTTCACCAGCCCGCTCTCGGCGAACTCCGTGACGATCGAGGCGGTCAGCTCGGGCGCCTCCTCGTACTCGCCGAACGCGTTGGGCAGCCCGGCGTTCGGGTAGCAGGAGACGAAGCAGTCGGCCACCCGGGCGATCTCGGCGAGATAGGGGCGCAGCTCCCTCGCGCCCAGGGCGCAGTTGAGCCCGAC
>DASSZP010000020.1:0-30399 GCA_035713465.1 Solirubrobacteraceae bacterium | reverse complement strand
ACACCGTCTATCACCGTCTCGAGCGCACCACCACCGCGGCGGGCGATCACGGGACGGCCGGAGGCCTGGCTTTCGACCGCCGCGATCCCGAACTCCTCGACGGACGTGACGATCAGCGCGCGCGCTCCCTGCATGATCCGCGCCACGGCGGCGTCGGTCTGGCGGCCGACGAACCGGATCGTCGGCCCGGCGAGACGCCGCAGCCGGCGCGCGGCCGGGCCGTCGCCGATGACGATCAGCGGGCGGTGGAGCGCGTTGAAGGCCTCGATCGCCATCTCGATCTGCTTGTGCGGCATCAGCTCGGAGACGATCGCGTAGTGCTCGCCGACCGGGCCCGGCGAGAAGCGCCCGACATCGACGGGCGGGTAGACGACCGAGGCGTCGCGGCCGAAGTAGGCCTTGATCCGGGCGCGCGTCGCATAGGAGTTGGCCACGTAGCGGTTGGTGCGCTGAGCGGCGATCCAGTCCCACTGGCGCCAGCGGCGGAACACGCTGCGCAAGAAGGCCCGGGAGACCGGGTTGCGGTGCCGGGCCAGGGTCTGATCGCGGTCGTTCCACGCGTAGCGGAACGGGTTGTGGCAGTAGCAGACGTGCACGGTGCGCGGGTCGCAGAGAATCGCGTGAGCCCAGGCCGAGGAGCTGGAGACGACGAGGTCGTATTCGCTGAGATCAAAGGACTCGATCGCCGCCGGGTACAGGGGCAGCAGCGCGCGGAAGGTGCGCGCGGACGGGCGCAGGGTCTGCAGGAACGAGGTGTGCACGGTGCGCGCGGCAAAGCGCCCCTCGGTCCCCTTCTCGTCGTAGACCGCGGTGTAGATCGGTGCGTCGGGCCACATCTCGCACAGCTCACCGAACACGCGCTCGGCTCCCCGCAGATCAAGCAGGAAGTCGTGCACGAGCGCCACCCGGGGCGCCGCGGCCGGGCTCTGGGGCTGACTGACCACGGCTCTAGTCTAAGTGCGCGCGGCGGTCGGCACCTCGCATCCCCGGACCGCGCGATCCGCCTCGCCGCCGTCGCCGACCCCCCGCACCCGCTCGCCCGTGCCGACCATCCTCTACGTCAGCTACTCGGGGGTCTACGGCGGATCCGAGCGCGTCCTGCTCGATTGCGCCGCCGGACTCGGCGGCGAGCCGGTGCTCGCCTGCCCACCCGGCCCGCTGGCCGCGCAGGCCGAGACCGCCGGCCTGCACGTGCTCACGCTCCCGGTCCGCGCGCTGGACCTGCGCGCCGGGCTGCCGGCGCGGCTGCGCGCCGGAGCCGGGCTGATCGCCCACGCCGCCGAGCTGCGCCGCCTGACCGCCGACCTGGCCCCGGCGCTCACCGTGGCCTGGGGGATGCGCTCGGCCCTGGCCGCGCTCGGCCTCCCGCGCTCATGCCCGCTGGCCGTCGCACACCAGGACTTCCTGCCCGGGGCGCTGATCGCCCGCGGCGTGCGCGCGGCGACAGCCCGCGCGGCTGCGGTGTGCGTCCCCTCAGAAGCCGTGGCCGCCGACCTCGATCCCGGCGGCGCGCTGGCCGGGCGCATCCACGTGATCGCGCCGGGGGTCGACCCGGCCGCGTTTGCGCAGATCGGGCCGCCTGCCGACGGGCCGCCGGTGGTTCTCGTGCTCGGCGCGCTGGCACCCTGGAAGCGCCCCGACCTCGCGCTGGAGGCGGTCGCCCGCGCGCGGCGGGCGCTCCCCGGCCTGCGGGTCTGCTTCGTCGGCGCGCCGGTCACCGGCGCGACCGACCCGGGTCCCGAGCTGCATGCCCGCGCGTCGGCGCCCGACCTGGCCGGAGCGGTCACCTTCGCCGGGCCGGCCGCCGACCCGCGCGGCGCGCTGGCCGCGTGTACCGCGCTGCTGCACTGCACGCCGCGTGAGCCCTTCGGGATCGTGCTGCTGGAGGCCGGCGCGGCCGGGCGGCCGGTGATCGCCCCGGCCGCCGCGGGACCGGCGGAGATCGTGGACGGCGGGGGCGTGCTCTACCGCGCGGGTGACGCCTCGGCGGCCGCACAGGCGCTGATCGAGGTGCTGTCCGATCCGGCGCGGGCGCGGACCCTGGGCGCGGCCGGCCGCGAGAGGGTCCGCGAGCGCTTCACCCGCGAGCGCACCCGGGCCGAGTTTCGGGCCGCGCTGGGGCCGCTGGCGGCGGCCGGTGAGGCGGGGCGGGCCGGCGCGGCCGGGGCGGCCGGGGAGACGGGGCGGGCCAGCGCCCCCAGGGCGGCCGGTGAGGCGGGCCGGGCGGCGGCGCTGTCGATCGTCACCGTCACCCACAACTCGGGGCCCCAGCTTGCCGCGCTGCTGGACTCGATCCAGCGCCATCTCCCCGAGGCCGAGATCATCGCCGTGGACTGCGCCTCGGCCGACGACAGCGTCGCCGTGGCCCGCGCCCGGCCGGGGGTGATCAGCGTGCCCCTGAGCGAGAACCTGGGCTTCGGGCGGGCGAGCAACCGGGGCCTTGAGCACGTCAGCGCGCCGGTGACCGTGTTCGTCAACCCCGATGTCGTGCTGATCGACGGCTCGCTGCGCGCGCTGGCCGCCGAGGCGGGACGCGCCCAGCGCCTGCTCGCCCCGGCTCTGCTCGACGCGCGGGGCCGGCGTCAGGACAGCGCCCACCCCGCCCCGGGGTCGCCGGCGGACCTGATCGCCGCCGTCGTCCCGCCGGTCCTGCTGCCGGGACGCCTGGGCGCGGCGCTCGCGCCGTGGCGCTCTCAGAGCCCGCGTCCGGTCGGCTGGGCGATCGGGGCCGCCCTCGCCGGGCCCACCGACGCGCTGCGGGCGCTCGGGCCGTTCGCCGAGGACATCTTCATGTACGGCGAGGACCTCGAGCTCGGGCTGCGGGCGGCAGCCGCGGGCCTGCCGACCTGGTTCTGGCCCCAGGCCCGGGTGCTGCACGCGGGCGCCCACAGCACCGCGGTGGCCTTCGGAGGCGAGGACGTGGCCCGTCTGGCCGCCGCCCGACACGCCGGGATCGCCCGCGCCCGGGGCCCGCGGGCCGCGCGGCGCGACGACGTCGTGCAGGGGCTGACCTTCGCCTCGCGGATCGCGGTCAAGGCACTGCTGGGCCGTGACACGGCCCGCGAGCGCCGCCAGCTCGCCGCCGTGCGTGCCGGCCGCCGGGTCTGATCAGCGCCTCGGGGCGGGGCAGCGGCCGGGCTGATCAGCGCCTCGGGACCGCGCAGCGGCCGGCCAGCCGGCCCGGGCGCCGGCAGCGCTCCAGCGCAAGCGCCCCGCTGCGGAAGGCGGCGTAGGCGGGCTTGGGCACGAGCCGGCCGAGCTGGTCGTCAAACAGGCCCGCGAAATCGAACGAGAAGCCCCCGTCGTCGTCCAGCCCGGCCCACGTGTAGTAGTAGAAGCCCTGCAGATGCTCGCTGACGCGGTGCGCGCCGAGCAGCGGCAGCAGCGTGCGCACCGCGGCGGCCTGGCCGGCCCGCGTGGTCTGGCAGCAGAAGCTGTCGGAGGGATGGTGTCCGACCGAGGAGTTCCAGCCGGTCTCGGTGATCATGATCGGCTTGGCGCCGTCGCCGTTGCGCCGCATCTCAGTCCGCATCAGCCGCAGGAAGCGGATCACGTTGACCGGGTTCTGGGTGTAGGGATGGGCGGCGACGACGTCGAAGTCGCGCTGCACGCCGCCCCCCTGCTCGTAGATCGTGGCCAGGAACTGCCAGGCCCAGTCCGGGAAGCCGGGCAGCACCACCTGGGCGGTCGGGTCGGCGGCCTTGATCGCGGCGTGCGCGGCCGCGAGCACGGGCACGTAGGAGGCGGCGAACGGCTGGGGCCAGTAGAAGTCAAAACCCGGCTCGTTCCAGATCTGCCACATGTGGATGGGCCGGCGGGGCAGGCGGGGATGGCTGGCCCAGAAGCTGCCCTGGGGCCCGTAGCGATGCACGAGCGCCGCCGCGTACGCGGCGTAGGTGGCGGGATCGGCCGGGACGTCGATGGTGCCCGGGTCGCGCGGGGTGACGGCCGCCCACGGAGGGCAGTACATGACGATCGGCAGCACCGTCATCCCGTGCGCGGCGGCCAGCGCCACGAGCCGGTCGCTCTGGCTGAAGTCAAACGGCCCGAAGGCCACGGGCTGCGCGAGCGCCCAGTTGAACGCGGTGCGCACGCTCTGCACGCCGCTGGCCTGCATCGCGGCGAACACCGGGCCGAGGTCGACCCCGGGCGCAAGCAGGGGCCCGTCGACGTTCATGCCGACGAAGCCGAACGGAGTGGCTGCCGGGGGCCGGCGGTGCCGTGCCCCGGCGTGCGCCTGCGCCGGCGCGGCGACGTTGGCGACCAGCACCGTGCAGAGAAGAGCCGCAGCGCGCAGGCGCATCGCGCGGCCGAGCATCGCTCAGCGCATCCGCTGGGCGCAGTGCCCGGCGCTCGGGCCGACGCGGCGGCAGCGCTCCAGGGCCAGAGCCCCCTGCCGGAACGCCGCGTAGACGGGCTTGACGCGCAGGCGCCCCTTGACGTCGTCGAACAGCCCGGCGAAGTTAAACGACGGCGCGCCCCGGTACTCGTCTCCGGCCCAGGTGTAGAAGTAGAAGGCCAGCAGGTTGAGCTTGCGACGGTTGGCGGCCAGCATCGGGAGCTCGGCCCGCACGCGCCACGTCTGCCCGGGCTCGGTCGTCTGGCAGCAGTAGTTGTCCCCGGGATCGTGGCCGTCAGAGGAGTTCCAGCCCGTCTCGGTGACGAGCAGGGGCTTGTGGGCGTCACCGTGCCGGCGCATCGCCGTCCGGACGTACTGCAGGAAGCGGATCACGTTGGACGGCTGGATCGTGTACGGGTGCGCGGCCACGATCTCGAAATCGTTGCGCGCGCCTCTGATCGCGTAGACGCTGTCCAGGCTCTTCCATGCCGTGTCGGGGAACCCGGCCAGCACGATCCTGGCCCCGGGGTCGGCGGCCTTGATCGCGGTGTGCGCCGCGGCCAGCAGCCTGACGTAGGTGGCGGTCCACGGCTGACGCCAGTAGTAGTTGAAGTTCGGCTCGTTCCAGACCTGCCACATGCGGATCGGGAGCTTGCGCAGCTGCGGATGATCAGACCAGTAGCTGCCCCGCGGCCCGTAGCGGTGCACGAGCGCCGCGGCGTAGGCGGCGTAGGGCGCGGTGTCGACCGGGTCGGCGATCGTGCCCGGATCATGGGGCGCGGCATCCCAGTCGGGGGTGTAGATGATCACCGGCAGCACGCTCATCCCGCGGGCCGCCGCGGCACCGACGACGGCGTCGGTCTGGGTGAAGCTGATCGGTCCGCCGGCCACGGGCTGAGCCGCGGCCCAGTTGAACGTCGTCCGCACGGCCTGGACGCCGGTGGCGACCATCCGGGTGAACACGGGATTGAGGTTGACCCCCGGGTTCAGCAGCGGGCCGTCCACGTTCATACCCACGAAGCCGAACGGAGTCGGCGCCGGCGCCTTGGCCGCGTGCGCGGTGCCGGCGGCACGCGCGACGGGGGCGCGCCGGGCGGAGCCGAGCGCGGACGCGGCGAGAAGAAGGGCGAGCGCGACGATCGCGCTCGCGAGCACGGCCCGGCGGGTCACGAGCGGCGGGACCTGATGCGCAGGGCCGCGCCGGACAGCACGAGCCCGCCACCGAGCAGCGCGGCCAGGCCGCCGTCGTACCCGGTGTAGGGCAGCGTGCCCGCCGTCGAGGTCGAGCTCACCGGGGTGGTGCTGGCCGCGGTCGCGGTCGGATCAACCGCGCTGGTCGCGGCCGGACTCGTCGCCGGCGTGGTTGTCGCCGGCGTGGCCGGCGTGGAGGTGGCCGGAGCGCTGCTGGTGGGCGGCGGGGACGCGCTCGTCGTGGTGCGGTGCGTGGTCGTCTGACCACCGGAGCCGCCGAACGGATCGGTGTACTGCTGATCGCCGGCCGATCCCCCGCCGGAGGCGAGGGCAAGGGCGGGCAGGGCGAAGCCCAGTAGCCCGAGGACGAGCAGGACGGCGATCGCGTGGCGAGGTCGGCGCATGGCCCCGAGTATGGCAACCCGGAACGTGTCCAGCGCTGGGATCGGCCCCGTGGCCGCCCCCGCTACGACCCTCACGCCGGTCGTCAACCTCGCGCTAACCAGCCGTCAACATGCGCCATTTGCAGGATTCTTTGCAGAGCCAGGATCGCCCTGAGCTTTCGCGACGGCCGTGTTACGGTCATCGCCGCCCGCATGCCTCACCCTCTCCGACGTTGCCGCCCTCGCCGGTTTCCGGCTGCCCTCGCTGCGCTCGCGGCGCTGCTCGTGCTCGCCCTCGGCGGCAGCGCGGCGCGCAGTGCGACCAGCCTGCAGAACCAGATCGCCTCGGCCAGGACCGCGGCCGGCGATCTGCGTGCGCAGATCGAGAGCGAGTCGCGCCGCATCGAGGACACGGCCGGCGGACTGGCGGCCGCGCGCCGCCGGCTGGACTCGATCCAAACCGATCTCGACGCCCGCGTCGCCGCACTGAGGCGGACCCAGGGAGCGCTGCTGACCTCCCGCAACCGGCTGATCGCCCTGGAGAACCGCCTGCACGTCGCGACCGGAGCGCTGGCCGCCAACCTGCGCGCCAGCTACGAGGGCGCCTCGCCCGATCTGATGACCGTGATCCTCAACGCGCACGGCTTCGGCAGCCTGCTCGAGCAGGTCGGCTTCATGGCTCGGGTCGCGCATCAGGACGCGACCATCGTCGGTCTCACGCGCGCCGCCCGCAGCGCGGTGCGCCTGGAGGCCGACCGTCTCGGCGCGCTCGAGGCGCGCGACCGCGTCCAGGCCACCGCGGTGCTGCGCCGCCGCAACGAGGTCGCGGGCCTTCAGGCCGCCCTGCTGCGCGTCCAGTCGCGCCAGCTCGCGGCCCGCGCCCAGACCACCGTCCGCTACCACGCCGTCAACGGCCGGCTCGGTGTGCTGCAGCGGCGCGCCGCAGCCGCGGCGGCAGCGGCGGCACGTGCCGCCGCCCGGGCGGCGGCGGCGGTCCCCAGCGGCAACGCCGGCGTGGCGGGCATCTCGATCAACACCGGCGGCATGGTCCAGCCCCCGCCGGGCGCACCGCCCGCGGTGGCCCGGGTGATCGCGGCGGCCAACGCGATCGCCACGTTGCCCTACGTGTGGGGCGGCGGGCATGGGTCCTTCCAGGCCAACGGGTATGACTGCTCGGGCTCGATCTCCTATGCCCTGGCCGCGGGTGGGCTGCTCAGCTCGCCCCTGGTCTCCGGCGCGTTCGAGAGCTGGGGCGCGCCCGGCCCCGGCCGCTGGATCACGGTCTACGCCAACGCCGGCCACGCCTGGATGGAGGTCGCCGGCTGGCGCTTTGACACCGTCGCGCTGGCCACCGGCGGCACCCGCTGGTCACAGGGCGGCGGCGAGTTCTCGGGCTTCGTGGTCCGCCACCCGCCGGGGCTCTAGCCCCCCGCGGCCGGCCCCACGGCGGAGTGTCCCCGGCCTCGATGCGGTCGCGGATGCGATCATCTAGGGTCCGCCGCCAGATGCGAACGTCGCGCACGCTCGGCGTCGGACTGCTGTGCGCGGCCGTGGCGATCGCGGTCAACGCGATCATGCTTCATCAGATCGGCTTCTCCGGCGACGAGGCCTATTACGACCGGATGGCCGCGCACCCCGCGGGAGCGCACAACTTCCCCTACGCCTTCCGGGTCGGCGTGCCGTTCCTGGTCCACCTGCTGCCCGTGTCGCGCAGCGTGGCCTGGATCGCCGTCGCGCTGACCGCCGCGGCCATTGCCGCCGGTGCCCTGTACGCACTGCTGCAGGAGTTCGCAATCCCGCCGCGCCTGGCCGCCAGCCTGGCCGTCGGGTTCATCATCTCCCCTCCCCTGCTGGTCACCTTCTTGCGCAACGGCATCTCGGTGGACCCGGCCACGCTGATGATCCTCATGCTGGCCACGCTGTTCATCGTGCGTCGCAACCGGATCGCGCTGGCCGTGGTGCTGATGGCCGGGGTGACCGTGCACGAGTCCTGCCTGTACGCGATGCCGCTGGCGTACGCGGTGTGGGCGCGGCGGCCGGTCGATCCCCGGGCCCTGCGCGACGTCGCCCTGGTCGCCGCGGTCCCGGCCCTGGCCTACATCTACCTGCGGTCATCGATCGTCGCCGTGGGCGAGCAGTACCAGCCCGGGTATCAGGGATCGTTCCTGAGCGCGCGGATCGACGTCATCAAGCTCGCCCTGCGCGGACACGGCTGGGCGGGGGAGATCCGCCGCCTCGCCCTGGCCTACGGCCCCCTATGGCTGTTCGCGCCGCTCGCCCTGCGCGATCTGCCCTTCGCCCGGCGCGGGCTGACCCTGGTCGTCCTCTGTGCGGCCTCGATGACCTTTGCCCTGGACTGGGGACGGCTGATCTTCTTTGCCGCGCCGGTGTTCTACGTGGCCGCCGCGTGGGCGTTGCGCCACCGCCGGCGGCTCGCCGTCGCCGTCGTCATCGGCCTGCTGGCGGTCGACGCCGGCTATGCCGTGTACATGCAGGTGCACGGCGTCCGGCACGGACTGGACAGCACCGGCCCGCCGGCTCGCGGCCCGGTCGCGTGAGCCGGCCGCCGGTCAGCCGCGGACGGCGACCCCGGCGGTCGGCACGGCCCCGTGGGGGACGGTGCGGATGTCCCCGCGGGCCGCGCCGGACTCCCGCGCGCCTCGCGCGCCGGCCGATGCCGCCGGGCAGCCGCCCCGGAGGGTGCGGACCAGCAGCAGGGCCAGCGCCGGGATGGCGACGATCGCGACCATGGCCAGGAACCAGGGCTGACCGGCGTCGGTGCCTTCACCGAGCGAATGCATCAGGCCGGCCAGCCACACGAGCGCGGTGAGGCGGTGCAGCTTGCGCCACCGCCCCGCGCCGATCCAGTGGCGCACGTAGTAGCTGAGGCCGAGGACGGCCATGCCCCAGCCGGCGAAGACGCCGATCGAGGTCCAGAAGGTCTTGTAGGCGAAGGCGAACGGGACGGCGATGTCGACCAGGGACGCCTTCAGGTAGCCGTCGCCGAGCAGCGCGATCCCGTGGATGACGATCGCGACGATGGCCGAGGCCGAGAGGACCTCGTGAACGGCCATCAGGTCCGGCCCCCGGCGGCGCAGCAGCTTGGTGCTCATCAGCAGGCCGAGGGAGACGGCCAGGCTGGCCAGAACGAGGGCGATCACGCCGGCGGCGCGGCTCGTGATCCAGAACAGGTGGGGGGCGGCGCTCGTGGTCATGGCTCACAGCATCGACGCGGCGCCGCAGACGGCCGTAGGACGGACGTACGGAATTCGTAAGAGAGCGCCGGGCGTGTCCGGCGGGCGCTACCGGCGGCGGCCGGGGCGCGCGAGCACCCCGGGGCTCCGGCGCGCGGCGCTACCGGCGGCGGCCGGGGCGCGCGAGCCCCCCGGGGCTCCGGCGCGCGGCCACCGCGCTGCGGGCCCGCTGCCCGATGTAGCTGCCCGCGCCTGCCGCCGTGGTCGAGCCGGCGTAGGTGACCGCGAACGCGGTGGAGCCGAAGACGAGGTCCGACGGGTTGGCGTCGGCCCCCGCGCTGGCACCGTTGCCGATGAAGCGGCGGCCGCTGGCGGCCAGCCGGATCTGGGTCGTGCGCCACAGCGGATCGCTGATCGCCGCGCGGTGCCCGGTGCTCGTCGTCGTGGCCGCACGGGTCATCGCCGTGGTGCCGAAGTTGGCCAGCGGCAGCTGCTGGCAGGAGCTCGCGTTCGAGCACTCCGACGGCGCCTCGACGATCCAATCGGCCGACGTCGTGTCCAGCTGCGTGACCCGGACGGTGCGCACGAACGTCCGGCCACGGGTCAGATCGGAGAGCTGCAGGCGGACGAGATGCCCGACGACCGAGACCGAGGCGCTCAGCTGATCGCCGGGGGCGACGGTCATCGCGATGTTGTGCGAGGGGGCCGGCACCAGCTCGTACCAGACCGTCGAGACCGGCCGGCCCGCGCCGTTGCAGTCGATCTCCGAGCCGATCTGCTCCAGGGCGCTGGCGTCGATGTTGTAGCCGCCGAGCCCGACCCACTCCGAGGAGTACGTCGGCGCACCGGGGGTGCAGGTGACCGTCGGCTGGCGCCAGGCTCCGAACACGCGGGTGAAGTGCACGCGGGGGCTGTGGGCGGCGTAACCGGCCCAGTTCGAGCTCTGCGTGGAGTCGGCCAGCGCCGCCGGAGCGGCCACGAGCAGCGCGGTGCAGGCGGCGAGCAGGCTGCGCGGCCCCCGGCGGGCGGCCGCGGCGAGGAGCGGGCGACGTATCACGGGCCTCATTGTGCCGCGGCGAGGATCGCCGTGGCGCGGCCCCGGCAGTCGTACATCGTGGTCGCGGTGCCGGCCGGGCTCGTCCGTTGCCCCGCCGGGCGCGTGGCCGCTTGGCCCGCCGGGCGCGTGGCCGCGCGTCCCGAGCTCGCCGGAACCGTCACCTTCGCGCACGCCCTGGCCACGGTGCCAAAGGCCGACTCGCTGCCGCGCCGCGTGTCGCCGCCCCCGCCGCCGAAGGCCTGGCCGCCGCTGGAGGTGATGACCCAGCGCAGCCGGCCGTCGCGGACCTCCATGGCCAGCCACGCGGCCGACACGGTGCTCTCTCGTCCGGAGAAGCCGCCCAGCCCGGCGACGTCGGCGTTCTGGCTGAGGATCGCCGCCGCGGCCGAGCTCTGGCTCTCGACCCCGATCGCGCCGCCCCCGTGGGCGCGGGCGTAGCGGACCGCCGCCTGCAGGCTGCCACTGTCGGCGCCGAAACCGCCGAAACCGCCGGGGCCGCCGGGGCCGCCGGAGCCGCCGGAGCCGCCGGCACCGCCGAAACCGCCGAAACCGCCGGGGCCGCCGGAGCCGCCGGGGCCGCCGGGGCCGCCGGAGCCGCCGGCACCGCCGGGGCCGCCGGGGCCGCCGGCACCGCCCCCGCGCAGGCGCGCCACGCCCGGTACGCCGAGCGCGCCCAGGGCTCCGGGTGCGCCGGCGGGCGGGCCCTGCGGCCGGCCGGATCCGAACAGCCCCGGCAGGCCGGGAGCGCCGAAGCCGCCGAAGCCGGTGCCGGGCCGCCCCCCGGCGCCGGGGGCGCCGAAGTCCGCGCTGGCCGGACCCCCGGTCGGGAAGGTCGAGCTGGTGGCGTGACCGATCGTCTCCGTGGCCCAGGCCGCCGGGGCGGCGAACAGCGCGGCCAGAGCGACGGCGAGCAGGCCGAGCCGGACCCGCGGGGACAGGGCCAGACCCACGGCGAGGACACCGATGATCGCCCCCCCGATGGCCAGCGGGCGACCCCAGGACAGCGAGCCGCTCAGGGTGCCGATCACGACCAGCTCAGTGACCGCACCGGCGAGGAGCGCGATCGCCGCCGTGGCCCGCCCGGTCCGGGTGCCCGACAGCGCCATGCCGACGCCCGCGCCGAGCAGCGCCGCGGTGAACGGCGCCAGGAAGGAGACGTAGTAGGGATGGAAGATGCCCGAGGCGGAGCTGAACACGATCGCGCTGGTGGCGAAGGCACCCCCGACGACGATGATCCAGCCGGTGACCGGATCACGCCGGCGCAGCCGGCTGGAGAGGACCAGCCCGAGCGCGGCCACGACCGCGAAGCCCAGCAGCCACCCGGCCTGGTCGCCGAGGCTCGTCTGCAGCAGCCGGAACACGCCCGTGGCCCCGCCGAAGGGACCCCCCGCGCCTGCCCCTCCCGGCCCGCCGGCGCCGCCGGGGCCGCCGCTCTGCCCGGTGATCCGGCCCACGCCGTTGTAGTTGAAGATCAGCGACCAGATGCTGTTGTCCGCGGTGCCGGAGATCCAGGGCCGATCGGCGGCCGGGGTGAGCGTGACCAGAACCGGCCAGGCCAGGCCGACCACGGCCAGCGCGGCGCCGCCGGCGACCAGCTGGCGCAGAGCGGTGACCCGGGAGCCGGATGGCTCGCGCGCCGCCCGTTGCGGTGAGACTGGATGCCCAGCGGACGGCTGGCGGGACGGCGCGACGTACAGGTAGGCCAGCGCGATCCCCGGCACGACCATCAGGGCCACACCCATCTTGGTCTCGAAACCGAGCCCGACGGCGACGCCGCACCACACCAGCCACCGGGTCCGCCCCGTCTCCAGCGCACGGGCGGCGAACCACACGGCGGCCACGCAGCACAGCACGAGCAGCTCGTCGGGGTTGTTGTGGCGCGAGACGGCGACGGCGGCCGGCGTGGTGGCCAGCGCGAACCCGGCCACGACCCCGGCCACGCGGCCGAAGCGCCGCCGCACGAGGTCGTAGACCAGCGCGGTCGCGGCCACACCCATCAGGGCCTGGGGGACGAGGATGGCCAGCGAGTTGAAACCGAAGACACGCGCCGAGAGGGCCTGGACCCAGAGGGCCAGGGGCGGCTTGTCCACCGTCATCAGCCCCGTCCGGTCCAGGGAGATGAACAGGAAGTCATGCCAGCTGGTCGTCATCGAGCGCACGGCCGCGGCGTAGTAGGTGTTGGCCCAGCCGTTGATCTGAAGGCCCCACAGGTTCAGCAACCCGGCGATGACGATCAGCCCGGCCAGCTCGGGCCGGGCGCGCAGCGTGGTCAGCGGCCGCGGCAGCGTGCGCGGCGCGCCCCACCGGCGCGAGCCGGCGCCGTAGGTCGTCGTTTCGGTGCTCACCGGCTCAGCATCCGGGCCCGGGATGAGAGCGCGGTAAGAGTGGTCTGCGCCCGGGGGGTTGGACGTTTGTGGCATGCCGGATGCCCCAAGCGTCCATCCCTTCGGCGCCACCTCGGCCGGGCATGTGATCAGGGCTGGTCGGGGGCATGGCGCAGCTCGGTGTAGGCGCCGGCGGCGGCCAGCGCGCCGACCGCGCTCAGGACCAGGCCGGTGAGGGTGCGGGTCAGGACGGACATCCGATCGCTCCTTGAGGGGACGACCGGGAGCATCGGGCCGGCGCTGAAGCCGGGGTGAAGACATTGCTAAGAGGCGCGTAGGAGCGGTGGTCGCGCCCGCTCGGTGAGGCTGACTTAGAGTAGGAGTCATCACTTTCGCTGACCCGAGGGAGCACTGAAAACGCCATGTCCGCCAACAGCTTCGATTCCCGCGCCGAGCTCACCGTCGGCGACCGCACGTACTCGATCTTCCGCCTCGATGCTCTGCAATCGCGCTACGACGTCGCCCGCCTGCCCTTCTCGCTGAAGATCCTGCTCGAGAACCTGCTGCGCAACGAGGACTCAGAGACGATCCGCGCCCAGGACATCGAGGCGCTGGCCACCTGGGACGCCGCCGCGACCCCGAGCCTGGAGATGGCCTTCACTCCCGCCCGTGTGGTCATGCAGGACTTCACCGGCGTGCCCGCGATCGTCGATCTCGCCGCGATGCGCGACGCGATGCGCGAGCTGGGCGGCGACGAGAGCAAGATCAACCCGCTCGTGCCGGCCGAGCTGGTCATCGACCACTCCGTTCAGGTCGACGTGTTCGGCACCCGCGACTCCTTCCGCCGCAACGCCGAGCTCGAGTTCGAGCGCAACCAGGAGCGCTACGCGTTCCTGCGCTGGGGCCAGGGCGCGTTTGACAACTTCAAGGTCGTACCCCCGGACACGGGGATCGTGCACCAGGTCAACCTCGAGTATTTGTCCCGGGTCGTGTTCGTGGATGAGGACGGCAACGCCTATCCCGACACCCTGGTCGGCACCGACTCGCACACGACGATGGTCAACGGCCTCGGCGTGCTCGGCTGGGGCGTGGGCGGCATCGAAGCCGAGGCGGCGATGCTCGGCCAGCCGATGTCGATGCTCATCCCCCAGGTGCTGGGCTTCCGCCTCGTCGGTGAGCTGCCCGAGGGCGCGACCGCGACCGATCTGGTCCTGACCGTCACCGAGCGGCTGCGCGAGCGTGGCGTGGTGGGCAAGTTCGTCGAGTTCTACGGCGCCGGGCTGGCCAACCTGCCCCTGGCCGACCGGGCGACGATCGGCAACATGAGCCCCGAGTTCGGCTCGACCTGCGCGATCTTCCCGATCGACGCCGAGACGCTGCGCTACCTGGAGTTCTCCGGGCGCCCGGCCGAGCAGGTGCTGCTGGTGGAGACCTACGCCCGCGAGCAGGGCCTCTGGCATGACGACAGCACGCCGGAGCCGGTCTACTCCGACACGATCGAGCTCGACCTGTCCGAGGTGGTGCCGAGCATCGCCGGGCCCAAGCGTCCCCAGGACCGCGTCTCGCTGACCGAGGCCAAGGCCGAGTTCCGGATGGCCCTGGAGGGCCTGCTGCCCGAGGACCGGTCCGAGAACGACGAGGGCAGCGAGGACAGCTTCCCCGCCTCCGATGCTCCGGCCACCAACGGCACCCGCGATCACGGCGAGACCCCGCACGGCAGCACGGGCGGCGTACAGGTCGCCGACCGGCCGAACACGCGCACGCCGGTCACCCTGGCCGACGGAACCGAGACCGAGCTCGACCACGGCCACGTCGTGATCGCCGCGATCACCAGCTGCACCAACACCTCCAACCCCTCGGTGATGCTCGGAGCCGGGCTGCTGGCCCGCAACGCGGCGCAGAAGGGGCTGAAGGTCAAGCCGTGGGTCAAGACCTCGCTGGCGCCGGGCTCCAAGGTGGTGACCGAGTACCTGGAGCGGGCCGGCCTGACCGAGTACCTGGACAAGCTCGGCTTCAACCTCGTCGGCTACGGCTGCACGACCTGCATCGGCAACAGCGGCCCCCTGCCCCAAGAGATCTCCGACGTCGTCGGCGCCGAGGATCTGGCCGTCGTCTCGGTGCTGTCGGGCAACCGCAACTTCGAGGGCCGGATCAACCCCGACGTCAAGATGAACTACCTGGCTTCGCCGCCGCTGTGCGTCGCCTACGCGCTGGCCGGGACGATGGACATCGACCTCTACGACGAGCCGCTGGGCGAGGGTGACGACGGCCCCGTCTACCTGCGCGACGTCTGGCCCGACGCGGCCGAGGTGGCCCGCACGATCGAGGAGGCGGTGCTGTCGGACATGTTCCGCTCCAGCTACGAGGAGGTGTTCGACGGCGACGAGCGCTGGAACTCGCTCGAGGTCCCGACGGGCGACAACTTCGCCTGGGACGAGCGCTCGACCTACGTGCGCAAGCCGCCGTTCTTTGAGGACCTGCCGCGCGAGCCCGAGCCGCTGGAGGACATCACCGACGCCCGGGTGCTGGCCATCCTGGGCGACAGCGTCACCACCGATCACATCTCCCCCGCCGGGTCGATCCGCCGCGACGGGCCCGCCGCCGAGTACCTCCACGCCCACCACGTCGAGTCCCGGGACTTCAACTCCTACGGGTCGCGACGCGGCAACCACGAGGTGATGATGCGCGGCACGTTCGCCAACATCCGCCTGCGCAACCAGCTCGCGCCCGGGACCGAAGGTGGCGTGACCCGCTACCTCGGCGACGGCTCGGGTGAGGCGATGTCGATCTATGACGCGGCGATGCGCTACCAGGAGCAGCACATCCCGCTGATCGTGCTCGCGGGCAAGGAGTACGGCTCGGGCTCCTCGCGCGACTGGGCGGCCAAGGGCACCAAGCTGCTCGGCGTGCGGGCCGTCATCGCGCAGAGCTTCGAACGCATCCACCGCTCCAACCTGGTCGGAATGGGGGTCCTGCCGCTGCAGTTCTCCGACGGGGACTCCGTTCAGTCGCTCGGGCTGACCGGTGAGGAGAAGTACTCGATCGCCGGGATCAGCGAGGGCGACGCGGTGCCCAAGACCCTGACCGTCCGCGCCGACGAGACGGAGTTCGAGGTCACGGTGCGGATCGACACCCCCAAGGAGCAGCAGTACTACCGCCACGGCGGCATCCTGGCCTACGTGCTGCGCGGCCTGCTGTAGGCACTGAGCTAGATTCGCATGATCGTTCGGTGCGGACCGACCGGCGCGCCCTGCGCCGGACCGCACCCCCCACCCCGACTCCTCCCTCTCGCATGCCCGCACCCGAACTGCTGCTCAATCTCCTGAAGGCGGAAGGCCCCTCGGGCCATGAGACCGCCCCGGCCCGCGCCTGGCGCGAGGGCTGCGCCGCCTTTGCCACCGAGGTCCGCGCCGACCACGTCGGCTCGTCCCTGGCCCGCGTGGCCGGGACCGCCGGCGGGCCCACCCTGGCCATCGTCGGTCACATCGACGAGATCGGCGTCCACATCACCCACATCGATGACGACGGCTTCTTGCGCTTCGGCGAGGTCGGCGGCTGGGACCAGATCGTGCTCGTCGGCCAGCGCGTCCGCCTGACCACCCGCAACGGCGTGATCCCGGGGATCATCGGCCGCAAGCCGATCCACCTGATGAAGAGCGCCGACCGCGAGAAGTCGCCGGCGATCAAGGATCTGCACATCGACATCGGCGCCAAGGACGGCGATCAGGCGCGGGCGATGGTGCGCATCGGCGACGTCGGCGTGATCGCCGCGGACCCGATCGAGATGCCCAACGACCGCCTCGTGGCCCGCGCGCTGGACAACCGCATCGGCTGCTTCGTGGCCGCCGAGGCGGCCCGGCTGGTGGCGCAGGCCGGCGGCGCCCCGGGCGATGTGGTCGCGCTCGCCGTGGCCCAGGAGGAGACGACGTTTGCCGGCGCGCGCACCAGCGCGTTCTCTCTGCGCCCGGACCTGGCCATCGCCGTCGACGTCACCTTCGCCACCGATCAGCCCGGCATCGAGCTCGGGCAGATGACCAAGCATGCGATGGACTCGGGCCCGGTCATCGCCCGCGGCACCACGCTTCACCCGGTGGTCACCGAGCTGCTCGCCGAGACCGCCGAGGCCGAGGGCATCCCCTTCACCCACGAGTCCCTGGGCCGCGGCACGGGCACCGACGCCGACGCGATCCACTTCTCGCGCGACGGCGTGCCCACTGGGCTGGTCTCGGTGCCGATCCGCTACATGCACTCGCCGGTCGAGCTCGTCTCCCTGGCTGACATCGACGCGGCCGCGCGGCTGATCGCCGCCTTCGCCCAGCGGCTGGAGCCCGGGATGTCGTTCGAGCGCTGAGCACAACGCTGCTGCTCCTGTTCGATATCGACGGCACGCTGGTCAGCCGGGCCTCCGAGGCCCATGCGCAGTCGCTGCACGCGGCGCTGCGCGAGGTCCACGGAGTCGACACGGGGCAGCGCGGGTTGGGGGTCTCCCCCGCCGGCCGCACCGACGGAGAGATCGCCCGGCTGCTGCTGCTCGGCGCCGGGGTCGATGCGCGGGCCATCGACGAGGCGGCCGGAGCCGTGCGCGCGGCCTGTGCGCGCTACTACGCCGAGCTGTGCCCGCCATCGCTGGCCGACAAGCTCGTGCCCGGGATCCCCGAGCTGCTCGACTGGCTGTCGGGACGCGACGACGTGAGGCTCTCGCTGGTCACGGGCAACTTCGAGCCCGTCGCGCGGCTCAAGCTCGCCCGCGCCGGAGTCGGGCACCACTTCCCCCCCGGCCAGGGCGGGTTCGGGTCGGACTCCGAGGACCGGACCGACCTGCCGGGCATCGCCCGCCACCGAGCCGGTCGCGACGGGGTGGCGCACCCGCGCCAGGACACCGTGGTCATCGGCGACACCCCCCGGGACATCGCCTGTGCCCGTGCCGACGGGGTACGCTGCCTGGCCGTCACGACCGGGCCGTACGGCGCCGATGAGCTGAGCGGCGCCGACGGAGTGGCCGAACGAGCCGATCGGCTGCGCGAGCTGCTCGCGGTCGAGCTCGACGGTTGAGGTAGGTCAGCCCCCCGCCGCCCGGATGGCGGCCGGACCGGTGACACCCGCGACCACAGCGGAAACGCTGACGGCGCGGACGCGCGCGTGGGCCGGGAGGGCCATGGCCAGGCGGGGCCGGCGGCCCGGGAGCGTGAAGCGCAGCGCCGACCCGTTGAGGCGAACGGTGACGTCGAAGAGGTCGGCGCGCGCAACCGTGCCCCACGTGACAGTCAGCCGTCCGCGGCGGACGACGGCACGAACGTGTCGGACCCGGAGGACGAGCGGCGCGGGGGCGCGGAAGGCGCCGGCCAGGACCACCTGGCGCGGGAAGCCGTCGATCGTCACCAGGGCGTGCAGGCGCCGCCGCCCCGCGGGGCCAGGCGCGACCGTGAAGCGGATCACGCCGGTCGACCGTTGCGTGGTGACGATCGGCCGCACGCCTGAGGGCTGCTCGAAGGTGACCGTCTCGCCAGGCTGCGGGGCCAATCGCCAGACCAGCCGGCGCACCGACCCCCGCCCGAGCACCCTGGCGCGGATGCGCAACGGCCGGATCGGGTCGGCGCGGGCGATCCGGGTGATCGCCGGCGCGTTCGCGTTGGGCGTGACCCGCCAGACACCCGCACGGGGATGCACGAGCACGAAGTAGGTCGTGCGGGCGTTTGCGGCCGCCACGGCAACCCCCCCGGGGCTGGCGACGATGTGGTCAGTCTCGGACGGCGTCGACACGGCCGCTCCGCCCGGCCCGCTCAGGGTGACCTGCGGCGGACCGGTGTCCCCGGTGACCGCGACCTCTTCGCGGGCGAGGCCACGCGGCAGCCGCAGGCGCGCCCCCGGGGCGACGGCCGCGCTCGTGGCGCCGTTGACCGTGTACAGGCCGCTGAAGTCACAGCCGTCGAAGGTCGGCTGACCGTCGTGGCCCCAGAGGTACTTAAAGCCGATGTCACCGCTGAAGAAGGCGATGTGGACCGTCCCGCAGGCCCCGATGCCGGCGTCCGAGAGAACCGCGTGCGCGCTGACCCCCTGCCCGAACACGCTCGCCGAGCCGTCGCCGCTGACCTGGAAATGCGGCGGCGAGATCGCCCCGTTGACCCGCGCGTCCAGGCTCACCGGCCCGAGCGAGTACCCGACGTTGCCGCCGAAGGCGATGTTCCACGCGCCCTGAGAGGTCCACACGGTCACGTACCCCTGGCCGAGCTGGATCTGGTCAAGCACGTTGACCGTGCCGTGCACATCGACCTTGAACCCGCCCGGGGGGAAATCGAGTGCGAGGTCGCCGTCGATGCCGACCGGCCGCCGGCCGCCGACCTCCGTGCCGGCCTCGAGCCCCACCGAGCCGGTGAGCTGAACGTGGGGCCGGATCCGGACCGAGAGCGCGAGCTTGGTCAGCTCGGTCTCGGGCGGGAACGGCAGCGGGAGCTGCGCGTCGGCGAAACCGGCCTGGAAGGAGCTGAGGTTAAACGGGTCGGTCTGGACGCCCGCTCCGAGAATGAGCGAGGGCAGCCCGTCGTGGCCGAAGATCTGCGTGAGGGCGACCGTGCCGGCGAGATCCCACTCGTGCCCCTCGGGCATGTAGGTCAGGGTCACGTTCTCGACCGGGATCGCTCCGAGCAGCCGCACGACCTGCCCGTCGCTGGGGACGAGCCGGAAGTACTGGCGTCCGAGGCTGTCGGTGAACGGCCCGGCGCACTGGAACCCGAGCGGCGGCGGGGCGGTGGCCCTGCAGAACCGGCCGCCGTGGCCGAAGTCGGCGCCGCGCCCGACCGTCGCCTGCGCCGAGACGAGCCCCTTGTCGTTGTTCGCGGTCACCTTCAGCGACGCCGCGACCCCGTCACCGAGCGCGCGGAGGTCCAGGACGCCATTGAGCGTCGAGCTCTGATCGGGACCGAAGGACACCTCGAGCCTGGAGCTCAGCGCGAAGCCGTAGAACCTCCGTGTGCCGATCAACGCGGTGCCGGCGCCGGAGTCGATGCGCAGCGGCAGCGTGTCGAGCGGGAGCGTCACCGGCCCCGACCACCCGGAGACGGTCGCGGGTCCCACAGCGATCGACCCGCCGCCGCTCAACTCAAGCCGGCGGCCGCGCGTGTCCACGGTCACGGTGCCGGTGTGCGGCGTGAAGTCGATGCCGTTGAGCCGGACCGCGTGCGGGGCGCTCGCGGTGAACCGCCCCGGGGCGCCCGCGACGAGGCATCCCTTGGCGATCACCTGACCGAGCGCGACCGACTGATCAACGCAGGCCCCGCCCGTGCCTCCCCCTGCCCCGGTCGATGCGTCGACCGCGATGCCCGTCGGGCCGTGGGCACCGGCGATGAAGCTCGCCTCGACCCCGCTGCCGTCGAGGTTGGCGCGGCCGACGGTGCCGCCCGAGCCGGAGTTGGGGCCGAAGTTCGTCCAGTAGACGTGGGCGGCATCGACGGTGACGCCGGACGCCGTCCCGACGCCGGAGATGAACCGGGGGTCGATCGCGCTTCCGTCCACGTTGGCGCGGCCGACGTTCGCCCCACCGGTCCAGTAGATGTGCTGGGAGTCGACGGCGACGCCGGTGACTCCCGGGCTGACGGTCATGAAGCTCTGATCGACGCCGGTGCCGTCGAGGTTGGCGCGGCCGATCGTGCCGGCACCGGAGTTGCCCCAGTAGATGTGCTGCCCGTCGACGGCCAGGGCGGAGACGCCATCGGTCCCGGTGATGAAGCTCTGGTCGACGCCGGTGCCGTCGAGGTTGGCGCGGCCGATCGTGTTCGTGTTGCCGTTACCCCAGTACAGGTGCTGGCTGTCGACGGCGACGGGGCCGGGGATGTGGGCGCCGGTGATGAAGCTCTGATCGACCCCGCTGCCGTCCAGGTTGGCGCGGCCGATCGTGTCCTTGTTGGTCCAGTAGAGATGAGCGCCGTCGACCGCGACGCCGTAGGGATGACCGACGGTGCCCACCAGGCTCTCGCTCACCCCTGACCCGTCGAGGTTGGCGGTCCCGATCGTGTCCGAGTACGCGTTGCCCCAGTAGATGCGTGCGGCCGCGGGTGCGCTCAGCGCGATCCAGGCGAAGGCGGCCAGGACGGCCACCCGACGGATCGCTGCAGCCACAGCCGGCTCACACTCCAGCGTGGTAGCCGAACCGCACGGTCGCCCTCAGCGTGTTCGCGGCCGAGCCGTAGTCGTGCATGTGCACGCAGGTCACGAAGCCGTCGCTGTACTCAAAGTGCGTCGTGTGGTGAACGACGAAGTAGCGGGTGCATCGCCACACACCGGCATTCCACCGCGCGCCGTAGACGTCGTAGGTGCGTGGCCGGGCACTGAGAAAGTGCCGCTGATCGCTGACGAGGGAGGCGGCGACCGCGGCCGCGACCAGGCAGCGCGGCGCGTAGCCGTCGAGTTTGGCGGGGCCCTCGCTCGTGCGCAGGTTGAAGATCTCGCCGCGGGGCTGGATCAGCCCGTAGTCGTTCGTGCAGTGCACCGGTGCCGCGGCGGCCGCCGCCGAGGCCGTCCCGAGCGCCGCTGAGGCCGTCCCAAGTGCCGGTGATGCCGTCCCAAGTGCCGGTGATGCCGTCCCGAGCGCCGGTGATGCCGTCCCGAGCGCCGCCGCCGTGACCGCAGCCGCCGCGAGACCACGTGAGGCCCGCCGCCAAGCCGTCTGTTCACCGATGTCCATCGACCGCCCTCCTGAGCTCGAGAGCCGGGCGCAGACCCAGAGCGAGCTCGTGGCGAACGCTACACAATCCTCACGAACCGGTAAAGGGTTCGCGTGCGAGGGACGCCGATCAGGCCTTGGGCGTCGGGAACTGCGCCCGCATCATCAGATCCCAGACCCGGTCCGGGGTGAGCCGGCGCTGGCCGATCATCAGGTGCGCGCTCGCAGTGACGGCGTAGCGTGCCTTGGGTCGCTTGGCCGTCAGCGCCGTGGCGATCACCGCGGCGACGGTCTCCGGGCCGCCGCCGAGCTTGGCCATCGGCCCCTTGTAGGCCTCGTCGGTGATCTCGGCCACCCGGCGGTTGAAGCGGGCATACGGGCCGTCGGGCTCACCGGCGGCCACCGAACCCGCGGCGACCTCACCGAAGTTGGTGACGATCAGCCCCGGCTCGATCAGGATCACGTCGACGCCGAAGCCGCGCACCTCGAAGCGCATCGCGTCGCTGATCGCCTCCAGCGCGTACTTGGTCGCGTGGTAGATGCCGCCGCCCGGGAAGGTCAGGCGACCGCCCATCGAGCCGAGGTTGACGACCCTGCCCCAGCCCTGCTCGCGCATCCCCGGCAGCACGAGCTGGCACATCCGCAGCAGGCCGAAGACGTTGGTCTCGAACTGGCGTCGGACCTCATCCAGCGGCACGGATTCGACCGCGCCCGACTGGCTGTAGCCGGCGTTGTTGATGAGCACGCCGACCGCGCCCTCGGCGGTGACCACGTGCTCGACGGCCGCGCTCATCGAGCCCTCGTCGGTGACGTCCAGCGCGAGCGTGCGGCAGCCGGCCGCCTCCAGCCCGCTCAGCGTCTCGGGGCGCCGCGCGGTCGCGTAGACGGTCCAGCCGTCAGCGGCCAGTCGCGCTGCGGTGGCGGCGCCGATCCCCGAGGAGCATCCGGTGATCAGGACCGCGCGCGAGGCCATCAGTTGCGGACGAGCTTCTTGTAGCTGATCCGGTGCGGGCGGTCGGCCTCGGCGCCGAGCTGCTCGTGACGGAAGGCCTCGTAGGCCTCGAAGTTGCCCTCGAACCAGCGCACCTGCGAGTCGCCCTCGAAGGCGAGCACGTGCGTGGCGATCCGGTCCAGGAACCACCGGTCATGGGAGACGACGATCGCGCAGCCGGCGAAGGCGAGCAGGGCCTCCTCCAGCGCGCGCAGCGTGTCGGTGTCCAGGTCGTTGGTCGGCTCGTCGAGCAGCAGCAGGTTGCCGCCGGAGCGCAGCAGCTTGGCCAGGTGCAGGCGGTTGCGCTCGCCGCCGGAGAGCTTGGCCACCTTGGTCTGCTGGTCGGTGCCCTTGAAGTTAAAGCCCGCGGTGTAGGCGCGGCTGTTGATCGTCCGGTCGCCGAGCGGGATCTCGTCCAGGCCGCCGGAGATCTCCTGCCAGACGGTCTTCTCGGGGTCGAGCTCGGCACGCGACTGATCGACGTAGGCGAGCTTGACCGTCTCCCCGATCTTCAGCGTGCCCTCGTCGGGCTGCTCGGCGCCCGTGAGCATGCGCAGCAGCGTCGTCTTGCCGGCCCCGTTGGGCCCGATCACGCCGACGATGCCGCCGGGGGGCAGCTTGAAGCTGAGATCGTCGATCAGCAGGCGGTCGCCGTAGCCCTTCTTGACGTGCTCGGCCTCGATCACGAGATCGCCGAGCCGGGGGCCGGCGGGGATGTGGATCTGCACCTGATCGAGCTTGACGTTGCGGTCCTGGGCCAGCAGCGCCTCGTACGCGTTCAGGCGGGCCTTGGGCTTGCCCCGGCGGGCCGAGGCGTTCATCCGCACCCACTCGAGCTCCTGGGCGATCGTGCGCTGGCGGCTTGACTCCTGGCGCTCCTCCTGCTGCAGGCGGATCTGCTTCTGCTCCAGCCAGCCCGAGTAGTTGCCCTCGTAGGGGATGCCGCGGCCGCGGTCGAGCTCGAGGATCCAGCCGGCCACGTTATCCAGGAAGTAGCGATCGTGGGTGATCGCCACCACGGTGCCCTTGTAGTCGTGCAGGTGCTGCTCCAGCCAGGCGACCGACTCGGCGTCGAGATGGTTGGTCGGCTCGTCGAGCAGCAGCAGGTCGGGCTGGCGCAGCAGCAGGCGGCACATGGCCACGCGGCGGCGCTCACCGCCGGAGAGCGTGGTCACGTCGGCGTCGGCGGGCGGGCAGCGCAGCGCGTCCATCGCGTACTCGAGCGTGGTGTCGAGGTTCCAGCCGTCGACGGCGTCGATCTGCTCCTGGACGCGCGAGAACTCATCCGCGGTCTCGTCGGAGTAGTTCATCGAGAGCTCGTTGAAGCGGTCGAGCAGCGCGCGGATCTCCGACACGCCGTCCTCGACGTTGCCCTTGACGTCCTTGGCCGGGTCCAGGTCAGGCTCCTGGGAGAGCAGGCCCACCGTCGCCTTGGGCGCGAGCTGGGCCTCACCGTCGAACTCGGTGTCCAGGCCGGCCATGATCCGCAGCAGGGTCGACTTGCCCGCACCGTTGTAGCCGAGCACGCCGATCTTCGCGCCCGGATAGAACGACAGGGAGATGTCCTTGAGGACCTCCTTGTCCGGCGGGTAGCGGCGCGAGAGCTTATGGGTGGTGAAGATGTACTGAGCCGACATGGACTGCTTGAGGATAGGAGGGCGCGGCGCTCGGCCCTCTCCGCCCCCGGCCGGCCTACAGCCCGGCGGCCTCGCGCAGCGCGTTGGCCCGGTCGGTCCGCTCCCAGGTGAAGTCCGGCTCCTCACGGCCGAAGTGGCCGTAGGCGGCGGTCTGCTGGTAGATCGGCCGGTGCAGGTTCAGGTACTCGCGGAAGGCGCCGGGGCGCAGATCGAAGTGCTCGGAGATGAGCTCGAGGATCCGCCCGCGGCCGATCTTCTCGGTCCCGAAGGTCTCGACCATGACCGACACCGGGTGCGCGACGCCGATCGCGTAGGCCACCTGGACCTCGGCGCGGTCAGCCAGACCCGCCGCGACCACGTTCTTGGCCACGTACCGCGCGGCGTACGCCGCTGAGCGGTCGACCTTGGACGGGTCCTTGCCCGAGAACGCGCCGCCGCCGTGGCGGGCCATGCCGCCGTAGGTGTCGACGATGATCTTGCGCCCGGTCAGCCCGGCGTCGCCCACCGGTCCGCCGATCACGAAGCGCCCCGTCGGGTTGACCAGGAAGCTGCGCTGCAGCTGGTCTGCGTCGTACATGTCCCGGGGCAGGACCGGGCCGACGACGTGCTCCCACAGGTCGGACTTGATCTGGTCCTCGACCCCCTCGGCGTGCTGGGTGGAGATGAGCAGCTTCTCGACCGACACGGGCTTGCCGTCGACGTAGCGCACGCTGACCTGGGTCTTGCCGTCCGGGCGCAGGTAGGGCAGCGTCTTGTCCTTGCGCACCTCGGCCAGCCGGCGCGCGAGACGGTGCGCGAGCGAGATCGGCAGCGGCATCAGCTCGGCCGTCTCCCGGGCCGCGTAGCCGAACATCATCCCCTGGTCGCCGGCGCCGGCCAGGTCGAGCTCGTCCGAGGTGCCGGCGCGGTGCTCATATCCCTCGTTGACCCCCTGGGCGATGTCCGGCGACTGCTTGTCGATCGCGTTGAGCACCGCGCACGAGCTGGCGCTGAAGCCGAGATCCGCGTCGACGTAGCCGATCTTCTCGATCGTCCGGCGGGCGATGTCCTGGATGTCAACGTAGGTCTCGGTGCTGATCTCACCCGAGACGACGACCAGCCCGGTGTTGACCAGCGTCTCGCAGGCCACCCGACCCTTGGGGTCGTCGGCCAGCACGGCGTCGAGCACCCCGTCGGAGATCTGGTCGGCGACCTTGTCGGGGTGACCCTCCGTCACGGACTCGGAGGTGAAGAGATACTCGTTCTCGGTGGCGCTCATTCGCGGGCGTCTTCCTTGCTGGCTGTTTGCTGGCGGTGACGTGTGTGGGGTGATAGGGAAGCATGTTGCGTGTGAATGCGGTCTTAGGCGCGAGCTGAAGCGTGCTGCGCGCCCTCTCGGTGGCCTTCGCGGTGGCGGCCGTGGCCTGCCTGGGGGTGGCGGTGGCGGGCATGGTCACCGGCCGGCAGTCGGCGCGCACCGGCTACGTCGTGCGGGTGCTGGCCCTCGTCTGCTTCGCCGCCGCCGTGGCGCTCAACGTGGCCGCGCACTGACGGCCGCGGGGCCCCCGGTTTCAGCTCTCCGGCTGCCAGCCGGAGACGACCCAGCCTCCCGCGCGGCGCGCCACGGTGGCCAGCGTGACGTGCCAGCTGGGCGCGAGTCCCTGATAGGCCGCGCTGCGGGTCGCGCTCGTGCGCTCGAGGGTGACGACCACGTACGTGCCCGTCCGGCCGGGCTGCGGAGCGATCGCCTGTACCGTGCCCGCGTTGGCCACCCCGCCGCGATGCAGCTCATAGTCGCGCGCGGTCTCGGCGGCGGCCAGCAGCATGGCCGAGCGGGCCTGGCCCGAGCTGAGCGCGGCGAGTCCGCGCATCCGCCCGCTGATCGTGTTCGCCGTCCAGTTGATGTAGCCGGTGGCGAAGGCCCGCACCGCGAGCACCGCCGAGCCGAAGCCGGGCCCTGCGCTGCTCCGGCCCGGCGGCGACGGGTACTCGTGCGTGCGCTGGGCGATCTGGAGCGGGGTCGGGGAACGGCGTGTCGTGGTCCCCACCGGGCCGAGGCCGGCGCAGCCACCGAGGGCCAGCGCGCACAGGCCGACCGCGGCGCGGGCGTGGCCGGCCGGCCCGCGCCGCCTCATGGCCCCACCGGGTGCCGGGCGACCACGCCGGCCCCGTCTCACAGCCCCACCGGGTGCCGGGCGACGAAGCCCGACGCGTCGCGGACGAGCGGGTGCCAGCCGATCCCGTCGCTGCCATCGCCGGCCCCGGCCGCGTTCCAGGTGTCCCAGCGCAGCCCGGCCACGTACATGAACACGTGGTCGGGGTTGGCGTACAGCGTGACCCAGCGACCGGGTCCCGGCGCTCCGAAGCTCTCCAGCGCCGACGAGGCCGCGCCGTACCCGGCCGGCAGCAGCCCTCCGCCCCACAGCAGGTGCTCGACGCTGCTCGAGCAGTCGTAGGCCGGTGAGAGACGATCGAGGGGCAGGCCGTGACCGGCGCCGTACACGTAGGGCCGGCCGGCGATCGCGTTGCCGGCGGCGATCATCCCGCGGACCGCGGCCGGGGCCCCGGAGGGGGCCGCGGCGATCCCGCCGGGGAGCAGCCGTGCGGCCGGCCCCGCGGTGATCGGAACGCCCGCGCCGCTCAGATCGCAGCCGGCGCCGGGGACCGCACCGAGCCCGGCCTGCGCCCCCGGGGCAGAGACCGCGCCGAGTCCCGCCTGCGCCCCCGCACCGACGCCGGCGCTGAGCAGGGCGGAGGCGCCGGTGGCCGGCGCGCGGGCGATCCGAACCGGTCCGGACCACAGCCCCCGCTCGTACGGGATGCCGAGCGACCCGGCCAGCCGCCACCACAGGTCGATGACCCGCGGGCGCCCGGCCACGGGCCCGCCGCCGAGCCCGAAGTCACGCTTGTAGGCGATCGCCGACCGGTCACCGACCGAGATCCGCAGCGGGGTCATGTAGGGCAGGCCGCCCATCGCCGTCGCGGTCTGAAAGGTCGTTCCCCCGAGCTCGGCGTAGCTGTCGGGATGGGTGGCCAGGCTCTGTCCCGACGCGCCCACCGTGCCACTGGACGGGTCACCGGGACCGCCGTACTCGCTCGCGCCGACCGTGAGGCCGCCGCCCGCCGGCCCGACCACGACCGTCCCCCCGGGCGCCGCGCTGCCCGCGCCGCAGGAATCGGCTGGGTTCCCCGGCGCCGGAGCCAGCCACGCCGCGATCACGGAGACGCCGAGGACGAGCCCGACGAGCAGCCCGAGGCCGCCGACACCGGCGACCGCCAGTCCCGCCCCGACCCGCCGCTGTGACCGGTTGACCGCCATGACGCGACGGTAGAACCGCGCCGCCGTCGCGTGGCCGATTGGCACCGATTTGTGACAATCGCCCCAGGCTCAGGCGGCGATCTGACCGCCGTGTGCTCGCTAACGTTGCTGAGCCTATGGCCTCTATCCTGGACGTCGAGACCGCCGTTCTCCTGCTGGAGATCGAGCCTCCGTTCGACAAGCGCGCGGTGCAGCTCGCCCGCCGGCGGATGGCCAAGCGCTGGCATCCGGACATCGCCCCGGCCGGCCGGCAGCACGAGCACCAGCGCCATCTGCAGGCGATCAACGAATCCGCTGACCAGCTCGAGCGCCTCGCCGAGACCTCGCGGGGCGGACGCGTCACCCGCAACGCGGTCAAGGTATCCGCCGCCGCCACCCGCAAGGCGCGCGAGGAGGCCGGCCGCCGCGCCTACGAGGACGAGCAGCGAGCCCGGGCGGCGGCGGCCGATCGCGCCAAGCACGATCCGTTCGGATCGCGCGTTCCCGACCACTCGGTCGTCCATCGCTACGCGCGCTGCCTCTCCTACCCCGAATGGGGCGTCGGGACCGTCTCGGGCATCTACTTCTCCGGCGAGGGCGACGACGTCCAGCAGTGGGCGCGGGTCATGTTCGCCCCCGGTGTGCGGACCGTGCCCGCCGGCTCGCTGCAGTTCGTGGACTTCTCCAAGCCCGACCCGGCCGCCGACCGCGTCCAGCGCTTCCTGACCGCCGCCCAGCACGCGCTCGCCGAGGGCGATTCGGCGCTGGCCGCGCGCCGACTCGTGTACGCGCGCGACGCCGAGCCCGAGAACCCCGTGGTGCTGCGGCTGCTCACCGTCGCGTTCTGGCAGGCGCGCAACCTCCCCGCCGCCGCGCGCACCGTGCGCGACTGGTCACGGGTCGAGGTCGACCGCCCCACGCCCGAGCGCTTCGCCTCCCGGATCTATGAGGACATGGGCGCTTACGATCTCGCCGCCGACGCGGCGGAGCGTGCCGCCCAGCGCGCCCCGGCCGACGCGTCGGCGTGGGAGCGCCTCGGTCGCCTGCGCCTGCGCCTGATGGACCGCGAGCGCGCCATCGAAGCCCTCGAGCGCGCGCGGCTGGCGGGCCCGACCGTCGAAGGCCTGCTCGACCTCGCGCTCGCCTACCACCTGGCCGGCGACGTCGGCGCCGAGGTGTCGACCGCGGAGGCGGCGACGACGCTCGACCCCGATTCACCGCGCGCGTGGTCGACCTATGCGCACGCGCTCGCCCGGACCGACCGTCTGAGCGAGTGCGAGAACGCCTGCCGCCGGGCGCTGCGGCTCGGCGCTGACACGGAGGTCGGTGACCTGCTCGAACGGGTCACCGCCGCGCAACCGCGTGGCCTCAGCCAGCGCAGCGCAGCCTGAGCGTCCGCTGTCCTGAGGGTCAGCGCCCGCGCCAGACCGCGGCGCGCTTCTCCGCGAACGCCGTCGCGCCCTCGCGGGCGTCCTCGGAACCCTGCACCGGTCCGGCGATCGCGTTCTGGCGCGTGAAGAACTCCGCCTCGGGCCAGTCCACCGACTCGGTGAGAATCCGCTTGCTGGCCTTGAGGGCGAGCGGGCCGTTGGGGGCGATCGCCGCGGCCAGCTCGAGGGCGGTGTCGAGCGCGGCGCCCGGCTCGGCGAGGCGGTTGACGAGCCCGAGCTCGTGCCCGCGCTCGGCCGTGATCGGGTCTCCGGTCAGCACGAGCTCCATCGCCACCCCGCGGGGGAGCACCCGCGGGAGTCGCAGCAGTGCGCCGCCGGCCGCCACGAGCGAGCGCTTGACCTCGGGCACGCCGAGCTTTGCGCCGCGTGCGGCCACGATGAGGTCGCAGGAGAGGGCGACCTCGAGACCGCCGGCGACGGCAAACCCCTCGATCGCGGCAATGAGCGGCTTCTCGGCCGCGCGCTGGGTGACGCCGGCAAAGCCGCGGTCGCCGACGTAGGGCACCTCCCCGGCCACGAAGGCCTTGAGGTCCATCCCCGCGCAGAAGCCCTTGCCGGCGCCGGTCAGCACCCCCACGGTGAGCGCATCATCGCCGTCGAGCTGGTCCATGGCCGCCGCGAGCCCCTCGGCTACGGCGAGGTTGACCGCGTTGCGCTGCTCGGGGCGGTTGATCGTGATCACGAGCACCCCGTCGCGGGACTCGGTGAGGACGGCGTCAGTCGCGCTCATACGCGGCTCCCTTCGGTGGTTGGCGGAACGGCGGCGGCCGGCGGCGGGCCCGCGGCGCTACGCCGCGAACAGTCGCAGTTCGGGCTCGCGCTCGCCGCGCAGGACGGCGATGTCGACCTCGACGCACTCGATCCCGCGCGCTCCGGCCAGCACCCGCGCCTGCGGCTTGATCGCCTGGGCGGCGAGGACGCCGCGGCACGCGCCGAAGGCGGGATCGCGCTGGATGCGTTCGAGGTAGCGGCTGAGCTGCTCGACGGCGTCGATCCCCGCCACGCGCTTGATCTCGACCGCCACCCAGGCGTCCTGCGCATCGCGGCACATCAGGTCCACGGGTCCGATGTCGGTCGGCCACTCGCGGCGCACGAGCCGCAGCCCCTCTCCGCACCACTCAGGCGCCGCGGCCAGCAGCTCCTGCAGGTGGGCCTCGACCCCGTCCTTGCTCAGCGCCGTGTCGGCGGCGGGCGAGCCCATCTCGTGGGTGACGTCGGACAGCACCTCGGCGATCGCGATCTCCAGCCGCTCCTCGCCGCCCGAGCCGCGCTTGCGCACGGTCAGCCGGGTCAGCGGCTCGCCGGCCTCCTCGACGATCGTCGGCGGAGTCATCCAGTTCAGCGGCTTGTAGCCGCCCGCGTCAGCGTGGACGAGCACCGAGCCGTCGGCCTTGACCATGATCAGGCGCAGCGCCTCGGGCAGCAGGGCGGAGAGCCGTCCGGAGTAGCGGACCTCGCAGCGGGCGACGATCAGGCGCATGGGGCGGGGAGACTAGGGATGCGCCCGGACGCGGTGGGCCACCACGATGCACCGGTCTGCGTAGTCGGCCCGGCCGGGGCGCGGCCGGCTCCGGATGCCCGTTTGCGGCGGTCTGGCGATCCTGGGCGGCGATCGTGCGACGGCTCCTGCTCCTCACTCTCGCCGGTCTCGGCGCCCTGGGCGCCCTGGGCGCGGGCAGCGTCGCCGCGTCGGCCTCCGCGCCGCCGCCCCCGCCGGTCTGGAACAACGGCTACGGCTGGTGGCCGCCGGGTTTCGGCTACCCGCCGCTGACCGTACGCGTGCCCGGCTACACCTGCACGGTGACCGCCGCCGGCCCGACCTTCCACTCCTACCCGCGCGAGTGGCGCCAGGACTTCGGGGGCTCGGTCCGCTGCCCATCGACGCTGGGCACCCGCAGC
>DASSZP010000019.1:0-21346 GCA_035713465.1 Solirubrobacteraceae bacterium | reverse complement strand
CCCCGGAGCCTGACTCATCGGCGCCGTCGGCCGCCGCGGCCTCCGCCGCCTCGGCGGCCTTGATCCCGTACGGGTCCATCTCGTCGTAGGGCTCGGCGTTCAGCGCGGCCTCTTTGCGGCGCTCCTTGCGCGCGGCCTTGTCAAGACGCTTCTCCTGCATCTTGCGCTCGCGGTTGAGCTTGGCCATGGTCGTCTTCTTCTTGCCGTTGGAAGCCATGTGCGGCCACCTTTCTCAGGCGTGGGCGGGGGCGTGGACACGCCTCGCAGGGTGCGCGCCGCGGGCGATGTGAGCAAAGCGCGGGACGGGCTCGCCCCGGCTCTAGATGGCCGGGGCCATCGAAAGAGGTGGCGCGGCGAGGCCGCGCCGGGGTGCTCTCAGGTGAGGCACCGGGCCAGCGGCGAGGCCGGGCGCGTAGCGCGCCCAGTGCCTCGCCGTGGGCCGGAAGGAGTGACTCAGAGCGCCTGAACGTTGGCGGCGGCGGGGCCCTTGGGGCCCTGCTCGGCGTCGTAGCTCACGGCCGCGCCCTCGGCGAGCGACTTGTAGCCGCTGCCGACGATCGCGCTGTGATGAACGAACAGGTCGGCGCCGGACTCATCGGGAGTGATGAAGCCGAAGCCCTTCTCGTCGCTGAACCACTTAACGGTTCCTGTAGCCATGATGCTGTCCTCCGGGGTTTGTGCACTGCGAACGCGGAGGGTGCTCGTGGCAACAACCAGCGGTGACGCGGGGCACTGCTTACAGCTGAGCGGACGCTCAACTCGGCCCTCAGTGTAGTGGCACCGGTGCATGACGTGCAATCCGCCCCCGCGCCCCCGTGCGGGAAAGCCGACCGGTGACGGTTTCCCGGCCCCCGCCCCGACTGCTACGGTCCCCGCAGGCGGAACGTTCGCCCGGGCGGCTCTCTGGACCGACGCAGAGGATCGTTCGAGCTTTGTGCGCGCCGGTCAGCGAGGAGGACATCCCGTGAAAACGGCCCGAGAGCGTGCGGAGGAGAAGCGCCAGGAGAAGCTGGCCAACATCGCTGAGGAGGTCGAGCGGGGCTCGCTGGTCATCCGGCAGATGACGGATGAGGAGCGCGACGCCAACCCGCCGCGCCCGGTGACTCCGCGCCAGCGCCGCTATTCGTGAGCCGGCGCTCTGACCGTCTCGTCGGCCGCCTGCGCCAGCTGCGCGGCACCGGACCGACCCCCGACGTCACCTCCGCGCTGCGCAGTCGCGCCGATGAAGTGCGCTCGGCCGAGCTGCAGGCGCGCGTCGCCCACCTCGAGCAGCTCGTGCAGGGCCTGCAGGACTCGGTCTACCGGGAGTCGCGCCGCCAGGAGAAGCGCATCGCCGATCTCGAGGCCCAGGTCGAGCCGGTCACCATGGCCGCCGCCCTCAGCGAGGAAGCCCGCCGCCGCGGGCTCTAGCGCCCTTCCGCGATCCCATGAGCGAGATGACCGAGATCACCCTGGCCGGGGGCGAGCGTCTGCGAGTGCAGGGTGAGCTCCGCAGCGTCGAATCGGTGATCGTCTCCGCTGCGCGCGGCTCGATCCTCGAGCTGGCGTGGCTGACCGACGCCCGCACGGGGGAGCCGGTCGCGCTCAATCCCGATCACGTCCTGATGCTGCGCCCGCTCGGCGCGGCGTCGGACCTCTGAGCCGACCCACCCGCGCCGCACCTTGTCCCGGCGAGCCCCGGCTCACCGGTACCCTCGGCCGATGGCGTCCCCGCCCCGCCGAGCCTGCCGCGCGGTCGCGGTCCTGGCGGTTGTGCTCGCCGCGCTGGGTGCGGCCGGGCCGGCGGCGGCGCGGCGGATCGTGTTCGGGCGTTCCGTGCAGGGACGCCCGCTCGTCGCCTGGACCTACGGATCGCCGCGGGCCCGACGCCGGATCATGATCATCGGCTGCATCCACGGCAACGAGTGCGCCGGTCTGGCCATCACCTCGGCGCTGCGCCGCCGCGCGGTCCCGCGCGGCGTGCAGCTGTGGGTCGTCCCCGAGGCCAACCCGGACGCAACCGCGGCCGGCACCCGCAAGAACGCGCACGGGGTTGACCTGAACCGCAACTTCCCCTACCGCTGGGCGCCGATCACGACCCCGGTCTACGACGCCGGCCCGCGCCCCGCCTCCGAGCCCGAGACGCGCGCGCTGATGGCGCTCGTGCGCCGGGTGCGACCGGCGGTGACGATCACCTACCACCAGCACATGGACCTCGTCGACGAGTCGGGGGGCGATCTCGGCGTCGAGCGCCGCTACGCACAGCTGTCCGGGCTGCGGCCGACGTGCCTGACCTTCCTCTCCGGCGTGGAGACCCGCTGGTCCAACCACCTGCTGCCCGGCAGCACCGCGTTCGTCGTCGAGCTGCCGGCCGGCCCGGTGACCGTCCCGGCGCTGCGGCGTCATCTGGCCGCGGTGCGGGCGATGGAGCTCGGTCAGCGGACCGGCTCGGCCCCCCACTGCGACTCGATCACCACCGCCCTGTGAGCACCACCGCCTTGTGAGCGCCACCGCCTTGTGAGCGCCACCGCCTTGTGAGCGCCACCGCCTTGTGAGCGCCACCGCCTTGTGAGCACCACCGCGCCGTGATCAGCGCCGCGCTCGCCAGTCAGCGGATCGCGCGCTGGTAGTCCGACAGCTCGACGCCCGGAACCGCGGCGCGCACCCGGGACAGCGCGATCTGCCGGACCGCGCCCAGGGGAGCGGCCAGCTGCGCCGACCACACCGACACGCGGCCGTCAAAGCCCCCGGTGACCAGCTCGCGGCCATCGGGCGAGTAGGCGATCGTGGTCAGTCGCCCGCCGGCCGCGTAGCCGACCGAGGTCAGCTGCTTTCCGGACCGCGCGTTGAACACGGTGGCGGTGCCGGCGCCGTCGGCGATTGCCACGTCGGCGCCGTCCGGGCTGAGCGTGGCCGCGTACAGCCGGGTCCCGGCGGGATCGCGGACGAGCAGCTCCTGGGCCCCGGTCCGCCAGTTCCACACCCGGGCCGTGCCGTCGTTGGAGGCGGTCAGCAGGCGGTCGCCGTCGGCGCTGAACTGCACGCTGCCGATCGCCGAGCCCAGCGGCTCGCGCACGATGCCGAGCTGCCGGTCGACGTCGGTCGGTCCCTGGCTGCAGGGTCTGGCTGGGACCGCGACGACCCGCGCGGTCCCGTCGCGGCCGGCCAGGGCGATCGCCGTCCCTGCGCGGTTGAGCGCCATCGCGATCGGGCTGAGCTTGCTCGGGTCGGTGCACTGCGCGAGCTCGTGCCCGCTGGCGTCATAGCGGGTGATGTTGCCCGCGTTGTCGATCGTGATCAGGCCGCGACCGCCGGGCATCAGGAGCGCGCCGAACACGGGAAAGCCGGGTGCCGCGGTGCTCAGCGTCCGGCCCGTGGCGGCATCCCACACGCGCGCGGTGCCGTCCTGGCTGGCTGTCACCACCTGCCGGCCGTCGGAGCTGAAGGCGATCGTGTTGATGCCGTTGCCGGCGTTCGCGGCGTTGACCCCGCGCGTCCCCTCACGCAGCAGCACCGGTGCCCGGGTCGTGCCGGGGTCAGCGATGACGGCTGTGCCACCGTCGTCGGCGAAGGCGATCAGGCCGCCGGGTCCGGTGGCCACCGACCCCACCGAGGAGCCGTCGGGAGAGCGCAGCGCATCGGTGAGCTGGCGGGGGAAGGCCGCCCAGATGCGGGCGGTGCCGTCGGCCGAGCTGGTCAGCACATGGCGTCCGTCCGGGCTGAACACGGCCGAGCTGATGCGCGGGCCCTGCGGCTCATGCAGCAGCGTGAGCTGCTCTCCGGTGGCGGCGTCCCAGACCGTGGCGGTCGGGCCGCTGCCCGCCGTCACGACCTCCTGCCCCCCGGGGCTGAAGCGCGCGGTCTGCAGGTTCGAGCCCGAGCTGGAGCCGAGCACGACGAGCTGGCGGCCCGCGCTCGCGTCCCAGATCCGGGCCGTCCCGTCGACGCTGGCCGTCACCACCCGCCGGGCGTCGCCGCTGAATTCGGCGTCGGCCAGCGGCTGGCCGCCCGGCTCAGCGAGGACCTGCTGCTGCGTGCCCGAGGCCACGTCCCAGATCCGGGCCGTGCCGTCGCTGGACGCGGTGAGCAGCCGCCGGCCGTCAGCGCTGAACACGGCGCTGACCAGCGGCGCTCCGCCGGGCTCGGTGACCGTGCGGACCGGACGTGACCCGCCCGGCTGAAAGATCTCGGCGTGACCGTTCTCGTCGGCGGTGACCAGTTCGGACGCGTCCGCGTTGAAGCGCACGTCATTGAGGGTCCCGCCCTGCGGAGCGGAGAAGACGGCGAGCTGATGACCGGTGCCGGCGTCCCACACCCGGGCCGTGCCGTCCAGGCTGGCCGTGGCCACGAGCCGGCCGTCCCGGCTCAGCGCCACGGCGGTGAGACCGTTGCCGAGCAGGCTGAAGTTCTGGCTGCCCAGACCCCCGGCGGCAGGCTCGCGGAGGGTGAGGCGGCGTCCGCTGGGCAGGTCGTACACCGTGGCCACGCCCTGGCGTGAGGCGGTGACCACCCGCGAGCCGTCACCGCTGTAGGCGGCGTCGGTCAGCGACCCGCCCGGGGTCAGGCTCGACAGCAGCTGGACCGCCGGGGCGGCCCGGCGCAGCGCCGCCTCGGCCTGGGCCGTGTCCGTCACCCCCAGCGCCCGCACCGCGTACAGGACGCTCAGGTTGGGGTCGCTGCTCAGCGCGGCCACGCCCTGGGCCGCGTACTGGCGCGAGGTGGCGACGTGGGCGTTGGTGACCGACTGCTGGCGCAGGATGAAGGCGAGCACGGCGAGCGCCGAGACGATGACCAGCGCGGTCGTGGTGGCGGCGCGCGTGCGCCGCAACCGTGCGATCTGACGGCGGCGGCTGAGCAGCACGAACTCGCCCTGCAGGGGCGTGGGCTCGGGCCGGCGGCCGGACTGGGAGGCCAGGTAGGACTCGGCCTCCTCGAGCTCGGCGCCGGAGAGCAGGAAGCTGTCGTCGCGCCGCGCGCGGTCCCATTCCAGCGCCTTCTGCTCCCAGTGCGAGGTGGCCCGCAGCCAGTCCAGGTCGGTGTCGATCGCCTCGAGCAGCAGGGCCAGGTTGGCCGCAAAGGACTCCTCGAAGCGACCGCGCGCGGGGATGAACTGGTAGTCGGCGGCCTGGGGTGGCACCGCATCCATGTCGACCGGCCGGTGGGCCACGGAGATGATCCGCTTGCCGTGCTTGTCGGCGTGCTCGAGCTCCGCGCGGCAGAAGCCCGAGGCGATCGCCTCGGGACTGACGATGAACAGCACCGCGGCCGCCTCCTCGACGGCGCGGTCCAGGGCCTCGCGCCAGCGCTCGTTGGGCCGGATGCCCGACTCATCGACCCATGCCGTCTTGCCGTGCGCCGACAGCGCCTCGCGCAGACGGACCGCGAAGGCGACGTCGGCGTGCGCGTAGGAGACGAACAGGTCGTGGGGCGCGATCGCGAGCGTGTCCGGGCTCGTGGCGTCCTCGCCGCGTCCGGGCGTATCCGGGCGCGTCGCGTCCTCCCCGCGTCCGGGCGTGTGCTCAGCGGTGCTCACGAGCGCCGATCGATCCGTGGTGCCCCATCGATGATGAACCTCTGGCGACCCGGCCCTCCGGGCTGCCAGGCGTCATTGTGTCATGGATGGCCGCCCGGACGCGGCTCCGGACGGCCGGCCGCGGTCAGGACTCCAGGCTCGCCTCGAGGGTGATCTCACCGACACCGGCCAGGGCCTTTGACACCGGGCAGCCCACCTTGGCGTCCTGCGCCGCCTTCTCGAAGGTCGCCGCGTCGATGCCCGGCACCCGGCCCACGGTCTTCAGGGCGATCGTGGTGATGGTCGGCGCGCCCTCGACGATGCGCAGGGTGACCGTCGCGTCGGTGCGGACCGACTCGACCGGCGTGCCGGCCTCACCGAGCGCGTTGGAGAGCGCCATCGAGAAGCAGCTCGCGTGGGCCGCGGCGATCAGCTGCTCGGGGTTGGCTCCGGGGCCATCCTCAAAGCGCGACGCGAACGAGAAGTCGCCGCTGATCCCGTCCCCGGCGGTGAACGTCCCGCTGCCCGAGCGCAGATCGCCCTTCCATTCCGCGGTTCCCTTGGCTGGCATGTGGCGCCTCCTTGTCTGGGTGTCGGACCGGGGCGATCGCCGCCGGCCCCTCGTTGATTCCCCGGCGCCCACGCCGCAAATCTCCCGTCGCAAATCCTCCCTAACGGATCCGCGAGTAGGTGTCGTCCAGCGCGTCCTGGGTGACCTGGGCGGCGCGGTCGATCGTGACCACGCGCAGCGGCCGGGCCAGGCGGCGGGCGTGATAGCTCCAGCCCGCGGGCAGGCCGATGCGCGGACCGAGGTGGGGGAGGTCGCTGTGGCTCAGGCGCGCATCGATCTGCCGGCTGTAGGACTGCATGACCCAGCGCGAGCCCCCGGGCCCGTCCAGCTCATAGACCGTGTCTCCGCGCCGCCAGGCAAAGACGGTGTAGCGGTTGACGGTGTGCACGGTGAACGGCGCCGTGCTGAGCCCGGTGAGGGGCACCGTCGCCTGCTCGAGCATCGGGATGCCGCCCAGCGTGCGACGCACCTCGGGACCGGAGGTGAGCTTGGCGATCGAGTCCATCAGCCAGTAGCGCGGCCCGTTGCGCACCGCGAGGACGGCGCCTGTCGCCCTGGCCACCGCGTGCGTGTCGACCGCGCGCCAGCGGGCGGGCGGGCAGTCGTTGAGTGTGAAGGTGTTAAAGACCTGCGCGGTGAGGCCGCGCGCCAGCTTGCGCACGAGCAGGATCTCGCAGTAGCGCCGGCCGGCGACGTCGGAGATCGTGTGCAGGGCCGGCGCGGCGGCGGTGCGGCCCGCGGGGCGCGCGGAGACCCCCGGAGCGCCGGCCAGCGTGCCCAGCGCGACGAGCAGGACGACGGCGCGGGCGCCACGGGAAGCGGACATCCGGAGATTCTCCTGCGCGTGTCAACCTTCGCCCCCCCGCCTCCTGGGCCACGACGCGGGGACGTAATAGGGTGAGCGCCATGGCTGAGCTGATCGCATCCGACGCCGAGGGTTTCGCCGAGGCCCACACCACCGCGCTGACCGGGGAGACCGCGGGGATCGCCGCGTGGACAGCCGCCAACACGCCCACCCCGGAGATGATGAGCGGCCTGGTCGAGGCGCGGCTGCTGGAGATGCTGGTGGTCGCCACCGGAGCCCGCCACGTGCTCGAGGTGGGCACGTTCACCGGCGTGGGCACGCTGACCATGGCGGCGGCGCTGCCCGCGGGCGGCCGTGTCACCACCCTGGAGCGCGACGAGGCGATGGGCGCCGTGGCGCGCCGCCACTTCGGCGAGAGCCCGTACGCTGAGCGGATCGAGCTGATCGTCGGCGACGCGGTGCAGACGATCGCCGGGCTCAAGGGCCCGTTCGACGTCGTCTACATCGACGCGGCCAAGGTGCAGTACCCCGACTACTACGAGGGCGTGCTGCCCAAGCTGGCGCCGCGCGGCGTGATCGTCGCCGACAACCTGTTCCGGGCCGGGGCCACCCTGGATCCGGCCCACACCGATGCGCACACCGAGGGCGTGCGCCGCTTCGCCCGGCGCGTGCAGGACGATCCGCGTGTCCACAACGCGCTGCTCACGGTCGGGGACGGACTGCTGATGGCCTGGCCCGCGCCCGACCCGGGCTAGTGGTATCGATGGTCAGCTTCGCGCCGGTGAGCGCCGAGCAGGTCAGCTCTCCGCAGCTGCGCGAGCAGCTCCTGGACATGTGGGTGCGCGTCACCGACGCGGGCGGAGCGGTGGGATTCGTGCCTCCCGCCGACCCCGAGGCGATCGGGCGGCTGCTGGATTCCTCGCTGGCCCGCGTGGCCGCCGGCACCGACGTGCTCGGCGTGCTGCGCCGCGACGGCGTCGCCGTCGGTATGGGTTTTCTCGTGGCCAGCGCGTCACCGCTGCGCGGCCACTGGCGCACCGTGCTGCGCCTGATGGTCGCGCCTGAGCTGCAGGGCAGCGGCTTGGGCCGGACCCTGCTCGAGGGACTGCACGGGCTCGCGGCCGAGCTCGGGCTGGATCACCTCCTGCTGACGGTGCGCGGGGGGCTGGGCATCGAGGGCTTCTACGAGCATCTCGGCTATGCGATCGTCGGCCGCCATCCCCGCGCCATCCGGATCGCCGCCGGCGACGATCGCGACGAGCTCACGATGATGCGCCGGGTCGCGCGCTGACCGGGCGCAGCTGCTCGGCCAGGCGCTGGCGGGCGGCGATGACGGCGGGCAGGCGCGAGCCGGGCAGCAGCGGGCCGCGGTACGCGCGCTGCGCGGCCTGGAGCTGGTGGGCGTCGAGGTGGCGCTGCACCTCGGCCAGGTCCGAGGCGACGTCGATCAGCCGGTAGGGCCGCGCGGCCAGGGCACCGCCGAGCAGCGCGCGCAGGCGGTGAAGCTCGGCGCGGACGGTGATCTCGTGGCCGGGCTCGCGGTACAGCAGCTCGGCCAGCGCCCGCGCGTCCAGGCCCTCGGGATGCAGCACGAGCAGCGCCACGAGCTCGCCGTGGCGCGCGGTCAGCCGGCGCCTGGCCCCCGCGCTGCGCAGCTCGACCCGATCCTGGCCGAGCAGCGTCAGGTGCACGCGCCCGGTCCGGGGCGGGGGGCGGCGGTCGGGCAGGATCAGCGATCCCTCGCCCAGCGGGCGGACGCTCGCGCTGGACCCGTCGGCCAGCTGCACCGCATCGGCGTCCTGCGCGATCGCCAGCCGGCCCACCGTCCACGTCTCGGGCGTGGCCGCGAGCACGCGACCGGACCGGCTCAGCGCGGCGGCGGGACCGCCGTGACGGGCCGTGTGATCGGCGAACAGGCGCAGGATCCGCGCGTCGCGCTCGAGCATCTCGGCCCGCAGCTGCTGCTCGACCATCCGCGCCGCCACCCGGACGAGCGTCAGGTTGTAGGGATGGGCCGTCTCATAGCGCCCGGTGACGTCGATCGCGCCCAGCGTCTCCCCGGTCTCGGGGTCGTGCACGGGCGCGCCCGAGCACTGCCAGGGATGGACCTCGGAGCGGTAGTGCTCGGCCGAGAAGACCTGCACCGCCGCGTCGGCGGCCAGCGCCGTGCCGACCGCGTTGGTCCCCGCCGCGGTCTCGCTCCAGCCGTGCCCGGGCCAGAAGCGGATCCGTTCGGCGGCGCGCAGCACGTCGGGATGGCCGTCGGCCCACAGCAGGCATCCGTCCGCGTCAGAGACGACGACGATGTGGCGCGCGTCGTAGAGCAGCCCGCCGAGCACGTCGCGCAGGACGGCGGTCGTGCGCGACAGCGGGTGCTCGCCCCAGCGCTCGCGGGCCTCGGCCTGCTCGAGCACGAGCGGCGCGCCGGGGTCCGCCGGGTCGACCCCGGTCTCGGTGCAGCGCTCCCAGGAGTCGGCGATCACGCCGCGCACGATCGAGGGCACGCGACCGGAGTGAAAGGCGGCGTCGTGCGCGCGGCGCAGGACCCGCGCCCACTTATGGGCGTCGACCCCGGCCTGGAGACCCACCTGGCTGTCGCGCATACCCCTCGTGGGCATCGTACGCCCGCGCGACCGCGAGCAGGCACGCTGCCCGGCCCGCGGCCCCCGGCGTCCATGCGTGCCGGATCCGAGAAAGCTGAACCAGATGACTAAAAATCGACCTGCAATGGCACACAAGTGCGCAAGAAATTGCGGTCCAGATGTGAAAGCGTCTCTGTCATGACCAGAGCCGAACGGATCGCCAACCTCACCGGCGTCGTCGTGCCCTTCGCCGGCGTGCTGACCGCCGTCGTGCTGCTGTGGAATCGCGCCGTCGACGTCACCGATCTCGCGCTGCTCGTCGTCTGCTACCTGGTCACGGCGATCGGCATCACCGTCGGCTATCACCGGCTGCTCACCCACCGGGCGTTTGCCACCTACCCGTGGCTCGAGCGCCTGTTCGCCGTGCTCGGCTCGCTGTCGGTGCAGGGCTCGGTCCTGGACTGGGTGGCCGACCACCGCAAGCACCACGCGCACACCGACCGCGAGGGCGACCCGCACAGTCCGCACGTCGGCCACGGCTCGGGTCTGTCCGGGCTCTGGCACGCCCACGTGGGCTGGCTGCTTGAGACCCAGGGGCAGGCCGACTGGAAGCGCTACGCCTCAGAGCTCTACGAGGATCCGGCCATGCGCAGCATCGGCCGCCGCTTCCCGCTGCTGGTCCTCGTCTCGCTCGCGGTGCCCACCCTGGCCGGGTTCGCGCTGCACGGCTTCACCGCCACCGGGGCCCTGCGCGGTCTGGTGTGGGGCGGCCTGCTGCGGATCTTCCTCGTGCACCACGTGACCTGGTCGGTCAACTCGGTCTGCCACTTCTTCGGCTCGCGGCGCTTTGACACCGACGATCGCTCGACCAACGTCGCGTGGCTGGCCGTGCTCTCGCTCGGGGAGTCCTGGCACCACAACCACCACGCGTTCCCCCGCTCGGCCGTCCACGGGCTGCGCCGCTCGGAGATCGATCCCTCCGGCTGGATCATCGCCGGGCTGGAACGGGCCGGGCTGGCCTGGAACGTGATCCGGATCAGTCCCGAGCGCCAGCGCGCCCGGACGTCGGTCAGCTCGCCGGCGCGCAGCTAGGGCACAGGCCCGAGACGACCAGCTCGGCGCCCTCGGGGCGAAAGCCCGTCGCCCCGGCGGCGTCCAGCCAGCGCGCGGCATCAAGCTCGCCGGGGAGGTCCGTGACCGCGCCACAGCCGCGGCAGACCATGTGGTGATGGGGCTCGGTCCCGCCGTCGTAGACCGAGGCGCCGTGGCCGGTGTCGATCCGCCGCACGAGACCCAGGCCGACGAGCAGATCGAGCGTCGCGTAGACGGTCGGGGTCGAGGTGCCGGGCATCCGCGCGCGCACCGCGCGGCCGATCTCCTCGGCGGTTGCGTGCTGGCCGCGCTCGCGCAGCTCGCGCAGGATCGCGTAGCGCTGCGGCGTGGCCCGCTGACCGCGCGCGTGCAGCACGCGGGCGAACTCCTCGGGGGTCGGGAGCTCGCCGCGGGGGTGGGTGAGGGGGATCGGGGGACTCATAAGGCGACCCTAATTCTAACACAGTTGCTATTATGAGTAGCGTGATGGAGCAGCGATCAATTCCCCGGCCGAGCAACCCGTTGAGGGGCATCGACGAGCAGACCTTTCTGCTGCAGTACGTGCAGCCCGGCCTGGTCGGCCTGATCGACGGCACGCTCTCGACACTCGCGCCGATCTTCGCCGCGGCGCTGCTGTCCGGCTCGCACGCGGCGCTGTTCGTCGGGCTGGCCACCGCGCTGGGCGCCGGCATCAGCATGGGCTTCTCCGAGGCGCTGTCGGACGACGGGTCAGACACCGGTCGCGGCTCCTCGCTGGTCCGGGGTGCGGTCACGGGGGCGATGACCACGATCGGCGGCGTGTTTCATTCGCTGCCGTTCATCATCTCGAACCGCAACACGGCGCTCGTCGTGGCCGGGATCGTCGTCGCCATCGAGCTGATCACCATCTCGCTGATCCGCAAGCGCTACCTGCAGGTCTCGCTGCGGGTGAGCCTGGTGCAGGTCGCGCTCGGCGGGGTGCTGATCGTCGCCGCCGGCGTGACGCTCGGCAGCGCATAGCCGGTAGCGCCGCCGGCGCGCGCGCCGGCCGGGCGCGATGCGATTAGGCTCCGCCTCAGTGGAGCTCTCCGGCCGACACACCGTGGTCACCGGCGCGGGCAGCGGCATCGGCCGCGCCTGCGCGATCGCCTTCGCGGCGCAGGGCGCCCGCGTGACCTGCGCCGACCTCGACGCGGCGGCCGGACAGCGGGTGGCCGGTGAGATCGGCGACGCGGCCGTGGCGATCGCGGTCGACGTCTCGCGGGCGGACTCGATCGCGGCGCTCGTCACGCGAGCCCGCGAGACCCACGGACCGATCGACCTGTTCTTCTCCAACGCCGGGGTGGCGGGCCCGATCGGGGGGCCGGAGGCCGACGACGCCGAGCTGCAGCGCACCTGGGAGATCAACGTGATGGCTCACGTCTGGGCGGCGCGCGCGGTGCTGCCCGAGATGCGCGAGCGCGGTGAGGGCTACCTGCTCTCCACGGCGTCGGCGGCGGGCCTGCTCACCCAGGTCTCGGCGCTCGGCTACTCGATGACCAAGCACGCCGCCGTCGCGGTGGCCGAGTGGCTGTCGATCACCTACGCCGACGACGGCATCACGGTCTCGTGCCTGTGCCCGCAGGCCGTGCGCACGCCGATGCTCGACCTCGCGCTCGAGGACCCGGTCGGGGCCGCGCCGCTGCTGGCCGGCGGCCTGCTCGAACCCGAGGAGGTCGCCGCGGTCGTCGTGCAGGGCATCCGCGACGAGCGCTTTCTCATCCTGCCCCACGAGGTGGTGGCCACGCACCTCGCCCTCAAGGGCAGCCAGCCCGAGCGGTGGCTGAGCGGGATGCGCCGGCTCGTGCGCCAGGCGCGCGCCGGCGGCGGGTCGAGCGCCTAGGCCGGGTCGCGCAGCCCGATCGGCGCGCCGAGCACGGCGTCGGGGATCGCGAAGGCATCGACCAGGGCCCCAGCCTCGCCGCGGACCGCGTCGCAGAGCCGGTTGACCTCGCGCGTGATCGCCTTGCAACGCGGTGAGGACAGCCGCCCGTGCTCCATGTAAAAGCCCTTGTCGGCCTCGAGCTCGGACAGCGCGTAGAGGTCGCGCAGCTGCGCGAGCGGCCGCTGCTCCGGCGTGCCCTCCGCCTCGGCCACGGCATCCTGGAAGGCCTGCAGGATGACCCGTGACATGTGCACCCGGGCCGCGTTGGCGGCGTGGTCCTGGACGGCCCGGAAGACCTCGAAGGCGTCAAACCCCTCGCTCATCCCGCGCCGGAAGCGCTGGGCGACCGAGGCGGTGATGTGGCCCTCGCGCCAGCGGAACAGGTCGAGCTGGTGGGCGGGATCGAGCAGGTCGCCCTCGTCGTCGCGGCCGACCGCGTCACCGATGACCTGAACGATCTGGCGGGCGAACAGCCGCTCGATCACGGTCTCAACGGCCTGGCCGGCCACGAAGGTGACCAGCTCGACCGGGCTCAGGGCGCCGAACTCGGCCCGGTAGCCGGTCAGCTGCCCCTTGGCCACCAGCTGCATGAGCACGGTGTTGTCGCCCTCGAAGGTGGTGAAGATGTCGCTGTCGGCCTTCAGCGCGGCGAAGCGGTTGACGCTCAGGTAGCCGGCGCCGCCGCAGCACTCCCGACAGGTCTGCACCGTCGCGGTCGCGTGCCAGCTGGCCGTCGCCTTCAACCCGGCGGCCAGGGACTCGAGCTCCCGGCGCTCCTCGTCCGGGGTGTCGGGATCGCGGAAGACGCGGTCAAAGCGCCGGGTCAGCTCGGCCTGGGCGAAGTGCAGGGCGTAGGTCCTGGCCAGCAGCGGCATCAGCCGGCGCTGGTGGCTGCGGTAGTCGAGGATCGCCACCTCCTCGCCCGGCGCGGGCCCGAACTGGCGGCGGCGCAGGCCGTAGCGCACGGCGATGGTCAGCGCGCTCTTGGCCACGCTGACCGACGCCGCGCTCACGCACACCCGGCCCTGCACGAGCGTCCCGAGCATGGTGAAGAACCGCCGGCCGGACTTCTCGATCGGGCTCGTGTAGACGCCGTCGGCGCCGACCTGGCCGTAGCGGTCCAGCAGCGCCTCGCGCGGGACGCGGACGCCGTCGAACCAGAGCCGGCCGTTGTCGACCCCGTTGAGGCCCATCTTCTCCCCGCAGTCGGCGATCCGCACGCCCGGGGCCGGCTCGCCGTCCGCATCGCGGATCGGGACCACGAGCGCGTGCACGCCGTGGTTCTCTGAGCCGACGATGAGCTGGGCGAAGACGGCGGCCATGCGTCCGTCGCGGGCGGCGTTGCCGATGTACTCCTTGTGGTCACCCTCGGTGGGGGTCTGGATCACGAAGGTGTCGTCCGCCGGGTCGTAGGTGGCGGTTGTCTGCAGCTGCTGGACGTCTGAGCCGTGGCCGGCCTCGCTCATGGCAAAGCACCCGGGCAGCTCGAGGGTGGCGATGTCGTGCAGGTAGCGCTCGTGGTGGCGCTCGGTCCCGAGGTGCTGGACGGCGCCGCCCCACAGCCCGAACTGGACCCCGAACTTGACCAGCAGCGACAGGTCGCCGAAGGCGAGCGTCTCAAAGGCGGCGACGTTGGCCGCTGGATCGCCCTCTCCGCCGTACTCGGGCGGAAAGCCGCCCGCGGTCAGCCCCTCCTGGGCCAGCGACCGGGCCCAGCCACTCACCCGTTCGCGGTAGGCCTCGGTGCCGAGGCCGAGCACCGGGGCGAACTCCGGCCGGGACAGCACCGCGCGCACGCGGGCCCGCAGCTCGGCGTGACCGGGGTGCAGGCGCTGCGCGAGTCGCTCGGGATCGGCGCCGGGTTCGACGCGATCCGCGGTGTCGGTCGTCATGGTCGCAGTCTATGGAGCCGGCCCCCCCGGGGAGGACGGTCTCGCCACGGCGGCGCCGGTGACCAGGCCCTGCGATCAGGGGTGCAGGTGCAGCAGCCGGCGCAGGCGCCGGGAGAAGGTGCCGAAGTCGTTGTGATGGGCGCTGGCCAGGCCGGTCACGCCGAGCAGCGTGACGAGCAGGCCGGCGAGCAGCGCCAGGCCGGCGAGCACGACCGGCCAGCGGCGCTCGAGCCACTGCCGGGCGCGAGCCAGCAGCCCGTACGCATTCGGGCCGGCGAAGGTGAGCACGCCGATCATGGCCAGCAGCGGGGCGATGAAACAGAGGTTGAAGATGGCGATCAGGACGACCTGGTTGACGATCGGCTGCTGGGAGCCGACGACGGCGGCGATGGCCGCGAAGTAGGGGAAGGCGGTGGGCAGCTCGACGGCGGTGATGGTCGCGCCGAGCACGGCGCTGGACCGGCTCTCGCGGCCGTCGGGTAGCACCTCGCGCTCGCGCAGGCGGTGGCGGTAGCGCCACAGGAACCCTGCCGCGGTCAGCATCCCGACGCCGGCGACGATCTCCAGGATGTAACTGAGGTGATGCCCGGGATGCGGGATCAGCGACAGCAGCAGCTCCCCGGGCCCCAGGGCGATGGCCAGACCACCGATCAGGTAGACGGCGAACACGCCCAGCGTGAACTCGATCAACCGCGTGCGCGCGTGCTGGGCCGTGGCCAGATACAGCGCCGGGGCGATCGTCGTCGGGTTCAGCGAGTCCGCCAGACCGATCGAGACCACCAGGCCGATGAGCCGAAACATGCGGGGATTGTTCCCGGCGCGGACGATCGATGTGTCCCGCGCGCGTGGACACCCGCCCGCTACACTCGACGCCGGCGCCGGGCGGCGTGTGTCTTCACGCCCGTGGCTCGGCCGCTGACTCGCTAGATCACAACCCTCTGGAAGCTTAATGGCCCGTGGAGACGTACGGATCGCTGCGACCCTCGCCTGTGAGGAATGCAAGCGCCGCAATTACCAGACGAATAAGAGCAAGCGCAACAACCCCGAGCGCCTGCAGCTGCGCAAGTACTGCCGCTGGTGCCGTAAGCACACCGCTCACCGCGAGACGCGCTAGCCGCGAGCCGCCGTTCCGTGGCCCGCAATCGCAAGCAGCGGCGCTCGACCCGCCGCCCCGCCTCCGGCTCCGGCGCCCGTCCCGGCGTCGCGACCGCCCGTGGGCCGCGCGGGGAGGACCACGAGGAGACGCCGAGCCCGCTCGAGCACGCGACGCCGGACGCCGAGCTGGCCGAGGCCCAGCTGGCCCGGGGCCGTGACGGCGCGCCGAGCGCCGACTCCGAGGACGAGGGGACGGTCTACGCCGACGAGGTGACCTCCGCGGAGGCCGACGACGACGCCGACGCCGCGCTCGTCCGCACGCGGGGCGCTACCGTCTCTGAGAGCGCCGCCGGGGGCAACCGTCTGATCAACTTCCTGCGGGGCAGCTGGCGTGAGCTTCAGCGGGTACAGTGGCCGGATCGTCGCCAGGTCATGCAGGCGACGGGAGTTGTGCTCGGGTTCGTCGTCGTCGCCGGGCTCTACCTCGGCCTCGCCGATACGGTCGCCTCAAAGCTCGCCGACCTGATCCTCAAGTAAGCCTTCGAATAAGAGAAGAACATGTTCCGCTGGTACGTCGTCAACACCTACTCGGGTCACGAGAACAAGGTCAAGCACAACCTCGAGCACCGCGTCGTTTCGCTCAACCAGAAGCGCGCGGTCCGTCAGATCGTGGTGCCGACCGAGTCGGTCTCCGAGATGAAGGACAACCAGAAGGTCACCGTGGAGAAGCGGACGATGCCGGGCTACGTGCTCGTCCAGATGGATCTCAACGAGGACTCCTGGTCACTGGTCAAGGGCACGCCGGGAGTCACCGGCTTCGTCGGCGCCTCCAATGAGCCGGTGCCGCTGACTCAGACCGAGGTCGACCGTCTGCTGCACCAGGAGCCGGCCGAGCGGCCGCGCAGCCGCGCGCAGTTCTCGATCGGCGAGTCGGTCAAGGTCATCTCCGGACCGCTGTCGGACTTCTCCGGCGAGATCTCAGAGGTCAACGAGGACGCGCAGCGCCTCAAGGTGCTCGTCTCCATCTTCGGCCGTGAGACCCCGGTCGAGGTCGGGTTCGACCAGGTCAAGAAGCTCTAGTCCGCGACCGCGCGGCACTTACTAAAGTCAGGTTTCCCATGGCAAAGAAGGTCCTCACCCAGATCAAGCTGCAGGCCGTCGGCGGCCAGGCCAGTCCGGCCCCGCCGGTCGGTCCCGCGCTGGGTCAGCACGGCGTCAACATCATGGAGTTCGTCAAGGCGTTCAACGCCCAGACCCAGAATGACACCGGCACCGTGATCCCCGTGGTCATCACCGTCTACGAGGATCGCTCGTTCACGTTCGTGACCAAGAGCCCCCCGGCCGCCGTGCTGATCAAGCAGGCGCTCTCGCTGGAGAAGGGCTCGGCCGAGCCGCACCGCGACAAGGTGGCCAAGATCAGCCAGGATCAGCTGCGCGAGATCGCCGCCAAGAAGATGAAGGACCTGAACGCAAACGATGTCGAGGCGGCCGCGAAGATCATCGCCGGCACCGCCCGATCGATGGGTGTGGAGGTCTCATGAAGCGAGACGTGAAGGCGAGCCCCATTCTCAGAACGCGGGGCGGGACGCCCCGCGGAGGTGACCGATGAAGCATGGCAAGGCCTACCTGGACGCGCGCCAGAAGCTGGACCGCACGCGCGAGTACCAGCCCGATGAGGCGATCGCCCTGCTCAAGGAGCTGCGCGCGGCCAAGTTCAACGAGTCCGTCGAGGTGCACATCCGCACCGGACTGAACGTCCGCCACGCCGACGAGCAGCTGCGCGGCACGATCGCGCTGCCCCACGGTCTGGGCAAGGAAGTCAAGATCGCCGTCTTCGCCCAGGGCGACAAGGTGCGCGAGGCCGAGGAGGCCGGCGCCGACGTCGTCGGCGGGGAGGACCTGGCTCAGCGCATCCAGGAGGGCTTTGACGACTTCGACATCGCCATCGCGACCCCGGACATGATGCCCGTGGTCGGCCGCCTGGGCCGCATCCTGGGCCCGTCGGGCAAGATGCCGAACCCCAAGGTCGGCACCGTGACGATGGACCTGACCAAGGCGATCGGCGAGTCCAAGGCCGGCAAGGTCGAGTACCGGACCGACCGCACCGCGATCGTGCACCTGGTCATCGGCAAGACCGACTTCGACGAGCAGCTGCTGCTGGAGAACTACGCCGCGGTGATCGAGGAGCTGATCCGGGCCAAGCCGTCGGCGGCCAAGGGCCGCTACATCCGCTCGGTCACGCTGGCCTCGACGATGGGGCCGGGCATCAAGATCGACCCCTCGCGGACCCGTGACATCGCCGGGGAGCCCGTCGCCGCCTAGAATCGTTGCCGCAAGCAAGAGTCACGCCCCAGATCTCCGGCCGCCAGAGCGCGTAAGCCCGGGGTAGGCGGAGCCTCGGATCTCGGCTGGCCCCCGCCCCGCGGGACGCCCGCCGTCCTCACGACGCCCGCCATCTGAGCGGGCGTTTTGTGTTTCCGAGCCTGACAACCGAAAGAGTCGAGTCACTTTCATGAACCGAGACCAGAAGGCCGCCGTCATCGACGAGATCGCCGAGCAGATCGGCGCCGCCGAGGCCGTGTTCGCCGTCGACTACCGCGGCATCACGGTGACCCAGGTCGCCGAGCTGCGCGACAAGCTGCGCGAGGCCGACGCCCGCTTCCGGGTGGTCAAGAACTCCCTGTCCGAGCGCGCCGCCGACCAGGCCGGCGCACCTGAGCTGAAGCCGATGCTCGTCGGCCCGACCGCTCTGACGCTCGTCAACGGCGATGCGGCGATGGCGGCCAAGGCGCTGAACGACGCCGCGCGCCAGCTCAACCTGCTCGAGTTCAAGGGCGGGATGCTCAACGGCAGCGTGCTGAGCGCCGACGACGTGCGCTCGATCGCCCGGCTGCCCTCGCGCGACGTGCTCTACGGCCAGCTCGTGGGGACGATCGCCGCGCCGCTCAACGGCCTGGTGCGCACCCTCAACGCGCTCGTCTCCGGGCTGGCCATCCAGCTGCAGGCGATGGTGGACCAGGGTCTCGTCTCCGGCGAGGCCCCGGCGGACGCGGCTCCGGCTGCTGCTGCTGAGGAGGCTCCGGCTGCTGCCGCTGAGGAGGCTCCGGCTGCTGCCGCTGAGGAGGCTCCGGCTGCTGCCGCTGAGAAGGCTCCGGCCGAGGAGCAGGACGCCCCCGCCGCCGAGGCTCCGGCCGAGGTCGCCGAGGTCCCGGCGCAGGACGCCGACCAAGCTTCACCCACCGCTGACACCGAGACTGATACGGAAGCCGCGTCGGACGCGGAACCGTCGTCCGACGAATAAGGAGGAACACGCATGGCCACCAGTACCGAAGAGTGGATCGAGGAGCTCAAGGGCATCTCCGTTCTCGAGCTGTCCGAGCGCATCAAGGCCCTGGAGGAGACGTTTGGCGTCTCCGCCACCGCTGTCGCCGCAGCCGCCCCCGCCGCCGCCGGTGGCGGTGACGGCGCCGCCGCCGCCGAGGAGGAGCAGAGCGCGTTCGACGTCATCCTCACCGCGGCCGGTGACAAGAAGATCCAGGTCATCAAGGTCGTCCGCGCGGCGACCGGCCTGGGCCTGAAGGAGGCCAAGGCGCTCGTCGACGAGGCCCCCAAGCCCGTCAAGGAGGGCGTCGAGAAGGCCGAGGCCGACAAGCTCAAGGCCGACCTCGAGGAGGCCGGCGGGAGCGTCGAGCTCAAGTAGCTCCTCGCGGCGCCAGCCGCACCGACGTTGTTGTCACCACGAGGCGCCCCGGATCACCGGGGCGTTTCGTCGTTCGGGAGCATTTCCGCGCTTCGGGCGGGAGCTTGGGACGCAACGACCCATTTTGGGTCGCCGGGTCCATAGTCATCACGGGGTCTCGGCCGAGATGGTCACAGCGCAGTGCGCTGACCGGGACGCCATGGATGAAAGTGATGAGTTTCAACGGTTTCATCCATGGCCCCCGGCTGGTGACGCAGCCGCCGCGCGCACACGGTCACGTTTGCGCGGGGCCACGGGTGATCACGTCCGACGGGAGCACGGCGCGGCCCGCGTCAACTTCGCGTCAGCGGCTTCGCGATTTCTTCTGAACTCGTGACGGTCGTATTCGGCAGACGGGGTGTGATGGCCCCATGACCATTCACCCCCAGCCCCTCTCACCCGACCGGGACCGCACGCCGGCATCGGCCCCCGGCCCCCGCCGCGACGCCCCCCATGGCCTGCACGCCCTGCACGGCCCGCGGGGTCTCCAGGATCGCCCGACCACCGATCTGCAGGCCCACGACCACCCGACGATCAACGCCTTCGCGCTGCTCGACCACCGCACCCGGGCGCGCGCGCTGCCGCTTCGGGACGCCCCGCCGGGCCGTTACCTCTCGGTCGAGGATGGCGAGGACGTCCGTCTGATCGCGCTCGAGACGCCGATCGTGCACATCGGACGCGGCCTGAACGCCGACGTGCGCCTCGAGGATCCGCGGGTGTCGCGCCGTCACGCGATCATCGCCCAGCACGCTGAGGGCGCGCGCCTGTTGGATGACCGCAGCGCCAACGGCACCCACCTCAACGGCCGGGAGGTGACCGTGGGACAGCTCGCCGACGGCGACGTGCTGCGCCTCGGGCGGGTCGTGATGCGCTTTGTCGAGATCGGGCCCCCGGCCCGGCCCATGCCGCTGCGGCGGATCCCCCTGGCGTCGGTGGCCCGGCGCCAGGTGTCGCCCGACGCCGCCTGACCCGGCGGGCTGACCAGAACGCGGGCCGCCGGGCCCACGCGGTGGCGGCTTGTGGAAATCTGACCCGGTCCCTACACTGCCCCGGGTCAGCCGATAGCCGTAGCCGCCCGATGATGCGATCCCGCGCCACATACGCGGGATCGGGGGTGGGGTCCGTGAGAGCTGAAAGTCCTTCACAGGGCAACGCTGCCCTGTGCTATCTTCGCTGGTCGCGCTCAACGTGAGCTTTCGAGCTTGCGCCGCGCACGTCTCTTCCTCTCGATCGCCCGAGGAGTCGCCGTCTTGGCCACCGCTCACGCCCCCCGGACGCGCCGCAGTTTCGCGCGCCTGAACAAGGTCCTTGAAGTCCCCAACCTCATCGATATCCAGCGCCGCTCCTTCGAATGGCTGACCGACCCCAACGGCGGCGGTCTGCGCGAGACGATCGACGACATCTCGCCCATCGAGGACTACACGGGCAACCTCGCCGTCCAGTTCGGTGAGTTCACCTTCGACGAGCCGGTCGCCAGCCTGGAGCAGTGCCGCGAGAAGGACCTGACCTATTCGCGGCCGCTGACCGTGACGGTCGCCTTCATCAACCGCGAGACGGGCGAGATCCGCGAGCAGTCGGTGTTCATGGGTGACTTCCCCTGGATGACCGAGCGCGGCACCTTCATCATCAACGGCACCGAGCGCGTGGTGGTCACCCAGCTGGTGCGCTCACCCGGCGCCTACGTGATGGAGCCCAAGGACCGCGAGAAGCAGGTCTTCATCGCCAACCTGATGCCGGCCCGCGGATCCTGGCTCGAGCTGGAGATCGACAAGAAGGGCCGCGTCTACGTCCGCATCGACCGCAAGCGCAAGCTCCCGGTCACCGTGCTGCTGCGCGCGATGGGCTACGCGACCGACGAGGAGATCCTCAACCTCTTTGACAACAGCCTTTACATCCGCAACACCGTCGACGCCGATCCCGAGGTCACGCGGACCGAGGAGGGTTCGCTGATCGAGCTGTTCAAGAAGCAGCGCCCGGGCGAGCCGCCGTCGATCGACGCCGCGCGCGCTCTGCTCAACCAGCTGTTCTTTGACCCCAAGCGCTACGACCTCACGCGCGTCGGCCGTTACAAGCTCAACTCGCGCCTGAACCTCGACATCGACCTCGACACGCGCACCCTGACCCACGACGACATCATCGCCCTGGTCAAGGAGCTCGTCTCGCTGCCGCGCCTGCT
>DASSZP010000018.1:0-17714 GCA_035713465.1 Solirubrobacteraceae bacterium | reverse complement strand
CTACCAGGGACCTTGGCGTCTCCCTGGACCGGACTTCCACCGGCAGGCTGTCCTGAACTTTCAGAACGAATACCCAACCGTCCTTTGATTGATTGATTGAGCGCCCGTTCTGTCCTGGGCGCGCGCGAACATGCGTTCGTGCGTTGGAGCCGCCTCAGCATCGACAGCGAGCGACGGGCCCGCCTGCCCGGCTACCGCGACGAGGCCGTCGTCCGTCATTTCGACGCACCGGAGGCGCTCTCGACGCGTTTTTATGAGGTGCAGGCCAAGTCGATCCTCAACCGGGTGCCCGAGGCGTCCAGGATGCCCTTCCGCTGGACGATCAACCCGTACCGGGGCTGCAGTCACGCCTGCGTGTACTGCCTGTCGGGCGACACGCGGATCCTCTGCGCGGACGGGCGCGAGCGCCCGCTGCGGGAGTTGCGGGAGGGCGACCGCATCATCGGCACCCGGCGGGTGGGCGTCTACCGGCGCTACGTCGAGACCGAGGTCAAGGCCGCGTGGGCGAGCGTCAAGCCGGCGTTCGTGGTCGAGCTCGACGACGGCAATGAACTGGTGGCCAGCGCGGAGCACCGGTTTCTGACCCGGCGCGGCTTCAAGCACGTCGTCGGCGCGGGCCCGGGCCGCCTGCGCGGTCCTCATCTGCGCCCGGGGATGGTGATGATCGGTCCCGGCGGTTCGGTGTCCGCGCCGGTTCACAACGCTGACTACCGGCGGGGCTATCTCTGCGGGATGATCCGCGGGGACGGCTCGCTCGGGCATTACCCCTATCCGGATCGTGCTCCCGGCGGTGGCCGTGATGTTCACCGCTTCCGGCTCGCGCTTGCCGATCACGAGGCGCTGGAACGGTCCCGGCGCTTTCTGCAGCAGGCCGCGGTCGACACGACCGCGTTCGTGTCCGCCGCCGCCGGCACGCCGCGGGCCATCGCGGCGATCCGCACCCAGAGCCGTGGCCAGGTCGAACGCGTCCGTGAGCTGATCGAGTGGCCGGTGATGCCGAGCCTCTCGTGGGTGCGCGGCTTCCTGGGCGGGATCTTCGACGCCGAGGGATCATGGTCGCGGGGCGTTCTGCGCATCAGCAACACCGACGAGGCGGTGATCGCCTGGACGGTGGCGTGCGCGCGCCGGCTCGGTTTCGACGTCGTCACCGGGCGCTCCGACCAGCGGGCGACGACCGTACGGGTCCGGGGCGGACTACCCGCCCACCTGCGCTTCCTGTTGGCCACGGACCCCGCCATTACGCGCAAGCGCGCGATCGCCGGCGCGGCGGTCAAGCGCCCGACCCCGGTCCGGGTGGTCGGCATCCACGCCACCGGGATGAGCGAGCGGCTGTATGACATCACCACCGGGACCGGGGACTTCATCGCCAACGGGGTGGTCAGCCACAACTGCTTTGCTCGTCCCACGCACACCTACCTGGACTTCGACGCCGGCCGCGACTTCGAGCGCGAGATCGTGGTCAAGGTCAACGCGCCCGAGCGGCTGCGGGTCGAGCTGGCCCGGCCGTCCTGGCGCGGGGAGCACATCGCGCTGGGGACCAACACGGATCCCTACCAGTGGGTGGAGAGCCGTTACCGCCTGACCCGGGGCATCTGGGAGGCGATGATCGAGGCCCGCAACCCGGGCTCGGTGCTGACCAAGTCGCCGTTGCTGCTGCGCGACCTCGATCTGATGGTCGCGCTGCGCGCGCGGGCGGACTTCAGCGCCGCGCTGTCGGTCCCGACGCTGGACGAGAAGGCGTGGCGGGCCACGGAACCGCGTACCCCGCACCCCCGAGCCCGATTGGAGGCCGCCGCCGAGCTCGTCCGGGCCGGGATCCCCACCGGGATCCTGATCGCTCCCCTGATGCCGGGCATCAACGATGCTCCGGAGCAGATCGAGCCGATTCTCGCCTTTGCCGCCGAGGCGGGTGTGTCCTATGTCACGGGCCTGGCGCTGCACCTGCGCGGTGACGTCCGGCGGCTGTTCTTCGCGTGGCTGGCCGAGCACCGTCCCGACCTGGAGAGGCGCTACCGTGAGCTGTACCGAAACGGAGCCTACGCGCCGGTTCGGGAGCGACGGCGCCTCGCCCGCCTGGTCCAAGGGCCCGATCTCTCGCCCTGGGAGCGCGGTGCGCGCGCGAGGTCCGCGCAACCCGAGCCGGAACCGGCGACGTTCAGTCACCACCAGGAGTCGCTGTTTGACCCGGGTCCGGTGAAGCCCGGCCCGCGAGGTGGTGTCAGGGAGACGAGAGCAGTCGACTGACCCCCGAGCCAGAATCACCCCATATGCCGAAACGATTCAAACCTCAGAAGCGAGACCTCTACCTCGAGCGGATGTTCGAGACGCGCAGTGACGCCTGGGCGAAGGCCGGGCTGGATCTGAGCGCAACCGACGACCGCAGCGTCAAGCGCGCCCGGCATCAAGCCTTCGTGCTCATCCCGCTCCTGATCGGGGTGCTGATCGCCTACGGCGAGCGTCACCGCCTCCTCGGCGAGACGATCGGCCGACGCGGCCACTGGAGCACCAGCCCGCTCGACACCCCGGTGCAGATCGTCGCGGTCGTCGCTCTGGTGGCGATCGGCTGGGCGCTGGCCTCGGCGATCGGCAAGTCCGCCGGGCCGACGTTCCTGCGCCGCATGGACCCCGCCACCGCGGGCACGGTCGGCTTCCTGATCCGCCTGCTGACGATCGCCATCACGCTGCTGGTCGCGCTCAGCGTGGCCGGGATCGACCCCAAGACGCTGGCCGTCGGCGGTGCCTTCACCGCGGTCGTCCTCGGTCTCGCGGCGCAGCAGACGCTGGGCAACGTGATCGCCGGGATGGTCCTGCTCAGCGCGCGGCCGTTCCGGGTCGGGGAGCGCATCCGGCTGCAGGCCGGCGCGGTCGGCGGCTCGGTCGAGGGCATCGTGTCCGCGCTCGGCCTGCTCTACACGACGCTGACCCGTGGCTATGACCGGGTGATGATCCCCAACAACGTCGTGCTCGCGGCCGCCGTGGTGCCGCTCAAGGAGCCCGACGCGGTCGACGTCAAGGTGACGCTCACCTCGGGCGTGCGGCCCAGCCAGGTTCAGGCCATCCTCGACAACGAGATCGCCACACCCACCCTGCATCGGCCGTCCGTCCTGCTGGAGGAGCTCGAGGGCTCAGAGCTCGTGATCCGCGTGCAGGCCACGCCCGAGCTGGCCGAGGACGGGGCCAAGCTCGCCGATGAGATCATCGCCGCGCTGGCGAGCGTCACCGGCGAGCACGCGACCCAGAACAACTAGAGCCGAGCGGTGCTCAGCGGAAGCGCCGCTGCGCCTTGGCCATCTGCGCGGCGATGTCGTGGGATCCGAGCCGCCGCGTCACCGCGGCCACCGCGGCCGGGGCCAGGCCGCCCAGCGCCGCGCCCGCGCGCAGGCCGAACGGCGCCACGTCAATCTCCGCCCGGTCGGTGTCGATCGCCCGCACGACCGCCGCCGCGACCTCGTCCGGGGAGCGGGTGCCGACGCCGGGGCGCAGCCGGACGCCGGTGTCGGCGAACATGCCCGCGTCGCGGATGAAGCCGGGGAAGATGGTCGAGACGCCGACTCCGCGATCCCGCAGGTCCTCGCGCGCGCCGAGGGCGAAGCCGCGCAAGCCGAACTTGGTCGCCGAGTACAGCGAGGAGGCCGGCGAGGTCGTCTTGCCCGACAGCGAGTTGATGAACACCAGATGGCCGGACCCGCGGGCGGCCATCTCCGGGGCCAGCGCCCGCGCGAGCGCGATCGGCGCGCGCAGGTTGACCTCGAGCATGCGGTCGATCTGCTCTTGGGTCAACTCGGTCAGCTCGCCGCTGGCCGGCAGGGCCGCGTTGGCGACCAGCACGTCGGCCTCGGCCGCCTCGGCGGCGAGCCGGGCCACCGCCTCGCGGTCGGCCAGATCGCAGGCCACCGCGCGACCGCCGGTCTCGGCGGCCAGGCCCTGCAGCACGTCGCTGCGCCGGCCGGTGAGGATCAGCCGGGCGCCACGCGCCGCCAGCGCCCGGGCGATCGCGTGACCGATCCCGCCGGTGGCGCCGCTGAGCAGAACGGTGGAGCCTGAGAGGGTGACGCGTGCCGTGGTCATGCCGCGAACACTGCCACGGTTGCCGTGTAGGTGTGCAGAAAGCTGCGGCCGCCCACGGGGCCGATCTCCCCGGCGGCGAAGAAACCCGCCGCGGGGGTGCCCAGTCCGGCCTGCACCGAGGTCGCGTCGTGGTCGGCGGTCCCGAACATCTGACGGCCGCGGCCACTGCAGGCGAAGACCAGCGCGCCCGCGGCCGGCGCGCCGCCGATCGCCTCCGCGCGCAGCGCCAGCGCGCCGCGCAGGTCCTCGGAAGCCAGGTGCGCATCCCGCGCGTGCAGGCGCACGACCTGCCCGGGCTGGACCTGGGCGGCGACGGCCACGGCCCCGCTGCTCGCGTCGGCGCCCAGCACCCCGCGGACGAGGAAGTCGCCCTGGGTGTACTCGGGCTGGCCCGAGTCGATCACGATGCCCACCAGCAGGCCGCCGGCCAGCAGCGCACGATCGGCCGTGCCCAGCTCGGCGATCGCCTCCTCCAGCGCCTCGACCGCCGGACGCCCGGCCAGTTCCCGGATCACGTTCCCATCGGCGGCGGTGATCGTCATCTCCCGGCCCAGCGGCGCGGCACCCTGGGAGACGCACGGCACCATGGCCACGTCCTCGAGCACGACCCCGACCGCCCCGCGGTCGCGCACCTCGTCGCCGATCATCAGCGCGGCCGCGCCGTCGGGTGTGCGCCCGCTGGCCAGTCCCCCCAGCACCGGCACCGCGGGAGCGATGCGGGCCAGCCCGTCCAGCACCCCGTCGGTGGGGAAGCTGAACGGGTCGGCGAGCATGATCAGGCTCGCGTCAGGGGGGCAGTCCGGCAGCCCGATGAGCACGCCCTCCTCGCCGTCACCGGTCACATCGGCGTGGAAGGGACGCGCGCCGCCGTCGCCCAGCGTGGCCGCCCACACCGAGATGGCCGTCCCGGCCTCGACCTCGCGCCCCGGTCCGAGCACCCCGGCCGCGCCGCAGCCGATCAGGGCCGCCGGAGCCAGCGCCTCGTGCACGGCGGCCAGGCTGATCGCCGGGTCCGACAGGTGCGCCCCGGCGGCGAACACGACCGCGAGATCGGGTGAGGTGCCGAGCGCCCGGCGCACGCTGCCCGCCGCCTCGGCCGCCCCGCGCCCGGCGTTCAGGGCCGTCGACATCGCGCATGCGGCGGTGACGGCCGAGCCGGTCATCGCTCAACGATACTGGCGGGGATGGCCGCCGCTGATCCTCCCGCCACGCACCCGGCCGCCCCTCCCGCCACGCACCCGGCCGCCCGGCCGCAGGTAATCGCGCTGTTCGGGCCCACCGGGGTGGGCAAGACCGCGGTGGCCGTTGCGCTGGGCCGCCGCCTGCGCGCCGCGGGCCAGCAGCCGGTCGCGGTGTCCGCCGATGCCCTGCAGGTCTACGCCGGGCTAGAGATCCTCACCGGGGCGGCGACCACAGCCGAGCGCACCGAGCTCGAGCACCGGCTGCTGTCGTTTCTGCCCGTCACCGCGACCTTCTCGGCCGGTCGCTACGCGCAGCTGGCCCACCGCGAGATCGACGGGCTGCTGTCCGCGGGGGCGCTCCCGATCGTCGTCGGCGGCACCGGCCTGTACCTCCGCGCCGCGCTGACCGAGCTCAGCCTGCGCCCACCCCCCGCCGAGGGTGTGCGGGAGCGCTGGCTGGCCGAGCTTGAGCGGCGCGGTCCCGCGGCGCTGCACGCGTTGCTGGCGCGCCGCGCGCCGTGGGCGGCCCGGGAGATCGCCCCCGGCGACCGCCAACGGATCGTTCGCGCGCTCGAGCTGCTGGAGGCGGGCCGCCTGGCGCCGGCACCCGAGCGCTCGCAGCTGTGGAGCGAGGAGATGCGCCGGCCGACGCTGCTCGCCGGGCTGACCATGGACAGGGCCGCGCTGTACGCGCGGATCGACGCGCGCGTCGATGCGATGGTGAGGGCGGGGGTGCGCTCCGAGGTTCAGCGGGCCGCGCAGGCCGGCGCCTCGCCGACTGCGCGCAAGGCGGTGGGCTTCTCCGAGCTGCTGGCCGGCGATGTCGAGGCGACCAAGCGCCGCAGCCGCAACTACGCGCGCCGCCAGCTGACCTGGATGCGCAAGCTCCCCGGCGTGATGGTGCTCGACGCCACCGGCCGCGATCCCGACGAGCTGGCCGGCGAGATCGCCGCGGCGTGGTCGGGGGGGATCGCCACGGCGTGATCAGAGAGATCGCCACGGCGTGATCAGGGAGATCGCCACGGCGTGATCAGGGCGGACGACGGCCTGAGCACCCTCCGGCCCGCCCCGGCTGAACCCTCGCCGGGCGCGGTCAGAACACCGGCAGGAACGGATACATCAGCACCACCGCGATGACCACGGCCAGGCCCCAGGCGCCGACGACGCCACGCGCGAGCCGGCTGGGCCTGCGCAGGACCAGACCGACCAGGTAGGCCGCGGCCACGTAGATCCCCGGCATCACGATCACCATGTAGTACAGGTAGCTGGTGCGCTGGTCGATCAGCGCCTGCAGCGCGAACGGAACCCAGGTGCCGAGAAACCAGGCCGGCCCGACGATGGCCAGCTGCCGCTCGCCGCTCGCGACCGCTCCGCCGTCGCGGCGGCGCCGCCGCCACCAGCGGTAGCCGCCGAACAGCAGCGCCGGGACGGCGAGGACCAGGATCGGCGGCGACACCATCCCCAGGAACTTGCACACCGGCGTGATCGCGTACAGCCCCTGACCCGGCAGCGACGGGTTCACGCGCAGGTAGACGATCGTGCGCAGATCGACGAACCACCACCACGGATAGGAGGCGATCCCCTGGGGCCCGTTGGGGCTCGTCTGCTGCGCAGCGTAGGCGACCATGTGGCCGAAGTGATCGAACGGGCCGCCGGTGATCAGGTGGCGTGCCGCGTCGTCGTATGGGGTGGCGATCAGATCCATGATCCCGAGCAGGCCCATGAACACGCCTGAGGCGGTGAAGGTGCAGATCAGCAGCCGCCTCAGCGCGGGGCCGGCCCGCCAGCTGGTGGGCGCGCCGGGGTCGCGGCGCGCGCTGATCAGCCGCGCGAGCTCGATCAGCACGAGCACGGCCAGCGCGTACGGGGCGACGAGCTTGAACGCGGCCGCCACGGCCAGGGCCAGGCCCGCCCACAGGGTGCGGCCCCGCAGATACAGGGCCACGCCCCAGATCATCATCGCCACCACATAGATATCCAGCGTGCCGATGCGGCCGTGGACCAGCAGCAGGTTGTCGCAGGCCATCAGCGTGCTCGCCCCGACAGCGGTCCAGCGACCCCCGCCCGCCGCCCGGACGAGCGCGAACAGGCCGAGGATCGCGATCGAGCCGAAGAACAGGCTGGCGATCCGCCACGCGAACGGGCCGTCGCCGAACAGCTCGATCGCTCCCGCCATGATCAGCTTGGCCAGCTGCGGGTGCTCGGCGTTGGGATCGGTGCCCAGCGGGGCGTCGTCGTAGTGCGAGCCGACCGGCGGATGGATCCCGGCGATGACCCGGGCCGCGTTGACGTAGTAGGCCTCGTCGAAGATCAGCGTGTGCTGACCCGCCTGCCGGCACGGGTTCTGGCACGGCTCGCCCAGCAGCGCGGCGCGCGCGAGGAAGGACAGGGCCGAGACGACCACGAGCACCACCAGCGGCGCCCGGGGGTGATTGAACAGCGACCGGAGCATGGCGCCCGCGACGGTACACATAGACTGCCTGCGCGTGGACTTCGAGAAGTGGCAGGCGCTGGGCAACGACTACCTGATCGTCGAGGCCGACGCGCTCCCGTTCGCGCTCACGCCGGCCCGCGTGCGCGCACTGTGCGCCGGCCACACCGGGGTCTTCGCCGACGGGGTACTGCTGCTCAGCGCGCCCGACGCCGCGGGCTTCGTCGCCCGCCTGCGCATCTTCAATCCCGACGGCTCCGAGGCCGAGCTGTCGGGCAACGGGGCCCGGGAGGCCGTGCTCTACCTGCGCCGCCACGGGTGGACGCAGTCCGATCGCTTCCGCATCCAGACCGCCGCCGGGGACATGCACCCGCAGATCACCTCGGCCACCACCTGCGCGATGGACATCGGCCGGGTCCGGGTGCGCAGCGACGACTATCCCTCCGGGGCGCCCGACGGAGCCGGAGAGCTCGTGGCCGGCGGTCGCGCCTGGCGCTTTCAGCACGTCCAGGTCGGCAACCCGCAGTGCACGATCCGGGTCGGGGACGCGGCCGAGCTGAGCGCGCTGGACCTGCCCGCGATCGGGCCGGGTATCGAGGGCCACGAGCTGTTCCCGCGCCGCACCAACGTCTCCTGGTACGTGCCGCTGGCTGCCGACCGGATCCGGGCGCGCATCTTCGAGCGCGGGGTCGGTGAGACCTCGGCCAGCGGAACCGGGGCGTGCGGCGCCGCCGTCGCCCACGTGCTGGCCGGCGGCGACTCGCCGGTGACGGTGGTGCTCGACGGGGGAGAGCTCGAGGTGGCCGTCGGAGAGGACCTACACGTCACGTTGACCGGCTGGGCGGTCCCGGTGTTCTCAGGGACGCTCAGCGCTGAGTTCGTCAAGGAGCTGCATGAGACCGAGTAAGCGCCTGGATCAGATCCCCCCGTACCTGTTCGCCGAGCTGGAACGCAAGGTCTCGGCCAAGCGAGCCGCGGGAGTGGACGTGATCAGCCTCGGGATCGGTGACCCGGACACGCCCACCTACGCCCCGATCGTCGCGGCCGCCCAGCAGGCGGTGGCCGACCCCAGCACCCACCAGTACCCGTCCAACCGCGGTCTGCCCGCCTTCCGCGAGGCGGTGGCGGCGTTCTACGCCCGCCGCTTCGGGGTGCGGCTGGACCCCGAGACCGAGGTGATGCCGGCGATCGGGGCCAAGGAGTGCATCTTTAACCTCAACCTGGCCTTCCTGGATCCCGGCGATGTCGCGCTGGCCTCGGACCCCGGCTACCCGGTCTACACCGGCGGCCCGCTGCTCGCCGGGGGCGAGCCCTACCTGATGGGGCTTGACCCCGCACGCGGCTTCGCCCCCGATTTCGGGGCCATCCCGGCCGACGTGCTGCAGCGGGCCCGGCTGATGTTCCTCAACTACCCCAACAACCCGACGGGGGCGATCGCGCCCGACGGCGTGTTCGAGGCCGCGGTGGCCCTCGGCCGCTCCGCCGACCTGCTCGTCGTGCACGACAACGCCTACAGCGAGACGACCTTCGACGGCTACGTGGCGCCCTCGTTCCTGGCCACCCCCGGCGCCAAGGAGGTCGGCGTCGAGGTCTTCTCCCTGTCCAAGGGCTACAACATGACCGGGTGGCGCTGCGCGGCGATCGTCGGCAACGCGGAGGCCATCAGCCAGTATTGGCGGCTGAAGTCCAACATCGACTCCGGTCTGTTCGAGGCCGTCCAGCTGGCCGGGGTGGCGGCGCTGCAGCCGTCGGTCGACGCTGAGGTCCGGGCGATGAACGCGCACTACCAGCGCCGGCGCGATCTCGTCTGTGACGCCCTGGCCGCCGCCGGCGTCACCGTCACACCGCCGCGGGGGACGATCTACGTCTGGGCCCCGGTGCCCGACGGGTTTGAGAATGCCGCCGCCTACTGCGAGCACGTGCTCGAGCAGGCCGCCGTCGTCATCTCCCCGGGTGGGGCCTACGGTCCCCACGGTGAGGGCTTCTTCCGTATCTCGCTGACCACCCCGGACGACCGCCTGCTCGAGGCGGTGCAGCGCATCTCCCGGCTGTGAGCGCGAAGGCCGAGGCGGCGGCCAGCGGGAGCGCGGGCCCCGGTCGCGCGGCTACCATCCGCTGAGTGCCGCATACGCCGAGCCAGCCCAGGCGCGGGCCGTCGCTCAACGGTCACGAGCCGCGGCCCAGAGTCCGCGCCCGCCAGCGGGCGCTGATGATCGCCGCCGTCGCCCCCGGTGAGGACGACCTGCTGCCCGAGCTGCGCGAGCTGCTGCGCACGGCCGGGGTCGCCGCCGTCGGCGAGCTCGTCCAGCGCCGCGAGACTCCGCATCCCAACACGTACCTGGGTCCGGGCAAGCTGGACGAGGTCAAGGCGCAGATCGCCGCGTGCGACGCCAACCTGGTCGCGTGCGACGACGAGCTCTCGCCTCGTCAGGAACGCAACCTCGAGGCGGCGCTCGGGGTTCCGGTGATCGACCGCACCGCGATCATCCTGGACATCTTCGCCGACCACGCCAACAGCGCCGAGGGCAAGCTGCAGGTCGAGCTCGCCCAGCTGGAGTACAACCTCGCGCGGATGCGCGGCCTGTGGACCCATCTCGAGCGGCTCGGCGGCGGCATCGGCACCCGAGGCCCGGGCGAGACCCAGATCGAGACCGACCGTCGCCTGGCTCGCGACCGGATCGCCGCGCTCAAGCGTCGGCTCGTGCAGGTGCGCTCGACCCGTTCGGTGATGCGCGCCGAGCGCGAACGGGCCCAGATGCCCCAGGTCGCGCTGGCCGGCTACACCAACGCCGGCAAGTCGACCCTGCTCAACGCGCTCACCGGCGCCTCGGTCCCGGTCCGCGACCGGCTCTTTCACACGCTGGATCCGACCACCCGGGTGATGCGCGCAGGCGGCCGTGAGTATCTGCTCACCGACACGGTCGGGTTCATCCGCAAGCTGCCCCATCAGCTCGTCAACGCCTTCGGCGCCACGCTGGAGGAGACCCGCCGGGCGGACCTGATCCTGCACGTCGTCGACGGCTCGGCCGAGGAGGAGGAGCTGGCGGCGATGGTCCGCGCGGTCGAGGATGTGCTGGAGGAGATCGCCGCCGAGGAGGCCGCCCGCGTGCTCGTGGTCACCAAAGCCGACGCGCTCGACGATGAGCGCCGCGCCGAGCTCGCACACCGCCATCCCGACGCGGTGCTCGTCTCGGCGGTCAGCGGTGAGGGGATCGAAACGCTGACCGAGCGCATCGAGCACGAGTTCGAGCGCCGGCTCACCGACCTGCATCTGCTCGTCCCCTACGAGGAGGGCGCGCGCCTGGCCGAGCTGCACGAGCTGGCCGGTGATCTCGAGCGCGAGGACACGGCCGACGGCGTGCGCGTCCACGTGCGCCTGCCCGCCGGCGTCGCGGCCCGCTTCGCCGAGTTCACGCTCGACGCCGACCCGGCCGGCTCGCGGTGAGCGCCACGGCCCGCGGCCGGCGCTGAGCGAGGGACTCATGAGCCTGCGCTTCGCCCGCCTGGACCCCCGCGCGATCATCCCCGCGCGAGCCCATCCCGGGGATGCGGGCCTGGATCTGCGCGCGATCGAGGCGGCGCGGCTGGGTCCGGGCGAGCGCACCTCGGTCGCCACCGGCCTGGCCGTCGCGATCCCCCCGGGGCACGCCGGCCTGGTGCTGCCTCGCTCGGGCCTGGCCGCCCGTCACGGCCTCACCGTAGTCAACGCGCCCGGCCTGATCGACGCCGGATACCGGGGTGAACTGCGCGTGCTGCTGCTCAACACCGACCGCGTGGAGGCCTACGCGGTGAGCCCGGGGGACCGGATCGCGCAGCTCGTGGTCGTCGCCGTGCCGGAGCTTCAGCCGGTCGAGGTGGACGATCTCGAGGCGACCGTGCGCGGCTGCGGTGGCTTTGGCTCCACCGGCGTGCACTGAGCCCGCGCCACCGCAGCGGGGGGATGCGCTCCGCGTCTCAGCAGCGTGGCCCCGGCCCCGCGCCTCAGGAGCCGGGGGGGATGACGCCGTGGGTCTCCAGGAACGTGCGAGCGACGACGTTGGGATCCTTGCCGGCCACGTCGACCTCGGCGTTGAGCTCCCGGATCACCGCGGTGCTGAGCAGTGCGTTGACGCGATCGACCGTCACCCCGAAATCCGGCCCCTCGGCGGCGAGCGCCTTGCGCGAGACGACGGGCACCGCGTTGCCGTAACCGAACGTGTGCCGGGGATCGGCCAGGACGGCGTAGTCACCGGAGTTCAGCTCCCCGTCGGTGGTGCCGACGTCGGCGACCTGGATCGTCCCGTCGTTGAGCGCCGTGTACTGATCGCCGATGCCCATGCTCTTGAAGGCGTACACGTGGAAGCCGTAGTTGCGCTCGAGGTCGCGCAGCCCGGGGCTGAGCTGCTGGAACTCGGGTGGGCCGCCGACGACCATTGAACGTTGCACGCGGGTCAGGTCCGCGACGCTGCTCAGGCCGTTGCCCGCGGCGTAGCCGACCGTGACGCCGAGCGCGGGTGTGTCGCTGAACGGGGTCGCGGTCAGCAGCGTCAGCCCGTGGTTCCCCGCGTAGCGCTGGGCGGCGCCGTAGGCGGCCGTCTCGGTCGCGTAGCGCCGGCCGTTGTGGGCGATCGTGCCGTTGAACGTGTTCAGGTACTCGGGATACATGTCCAGAGCCCCGGTGCGCAGCGCCTGCATGGTCACCGAGGTCGGTCCGATGTTCTCGTTGAGCTGCACCGTGTAGCCCTGGGCCTGCAGGGCCAGCGTGTAGAGCTGGCCGAGGACGAACTGCTCGGTGAAGTTCTTGTCGCCGATCGTCACCGGCGGGCGCCCCGTGCCCGGCAGGGCGTTGCTCGCCGTTCCGCTGTCGGTCACGGTGGAGGTGGAGTTCCCGGCGGCCGGAGCGCCGGAGCCGCCTCCGCAGGCGGAGACCACGAGCGCGAGCACGGTGATGACCAGCAGGCACCACCGGCGCCGGTGCGGAGCGGACTCTGAGGGGAGCATCGGGCGGCGGGAGCTCATGCTAGACCCAGGACCCGGAGGGCACGGTCTGGTCTCACACTCCCGCCGCACGGCGGGCCTCGGCGTGCGCGGCATCCTCGAGCGTGTCGTCGAGCGGGGCCAGGGGCCGGGGCAGCCCGGTCGCCGTGGCGATCAGCCAGTCGGCGAACCACACGTTCTTGGGCAGCAGCGGCCCGTGCAGGTAGGTGCCGATCACGTTGCCGCGACGCACGCCCTCAAAGCCGCTGCGGCCGTCGTTGCCGTGCCCGCGCAGCACGCGGCCCAGCGGCGCCTCCCCCGGCCCCAGGGTGGTGCGGCCGCCGTGGTTCTCAAAGCCGGCCAGGACCCGAGGCCGCCCGGGCTCGAGCTCGACCTCGATGGCCACATTGCCGATCAGCCGCGGCGCGTCGGAGCGGACCGTGATCAGGTCGACCAGGCCCACGCCGGGCAGCTGCTCCTCGCCGAGCTCGTAGGAGTGCCCGAGCAGCTGATATCCGCCGCAGACCCCGAGCACGACCGCCCCGCGGGCGGCCGCCGCGAGCAGGTCCTCGCGCTTGGTCTCATACAGATCGCCGGCGCACAGCTTCTGGTCGCGGTCCTGGCCTCCGCCCATGTAGAACAGGTCCGCGCCCTCGGGATCCAGTCGCTCTCCGAGCCCGCAGGCGCGCAGCTCAAAGCCGATGCCGCGCCAGGCGCAGCGCTGCTCGAGCAGGCGCAGGTTGCCACGGTCGGCGTAGATGTTCATGAGGTCGGGGTACAGCGCGCACACCCGCAACGTCGCGTCAGCCACTGAGCATCACCACCCGGCTGCCGACATGCTCGGCGGTGGGGGCGATCTCGATCCGCGGACGGACCGCCAGGCCGGCGTCCCCGCCCTCGCGCTCGAGCGTCCCGGCGCTGACGAGGTCAAGACGGATGCGGTCACTGTCGCGCAACAGGGTGCCGTCCGGTGACACCGTCTCGCGGTCGCGCTCAAGCCACACCGCGTCGCCCTCCAGGCGCACCGCGGTGGGCAGGCTCGAGTAGAGCACGCCGTCGCGCTCGCAGATGTCGGGCAGGGGGCCGCGAACGCCGGGTCCGACCTCGAACGGCTCAAGCTCCTCGGCGATCGCGATGGCGACGCTCCCGCCGGGCCGCAGGTGCGCGGCCGCGCAGCGCAGAAAGGCCAGGCGCCCGGCGGCGCCGCCCAGCAGCTGGACGGTCTGCATGGGCACGATGATCAGGGCAAAGCGCTCAGACAGGGCGAAATCCCGGGCGTCGGCACACACGGTCCGGACGGTCAGCCCGGCCGCGCGGCGCTCCAGCTCGGCCAGCAGCACGGCGTCGCTGTCCAGGGCCGTCAGCTGCGCTCCGGCGCGGGCCAGCGGCAGGGTGACCCGCCCGGTACCCGCCCCGACGTCGAGGATCGGGCCATCCGCGGCGGCGGCCAGCTGCCGCCAGAGCGGCAGGTCGGCGTCGTAGCGCCCGCACTCGAGGTCGTGCCAGACGACGCTCACCGCGGCACCGGGGTCCAGAAGCGGGTGACATGGCCACGCCGCGCGAGCTCCTCGCGCAGCTCGAGCAGTGCGGTGTAGGTCGGCAGCGCGAACAGCCGCCCCGACCCGGCCGCGCCCTGGAGCGCCGCGTCCAGCGCGTCGGCCAGCCGGTGCTGCACGTGCAGGCGCCCGGGATCGACGCCGGCGTACTTCAGCCGCACGGCCAGCTCGGCGGCGCGGGTGCCCGCGCAGGTCACGCGCCGCACGCGGCCGGCCAGCAGCTCGAGATCGGCGTCCCATATCCAGGACACGTCGCGCCCGTCGGCGGTCCGGTCGTTCAGGACGGCGAGCACGTCGATCTCTCCCGGCTCCAGCGCGAGCGTCCGGGCCACCTCATTGGCGCCCGCGGGGTTCTTGATCAACAGCAGTGAGAGCTCGACGTCTCCGACGGCGATCCGTTCCGCGCGGCCGAAGGCGGCACTCACCGTCTCCAGGCCCTGCGCGATCGTCGCCGTGTCGATCCCCAGCCGCAGGCACAGCGTGGCCGCGGCCAGCGCGTTGTAGACGTTGTAGAGCCCGGGGAGGGGGAGGGTGACGGTCCTGCTGGCCTGCGGCGTGCGCAGGGTGAAGCGGGCGTCGCGGGTGCCGCGCAGCTCGATCGACTCCGCGGCGACCTCGGGCTCGGGCCGGGTCCGTCCGCAGTGCGGGCAGCGGTAGCGTCCCAGGTGGCCCAGGTACACCGCGTCGTAGACGTACGCCGTGCCGCACCGGCGGCAGTGCTTGGAGTCAGAGGCGTGCTGCATCTCCGCGGTGGCCACGCGGGGATCCTGCACGCCGAAGTAGCTGACGCCGTCGCGCTCGCGGCCCAGATCGGCGATCAGCGGATCGTCGGCGTTCAGCGCCAGCGCCGTCTGCGGCAGCGCCGCCACCAGCGCGGCCCAGCGGTCGGCGATCGTGTCCAGCTCCCCGTAGCGGTCGAGCTGATCGCGGAACAGGTTGCCCAGCGCGATCACCCGCGGAGCCAGCTCGGGCGCGACCCGGTCCAGCCAGAACTCGTCGACCTCGAACAGGCCGAGATCGCCGTCGATCGCCTCCCCGCGCCCGGCCGCGTCGAGCAGGGTCGAGGCGATGCCGCCGGCCATGTTGGCGCCCGCGCGGTTGTGCACCAGTGCGATCCCCGCCCGCTCGAGCACCGAGGCGACCATCGCCGCGGTGGTGGTCTTGCCGTTGGTCGCCGAGATGACCGCCGTACCGAGGGACAGGCGCCCGGCCAGGCGGCCGATCGCCCGAGGCTCCAGGCGCGTGAGCAGCTTGCCGGGCAGGCTCGTGCCCCCGCCGCGGCCGGCGCGCCGGGCGAGCTGCCCGACCGCGCGGGCGGCCAGCACCTTGGCGTCGAGCCCGGTGCTCATCGCGCGCTGGGGACGATCGTGCGGACGGCCGCCGGCAGGGTGCGCACGGTGGCGGGCAGCTCGGCGATCGGGTCGCCATCGGCGTAGAGCGTGAACGGCCGGTCGGCCCGGATGGTCACCGAGGGCGAGCGCAGCACCTCGACGTTGGGCTGGTGCACGTGGGCGCCGCGGAACACCGTCGGGAGCAGGGCGAGAAAGCGCCGGCGGGGGACGTGGCCGACGACGACAATGTCGAGGCAGCCGTCGCTGAGCGAGGCGTCGGGAGCCATCATCATCCCTCCACCGTAGGCCCCCGAGTTCGCGGCGGCCACGGTGTACCCGCTGACCGACCGGCGGGTGCCGTCCTGCAGCTCAATCGCGAACGTGGCCGGCCGCCATCCGGCCAGCGCGCGCAGGGCCCCGTAGGCGTAGACCAGGTTGCCGCGGATCAGCCGCGTCTCGTTGGCGATGCGGTTGGCCACCGAGTCAAAGCCGCAGCTGGCGATGCCGACGAAGATCCGACCGTCCACCTCGCCGAGATCGAGCTGCCGGATCTCCCCGTGGCGCAGCACCGCGCACGCGGGGACCGGCTCCAGCGGGATGCCAAGCACGCGCGCGAAGTCGTTGCCGCGCCCGCCGGGCAGCATCCCGAGCACCCCGTGGCAGCGAGCGGTCTCGCCCGCCACGGCTCCGATCAGGCCGTCGCCGCCGAAGGCCACCGCGGCCTCACCGGCTCCGGCCGCCTCCCGCGCGAGCGCCCGGGCGTGCTCAAGGCTCTCGGTCAGCGTGAGCCGGTGGGCGAGGCCATGCCCGGTGAGCGCGGCCTGGACCGCAGGCAGCGCGCGGCGGGCGCGCCCTCCGCCGGCCGCCGGGTTGACGATCAGGCAGAGGTTCATGCCAGCAGCAGCGCGGGAAGGTCCTCGGCGATCGCCACCGGCGCCGGCTCGCGGGCCGCCTCGGCCTGCGCCCGGGTGCTGACGCCGGTCAGCACGATCGCGGCGTCCAGCCCGGCGGCGTGGGCTCCGGCGAGGTCGGACTCGAGGCGATCGCCCACCATCAGGGCACGGCCGGGACCGAGCCGGTCCAGCGCGGTCACGAAGATCTCGGCGTCCGGCTTGCCCACGACCCGGGCGGTGCGCCCGGTGGCGAACTCGAGGGCGGCGACGAGGGCCCCGGTGCCCGGCCACTGCCCGCCCCCGGCCACGGGAAAGGTGCGGTCGCGGCCGGCGGCGATCATCTCGGCCCCGAGGAGCACCGCCTGCGTGGCGTCGCTGAGCTCGGCGTAGCTGAAATCGTCATGAGCCGAGACGACCACGACGTCGGCCTGGACCGCTCGGGGGGTCCCGTTGACGATGCGCTGCCCGGAGTCCGCGACGTGGCGATAGATCGGCGCGGCGCCGATCACGTACGCGGTGCCGGGCAGCCGCCCGGCCAGGGAGAACTGGATCGCTGCGCCGACGCTGACGATCTCCTCCAATGCGGCCTGCACGCCCATGCCCCAGAGCTTGCGGACGTACTCCTCGGGCGAATGCCGCCCGTCGTTGGTGATGAAGGTCAACGACTTGCCGGCCGCGCGCAGCGCGCCGAGCGCCTCGGGCACGCCGGGGATCACGGTGTCCTGGATCCACACGCAGCCGTCGAGGTCGAGCAGCACGTGGTCATAGGCTAAGAGCAGGGGAGAGAGAGGCATCGACGCGAGCAGATAGCAGCAGATCGTGGGGACTGGACGTTTGTCCGAGTCGTGAGCGTGTCAGAGGCTGCCGTCACGCGCGAAATGCCCGACTCGGCCTGGCGTCGCCACAACTTGAGCGTGAATGCCGTTTTGCACGGGATTTGGTCAGAAACCTGACAAAAAAAACGGCGCCAGGACTAAAGTCCCGGCGCCGTTAGGCCGAAAACCTACCTAACCCTTATCTTGACGCCCCCGTGTGAGGAAAGGAGGTCAGACAATGGGTTGGAAGAGCATTTGACCGGTGAGGGGCTCGCTTTGCAGAGCGGGCCCCTCAGCTTTTTTCTTTTCCGATCAGCTTTATCGGGCGCTGTCAGCCGAAGCTTTAGCTGTTTTGTTACCCAGCTGGACGGAAAATCCTCCAGAGGTTCAGAGAAGCCGGCATCCGGCCGATAGGGGACTCAGACATGAGCTCTCCGAGCCCGCCGAGCATGCACGTCGACGATCGACGCACCCCCGGTCTCG
>DASSZP010000017.1:0-13362 GCA_035713465.1 Solirubrobacteraceae bacterium | reverse complement strand
AGGTGCTGGCCCGCCGCCTGCTCGTCGGGCGTGTAGTGGCGGCCGGGATCGGGAGCGGGGGCGGCCGGTCGCGACGCCTCGTCCCACGGAACCCGGTCGGAGTGCCGCGTGCCGTCGTCCGGGGTCGGGGTGACCTGCAGCGGGGCGGCGCTGGCCCGGGCCGGGGCGGCCGCGGGCGGGCCAGCGGCCGCTGAGGGCGCGGCGGCCGCCGACCCCCGTTCGGCCTGCACCAGCGCGCGCACGGCGGGTGCGACCTCCTCGGCGAAGCGGCGCACCTCGGTGTCGGAGGAGACCGAGAGGATGAAGGTGGTAATGCCGGCGGTCAGCGTGAGTTCGGCCAGCTGCCGGGCCCACTCGTCCGGCGACCCCTGCAGGAACCCGGACCCGCTGCCGAACCGGCCGTTGATGTTGTACATGCGCCGGATGTCCTGCGGGCGCCGTCCGGCCCGTTGCGCGGCAGCGTCGATGCGCGCCGCCATCGCCGCCAGATCCGCCGGGTCGGCATAGCCGAGGCTCGGCAGCCAGCCGTCGGCCTTGGCCCCGGTCAGCGCGAGCATCCGCGGCTTGTAGGCGCCGAGCCAGATCGGGATCGGGTGCGCGGGGGCGGGGCCGCGGTGCGCACCGACCACCTGGTAGTGCTCACCCTGGAAGCGGACAGCGCCGGGCTCGCCCGTCGCCCACAGCGCGCGGATCACGTCGATCGCCTCACCGAGCGCGACGACGCTCTGGCCCGGAGTGCGGCGCGGACCGCCCATCGCCGCCACCCCATCCCAGAACGCGCCGGCCCCGAGCCCCAGAGCCACCCGCCCACCGCTGAGGATGTCCAGGCTGGCCGCGGCGCGGGCCAGCACGGCCGGCGGGCGCAGCGGAAGGTTGATCACGTTGGGCGCGATCTGGACGTTGGCCGTGTGCGCCGCCACCACCGAGAGCAGCGTCCACGTGTCCAAAAAGCGCGCCTGGTAGGGGTGGTCCTGGAAGCTGACGAGATCCAGGCCGAGCACGTCGGCGGCCTCGGCGAGCTCGAGCACGGCATCGGCCTGGTCGGCCAGTGGCGTGATGAAGACGCCGAACTGAAGGCTGAGGCGGGGGTCGGTCATTGCGGTCCGAGAGATAATACTTGCGCGCGCAACCTTCTTACCGGAGGCTCCCTCCTATCCTCATCGCCATGCTCATGGATGCGGACCTCGCTGTGATCGACCGGACCCGCGCGGAATGACCGCGCCGATTGCGCCTGCGCTGCACATCGAGGACCTCGTCAAGCGCTACCCGACCGGCACGGAGGCGCTGAAGGGGGTCTCGCTCGACATCGCTCCCGGCAGCTTCTTCGGGCTGCTCGGCCCCAACGGCGCCGGCAAGTCGACCCTGATCCACTGCGCGACCGGCCTGGCCCGGCCCAGTGCGGGCGCGATCCGCATCTTCGGCCACGACGCGGTCAACCACTACCGCGAGGCGCGCCAGGCGGTCGGCCTGGCCTCCCAGGAGCTCAACCTGGACATCTTTCTCACCGTCGAGGAGACGCTCGACTACCACGGCGGCTACTTCGGCATGACCCGGCGCGAGCGCCGGGCGCGCGCCGCCGAGCTGCTGGAGATCTTCTCTCTCAGCGACAAGCGCAAGGAGCGCACCCGCTTTCTCTCCGGCGGGATGAAGCGACGGATCACGCTCGCCCGCGCGCTCATGCACCGTCCGCGCCTGCTCATCCTCGATGAGCCGACGGCCGGCGTTGACATCGAGCTGCGCCTGGAGCTGTGGCAGTACATCGAGCGCGTCAACCGCGAGGGCACGACGATCCTGCTCACCACGCACTACCTCGAGGAGGCCGAGCGGCTGTGTGACCGCATCGCCTTCATCAACCACGGGCAGATCGCCGCCAACGGCACCAGCGACGAGCTGGCCGAGCGCTACGGCGTGACCAACCTCGAGGACGCCTACCTCGAGCTGGTCGGTCGCCAGGAGCTCTCCCGCGCCCGGCCCGCCGTCGAGGAGGCGGCATGAGCCTGACCGGTGAGACGACGGGCGTGCCGCGGGCCCGCCCGCTGGGCGCGAACTGGATCCGCCGCCTCGCGCTCGTCCGCCGCGAGGTCAACCGCTTCATGAAGATCAAGCGCCAGACGCTCGGCGCGCCGCTGCTGGAGACCTTCCTGTACGTGTCGGTGTTCGGGGCCGCGCTCGGCTCGCGCATCCACACCCTGCACGGCTTTCGCTACATCGTCTTCGTGCTGCCGGGCCTGATCATGATGGCCTGGGCGATCAACGCGTTTGCCAACAACGCCTCCTCGATCCTGCAGCAGAAGTTCCAGAAGTCGATCGAGGACCAGCTCTCCTCCCCCGCCTCGCCGGCCGAGCTGCTGCTCGGCTTCTCGCTGGGGGGCTTCCTGCGCGGCGGGATCGTGGCCGTGATCACCTGCGCAGTCGCCTCGGCCCTGGTCTCGCTGCCGATCGCCGAGCCGCTGGTGCTGATTCCGTCGCTGATCCTCGTCGGCCTGTTCTTCGCCCAGGCCGGGGTGCTGGTCGGCACGCGGGCCGAGCAGTTCGACGACGTCGCGCTCTACCAGCAGTTCGTGCTGCAGCCGCTGATCTTCCTCGGCGGCGTGTTCTACTCGGCCTCGCTGCTGCCCGAGCCGTTCGCGACCCTGACCCACTTCGATCCCGTCTACTACATGATCGCGTTGGTCCGCTACGGCTTCCTCGGCTACCGCGAGACGAGCATCGCCATCTCGTTCATCGCCCTGGCCGCGGTCACCGCCCTGCTCGGGGCGATCAATTACTGGATGTTCAGCCGGGGCACCCGGCTCCGGACCTGACCCCTCGCCCCGGCCGCGCCGCAGGAGGCGTCCGATCAATGACCGGACGCCTCGTCAGCCCTGTCGGTCAGGCGCGGCTGCGCGAACCGCGGCGGCGGCGCACGGGCTCCTCGTCCTCGTCCTCGTCCTCGTCCTCGTCCTCGTCCTCGAAGTCCTCCTCACCCTCGGCGTCGAGGTCCTCCTCGTCATCGTCGAAGTCCTCCTCACCCTCGGCGTCGAGGTCCTCCTCGTCCTGATCGTCGAAGTCCTCGTCGTCGAAGTCCTCATCCTCGCGGTCTCGGCCGTCGGCCGGGACCGCCTCGTCAAGGCGCTCGCGCACGGTGCCGATCATCTCCCGGCCCCGGCTGCTCACAAGCGCCTGTCCGGCCGCCATCAGACCGGCGCCGAGCACGATGGCCCGTCCTGTGGAGAGACGGGGCTGCTTGGCCGGCGCCGGGGGCGGACTCGCAGCCGAGGACTTGAGCGCATCGGCGGCGATCTTCAGGATGGTCTGACGCACATCTGCGGCCATGGCTCCTTCTCCCTACTTGTCGCTCTGTGACGAGCGCGAGCGGCTCGCCGTGGACTTGCCCCGCGACCCGCTCCGCGATCCGCTCTGGCTTGCCGAGGCCCGGGTCCGGCCGCTGGAGCCACCGCTCTTGCTACCGGCCGATGGGCGCTTGCGTGAGGAGCTCGAACCACCCGAGGAGCTTCCGGACTTGGAACGTGAGCCCGATCCGCTCGACCCGCGCCGTGCGCTCGAGCCCGAGGCTGAGCGCGACGAGCTGGAGCGTGAGGCCGCCTGAGCACGGCGCGGCCGCTCGGTCTCCTCGTCGGACCCATGGCCATTGCGCGACTCTGAACGGCGGCGCCGCGAGCGCTGGGCCCGGGGCTGATCATCGTCGTCGGACTCGTCCGAGTCCTCGGCGTCCTCACCCTCCTCGTCGTCATCCGGCTCGTCGTCATCCTCGGCCTGAGCGAGGACCTCGTCGGGGTCGGAGTACTCGCGCTGCTCGTCGTAGCTGGGGTCGTGCTCCTCGACCACCTCGCCGTCCTCGATGACTCCGCGCCAGGCACCGGTCTCCTCACCGGCCATCTCGATGAAGGCCTTGAACCGGTGCAGATCACCGCGCGCGGCCCGTTTGACGTGGCGCATGCCGCGGGCCATCTTCTCGATCATGCCGCCCGGCTGCACGTCCAGCGAGAGCAGGACGCGGGTGAGGTTGGGGCCGAGCTCATGGAACGAGACGAGGCCGGCGTGGCTGATGCCCTCGCTGACCTTCCACTTGATCCGGTCATCGGGTCGCTGGGTCTCGATCTCGGCCGTGAACTCGCGCGTGCGCGTCCAGATCTTGACGTTGATCTTGACCGTGGTGTCGTCGTCCTGGCTGGCGCTGACGACGCGGTGCATGAACTTGGGCCAGTCCTCGTACTGGGTCCACTGGTTGTAGACCGTCTCGATCGGCGCGGCGATGTCGATGCTCTGCTGGACGGGCATCCGCCGGCCCTTGCCGACGCCGAGACCGCCGCCCTTGTCGCCACCGCCGCCACCGAAGGGAAGGGCGTTCTTGAGGGTGTCGCCGAGGATCGCCCCGGGCCCGCCGGCCTCGTCGACCTTGCCCTTGACCTCATCTCCGACCTTGCCGCCAACCTTCGAGCCGAGACCCTGCACGGCTTTACCCGGCGAGGAGACAAGATCCTGGACTCCGCTCATGCCGGCTTCCCGCGCGAGCCGACCGAGGCCCTTGAGGGCTACCGGTGCCAATGCCGCGGCTCCGGCGGCTCCCACGCCGGCGGCGATCCCGCGACCGCCGCGCCCCCCTGAGGGGCTTTCCGCGCTGTGCGAGTTGCCATTACCCGAGCCCTTCCCGGCCCCTTGCAGGCCACTGATGACAAGCTCCCTGAGCATGTCTTGAACATCTGGCATTCCGTACTCCCTCCGCTCTTGGACGTACCCCTCGAGTACCCGACCGGGCACAACGGAAACGGCCCGGAGTCATCGCCAGACCATGTCCGAAATCACCGCAGAACCAGCACTTTCGTATTTGGGTGGAGTAACACCCCGTGATCACGGAAGTCACCGAAAGTCGGTCGATCACAGTGACATCGCGTGACAGTTCGTCACACGTTATGTCGCGGTCCGCGTGGGGACACTGCACCGCGACCTTGTGGAGATTTGCAGCTTGATTCTCGGGGTGAGGGGGTAGTTGCACCTCACCTTTCCCGGATTGACACCTCGTGCGGCCCGTCCAAGGCGCCGGCGAATGGGATTCCGACAGGTCGGAGGTAGAGATGGCTGTAGACAGTGACGCCGCGTCCACCCGCTCGGGTGCGCGAGGCTCGAGCAACGGAGCAGGGGCAACGCCCACGTCCTCGGGCGGTCAGCCGGCGCGGAGTTCGGGCGCAAGCAAGAGTTCTGGCGCTGTGAGCAAGAGCTCAAGCGCCGCAAGCAAGCGCTCGAACACCGCGAGCAAGAGCGTTGGCGCGGCACGCAAGAGTCCGACCGCCTCGAGCAAGGGGTCTGGCGCCGCGAGCAAGCGTTCGGGGACGACAGCCAAGAAGACAGCGAGTCGTTCTGCCAAGCCGAGCAGCTCCGCCAAGCCGAGCAGCTCGGCCGGATCAGGCGGCGCGGCCAAGAAGACGGGGAGCAGCTCCAGCAAGTCCACGGCCGGCCGCAGCAGCCGCAGCAGCCGCGGCTCCGCCGGCGCCACGCGGAGCGGGGGGTCCTCTGCCGCCACCCCGGCCAAGACGTCAGGGGGGACCTCGGGCGCCAGCGGCCGCTCGCGCGCCAAGCCGCCGGCGAGCAGCGGGCGGAGATCGGGCGGTCCGAGCAGCTCTCACCGCCGATCGGGCGCGTCAGGCTCGAGCCGCCGGTCGGCGGCGGCCCTCCGTCCGGATCGCACGTCGGCCGCGGCCGGCGCGGCCGGAACCGATCCGGGATCACACGTCCGCGACGCCGCGGCCAAGGTGGGGCTCTCGGTGCTCAGCGCCGGAGCGGGGATCGCCGGCGGGATCGTGCTCGGCCGCAAAGCGATGCAGAAGAGCCGCAGCGCGCTGGGGGTTCCCCTGCCGAGCCGCCGGGTGGACTTTCGCCGGCTCGCCGAACAGGTGGGTGAGGCAGGGCGACAGTTCAACCACCTGGCCCAGGAGATCCGCACCGTGCGCGAGAAGGCCGAGCAGGTCGGTCGCGTCATCAGCTGAGCCAAGTGGCCAACACAGCCGACAGACCGCGGAGCGCAACGCAGCGCAACAGCGATCGGACCCGCCTGGGCGCGGCGCCAAGACGCCGCGCGCAGGGCACGCGATCGGTGACCGAGCCGCCCGCGACCAAGCGGTCCGCCGCCAAGGCAACCAAGGCCGCCCAGGTCGTCAAGGCTGCCGTTCCCCCGACTCGCGGGAGTGACCCGTTGTCAGTGGCCCGGACCGCCGTGGCCGCACTGGGGACCGTGCGCCGGCTGCGCCACCGGGCGACGGCGATGACCGAGGCGCCCGGCGCCGCGGTTCGCGCCGTCGCCGAGCGGGCGCGACAGGCGGCCGAGACGGTGTCCGCGGTGGACGCCCCGGGCCGGCCTCCCATCCAGGTCGGCGTCGACGCTGCGGTCCCGGTCCACGTGGCCTGGCGAGAGTTCCGGCGGCTCGAGTGGCTGCCCGAGGGCATCGATCAGGTCGTCGCGATCGATCGCGTGCGAGGAAAGCGCATCCGCGGACGGATCCTCCGGGGCCCGCGATGGGCGGCGGAGATCCTGGACGACCGGGACGAGGAGAGCTTTGCCTGGCAGTCGATCCGCGGCTCTGACTGCGCGGGACTGATCACCTTCCATCCCCTATCGGACCGTCTGACGCGGATCGAGCTCAGTCTCGACATTCGTCCGGCGGATGCGCGGCAGACCCTGATGGTGGCCGCGCGCGTGGCCGACCACCGCGCGGCCATGAGCCTGCGGCGGTTCAAGGCCCGCCTCGAGCTCATCAACCCCGACCTATACCGAGAGCGCGAGAGACCGGCGGCTTAGCCGCGAGTCACCGCACGAAGACCAGCGAGCCACGAACCACCCCACGGAGGCCAAATGTCCGCCCTATCCCGAGCCCCAGGCAGCCAGTACGTGAACCGCTCGAGCTCCAGCGGGCTCTACGACGTCCTCGACCTGCTGCTCGACAAGGGCCTGGTCATCGACGTCTTCCTGCGCGTCTCACTGGTCGGCATCGAGCTCCTCACCGTGGATGCCCGGATCGTCATCGCCAGCGTGGACACCTACCTACGCTTCGCCGAAGCCGTCAACCGCCTCGATCTCGGCCAGGCCGAGGGCGAAGGACTGCCACAGATCATGGATGACATGACCGAGGGAGGCGCCTCGAGCAAGACCAAGGGTGTGCTGGAGGGCGCCCGGGAGAAGCTGTTCGGCTCAGACGACGATGACGACGACAGCAGCCGCAACGGCGGCAGCGAGGAGAACGGAGGCAGTCGGCGGCGGTCCAGTTCGTCCCGCTCGGGCTCAAGCTCCTCCCGATCGGCCTCGAGCTCCTCCCGGTCTCGCTCCCCTTCCGGCTCCAGCGCAAAGCCCCGTAGCTCCTCGCGGGGCCGCTCGAGCTAGCCCGGCGGAGGCTGAGCGTGCCCGCCAAATACGTCTACGGCATCGTGACGGCGTCGACCCCGGTCCCCGATTGCGCGGGGATCGGTGGAGCCGCGCTCGAGATCGTCGCCGATCCCGAGCTGGCGGCCCTCGTCAGTGACGTGCCCGCAGCAGAGATCGCGATGGGGCGTGACGCGCTGACCGCGCATGCCCGCGTGCTGGAGGCGGCGCTGGCGCAGGGGACGGTGCTGCCGATGCGGTTCGGCGTCGTCATGAGCGACGCGGAGGAGATCGCCGCCGAGCTGCTGAGCGGACGCCGCGATGAGCTCGCCCAGCAGCTGAACGACATGGCCGGGAAGGTCGAGCTCACGCTGCGCGCGACCTTTGAGGAAGCTGCCGTGCTCGCCGAGATCGTGCGCGAAGACCAGGACGTCGCCCGCCTGCGGGAGTCGCTGCGCGACGCCGACAGGGACGCGAGCTACTACGGGCAGATCCGGCTCGGTGAGCTGGTCTCGCAGGCTCTGGAACGCAAGCGCGAGGCCGAGGCAGCCGAGATGTTGACCGTGCTCGAGCCTCTCACCCTGGCAAGTCGCGTCTCCGACCCACCCCACGAGCGTGTCGTCCTGACGGCGTCGTTCCTGGTCGAGCGCGCGCGGCTGGCCGAGTTCGACGAGGCGGTCGACCGCATCGGGGAGGCCCAGGCCGCACGGATGCGCTTCACCTATACCGGCCCGTTGCCGCCCTACTCGTTCGTCAGTCTGGCGCAGGGGGTCTGAGTATGGGTCTGTTCACCGCCCTGTTGACGCTTCCCCTCGCGCCGGTCCGGGGCGTGGTGTGGGTGACCGAGCAGGTGATGGAGGAGACCGAGCGCCGTTTCTATGACGAGCAGGCCATCCGTGCGGAGTTGCTCGAGCTGGAGTTCGCCGCCGAGGACGGCGCGATGAGTCCCGAGGAGCTCCGAGATCGCCAAGACGCGCTGCTGGAGCGCCTGTCCGTCAGTCACGCCCGCCGGATGGCCTCTGCGGCCGCCGGCGAAGCCCGCGATGAGCAAGGAGTCGATCCCCATGGCTGAGGCAAATGCGAGCCAGGAGCGGCGAAGCTCCACGTCCCGCTCCAAGCAGCGATTCTCGGCGCGCGACGCTGCCGCCCGCGTCCGCGACGAGCTCCCCGAGCTGATCGGTCAGAACGTGGAGTCGGTGCTCGGCATCCAGCGCGACGACGACGGCGGCTGGGCCGTCACGGTCGCCGTGGTCGAGCTGGCGCGAATACCGCGATCCACCGATGTGCTCGGCACCTACGAGGTGACGCTGGACGAGCGCGGGGAGCTGATCGGCTACCAGCGGCGGCGGCGCTACAACCGCAACCAGGCCGACGAGGATTGAGGTCGTGATGTCCGCGGACCCCAGCCTGTCCGGCCGGCTGCCGGCCACCTACGGGCGCTCCGATCTCGCCCCCGCCGGCCCCGGCGCCGCGAATCTGGCCGACATCCTGGAGCGGGTGCTCGACAAGGGCATCGTGATCGCCGGCGACATCCAGATCAACCTGCTCGACATCGAGCTGCTGACGATCAAGATCCGGCTGCTCGTGGCCTCGGTCGATCGCGCGCGGGAGATGGGCATCAACTGGTGGGAAAATGACCCGTCACTGACCACCGGCGGCGGCGATCTCGAGGCCGAGAACCGAGAGCTGCGCGAGCGTCTGGAACGCATCGAGCGTCGGCTCGGATCCGGCTCATCCGGTAACGGCGCCGGAGATGACTGAGCTCGACCCCCTGAGCGCTGCGCTGTCCGGACTCGCGGCGCAGGATGCCGACGAGGTGCTGCGCCAGGCGCGCGCCGAAGCCCGGGCGCGGGTCCAGGCCATCCTGACCGATGCCCTGTCGGACGCGATGCTCGCCCATCTCAGCGCGGATGCGCCGCGGCCCGCCGATCCCGCGCCGCCGGTCGCCGCGCCGCCGGTCGCCGCGCCGAGCGGCGACACGGGCCTCTACGTGTACGGCGTGATCGCGGCCGCGCCACCCGACGCCGTGCCCGCGATCGACGGGATCGCCGGCGGCCGCGTGTTCGCGCTGCCGGCCGGTGAGCTTGCCGCCGTGGTCAGCCGCGTCCCCCTGGCCGAGTTCGACGAGACCGCCCTGCGCGAGCACCTGGGCGACATGCGCTGGGTGGAGCAGGTCGCGCGCGGGCACGAGACGGTGCTGCAGGCCGCCGCCGCCCGGACGACCCTGATCCCGATGCGGATGTGCTCGATCTTCCGCGACGAGAACGGTGTGCGCGGCATGCTCGAGCGCGAGGCCGTCGCCCTGCGCGACGCGCTCGGTCGGTTGCTCGACACGGCGGAATGGGGCGTCAAGGGGTTCGTGGTGACCCGCGATGAGCCGGCCACCGCGGGCGAGCGGGAGGCGCCCGCGACCGGCGCCGGGTATCTCGAGGGCAAGCGTCAGGAGCGACGACGCCGCGACGGGCACAGGGAAAGGCTGACCGAGCTCTGCGCCCGGCTGCACACCGCGCTGGCCGCTGACGCCGCGCGCGCGGTGACCCTGCCGCTCCAGCGCCCTGAGGCGAGCGGGCATCCCGGGAGCATGTGCTTCAACGCCGCCTATCTGGTCGCCGACCAGGGACGCGAGACCTTCTTCGCCGCGTTTGAGGCCTGCCGCGACGAGGTCGCCCCTGAGGGCGTGGAGCTCGTCCTGACCGGTCCGTGGCCGGCCTACAACTTCGTTCCCGACGCGATCGGGACGCCAGCGTGAGCGATCTCGGCACATCGGTCGTCCCGGCGCGGGGGGATCACGACGTCGCCCTGATCGACCTTCTTGATCGCCTCCTGCAGGGTGGGGTCGTCCTGTCGGGCGAGCTCACGCTGGCGGCGGCCGACATCGACCTCGTGCGCGTCGATCTGCGCGTGCTGATCGCCGCCGTGGACAGGATCCGCTCGGGATGACGCTGCTGCTCTACGCGATCACCGACGGGCGCGGTCGGCTCGACGGCGCGAGCACCGGGGTGCAGAACCGACCGGTGCGTGCGGTCGCCACCCCCGGCCTGACCGCGATGGTCAGCGAGCACGACGGGATCCCGTCCCTGGACGCGGCGACAGCGTGGAGTTTCGAGCGGGTGGTCGAGGCGCTGATGAAGGACGCAGCCGTGCTGCCGGCGCGCTTTGGCACCGCGTTTGCCGAGCCGGGCGCGGTCCGCGACGCTCTGGCCGCGCGGACCCGCGCGCTGACGGCGGCGCTGGATCGCGTCCGCGACCGGGTGGAGGTCAGCGTGCGCGTCATCGCCGCTGCGCGCGCCGGGGCCCAGGCCGGCGGCCGGGCCCCGAGCGCGCCGCGCAGCGGACGCGACTACATGCTGGCTCGTCTGGGCCCCGAGCGTGAGGCCCGGGCCCTGGCCGATCGCGTCGGGGCCGAGCTGGATCCGCTCGCCGTGGCGTCTCGGTACCGGCTGCGGACCCGCGCCGAGGTTCCCGTCGCCGCCTCGTTCCTCGTGGATCATGGGGACACGGCAGCCTTCGTCCGGCGGGCGGGCGCCCTCGGTGATGGGCTCGCCGGGGTGGATGTCGTGTGCACGGGGCCCTGGCCGCCCTACAGCTTCGTGGGCGAGGACGACGATGTCTGAGCGGCCGCAGGCCACGTCATCCGCGCTGGTCACCGGGGCAGAGCTGGGCGCCGTCGCCTCCGCGCTGGACCAGCGCCTCAACGCCGACCCCGAGGGCCTTGAGAAGGGACTCGCCCAGCTCGTGCTGACGATCGTCGAGCTGCTGCGGCAGCTCATGGAGCGGCAAGCCGTGCACCGCATGGAGGCGGGCCGCCTCAGCGACGAGGAGGTCGAACGGCTCGGTCAGACGTTCATGGCCCTGGCCGATCGCATGGAGGAGCTCAAAGCCGTGTTCGGGTTGGACGACCGCGACCTGAACCTCAACCTCGGTCCGCTTGGGGACCTGATGTGACACCAGAGAGGAGCCAGCCGTGCCAGCCATCCAGGAGCGCTACTACGACATGCTGATCAGGCGCATCCGTGAAGACGACTATCCCAGTCCCCAGCTTCTGGACCGGGTGGAGGCGTCGTTCTGGACCCCGGAGCAGTTTTTGTCCTACGTCGAGCTGCTGGTCGACAAGGCGGACCGTTCCCGGTACATGAGCCCCCAGCTGCTGGACCGTATACACCGCCTGCTCGCCCGCGCGGCCGCAGCATGAGCGCGCCGGTCCGCACGGTCGGCAAGGCGGTCGGCGAGCGCCTGAGCGGTGGCAGGCCGGGACGGATGCAGGCGCTGGGCGCCGCGCTGGTCGTTGGCGTCGGCACCGCGCTGGCGACCTACAAGGCGCTGCGCGGCTGAGCCACGCGGCGGCCGCGGCTGGGGACGCCGCTGCACGGCTCGGACAAGGCCGCCGGAAATGCTGTCCCCGGAGGCGTATTGCTGCATGGGCCGGCCAGCCCGTATGTTGTCCTCACCGACTTCACCGACCACCTGAGACCGAGGGAGCATCCTAAAGATGAGCGTTTACGCAGTCATCAATCCGGCGACCGGCGAGACCGTCAAGGAGTACCCGACGATCAGCGACGCCGACCTGCAGGAGGCGATCGCGCGGGTCGACAAGGCCTACCGCGAGTGGACGCCGTCGACCACCGTGACACAGCGCGCAGAGATGGTGCGCAAGCTCGGGGCCCTGCACACCGAGCGCCGGCAGGAGCTGGCCGAGATCATCGTGCGCGAGATGGGCAAGCCGATCGAGCAGTCGCTCGGCGAGGTCGACTTCTGCGTCGCCATCTACGACTACTTCGCCGACAACGCCGAGAAGCTGCTCGCCGACGAGCCGATCGAGCTGCTCGAGGGCGACGGTTCGGCGCTGATCCGTCGCAGCGCCTACGGGCCGCTGCTGGGGATCATGCCCTGGAACTACCCCTACTACCAGGTGGCGCGCTTCGCGGGACCGAACCTGCTCATCGGCAACACGATCCTGCTCAAGCACGCCCCGCAGTGCCCCGAGTCCTCGGCGGCGATCGAGCAGATCTATCACGACGCCGGCTTCCCCAAGGACGCCTACATCAACATCTACGCGACCAACGAGCAGATCGAGGGCGTGATCGCCGATCCGCGCATTCGGGGCGTCTCGCTGACCGGCTCCGAGCGCGCGGGCGCGGCCGTGGCCGAGATCGCCGGGCGCAACCTCAAGAAGGTCGTGCTCGAGCTCGGCGGCTCGGACCCGTTCATCCTGCTCGGCACCGACGACATGGACGCAACCGTCGAGGCGGCGGTCGGCGCGCGGCTGGAGAACACGGGCCAGGCCTGCAACGCGGCCAAGCGGTTCATCGTCACCGACGAGCTCTACGACGACTTCGTGAGCAAGTTCCAGGCGGCGCTGACCGCGGTCAAGCCCGGAGACCCCAGCTCGTCGGACTCGACGATCGGCCCGCTGTCCTCGAGCACGGCCACCGAGCGACTGGCCGATCAGGTCAAGCGGGCCGTCGACCAGGGCGCCGAGCTGGTGGCCGGAGGCGAGCACGAGGGCAACTTCTTTCAGCCGACGATCCTCACCGGTATCAAGCCCGAGATGGACGCCTACCACGAGGAGTTCTTCGGTCCGGTGGCCGCGATCTACCGGGTGCCCGACGAGGACGCGGCCGTGCAGTTGGCCAACGACACGCCGTTCGGCCTCGGCTCCTACGTGATGACCAATGATCCCGATCAGGCCATGCGGGTCGCCGACCGGATCGAGGCGGGCATGGTGTTCGTCAACGCCGTCGGCCTGGAGGGCGCCGAGCTGCCCTTCGGCGGGGTCAAGCGCTCGGGCTTCGGCCGCGAGCTCGGCCGCTTCGGCGCCGACGAGTTCGTCAACAAGAAGATGATCCGCATCGGCGGCTGAGCGCCTGCGCGGCGGTCGCGCGCCTCGCGCGCGACCGCCGGCTCGCTCCGGGCGAGGCCGGGTGCACGTGCCTCCCGTTCGGCTCCGAGCCGGGTGGCGCAGGTCCCGTGCCTCGCTCATGTGTGAAGCCGCGAGGAGCGGGTAATCCCTC
>DASSZP010000016.1:0-57568 GCA_035713465.1 Solirubrobacteraceae bacterium | reverse complement strand
CCGGCCAGCGCGGCCGCGGCCGCGCCGCCCCCCTCGCGGGCCGTGCCCGCCGTGGCGCAGGCGCCCGTCGCCCCGGCCGGGCTCGGCGCGCCGGCGCTGGCCTCGGCCACCCGCATGATCCCCACCTTCGACGACGGCCGGCTGTCGGCGCGCCGCAGCGCCGCGCCCGCTCCCGTGAGCAGCGCCGCGACCGACGGCGGCGATCGCGCGCCCGGCTCGCGCGCCGCCGCCGCCGTCATGGATCCGCCCGGACCCCCGCCGGCGACCGCGGCCGGCGGAGCCCCGCCCGCAGCGGCGGCGGGCGCAGCGGGCCCGGCCACCGGCGGCAACGGCTCGGACCAGGGTGGACGCTCACCGGCTCCGGTCGGCGCTCCGGGGCGCGCCACCCGGCCGGTCACCGGCTCGCGCCCGACCGCTCCGCGCAACGGCGGCCGCCCGGCGGCGGCGTCCGACCGGCGTGACTACCGCTCCTCCGGTTCCGGGCGCGGCCGCAACCTGCTCGTCGCCGCGATCGCCCTCGTCGTCGTGGCCGCGGTGGTCGTGGTCCTGCTGCTGCTCACCTCCAGCGGCTCGGGCGGCTCGACGGCCCAGACCGGCTCGTCGCCCAACGCCAACAGCGCCAGCACCAAGCACCGCACCCGGCACCGGGCGGCGACGATCAAGCCCGCCTCGGTCAGCGTGACCGTGCTCAACGGGACCGCGACCGCGGGCCTGGCCGGAGACGTCACGCGCAAGCTGCAGGCCGACGGCTACAAGCTCGGCACGCCGGCCACCGCGACCGACCAGACCCACACGACCACGGTTGTCGGGTACCTGCCCGGGCACCGGGCGGCCGCGCTGATCGTGGCCAAGTCCCTGGGGCTGGGCGCCGACGCGGTCGCCGCCGCCGACCAGAGCAGCCAGGCCGTCGCCTGCCCGTCGGGCACCACCTGCACCGCGCAGGTGATCGTCACCGTTGGCGCCAACCTGGCCTCGTACGCGAGCTCGAGCTCCAGCGCGACGACCGCGCCCGCGGCGGGCGCGACGACCACGGGCTGAATGGGCTCTCCGCGATGCCGATGAAGGACCTCCTGACCCTGCCCGAACGGGCCGTCAAGCCCCGCCAGCAGGGGATCACCCACGTGCTCGACCGCGGGCTCTCGGTCGCCGAGGTCGACGGCCTGGCCGAGGTGGCCGGGGAGTACATCGACATGGTCAAGCTCGGCTGGGGCACCGCGGTGGCCACCGGCAACCTCGACGCCAAGCTGGCGCGCTACCGCGAGCACGGGATCGACGTCATGTTCGGGGGCACGCTCACCGAGCTGGCCATCGCCCAGGACCGGCTGGACCGGCTGGTGGCCTGGCTGCACGAGCTCGGCCTGGAGCACATCGAGGTCTCCGACGGAACGATCACGCTCGAACACGAGCGCAAGCTCGAGCTGATCCGGCGGCTGGCCGGCGAGTTCACCGTCATCTCCGAGGTCGGCTCCAAGGACAACACCCGGATCATGGCTCCCTTCCGCTGGGTCGAGCAGATCCAGTCCGAGCTCGAGGCGGGGGCCTGGAAGGTCATCGCCGAGGCCCGTGAGGGCGGCAACGTCGGCATCTTCCGCCACGACGGCGAGGTCCAGATGGGCCTGATCGACGAGATCGTCCACGCCGTCGAGCCCGGCAACATCCTCTTCGAGGCCCCCCGCATGGACCAGCAGGTGTGGTTCATCCGCCGCTTCGGCGTCGACGTCAACCTCGGGAACATCATCCCCGAGGAGGTGCTGTCGCTGGAGACCATGCGCGTCGGCCTGCGCTCGGACACGGCGGTCGTCGACTTCGATGGCTGACCGCGCGGCCCGCCCGTCACGGCGAGGGCGGGGCGCGTGACGCAGGGCCTCGGTCTCGAGGGGATCGTCCTCGCCCGTCACGGGGAGACCGACGACAACGTCGAGCCGCTGCGCTTCCAGGGCTTTACGGACACGCCGCTGAACGCGACCGGCCGCGCCCAGGCCCGCGCGCTGGCCACGCGGATCGCGCAGGAGGGGACGATCCGCGCGATCTGGGCCTCTGACCTGAGCCGTGCGCGGGAGACCGCGGAGACGGTGGGCGCGGCGATCGGGCTGGCGGTCAGCCTCGACGCGCGGCTGCGCGAGGGCGACCGAGGGCGGTGGGAGGGGCACACCTTCGCCGAGATCGAGGCGGCCGAACCCGAGCGCTACGCCTCCTGGCGCCGGCCCGACCCCGACTTCCGCTTTCCCGAGGGCGAGTCGCTGGCCGAGCAGCAGGCGCGGGTCACGGCGGCGCTGCGCGACATCCACGGGGCCGCGCCGGCCCCGACCCTCGTCGTCTGCCACGGCGGCAGCATCCGGGTGATGCTGTGTGCGGCCGATCCCGACGGCCTGGCCGCCTTTCACCGCTTCACGATCCCCAACACCGCGGTCGTGACGCTATGAGGCGGCTCGGCGTGACGGCCTTCGTCGCGCTCGCCGTCGTCACCGTGGCCGCCTTCTTCATCACCCAGCACCTGAAGGTGTCCACGCCGCTGATCAACGGCCGTCCCGCCCCGCACCCGGCGCAGATCAACCCGGTCAACGGCCAGGTCTGCCACGGCGTCAGCCACCGGGCGATGTTCATCTCCTTCTACCTGCAGAACCGCTCCGACGACGTCGACGTGTACATGGTCGATACCGGCGGCAACATCGTGGCCACGCTCGCCTCCGGCGTGCACATGGTGGGCGGCCGGCACCCGGTGCGGCGCGGCTTTGAATGGAACGGACGGCTCGCCGACGGTCAGGTCGCCCCCGACGGCACCTACTACGTCAAGGTCTCGCTCATCCACGAGGGCCGGTCGGTGCTCATCTCCGACAACGCGGGTGCGCTGCCGGTGACCGTCGACACGGTGGCTCCGCATCCGCGCGTGGTCTCGGTGACGCCGAGCCTGATCCCGCGCGCGGGCGTCAGGGGAGCGCTCGTGCGCACGGCCGCGACCCAGGGCCTGCCCGCGCGGATGCTCATCTACCGCACCGATCTGCCGGGCCGCCCACGCCTGGTCAAGTCCTTCCCGGCCCGGCGCAGCGGCGCGACGAGCTGGGACGGGACCGTGGCCGGCGGGGCCCCCGCGCCGCAGGGCACCTACCTGGTCGGCCTGCGCGTCACCGACCGCGCCTGCAACACGGGCTCGTTCCCCGCCGTGCTGCCGCCGGTGCCCGGCACCACCGCGCACGCCGGCGTGAGCGTCCGCTACCTGGCCGGCCTGCCGCCGCTGACCCCGGTCGCCCCCGGTCGCGACGCGTCGGTGTTCGTCGACGCGCGCCAGCACGCCTACGCCTGGGCCCTGCGTCCGGCCGGCACCCACGGCCGGCCACTGACCGCCGGGCACTCGCGCGCGATCGCGCTCACGGTGCCGCTGACCGGCTCGGGCCGCGCGCGGGGTCCGTCCGGCACGGGCCTGTTCGAGCTCGCGCTGCGCTACGGCGCCCACCGCACGCTCGTCCCGCTCGTGGGGCCCGTCCCCGGTGGCGGGTCGACCAAGGTGCTGATCGTCGTGCCGGCCCTCACCTGGCAGGGCCTGAACCCGGTCGACGACGACGGGGACGGCGTGCCCAATACGCTCAGCGGTGGCTACCCGGTCGGTCTTGCCCGCCCCCTGGTCACCGGGCTGCCGGCGGGCTGGAGCCAGCTCGTCGCCCTGCTGCGCTTCTGCCGGCGCAACCGCCTCGCCTACCAGCTCACCACCGACCTCGGCCTCGTCGACGGGGCCGGCCCGCAGCTGGCCGGGCACGCCGGCGTCGTGCTGGCCGGAGATGAGCGATGGGTGCCGCCCGCGCTGGCCACGGCCCTGCGGGCGTACGTGGCCGGCGGCGGCCACGTCCTCTCGCTGGGCATCGACTCGCTGCGCCGTGGCGTCACGCTGAGCCGGGCTCAGGCCAGCCACCCGACGGCGCCGCGGGCCGCCGATCTGTTCGGCGCGCGTTACGGGCCGGTCGTCCCGACCCACGGTGCCTTCGTGCTCGCCGGCCACGACGGGCTCGGGCTGTTCCGGACGACCTCGGGGGCGTTCCGCTTTGCGGCCTATCAGAGCTACACCGGCCTGACCGCACCCCTGACCGTCGCCTCATCGGCGGGCACGACGGGCGGCAGCTCGGCGATCATCGGCTTCCACGACGGCCGGGGCGTGGTCATCGACGTCGGGATCCCCGGCTTCGCCTCGCTGCTGGGCTCAAGCACGGACGCGCAGGAGATCCTCACCCGAATCTGGACCGTACTGGCGCGCTAGCCGTGCTCGGCGCGGCTCGGCTGGCTCAGCGGGGCCCGCCGGCTCGTTGCGGCTCAGGCGTCGGGATAGCCGGCGGTGAAGCGCCGCCGCACGTACTGCGGGGACTCGAGCTCGTCGAGCATCGCCGCGGCCAGGTCACCCGAGGTGATCGCGCTGTGGCCGTCGGGGCCGGTGACGGCGTGATCATCCCCGCGGGTCGTGTAGCCCCCGCGCGCGTCCCCCGGGACGAGGTCGTGCGGGGGTGGGCTGAGGTAGGTCCAGTCCAGCTGCGCCGGCGCCGCGCGCAGCAGCTCCAGGGCGCGCAGGCCGGCCTGCGCCTCGACGCGGTACTGCTCGGGGAAGTCGGGCCGGTCGATGTAGCGGATGCCGTTGGTGTCCAGCAGGCTGCCCCCGCCTCCGACCACGGCCAGCCGGGCGACGCCGGCCGCGGGGACGGCCGCGATCAGCGCCGCCGTCGTGTCCGGGATCGTGTCGCGGCTGCTCCCGCTGCGATCGGTCACCGCCTGCACGACGACGTCGTGGCCGCCGATCACGCCGGGCAGAGCCGCCGCGTCGGTGGCGTCGACGGTCGCGGCGCGAGCGTCCGAGAGGGTCGCGAGCTTGTCCGGATCGCGCCCGATCGCGGTGACCTCGTGCCCGCGCGCCAGCGCCTCGCGGGCGATCGCTCCGCCCAGCCAGCCCGACGCTCCGATGACGGCGATGCGCATCGGGAGATTGTGACACCGGGCGGATCTCATAGCGTGTGCGCGGCATGACCGCCCTGCTCAAGCGGCTGATCTCCTCGGTCGCGGCCTACCAGGTGGCCGACATCGTCGCCAAGCTGATGGCCGTCCTGCTGCTGCCCGTGTACACGCGCTACATCCATCCCGCCGGCTACGGGGTGGTCGAGCTGCTGGCCAACGGGGTGATCCTGATCAGCATCCTGACCCGCTTCGGGATGATCGAGTCCTTCCTGCGCTTCTACTTCACCGATGAGGACGCCGAGCGCCGCGACGCGCTCGTACGCCGCACCGCCGCCTTCCTGTTCGTGGCCACGACGCTCATCAGCCTGGTCCTGGCCGGGCTGGCCGGTCCGCTGAGCCGGATTGTGCTCAACCACCGCGACACGGTCATCTTCCTGATCGCCGTGCTCGGCCTGTGGTCGTTCACCAACCTCGAGCTCGCCTACGGGCTGCTCCGGGTTGACGAGCGGCTGCGGGTCTACGCGATCGCGTCGCTGACCAACGTCGGGCTGACCATCGCCGGATCGGTCGTGCTCGTGGTCGGCTTCGGCGCGGGCCCGCGCGGGCTGCTCGGGGCCAACTACGGCGCCTCGACGCTCGTCCTGCTCGGCCTGTGGTGGACGATGCGCCACCGCCTGGCGCCACGCCGGCGCCCGGCCGAGCGGATGGCCGCCCTGCTGCGCTTCGGCCTGCCCACGGTGCCGGCCGAGGCGTCGGTCTACGCGCTGTCGCTCGTCGACCGCTACGTCCTCTACCACGGCCGCGGCCAGGCGCTGGCCGGGCTGTACTCGATCGCGGTCAAGCTGGCCGGCGCGGTCGCCTTCATCGTGCGCGCCTTCCAGTACGCGTGGCCGCCGCTGGCCTACTCGATCACCGACGACGCGCAGGCGGCGCGCTTCTACGGCCTGGTCACCACCTACTACGCGCTGGTGGCCGGCTGGGTCGTCGTGGCCCTGACCCTGCTCGCCCGCTGGCTACTCAGGCTGCTGGCCGCTCCCGCCTACGCCGGGGCCTACCGGGCGCTGCCGTGGCTGGCCCTGGGCTGGGCCCTGTACGGCGTCTGGGTCGTGCTGCTCGTCGTGGCCGGCCGGGCCAACGTGACGACGCGCAACTTCCCCGCCGCGCTGGCCGGCCTGGTCGTCAACGTCGTCCTGCTCGTGCTGCTGGTCGGACCGCTCGGCCTGGCCGGGGCCGGGATCGCGCTGTGCGGCGCCTACGTGGCCATGATCGGGGTCATGCACGGGCTGACCCGCCGGGCCTTCCGGGTCGCCTTCGAGTGGGCCCGCCTGGCCCGCCTGGTCGCGGTGATGGGCGTGATCGCCGTCGCCGGTGATCTCCTGCTGCCGGTCTCCGGGGCCGCCTCGCTGATCTCCCGCGTGCTGGTCACGCTGGCCGTCGGACCGGTGCTCGCCCTCAGCGGTTTCGTGCACGCGGCCGAGCTGCGCCAGGCGCGGCTGCTGGTCGGGCGCCTACGCGCGCGGGGGTTCTCGGGAGGGGCGGCGTGACCGGGCCGGCGGGGCGCCCGGCGGTGAGCGTCGTGATGCCGTTCGCCGGGACCGCCGCGGAGGCGGCGCGGGCGGCGAGCGCCCTGCGCACGCTGGACATCGGACCCGACGACGAGCTGATCCTCGCCGATAACTCGGGGACGGCGGCGGCCATCGACGGGGTGACGGTCGTGCGCGCGGGCGGTGAGCAGTCCCCGGCCCACGCGCGCAACGCCGGCGCGGCCGCCGCCCGCCGCCCCTGGCTGCTGTTCTTGGACGCCGACTGCGAGCCCGCGCCGGGCCTGCTCGCCGCCTACTTCGCCGCCGCCATCCCCGCGGACGTCGGCGCGCTGGCCGGGGAGATCAGCGGTGACGTCCAGGCGGGCGACCCGCTGGCCGCCCGCTACGGGGCCGCGCGCGGCTTTCTCGGCTTGGGCGTGCACCTCAGTCATCCCTATCTGCCCCGGGCCGCCGCGGCCAACCTGCTCGTGCGTCGTGAGGCGTTCGTGGCCATCGGCGGCTTTTTCGAGGGAGTGCGCGCCGCCGAGGACACGGACTTCAGCTGGCGCCTGCAGCGCGCGGGCTGGCGCCTGGCCCCGTGCCCGGGCGCCCGCGTGCGCCACCGCTACCGGACCACCGTGCCCGAGCTGCGCCGGCAGTGGCGCGGGTACGCCGCGGGGCGGGCCTGGCTGGCCCGGCGCTATGAGGACTTCGAACCCGAGCCGGCCCTGCGCCGGGCCGCGCGCCGGGGCCGAGGCCGGATCCCCTTCTTCTCCGGCTCCCGTCGCCCGCGGGCCGGGGCGGGGGACACGCGACCGTCCGGCTCGGTGCCGCCGTCGGTCCCCCGGGGCCTGCGCGACCGGGCCGCGTTCCTCGCCCTCGATGCCGTGCTCGGGGTCGAGGAGCTGGCCGGTTTCGCGCTCTCCAATCGCCCCGCCGAGCATCCGGCGCCGAGCCCCGGGCACGTCGCCGTCGTACTCGTGGCCGATCGCTTCCCCGTCCTCGGGGACCCGCTGGCCGAGTACGCGGCCAGCCTGGCCGCCGCGCGCGTGGAGGCGGCGGCACGGCCCGAGCGGGCCGACCCGACCTGGCTGGTCCCCGTCGTCTACCGCGAGGACGACGGCGCCGCCGCCCGCTGGCGCGCCCTGGTGCGGCTCACCGCCCGCCATCCCTGGCGCGTGCTGCGCGACCGCCGGGCGCGCCGGCGCTCCGGCGACAGTGCGGCGCCGCGGCTGATCGCGCTCGCGCCGGCGGTGCTGCGGCTGGCCGCCGACGGCGACGCGCGGGTGCGGGCGCTGGGCGGCCCGCCGGCTGCGGCGGTGGCGCGACGGCTGGCCGCGCTGGCCGGCCGGTCCGTGGAGGGCGACGCGTGAGGGTGCAGCTCGTCGACCCTCCGGCCTACACGCCGCCCTATGACCACGCGCTGGCCGCGGCGCTGGCCCGGGCCGGCGCGCAGGTCGAGCTGGTGACCAGCCGCTTTGCCTACGGCGACGTGCCCGCCGCCGACGGCTACATCGTGTCCGAGCGCTTCTACCGCTCCGCGGTCGGGGCGCCGGCGTCGCGGCTGCGCCGCGCGAGCAAGCTCGCCGCGCACGTCCCCGACATGCTCGTCTGGCGGCACGACGCGCAGCGGCACGCCGACGTCGTGCACCTGCAGTGGCTGACGGTGCCGTGGCTGGACGGATGGCTGCTGCCCGACCGACCGCTGGTGCTCACCGCCCACGATCTGCTCCCGCGCGAGCCGCGCCCCGGGCAGGTGGCCGCCCAGCGCCGGTTGCTGGCCCGGATGGACGCGGTCGTCGTGCACTCGCGCTACGGCGCGGCCCAGCTCGTGGACCGCGCCGGGGTGCCGGCGGAGAAGGTCACGGTCATCCCGCACGGCGCCTTTGACCGGCTCGCGCGGATCCCCCCGGCGCCGCTGCCCGAGGATCTCGCGGCGGTGACGGGGCCGGTGGTCCTGTTCTTCGGGTTGCTGCGCCCCTACAAGGGCGTCGACGTGCTGCTTGAGGCGTGGCGCGGGGTGCGCGGGGGCCAGCGGGCGGACGGGGTCCGGGGTGGGGGTGGGGCCGAGCGGGCGGACGGGGTCCGGGGTGGGGGTGGGGCCGAGCGGGTGGGTGGGCCCGAGCTGTGGATCGTGGGGCGCCCGCGGATGGACATCGCCCCGCTGCGCGCCGCGGCCGGACCGGGGGTCCGGTTCGTCCCCCGCTTCGTGCCCGACGCGGAGCTCGCCGCGCTGTTTCGCCGCGCCGACATCGTCGTGCTGCCCTACGCGCGGACCGAGCGCTTTGACCAGTCCGGTGTGCTGGCCACGGCGCTGGCCTTCGGGACCCCGGCGGTGGTCACGGACATCGGCGGCTTCGGGGAGGTCGCCGCCGCGGGCGCCGCGCGGCTGGTCGCGCCCGGCGATCCGGCCGCGCTCGGCGCGGCCCTGTCCGAGCTGGTCGCTGATCCGCGGGCGCGGGCGGCCCTGGCGGCGGGTGCGCGCGCCGCCGCCGCCGGGCCCTACTCGTGGGACACGGCGGCGCGCGAGACGCTCGCGCTGTACCGGCGGCTGGTCTGACCCCGCCGGGAGGGGGGTTGGACGATTGTGGCGTGCCGGACGCCAAAAACGTCCATCCGACCGCTTCCCCGCCGAGCGGTCAGGCGCTCGTCGCCGCCGGCGCGCCGGCGCGCCGCTGCACCTCGGCGCGCACGATCGGGGCCACCTCGGTCCCGAACAGCTCCATCGAGCGCAGCACGTCGCGGTGGCTGACCGCGCCGACGCTCATCTGGGCCACGTAGCGGCTGTGCCCGAACAGCTCATGCTCGAAGAGGATCTTCTCGGCCACCTCCTGCACCGAGCCGGCCGCGACCGCGCCGCGTGGCGAGCGCAGCGCCTCGTACTCCGACCGCCCGGCCGGCGGCCAGCCGCGCTCGCGGCCGATCCGGTTCATCATGCCCAGGTAGGGGGCGGCGAAGGCGGAATCGGCCTGCGCCGAGGTGGCGCCGACGAAGGCGTGGGTGTTGATGGCCACGGGCAGCGCCTCGGCATCGTGGCCCGCGTCGGCGGCCGCGCGGCGGTAGAGCGCGACGAGCGGCGCGAAGCGCTCGGGCTGGCCGCCGATGATGGCCAGCGTCAGCGGCAGGCCCAGGGTGCCCGCACGGACCACCGACTGCGGCGAGCCGCCGACCGCGACCCACACCGGCAGCGGATCCTGCACCGGCCGGGGCCAGACCCCGGCATCGGCGAGCGGAGCGCGCAGGCGTCCGGACCAGGTCACGCGCTCACCGGCGCGGATCTTCAGCAGCAGGTCGAGCTTCTCGGCGTAGAGGTCGTCGTAGTCGTCCAGGTCGTAGCCGAACAGCGGGAACGACTCGATGAAGGAGCCGCGCCCGGCCATGATCTCGGCTCGCCCTCCGGAGATCAGATCGAGCTCGGAGAACTGCTGAAAGACACGCACGGGATCGTCGGAGCTGAGCACGGTGACCGCGCTGGAGAGGCGGACCCGCTCGGTCCGGGCCGCGATCGCGGCCAGCGCGACGGCCGGGGCGGAGATGAGGAAGTCCGGACGGTGATGCTCGCCGATCGCGAACACGTCGAGGCCGAGCTGGTCGGCGAGCACGCCCTCCTCGATCAGGTCCTTCATCCGCTGTTGCGGGCTGACCCCCGAGGAGAGGTCGGCGAAGGTGGCGACTCCGAGTTCCATGACCATCAGCATAGCAATTACTTGCGGGCGCAACTATCACCGGTGGGGCGGCCGGCATCGCGGCGAGGCCACCCGCGCCCCCGCCGCGGGTGGCTGCTGCGCGAGAATCACCGTCGTCGCCATGACCGTGATCGCAATCCTCTTCTGGCTGTCGGTGGGGCTGCTCGTCTACACCCACGTCGGCTACACGCTGCTGCTGGCCGCGATCGCGCGCCTGCCGCGACGGCTGCGCACGGTCGCGCCGTTGCCCGACGACCGCCTGCCCGCCGCCTCGGTGATCGTGGCCGCCTACGCCGAGGCGGAGGTGATCGCCGCTCGCGTGGCCAACCTGCGCGCGCTGGACTATCCCGCCGCGGTACAGGTGATCGTGGCCTGCGACGGCTCCCCTGACGACACCGCCGCGCGGGCCCGCGCGGCCGGGGCCGACCTCGTGCTCGAGCTGCCGCGGGGCGGCAAGGTCCGCGCGCAGGACGCCGGGGTCGCGCGAGCCACCGGCCAGATCGTGGCCTTCTCGGACGCCAACGCGGTCTGGGAACCGGGGGCGTTGCGTGCCCTGGTCGCCCCGTTCGCGGACCCGCGCGTCGGCTACGTGTGCGGGCAGGTCCGCTTCCTCAACGCGCAGGGCCGCAACCAGGAGGGGATCTACTGGCGCTACGAGATGGCGGTGCGCTCCCTGGAGTCCCGCCTGCGCTCGGTCACCGGCGGCAACGGGGCGATCTACGCCACGCGCCGGTACAGCTACCTGGTCGTCGACCCGATCATGGGCCACGACCTCTCCTTCCCGTTCAACATGGTCAAGCGGGGCTGGCGCGCCGTGTACGCCCCGGCCGCGCGGGCGAGCGAGAAGATGGTCCCGTCGATCGAGGGCGAGTTCGCCCGCAAGCGGCGGATGATGAGCCACGGCTGGCCGATCATGATCAGGGGCGGGATGCTCTCGCCGCGCGGCTATGACCCCCTGTACGGGCTGATGATCGTCTCGCACCGCGTGCTGCGCTATGCCTCCCCGTTCCTGCACGTGATCGCGCTGGCGGCCAGCCTCGTGCTGCTGGGCCAGGGGTGGGTCTACGTGCTCGCCGCCGCCCTGCAGATCGGGCTGCTGCTGGCCGCGCTGCTCGCCCGCGCGGTGCCCGCGCGGCCCCTGCTCATCGCCCGCTACTACGTGCTCACGACCGCCTCGCTGGCCGCGGGCCTGTGGGACTGGCTGGCCCACGGCACCCGCGCCGGCTGGGAACCGGCCGAGGGCACGCGATGAGCCGCCCGCCGGGCGCCGGCCGGGCCCGCGCGACGAGCCACGCGCAAGGAACCGGGCGAGGGCATCGATGAGCCGCGCGCTCGATGTGCTCATCGCGGGGATCGGCAGCGTGCTGAGCGCGCCGCTGGTGGCGCTGCTCGCTCTCGCCGTGCGCCTGGAGTCCCCGGGAGCGCCGATCTACCGCCAGACCCGCGTGGGCCGCGACGGGGCGACATTTCAGATCTACAAGCTGCGGACGATGGTCTCCGGCGCCGAGTTTCAGGGCGCGGGCCTGGCCATCGTGGCGGGCGACCCCCGGATCACGCGGGTCGGCGCGTTCCTGCGCCGCACCAGCCTCGACGAGCTGCCGAACCTGTGGAATGTGCTGCGCGGGGAGATGGCGGTCGTCGGGCCGCGGCCGACCGTGCCCAGCCAGGTCGCGCGCTATACCGAGCGCCAGCGCGGCCGGCTCGCCGTCCGTCCCGGCCTGACCGGCTGGGCGCAGGTCAACGGCCGCGCCTCCCTGCCCTGGCCCGAGCGGATCGAGCTGGACCTGTGGTACGTGGCGCACCGCTCGCTCGCCCTGGACCTGCGGATCCTGGCCCGCACGGTGCGCATGGTCGTGCGGGGCTCGGGGATCTACAAGGGCGCGACGGGCGGCTGGCAGGAGCCTCCGGCCGGGCCATGACGGCGCTCGCGACATGACGGCGCTCGCGGTGAGCGCGGCGCGGGGGCGATGACGGCGCTGAAGCGGGTCCCCGAGACCGAGTGGGATGCCCGCCTGGACGCACTCGGGCTCAACGACGCGTACCTGCGCCGGGGCTATCTGCTGGCCTCCGCGCAGCTGACCGGCGGCGAGCCGACGCTGCTGCATCTGGCCGGGGACGGCGGAGATGTCGTGTTCGCCGCCCTGCTGCGCTCTGAGCCCGTCGACCTGGTCACCCCCTACGGCTACGGGGGGCCGGTCAGCGTCGGGGCCCAGCCGCCGGTGGACGCGTTCGCCGCCGCCTACGACGAGTGGTGCCGGGCCCAGGGCGCGGTGTCCACCTTCGCGGTCTTTCATCCCCTGTTCGCCAACGCTGCGCACGCCCCGGGCTTTCACGTGCAGCCGATCGGGGACACCATCGCGTGGCCGCTGCCGGCCGGAGCCGACCTGATGGCCGGCATGCACCGCCACCACCGCCGGATGGCCCGCCGGGCGCTCAACGCCGGGGCCGAGGTCCGCGTCACGGTGCCCGGTGATCTCGCCGCGCTGGCCGGCTTTCGCGAGCTCTACACGCAGACGATGGCCCGGGCCGGCGCCGATCCGTTCTACTTCTTCGCCGAGCCCTACTGGGCCGCGCTCGCGGACGGCGTGGCGATGGTCTGCGTCGAGGTCTGGCACGACGGTGAGCAGCTCGCCGGTGCCCTCGGGCTGACCGGACGGCCGTGGCTGCACTACCACCTCGGGGCCGGCTCGGACGCGGGCCGGGCGCTCGGGGCCAGCCACCTGGCCCTGTACGGGCTGGCCTGCTGGGGCCAGGAGCAGGGTTATGAGCTGCTGCATCTCGGCGGCGGCGTGGGCGGGCGCCGGGACTCGTTGTTCACCTACAAGGAGCGCTTCGCCCCCGGGGGCGAGCGCGCCGCGGCGATCGGCAAGGCCGTCCACGACCCCGAGCGCTACCGGGCCCTGACCGGCCGGCCCGAGATCAGCTACGACGGGTTCTTCCCCGCCTACCGGGCCGCCCACTGATCGGGCAAAAGGGACTCCCGATCTCGCCGGCGGTCCCGAACGCTGATCGACGTCCGGCCCTGCGACCCGGGCATCGCAAAGTGTGGGGGTTTTCCGCCCTTGGCAGCGGCGTCGGATCGGATTAGGATCTCGTCCCGATTCGGGATGTCATGACGACGAGAGGGGGCTCTCGAGCATGCGTATCACCACCGGCGCCAGACGGACGATCGCGTTGACGATGTCCACGCTCGCCGTGCTCACCGCGACGGCGTCCGCTGCCGGCGGGGGCGACCTTACCGCCGCGCATAAGGCTGCCGTCGCCAGGTTCGGTCCTGACGCGCTCGCGGTCGAGAGCCGGCTCGACGGCTACGCGCGCGAATGGGCGCTGATGCCGAGGGCGAACGCGGGCTGCGTTGAGCCTCACGCCCGCCCGAAATGGGCGGCGTTCGTGGGCATGGTCGCGCACCACATGATCAGCTACGTCACGACCGCCGAGCGCGGCGAGCTCAAGCTGTACGCGTACTCGCGAGATCTCCGCGGGAGGTCGGCCAAGCGGCGATATGTCGGCGCCCTGGACAAGGTCGGCAAGGGTTTCGATGCCCAGCTGAACGACGGCCGGTACGGGATCAGGATCAGCCACATGATCGCCCGCGCCCAGTGTGGCCAGGCGGCGCTCGCCGAGGCGACGGTCAGTTCGGATTGGAAGGACGACCTCAGGGCGACCCGCACCCGGATCGCCGCGCTGCTACTCGCGTGGGGGACGTAGCGATGGCGCATGGGGCACGGCCCCGGCTGCGGCGGCGCCCATCGTCGCGCGCCGGGGCGCCACACCGGGGGCGAGCGCCGGCCGCGGTCATCGCACTCATGGCCGCGATCCTCCTGTCCGCAGCGACGAGCGCTGACGCGAGCAGCATCTTCTTCATCCGTGACGGCAACATCTGGGCCGCTGCGCCGGACGGGTCCCGCGCCGTCGCGGTGACGACCGACGGAACGCCGTCAAGCCCGTATGACTTCGTCGCTTCGGCCAAGACAGCCCCGGTCCTCGCGTTTCATCGCGGTGGAAACAGCGGCAGTCAATTCGGTTCGCTGAAGCCCGACGGGACCGGCATCACCGTCAATCCCGACAACGCGAGCATGGAGGTCGCCAACCAGTTCTTCACCCACCTGGATGCCGCCGGTGACCGGATGACCTGGGCGCAGAAGCGCCACACGTCCGACCTTCAGTACTTCGCGGCCTCGGTGGGCCTGGACGCCAGCGCGCCGCAGGAGATCTACCACGCAGCCAGCACGATGGATGCTCGCAACGTCACGTTCGGAGACCCGGCCGGATCCTCGCTCCTGTTCACCGATGTCGGCACCAACTACGCGATCGCCGGCAGCGAAGTGTGCGACGCGACCGACTCCTACACCGACGTGCTCGTCCTCCAGACCCCGGCCGCGCTCGGTTCGGGCGCCGCGCCCGACCCGACCGCGGTCTATTGCGCCGACAACACGATCCTCTCCGCGCCCGCCCTCAGTCCCGACGGCTCGACGATCGCCGCGGAGGCGGACTCGACGACCGCGGGCTCATCGGGCCAGATCGTCACGATCCCGATCGGCGGGGGCGTCGCCTCGGCCTCCGCGCAGTCACCGCTCACCCCACTGACCCCGGCCAACTCCGGTGACACGCTGCCGGACTTCTCTCCCGACGGCAGCCAGATCGTGTTCCAGGGTCCGGGCAACACGATCGACACCGTCTCGACCGCCGGCGGGCCGGCGACCCAGATCTTGACCAACGCCAGCGTCCCCGCATGGAGCCCGTACACGCTGCCGGCCAGCGGCGCTCCGGGCAGCGCGACCGGTTCGCCGGGGCCGGGCGCCACCAGCCCGCCCACTTCCCGTCACTGCACGGTGCCAAAGCTTGCCGGACGCTCCATCGCCGCCAGCCGGACGGCGCTCGCTCGGGCGCATTGCCGGCTCGGCAGACATCCGACCGCCTACGCCGCGCACACGCGACGCGGCCATGTCATCTCGCAGAGCCCGCGCGCTGGGCGCGTCCTCGCCGCCGGCGCGGCCGTCAACGTCGTCGTCAGCCGGGGCAAGAAGCCGAAACGGCGGCGCCGGTGACGGGCCGGCAAGCCGTTGAGCTGCCCGGTGGTGGGTCGGTCAGCGCCGGACGCGCCGTCCGCGCTGGCCCTCGGGCCGCATGCGGCGCTCGAGCGCGTGGCGCAGTTCGCGCCCGCGCTCCTGAAAGACCCGCAGGCGCACGAAGTTGACCTGGCGCATGGTCTGGTTGTGCCAGTGCAGCAGGCGCTCCTGCCAGCCGGCCAGGGGCGGGCGACCGGGACCGGGCGGATAGCCGAACGCGCGCAGCTCGGGACCGGCCAGGGAGGCGAAGATGCGCTGGTCGCGGGCGGGCATCTCGCGCTGCCAGCGACCGCTGGCCGCGGTGTGGATGCCGTCGAACAGGCCCGGGAACCAGCCCGTCTGGTCGGCCACGATCTTGGCCCGGTCGGCCTTCTCGATGGCGAGCATCTCCGGGGCGAAGGTCAGCCCGGCAAAGGCGCAGATCTCAGGCACCCTGCGCTGCGGATCGGCGACCAGATCCTCGTAGCGGACGGTCATCACCGCCTCGGGGTGGGCGGCCGCAGCGGCCTGGCCGGCGCGGATCCCCCGCGCCCACCAGGAGGCCGCCGCCCATGCGTTGTTGGGACCGAACGGCATCCGCCGGACCGACAGCGCGACGTCACGCCCGTCGCGCACGAGGATCACGAAGCGGGCCCGGGGCCACACGTCGAGCAGGGCCGCGATGTGGTGGACGTAGTGCGGCGTCTTGTCCCCCCAGCGCGGCTTGCCCGCCTGCGCCGCGTAGGCGCGGAAGGGCGCCTGCATGACGAACCGGTAGGCGGACGCGTGATCAAGGCCCGGCGGCACCTCGGGCGGTGGGCCGCTCAGCTGCCACAGGGCGATCTTGGGGTGATGCCAGACCTCAGCCATGAACCGCTGCGCGATGGCTCGGTCACCGAGCTCGCCTCCCTGCTGAACGGCGCCGTAGTCGGTGAGGATCATCGACTCGGGCGGGATCGCGATCTCGGGCCCGGCGTCGAGGATCAGCCGCAGCATGGTCGTGCCCGAGCGGTCGTTGCCGACGATGAACAGCGGATGATCCACGGTGCCCAACTCCGTCTACAGGTGGCGGCCCAGCAGGGTCAGCTCGGGGGCGCCGAGCCGGTCCGAGGCCGTCTTGGCCTGATGCCAGAAGGGGTAGAGCAGCGGCGGGCGGCTGACCTGCTCCAGGCGGCGGTGCTCGTCGTCGGACAGGCGCAGCTCGGCGGCCTTGAGGTTGTCGGCCAGCTGCTCGTCGGTGCGCGCGCCGACGATCACCGAGCTGATCCCGGGACGCCCGAGCAGCCAGGCCAGCGCGACCTGGGCGGGGGAGACGCCGCGTCCCTGCGCGACCTCGACGAGCACGTCGATCGTGTCGTAGAGCGCGTCCTCGTCGTAGACGGGGGGCTCGCCCCAGTCGGTGAGGTGGCGCGAGCCCGCGGGCGCGTCCTGGCCGCGGCGGTACTTGCCGGAGAGCAGCCCGCCGGCCAGCGGGCTCCAGACCAGCGTGCCGAGGCCCTGGTCGACGGCCATCGGGATCAGCTCGTATTCGATCGAGCGCTCCTGCAGCGAGTAGTAGACCTGCTGGGAGACGAACCGCGCCAGGTGCTCGCGGGCGGCGATGCCCAGTGCCTTCATGACCTGCCAGGCGGCGTAGTTGCTCACCCCGACGTAGCGGACCTTGCCGCTGCGCACGAGCGTGTCCAGCGCCTCCAGGGTCTCCTGCAGGGGCGTCAGGCCGTCCCACTCGTGCACCTGGTAGAGGTCGATGTGGTCGGTGCGCAGCCGGCGCAGGCTCGCCTCGCAGCCCTCGATCACGTGGTGGCGGGACAGGCCGGCCAGGTTCGGGTCCTCGCCCATCGGGAAGCGCACCTTGGTCGCGAGCAGGAAGTCGTCGCGCCGGCCCTGCAGCACCTCGCCGACGATCTCCTCCGACCCGCCGGTCGAGTAGATGTCCGCGGTATCGATGATGTTGATCCCGGCGTCGCGGCACACGTCGATCTGCCGCCGCGCGCCACTGACGTCCGTGTCCCCGACCTTGGCGAAGTCGCCGCCGCCGCCGAACGTCATCGTGCCCAGGGTGAGGGCGGAGATCTTCAGGCCGGAGCTACCCAGCGTCCGGTATTCCATGGCGCTGTCCTTTCGTCGGGGGCGCGGTTGAGGCTAGCCCGGGCCGGGGCGTGCCGGACGCTCAGCCGGCGGCGGCGCGGGGTGCCCGGCGCGCGCCGGTGCCGCTGCCCGAGCGGACAGGCCGCGCCTGCCGCGGGGCCGGCGCGGTCCAGCAGTCATCGACGAAGGCGGCGATCTCGCGGGTGAGCCGCTTGGGCTTGAGGCGCAGCTCGAGGATCGAACTGGCGTGCAGCAGCCGCCCGTTGGGCAGCTCGGAGGCGAGCATCCCGGCATCGGAGAAGGGATGGACCGGATCGTTGGGATGGCCGATGATCAGCGTGGGGGCCTGAAACGTGCAGCGCTCCTGGTGCCCGGGGGCGACGCGGCCGTAGAGGATCCCGCCCAGGACCGAGGCGCTCGGCTCGGCGTCCTGGGAGACCCAGTCCAGTCCGACCTGGAGCAGGAAGGGGAAGGGCGAGCGCGGGATTCGCCGCACGGTGGCCGCGAAGGCGTCGACCAGCGGCGTGGCGTACTTCAGAGCGATGAGCAGCGGCGTGAAGGCCGCCCCGCAGGCGGGGATCGCGTTGTCCAGGACGGGCATCTCGATGATCATCCCCTGCAGGCGATCCGGGGCCTGGGAAGCGACCTCGAGGGTGATGTTGGCCCCCAGCGAGGTCCCCCCGACGACGGCGCGATCGAGCTCGAGGTGATCGAGCAGGGCGATCGTCTGGCGCGCGAACTCGGCCATCGAGTAGTGCCACAGCTCCGTCGGGCGGTCGGACGTCCCGTGTCCGAGCGGATCCATGGTGATCACGCGATGCCCGCGGCGGGCCAGCTGGCGCGCGAGTGGGAACTGCATCGTCTGGGGCAGCAGCAGGCCGGGCAGCAGCACGGTGACCTCGTCACCGGAGCCGTGCTCGGTGTAGGTGATCCGGTAGCCGTTGTAGTGAAAGCTCGCCATCGTGCCGGGACACAGCTTATTTGGCTGGCCAGCCAGTTGTCGTCAAGATGGTTAACTGCTCGGTACGCCACCGGACCAGAAACCTTGAGGAGGAACCAGATGGCCAAAGCACCCCGTTCGCTCGCCGGGAAGGTCGTTGCCATCACCGGCGGGGGCCGCGGCATCGGCCGCGCCACCGCCGCGGCACTGATCGCCCAGGGCGCGCGCGTATCGATCGGCGACATCGAGTCCGAGCTGGCCGCGGCCACCGCGAGCGAACTCGGTGGCGGCACGATCGGGCTGCCGCTCGACGTGACCGACCGCGCCAGCTTCGAGACGTTCCTGAAGGAGACCGAGTCCCAGCTCGGCCCGCTCGACGTGCTCATCAACAACGCCGGGATCATGCCCATCGGGCCGTTCGTCAACGAGAGCGACACGACCGCCGCGCGCCTGGTCGACATCAATGTGCACGGCGTCATCTATGGCTCCAAGCTCGCTCTGGAGCGCTTCCTGCCGCGCAATCGCGGCCACCTGGTCAACATCGCCTCGGTGGCGGGCAAGGCCGGCTTCCCCGGCGGCGCGACCTACTGCGCGACCAAGCACGCCGTGGTCGGTCTCTCGGAGGCGATCCGCGCTGAGGTGCGCCAGACCAACATCGACGTGAGCATCGTCATGCCGGTGGTCGTCAACACCGAGCTCGGCTCGGGGCTTCAGCGCAGCCGTGGCGTCGAGGTGGTCGAGCCCACCGACGTGGCCGACGCGATCGTCGAGGCGCTGCAGACCGGCCGCGTCGACGTCTACGTGCCCAAGACGATGGCCGGACTGTTCCGCGGGATGAACCTCGTCCCGCGCCGCGTCGCCGACCTGATCACCAAGCTGCTCAAGGGCGATCAGGTGCTGGTCAACCCCGACCACAACCTGCGGGCCGCGTACGAGGCGCGCACCGGGGACGGCACTCCGGCCGTGGCGGCGTCCACGTCCGCTGCGACCGAGGCCGGGCCGGCGTCCACGGAGTCGGCCGCACCGGCCCCCACCGCCGACGCCGCTGGCGCGGTGGATGGCGACGCCGAGGCCGGCACACCGGCCGCCGAGAAGCAGCCGGTCTAGCCGTCCCGCGGATCCGGTTGGCAGCAGTTGACTGCGCTAGGCGACGGTGACTGCTGCCAACCGGCCGGTGGGGCCAGTCGTCGTGGGCGCTCAGGCGCTGAGCCAGTCGGCGATCAGCCCGCCGATCTGGGGCCCGGCGTCCTCCTGCAGGAAGTGGCCGGCCTCGGGGATCACGTGGGCGACCTCGGTGCCGAGCGAAGCGGCGAAGCGCCGCCCGGTCTCCAGCGGGATGACCGGATCTGAGTCGGCCCACAGCACGAGCTTGTCCCGGGCGTCGTCGCGCAGCGCCTCGAGCACGCGCTGTCCGGCCGCGGCCCCCGGCGCATCGGGCGTGGTGGGCAGCATCAGCGGGAAGGCGCGGGCCCCGGCCTTGCTGCCGGCATTGACGAACGGCGCCTCGTAGGCGGCGATGACCGCGTCTCCGGGGTCCGTGTGGCAGCCGCCGCGGACCAGGAAGCCGACCGGCAGATCCTCGGTCCGGGCGACGAAGTCGCGGAAGGCGACCCAGGCGTCGCTCATCTTCTGATGGCCGGTGAACAGCCCGGTGTCGCAGATGACGATCCGGTCGATCCGCTCGGCCGCCTCCACCGCCAGCCGCAGCCCGATCGGTCCGCCCCAGTCGTGCACGACGATCGTCACCCCGCGCAGGTCGAGCTCCTGCAGCAGCGCGGCGGCGGCGGCGGTGTGACGGTCGTAGCTGTACCAGTCGGTGTCCACGGGCTTGTCCGAGCGCCCGAAGCCGGGCAGGTCAGGCGCGACGCAGCGAAAGCCGGCGTCGCGCACGGGCGCGAGCACATGACGCCACAAAAACGACCAGGTCGGCTCACCGTGCATGAACAGCACAGGAGGGCCGTCACCCTCGTCCACGTGGGCCAGGCGCAGCCCGTCCCACTGGCGCCAGTGGGGGGCGAAGGGGAAGTCGGGGAGGTCTGAGAGCAGTTCGTCGGGAGTGCGGATCGCGTCGGCCACGCTCATGAACGCTATCCGTCCCGGCGGTCAGCGCGCCAGCCAGGCGGCCGCGTCCCCCGCCACGGTGAGATCGAGCCGCGACCCGTCGCGGGTCCAGGCGATCAGGTTCAGCGACTGCAGGCGGTCCAGCGCGTCCTGCAGCGCCTCGGCCTGAGCGCCGCTGGCGTAATGACGTTCGAGCTGCAGGGAGAAGCCGGTGGCCGCGGCCGGGTACAGATCCCCGATCCGGCGCGCGGACGCGACATCGGTCGTGGTGGCGGCCAGGCGCAGCGTGCTGCGCCCGCCGGACAGGCTGCGCACGCGCGCGGCCAGCGCGATGAGCAGGCGCAGCGCGGCCGGGCGCAGGCCCCGGTACAGCGCGCGGGGAGCGCCGCGGCCCGCGCCCATGTCCGGGGCGACGGTCACGCCGAGCGCGGCCGCGTTGCTGGGCAGCGGGGTGAGCGTGCGGTTCTGGTACGCGGCGGCCAGGGCGGAGGCGTCAGCGAAGCTCGTCGTCCGGTCCGGGGGATGCAGGACGAGTGCGTCGGTACCGGCCGCGGTCTCCAGTCCGGACAGGCGCGCCAGCGCGGCCCGGTCGTGGCGGTACAGGCGCATGATCGACTCGGCGCCGAGCAGGCGCCAGTAGTACAGCGAGGACTCGTCGCCGAAGCCGGCGAGCAGGCGGAAGGCGGCGCGGTGGCGATCGGGGGCGACGTCGAAGTACAGCCGCGCGTAGCTGACCGGGATGCCGCCGTCGTAGTCGGCCAGCACCTGGCTGAGGTTGCCGATCCCCATGTGGTAGCTCTCGGCGGCCAGATCGAGGCGATGGAAGTGGCCCAGCGCAATGGTCAGGTACCGCACCGTGGCGGCCAGCTCCCGGGAGGGGTCAAAGCGATCGTCGATCCGGGCGCGGCGGGCCAGCAGCGGCGCCAGCATCCCGTGCCGGGTGCCGGCCGCGACGCCCTCGATCTGGGCCGTGAGCCGGCGGCTGGCGGCCAGATCGATGTGCATGCCGAGCAGCGACTGCCCGGTGGCGGCGAGGATCTGGGTCAGGCCCGCGGCCGAGGCGGGATCGCTGCCTGCGATCACCTGCGCGCGCCCCGCGCTCTCCACGAACACGATCGCCTCCAGCAGGTCCGGTGAGATGGCGCTGCCCGCTGTGGCCCGGTCGACCAGCGGTCGCAGGGCGGCGACGCGGGCGGCGGTGGCCAGCGCACCCCCGGGGCTCTTGACGAACAGCGGCTGGGCGTTGCCGGCGGTGGCGCGGGCGGCGAAGTCGGACTCCATCGCGGGCACGTAGCGGAAGATGTCGCCGTGGCCGGCGCCCGGGGCGGGCAGCGCGCGGGGCGGGGTGGGCAGGCCGTTTCCGCGCAGCAACGCGGTGATCGCCAGCCCGAGGACGGCGAGGCCTACGGCCAGGTAGACCAGGCGCCGGCGCCGCTGGGCCCGGGTCGGCCGCCGCCCGGGCGGGGCGGGGCTCATTGCCCGGTCTTGTAGCGCAGGCCGACGCACGCCGCCTTCTGCGCGCCGTCGGTCCAGTCGCTGGCGAAGATCTGCCACCCGTAGTCGTGCGGGTACATGTTCACGATCGCGTGCGGGTGCCGGCGGTGATAGCCGGGGTTAAAGAACATCGAGCCGACATTGACGCCGAGGTCGTAGGCGAGCACGCTCTGCCAGGCGATCCACACCTTGGGGTGCCCGCAGCGCAGGATGCGGCGCCCGCCGAGCCGGTCGATCGCGTCCTGCAGCTGGTCGACCTGGACCGCCCGCGCCCGTTGCTTGTCCAGGTCGTGGCGCGCGAAGCTCACCCGGGAGCGAGCCACGGGCACCAGGGTGAAGGTGATGACGACGACGAGCAGCAGCCCGGCGACGAGCGAGAAGGCCGGAGCGGTGCGGATCCGCACCGCATCCAGCCACGCTCCGAGATCGGTGAGCACGCGGCCGACCAGCACCCCGCCGAGCACGCCCACGCCCGCCCCGGTCTCGTAGATGTACCGCGGCACCGCCGACCAACCGTGCATGGCGAAGGCGATCTCGACCGCGACCCACAGGACCACCGCGCCGGCCAGCAGCACGATCCGCCACTCCCGGCGCAGGACGGCCAGGATGGTCACGGCCAGCGCGCAGAGCTTGACGGTCAGCGGCTGCAGGGCGAGGAAGCGCGAGATCACGCCGGTGAACTTGTCCCCGCGAACGGCCCGCGGAGAGTGCTCGGCCAGGTTGGCGGCCGAGAACGGGCTCTTGGAGGTGAGCGCCGGGATCCCGAGCCACAGGGCGGGCACGAGCAGCAGGCCGAGCACGACGTGCCAGCGCATCCGGGGCTGGCGCACGAACGCCCAGACCCCGTAGACGAACAGCAGCGACCACGCCTCCGGGCGGCCCAGCCCGGCCAGCCACAGCGCCCAGAAGGCCCACCGGTAGCGCCGGTGCAGCATCGCGTCGGCGCCGGCCAGGCACAGGGCGACGATCATCGTGTCGGACTCGGCGGTGAGGATCGAGTGCGCGAAGTCGTAGATCCCCAGCACGGCGAGCGCGGCGGCCAGCCCGGCCACGTGACCGGCCCAGCGGCGTTCGGGGTAGGGATCGACGAGCCGGTAGGCGACCCGCCAGGCGAAGACCAGCCCGCTGAGCGAGATCGCGTACGCGGTGGTCATCCACAGATAGACCGCGGTGCGCCCGAACAGCGCGTAGGGGAGCGTGAACAGGTAGGGCAGCGGCTTCCACGAGGGCGCGCCGTCGGTGTCCAGCTTGCCGTGCAGGGTGAGATGGCCCCAGCCGATCCACCCGTAGGGGTCATAGCCGGGGCGGACGTCGGCCCAGGCCACGACGGCGGCGGCGACGGCGACGAGCAGCAGGGCACCGAGCGGCCAGCGCAGGCGGTTCAGCCCCCGCGGCACGCGCGCGCGCAAGCGTCCGCGGTCCGGCGCACCGGCTGGAGCGGGGACATGTTCGGTCAGCGGGGGCTCCGACACCTGCGCCACGGGACGACGACGCTACCAGCGCGGGTCTTGACCAGGTGTGATCGCGTACTCTCGCAGCTTCACATGACTCCTGAACACGTACACCGCCTCTCCGGAGCGGTTCGATGAGTGCCACGTCACTGGCCGGTCGCCGCGTCCTGGTCACCGGTGGCTCGGGCTTCATCGGCCGCCGCGTCGTGGCCGAGATGGGCGCCGCCGGCGCGACGATCCGCGTCGTCGACCTGCAGCCGCATCCCGATCCGTCGGTCGACGTCGTGCTCGGCGACATCGCCGACCCGGCGGTCCTGCAGGCCGCCTTCGACGGGGGCTTTGACTCGATCGTCCACCTCGCCGCGGTGACCTCGGTGCTGCGTTCGATGCAACACCCCGAGCTCACCTACCGCACCAACGTCGCCGGCACGGCGGCGTTGCTCGAGGCCGGCCGCAAGGCCGGGGTCACCTCGCTGTCGTTCGCCTCCACCAACGCAGTCACCGGCCCGATGGATGCACCGAAGATCACCGAGGCGGCCGTGCTGCGCCCGCTCACCCCCTACGGCGCGACCAAGGCCGCGGGCGAGATGCTGATGTCGGCCTACACGTCCTCCTACGGCCTGCGCTGCGCGTGCATCCGCCTGACCAACGTCTACGGGCCGGGCATGCAGGCCAAGGACAGCATTGTCGCCCGGCTGATGCGCGCGATCCGGCTCGGGGGCACGTTTGAGATCTACGGCGACGGCAACCAGGTCCGCGACTACGTGCACGTCTCCGACGTGGTGGCCGCGATGAAGCTCGGCCTGACCAGCGACCAGTGGTCGGGCCCGATGGTGATCGGCTCGGGCACCTCGCTGTCGGTCCACGAGGTCGTGCAGGCCGTGCGCGACGTCTCCGGCGCCGAGCTGCCCACCCGTCACGGCGAGGCCAAGCCAGGTGAGATGCCCGCGGTCATCGTCGACCCGGCCAAGGCTCACGCGGCCGGCTGGGCGCCGCAGTACCCCCAGCTCTCCGACGGGCTCGTCGGGGTGTGGGAGGAGTGGCGCGACGCCGACGTCGAGGCGCTCTCGTGAGCACGACGGCGCTCGGCGTCTCCCCGCAGGAGGACGCCCGGCTGCGGCCAGAGGAGCGCGCGGCCGCCGAGGCCTTCCTGGCCGAGCATCCGGCCGGGCAGGGCGCGCCGCTGGCCATCGTCATCCCCGCCTACAACGAGGAGCCGACCGTCGCCGAGGTGATCGCCGAGGTGCCCGCCGAGGCCGCGGGGCTGGCCGCCGAGACGATCGTCGTCGTCGACGGGGCCAAGGATCAGACCGCGGCCCGCGCCCGCGAGGCGGGCGCGCTGGTCTGTGACGTGCCGGTCAACCGCGGCCAGGGCGCGGCGCTCCGGCTCGGCTACTGGCTGGCCCGGGCGCGGGGCGCCCGGGTGATCGTCACGATCGACGCCGACGGTCAGTACGAGGCCAACGAGATCGACCGCGTGATCGAGCCGATCCTCTCCGACCGCGCCGACTTCGTCTCCGGGTCGCGGCGCCTGGGCACCGAGCTGACCACCGACGCGACCCGCCATGCCGGGGTGATCGTATTCGGGGCCCTGATCAGCGTGCTCGTCCGTCACCGGATCACCGACCCGGCCTGTGGCCTGCGCGCGATGCGTGCCGAGGTGACGGCGGCGGTCGTGCTCGAGCAGCCCCAGTACCAGGCCTCCGAGCTGATGATCTCCGCCGCGCTGCACGGCTTCCGCCTCGGTGAGGTGCCGACCACGATGCGCGACCGCGGTCAGCACGCGACGGGGACCAAGAAGGGCGGGAACTTCGGCTACGGCGTGCGGTTCGCGCGCGCCGCGGTCCACACCTGGTGGCGCGACCGCACGGCGGCGCGCAGCCGGGACTGACCCGAGAAGACCCACTTGTCGTAGATCACGTACTTCACGCCGAAGAAGACCGCCTGCACGAACACGTAGGCGGCGGTGGTGATGATGATCTGCAGCCCGCTGCCCGAGGCGACATGGTGCCGGGCCCAGTCCTGCGTGTTGCCGGTGGCCCAGGTCGAGGCGGCCCAGACGAGCACCGAGATGACCGTGTAGACGAGGATCTCGCGCAGGAACTCGGTGCGGCCCTCCATCCGCCAGGCCCATTTGCGGTTCAGCACCCAGTTGGGGATCGCCCCCGCGATGAACGCCGCCGCCGAGTCGATGCCGGTGCGGATGCCGGCCCAATCCATGACCGCGAACACGATCACGCTCGTGGTCAGGGCCACGAGCGAACCGATCGTGTACTTGGTCAGCTTGGCGCCGTGCGTGGTTGCCGACAGGCGCCGCGCGAGCGGAAGCTCGCGCAGACGGGCGTAGAGGACGGAGAACACCGCAGTGAATCCTAGCGTTCGGCGCATGGATTCTCCCCGCATGCCCGGCCCTGGCGACGGCGGATCGCGCCGACCGGTCGGCGTTCGGCCATAGGATCGTCGCATGCGTCTCGGCGACACGGCCTCACGCGTCGAGTTCGACGACGACTGGATCATCGCCGCGGACAACCTTCCGGTGCTCGACGCCCTGCCCGAGGGGCGGTTTGACCTCGTCTATCTCGACCCGCCGTTCAACACCGGGCGCGCCCAGTCCCGCGACCGCCTCGCGGTGACCGAGGACCCGCAGGCGTCACGGGTCGGATTCGGCGGCCGGCGCTATCGCAGCCGGGTGATCTCCAGCCTGCGCTACGAGGACGAGTTCGCCGACTACCTCGGCTTCCTGGGCCCTCGCCTGGAGCGTGTGCGCCTGCTGTTGGCCGCCCACGGCACGCTGTACCTGCACATCGACTACCGCGAGGCGCACTACGTCAAGCTGCTGCTCGACGAGATCTTCGGACGCGACGCGTTCCTCAACGAGCTCATCTGGGCCTATGACTACGGCGCCAAGCCGCGGCGCCGCTGGCCGGCCAAGCACGACACGATCCTCGTCTACGTCCGCACGCCCGGCGGGCACCACTTCGACGCCGACGCGGTCGAGCGCGAGCCGTACATGGCCCCCGGCCTGGTCGGCCCGGAGAAGGCCGCGCGCGGCAAACGGCCCACCGACGTGTGGTTTCACACCATCGTCCCCACCAGCGGCCGCGAGCGAACGGGCTACCCGACCCAGAAGCCCGAGGGCGTGCTGCGGCGGATCGTCGCCGCGTCCTCGCGGCCGGGCGGTTGGTGCCTGGACCCGTTCGCGGGCTCGGGCACGCTCGGCGCGGTGTGCCGTGAGCTGGGCCGTCACTACGTCCTGATCGACTCCAGTCCCGACGCGATCGCGGTCATGTGCGAGCGCCTGGGCGGGGCCCCGGTCACGCGGTCCCGCGCACGAGCGGCACGAACCTGACCGGGTCAAGGCGCTCGGAGAGCACGAGCCGCCCGGAACGGCGCAGTCGCACGAGGTGCTGCTCGGTCAGCCCGACGGGGGCGATCAGCCGGCCGCCGTCGGCGAGCTGGCGCGTCAGGGCCCGCGGGACCGACCCGCCCGCGGCGGCCACGTTGATCGCGTCGTAGGGCGCCGCCTCGGGCCATCCGCGACTGCCGTCCCCGTGCAGGCAGATGACGTTGGCGGCGCCGGCCGCCGCGAGCGCGGCCCGTGCACGGTCCACGAGCGGCGCGTGACGCTCGATCGTCCACACCCGGTCGGCCAGGCGCCCGAGCAGGGCGGCGTGGTAACCCGAGCCGGTGCCGACGTCGAGCACCCGGTCCGACGGAGCCAGCTCGAGCAGCTCGAGCATGCGCGCGACGACCAGCGGCTGGGAGATGGTCTGGCCGCAGTCGATCGGCAGCGCGACGTTGTCATAGGCCCGCGCCGCCTCCGGCTCGCCGACGAACAGCTCGCGCGCAACCGCGTCCATCGCGGCCAGCACACGCTCGTCGCCGACCGCCTCGCGCAGCGTGGCGCGCAGCGCCTGCGGGAGGTTCATGAGCCGATTGTCCTCCCGGCGGCAACCGGCGCCGATCCGGCCTCCCGTTGTAGCGTTGGCCTCCGGTATGAGCACCGCCGCGCAACCGACTCCGCTCAAGGGAGAGACGACCATCGTCGAGCCGTCGCGCGCCGAGGGGGCAGCCGCCCGGCGAGCGGCCGAGGTCAGGGCCACGATCCCCGACCTCGCGCTCAGCGCCGAGGTCGACGCCGAGGGCCTGCTCGCCGCCGCGCAGGACCACGCGCACGGCGTCAGCGCCGCCCTGGCCCGCGCCTGTGCGCTGGCGCTGCGCGCGCATCCCCGCGCAAACGCCGCCTACCGGGACGGCCGCTATGAGCTCTACGGACGCGTCAACGTGGCCGTCGCGCTGCCCGCGCCGGACGGCTGGCAGAGCCCGGTGCTGCACGACGCCGACCGGCACTCGCTCGATGACCTGGCCCGCGAGATCGAGCGGTTGGCCGCGCGCGCACGGGCCGGCGAGCTGACCCCGCCCGAGCTGGCCGGCGCGACCTTCACGCTGACCGACCTCGGGCGCTTTGCCGTCACCGGCGGCGCCCCGCTGCTGGCCGGGGGGCAGGCGGCCGCGCTGGCCGCCGGGGCGGTGCAGCCGGCGCCGGTGGTCCGCGACGGAGCGGTCACCGCCGGGCATCGCATCACGCTCACACTGGCCTGCGACGCGCGGATCCTGCCCGCGCCGCTTGCGGCGGACTTCCTCGGTGCGATCGGCGCCGAGCTGACAGCCTCGCCGTAGGGAAGGGCGGGCGGCACGTCAGTCGTGCGTGCTCGGCGGGGTCGCGGTCACCCGGGGCCATGCCGGCTCGCGCTCGGACCGGGGCTACGCCGGCTCGCGCTCGAACCGGGGCTCCGCCCGCTCGCGCTCGAACCGGGGCTACGCCGGCTCGCGCTCGAGCACGCGGATGTCGTGGGCCAGGCTCTCCGGGGTCAGCGCGTCCGGGGGGTCGCCGACGCGCTCATAGCCGCGCTTGTCGATCAGGATGACGAAGGTCGAGTGATCGACCTTCGGGCTCACCGGCAGCACGGCGTAGCGGTGCCAGATCGGGCGCATCTGCGCCATCGAGCCGTTGAGGAAGGCCATCCGGCCGGTCATCTCGTGCTGGGCCAGGAAGGCACGCCGGTGCGCCACGGTGTCCTCGGCGGGGTCGGCGCTGACCCCGATCACCGGCACGCCCGCGCCCCCGTGAGGCAGCAGGTTCAGCGCGCCCTTGATCTGCTCGACCATGAACGGGCACGTGTCATGGCACAGCGAGTGGATGAAGGTGAGCACGACGACGTGGCCACGCTGGGCGGCCAGGTCGACCCGGCGGCCGTTGACGTTGCGCAGGCTGAAGTCATAGGCCCGCAGGCCGGCGGGCATCGTCGTCCCCTCGAATCTGCTGTGGGACACCGGTGCCGGCGTCGCCCCGCCACCGCGACCGGTGGCCAGGACCACCACGATCGCGACCAGCAGCGCGGCCAGGGTCACCATCAGGATCCGCTGGGCTCGGACTCTGGTGGTCATCGGGATCCAGGCTACAGCGGCCAGTCGGCCGCAGCGTCCGCGTCGCGCCAGCGGTCGATGAACGCCTCGGTCTCCAGTCCGGCCAGATCAGCCCGCAGCGTGCGCAGCAGCCGCGCCGCCGGCTTGGGGGCCAGTTCCCAGTAGAGGACGATCTCGCCCTCATCGACCGAGACGAGCTCGATCCGGTCGATCCGGTCCCGGCCGGCGAGAAAGGCGGGCTGCCGGCCTCCGCGCGTGACGATCAGGTGAAAGACACGGTTGGCCTTCACGTCCGCCCCGTCGCCGCGCGGTTGGTCTTCACGTCCGGCCGGTCGCCGCCAGCGCGGTCGCCGCCGGTTCCAGGCAGCCGGGTCCGCAGAACACCCGCTCTCCGACCGCGATCGCCGGCAGCGCGGTGACGCCGGCGAGCCGGGCGCGCGCGTGGGCGGCCTGCATCGCGCGCGCCGTCGCCTTCAGGGTGATGCCCTTGAGCATCGCGGTGGGATGCATCTCGCAGGCCGCCCCGGCGATCAGCACCGTGCCCTCGTCGCCGAGGTCGCGCCCCCCGGCGAAGGCCTGGCGAAAGGCGGCCAGGGAGAAGGCCACCGCGCGCCCGCCGCGCTTGGCCCAGGTCGCGGCGCGCATGGCCAGCTCGGTGTCCGGCGGCCAGGGCTCGGGCCAGCGGACCGGCTGAAGCTCGCCCCCGGCGGCCGCGGCCTCGATCTCGCTCCGGCCCGCGGGGTCCAGCGCGATGCCGAGCGCGGCCGCGTGGACCGGCTCCCACTCGGGCGCCGGGTGAAGGACGGCCATGATCCGCTCGGCGACCAGGTAGCAGCCCGGGGAGCCGAGGTCATAGAAGAAGACCGGCTGCTCGTCGTCGCGCTGCGTGGTGGGGCCGCCGGCCACGACAGTGAGCGCCGGCATACCGCGGCTAGCCGTGGATGAGCCAGCCGTCGGCGGCGCGCGCGGCTTCCATCACGCCCTCCGAGAGCGTGGGGTGGCCGTGCACGATCCGCGCGACCTCGGGGTAGCCGCCCTCCAGCGCCCGGGCGTTGACCAGCTCCTGGATGAGCTCGGTCGCCTTGGCGCCGATGATGTGGCCGCCCAGCAGCTCCCCGTAACGCGACTCGCCGACGATCTTGATCAGGCCCGTGCGATCGCCGTAGACGGTGCCGGCGCCGACGGCGCCGTAAGGCACCTTGCCGATCACGACGTCATGACCGGCCTCGCGGGCCTGCGCCTCGGTGAGCCCGAAGCTGGCCACGTTGGGGGTGCAGAAGGTCGCCCGGGGGACGTCGATGTACTCGATCGGGTGGGGGCTCAGGCCGGCCGCGTGCTCGACGGCGATCACGCCCTCGTCGGACGCCTTGTGGGCCAGCGCCGGACCGGGCACCAGATCGCCGATCGCGTAGACGCCCTCGACGCTTGTGCGCAGCGCGCCGTCGACGGCGATCAGGCCGCGCTCGTCCAGCGTGACGCCGGCCGCCTCGAGCCCCAGCGCCTCGATGTCGGGGCCGCGGCCGGCGGCGATGACCAGCCACTCGGCCTCACCCTTCTCGTCGCCGTAGGCGAAGGTGACCGACGTCTCACCGCTGGCCACGTCGGCGACCAGGGTGCCGGTGTGGACGGCCATGCCCTGCTTCTTGAGGCCGCGCTCGGCCAGCTTTGAGATGTCGGCGTCCTCGGTGGGGAGCACACGGTCCAGGGCCTCGAACAGCATCACGTCGGAGCCGAGGCGGGCGTAGGCCGAGGCGATCTCAGCTCCGGAGGCACCGGCGCCGACCACGGCCAGCGAGGCGGGCAGGGCGTCGAGGGCCCACGCCTCCTCGGTGCCGATCACACGCCCGCCGAACCGCACCCCGGGGATCGGCCGCTTGACCGAGCCGGTGGCCAGGATGATCGTCTTGGCGGCGATCGTGTTCCCGCCGACGCTGACCTGGCTGGGGCCGGCGAGCGAGCCCTCGCCCTCGATGTAGTCGATCTTGTTCTTCTTAAACAGCCCGGCCACGCCGCCGGTCAGCGTCTTGATGACCTTCTGGCGGCGGTCGGTGACGCCCGCGTAATCGATCTCGGGGTCCGAGACGGTGATCCCGAACTCGCCCGCCTCGCGGATCTCGGTGAGGATGTCGGCCACGCGCAGGACGGCCTTGGCGGGGATGCAGGCGTAGTTCAGGCAGCGTCCGCCGACGGTGTCCTTCTCGATCACGGCGGTCTTCATTCCCAGCTGCGCGGCGCGGATTGCGGCCACGTAGCCGCCCGGGCCGGAGCCGATCACGATGCAGTCATAAGAGCTTTCGGGCATGGCAGCGAGCCTATCTCACGCTTGACCGTCGGTCCCCGCGGGACGCGCGGCCGACCCGGTGCCATCGCCGGCGGGCAGGACGAAGCGGAACTCGCTGCCCTGGCCGAGGGTGCTGTCGAGCTCGATGTGACCGCCGAGGCTGCGGGCGGCCCGCACCGCGATGGCCAGCCCCAGTCCCGATCCGCCGGTGGCCCGATCGCGGGTGTCGTCGATCCGGTACAGCCGCTCGAAGATGCGGTCGCGATGCTCCGGCGCGATCCCGACGCCGGTGTCGGTGACGGCGAAGATGAGCCGGTCGCGCTGGCGACGGATCGACAGGGTGACGTCGCCGCCCGCCGGCGTGTAGCGGATCGCGTTGGAGAGCAGGTTGGAGACGACCATCTCCAGCAGCCGAACGTCGGTCGCCACCTCGCGGGCCCGCACCCGCCGGGTCAGCCGGATCCCCGCCCGCTCGGCGGCGGGCGCGAAGCGGGCCGTCAGCTCCCGGGCGAAGGCGCCGGTGTCGATCCGGGTGCGCCGCACACCCTCGGCGAAGTCCAGGCTGGTCAGCTCGCGCAGATCCTTGAGCAGCTCGCGCAACCGGCGGGTCTCGGTCTCGATCATCGTCCGTGCCTCCGCGCGCTGCTCGGGGCCGTCGCTGGTGCCGTCGGCCAGGGCGAGCGCGAAGCCGGAGATGCTGTTGACCGGAGTGGCGATCTCGTGTGCGACGTCGGCCAGGAACCGGCGCTGGTCGCGGTCGGCCCGCTCCAGGCGCGAGGCCATGCCGTCAAAGGCGCGCCCGAGCTTGACCAGCTCGTCCGGGCCCGAGGCGCCCATCCGAGCGGCGAACTCGCCGTGGGAGACCTGCTCGGCGACGGCGATCGCCCGGCTGACCGGAGCGCGGACCGCGCGCGTGACCAGCGTCGCCGTCGCCACCGCGGCGGCGATGACCAGGGCGATCACGGCGGCGGTGACGAGCAGCAGCTCGGGGGTGGTCCCGGTCGACGGGGAGGAGAAGTCGGTCAGCGTCACGACGCCGCCGGTGATCGGCGCCTGCACCCGCAGCTCGAAGGTCTGTCCCGGGTGGGCCGGGCCGGTGAACACGGTGCGTCCGTCACGCCGGACGACGACCTGGTCGCTGGTCAGCAGCGTCTGCAGCGCCGCGATCCGCTTCAGGCCGGCCCCCGCCTGGATCTGACGCGCGATCGCCTGAACCTCGGACCGCGCCTTGGCGGTGTCGGCGGCGCGTTCGTGGCCCCGCTGGATGCGCCCGTAGATGATGCCGGCGCCGCCCAGCCCGATCACCGCGCTGGCCACCATCGCGGCCAGCAGCCACACGCGCAGCGAGGTGACGCCGGCGGTCACGGCTCCAGCCGGTACCCGACGCCGCGCAGCGACCGGATGGGCAGCGCATCCCCGAGCTTGCGCCGCAGCCCGGCGACGTGCACGTCGACGGTCTTGGGCTGCAGGAAGCGCGTGCCCCAGACGTCGTCGAGCAGCGCCTCGCGGGTGTGGGCGCGGTTGGGGTCGCGCAGCAGGGCGGCGAGCAGATCGAACTCCCGCCGGGTCAGCTCGACCTCCTGATCGCCGACGCTCACCCGGCGGGTCTCCTCGTCGAGCTCGACCGTCCCGCGCCGCAGCAGCGGCCGCTCGAGCACGCTGGCGCGGGCACGGCGCAGGTGCGCGCGGACGCGGGCCACGACCTCGGGGGCCGAGTAGGGCTTGACCACGTAGTCGTCGGCGCCGAGCTCCAGGCCGGCGACCCGGTGCGCCTCCTCGCCGCGCGCGGTGAGCAGGATGATCGGGACCGCGGACTCGGCCCGGATGCGCCGCACGAGCTCAAAGCCGTCGATCCCCGGCAGCATCACGTCGATCAGCGCGAGGTCCACGTCGCGCCGGCGCAGCAGGGACAGTCCGTCGACCCCGTTGTCGGCCTCGAGCACCTCATAGCCCTCCTTCTCCAGATAGAGACGGAGAAGCCGACGGTGACCGTGCTCATCGTCGATCACGAGGACGCGCGCCCGACGATCCATGGTCAGACGATCATCTCACAGCCTTTCCAAGCCGCCACGCGGACATTTCCTTTCCCTAACCCTTCGCCGTCAGCCTGAACGGCATGACCACCACATCAATCATCATCAACGTCCTGCTCGCCGCGACCGTGCTCGGGGTGATCGTCGGCCTGTGCAGCTGGGCGATCGTCAGCTCACGCCCGCGCCGTCCGCGTCCGGCGCGTCGCGCCCCGCGGCCCGCGCCCGTCGCGCCGCGCACCGCCCGGCGGCCGCGCGATATTCCCGCTCGCTGAGCGCACGGCCGGCAGGCCTCGATCGGCCCGCAGCGCGCCCCCGCTGCACATCGGCGGGTCCCGGCGCCGGGTGAGACCGGGCTGGACCCGAGCGTTCCGTGACGTGCAAATCGTGCCAAACCGCGACCGGCGGACGCAGATCGTCACGAAAAGCACGCCAGGCGAAACGTTTATGACAATCCGCCCCGGGTCCGGGGCGGATTGTCGCGTTTTGCGTGCGGGTCGGCCGGGCGTCGCGGTCCCAAACCCGTGACGCCCGAGCCGTCGCGGCCCCGTCCCGGTGAGGCCCCGTCCCGGTGCTTCACGCGGGTCCGCGCGCGCCGCGGTTCCGTCCCCGGACCGCTGAGCCCTCGCGGTCCGCGTCCCACCAGCCCACCACGCTCAGCGGCCCGGGGGCCGTGGCATCTGGATGCGGCTGAGCACCCGGACGAGCTTGAAGAACAGCCAGCCCGCCCCGAGGATGACGGCCAGCCCGACGACGACCCCGAGCACGTTGGAGGCCTCGATCAGCAGCAGCGCGAACAGGCAGGTGATGATGGCCAGCAGGGCCATGAAGCCGAGCACGGCGCCGTACCACAGCCGCCACATGCCGACGGCACAGACGATCATGAGCAGCGAGAAGAGGATGATCCCGCCCGCCGCCGGGTGCTTGCCGCCGATCTTGACCCCGGCCAGGTACGCGACCAGGTTGCCGAGCCCGAGCAGCGCGGCGACGACACTGGCGATGACGATCGCGGCCGGGCGCTCGCCGGGCCGGATCGGGACCAGGCCGGCCCGCACCGCGGCGTCCCGGCGCTGGGAGCGGGTCATCGGCTTCTCGACCTTCCAGCCGCCGATCTGCTCGGGTGACTCCGGGGCGACCGCGTCGGCCCCGCCCAGGGCGACGGGTTGCGCCCCGCCCGGGGCGACCGCCTGGCCCCCGCCCGGGGCGACTGCCTGGCCCCCGCCCGGGGCACCCGCCGGTGGCCGGGCGGCGGGTGCGGCCCCGCGCGAGGCCGGCCCCCGCCGCTTGCGCTTGCGGCTACGTTGCGCCAACGGGGGCCTCCGCGCTGATGGCGGCGCGCAGGGCGGCGGCGGCCGCCTGCGGGTCGCCCGCCTCGGTGATCGCGCGCACGACAGCGATACGCGTCGCGCCCGCGCCGGCCACCTGCGCCGCCAGTGGCGCGTCGATCCCGCCGATGGCGAAGAAGGGGACGGTGGCGTGCGCGGCCGCGTAGCGCACGAGCTCCAGTCCGACCGCCGGCCGGCCCGGCTTGGTCGGCGTCGCGTGCACCGGCCCCACGCCGATGTAGTCCGCTCCGGCGGCGGCGTCGATCTGGGCGGGGGTGTGGGTGGAGAGCCCGATCAGCGCATCCTCGCCGACCACCTCGCGCGCCTGGGCGACGGCGGTGTCGTCCTGGCCCACATGCACGCCGTCGGCGCCGCAGGCCACGGCCAGGTCGGGCCGGTCGTTGACGATCAGCAGCGCCCCGGCGGCGTCGCACAGCCGGCGGTAGCGCCGGCCCGCGACCACGATCGCGTCGTCGCCGGAGGTCTTGTCGCGCAGCTGCACGATGTCGACCCCGCCGCGCAGGGCGGCGGCGATGAAGGCGTCGTCGTGGACGGCGCAGACGAGGTACAGGCGCGCACGGCTCAGGCGTGTGAGGCGATCGGGCACGCATTGCAGTCTGCCAGCCGCGGGCCATGCGGTGAGGCGGGCGGCCGTCACTACCATGAGGGATACGGGAGCCCCACCATGGGCTGAGAGGGCGGGCGACCAGAGTCCGCCGACCGTCACGACCCGACCGGGTAATGCCGGAGGGGGAGATTTCGTGTCCGTCTGGAAACCAACCACCCCTGTGGACCTCGCCGTCGTCGGAGGCGGGGCGATCGGGCTGGCCGTCGCCTGGCAGGCGATCCGCGGCGGCCTGTCGGTGGTCGTGCTGGAACGCGACCGGCCGGGCGGCGGGACATCGCGGTACGCGGCGGGGATGATCGCCCCGATCGCCGAGGCCCGTCCGGCCGAGGAGCCGGTGCTCGACCTCGGGCTGCGCAGCGCCCGCCTGTACCCGTCGTTCGTCGCCGCGCTGCAGCGCGCGTCGGGCCTGGCCACCGGCTACACCCCGTGCGGGACCCTGCTCGTGGCCCGCGACGACGACGAGGCCCGCCACCTGGAGCGCGAGCTCGCGCTGCGCGCGCGCTTCGGGCTGGCCGCCACACGGCTGCGCCCGAGCGCCGCGCGGCGCCTGGAGCCGGCGCTGACGCCGTCCCTGCGACTCGCCCTCGACGTGCCCGACGACCACGCCGTCGACCCGCGCATGCTCACCGCGGCGCTGGCCGCCGCCGTAGGCGCCGTCGGCGGCGTGATCCGTGAGGGCGCCGAGGTCACCGCCGTGCGCGAGCGCGCGGGGCGCGTGGCCGGGGTGACCTGCGCCGACGGATCAGAGCTCGACGCGGCCCAGGTCGTGATCGCCGCCGGCCCCTGGTCCGAGCGCCTGGCCGTGCCCGGCCTCCCGGACCTGCGCCCGGTCAAGGGGCAGATCCTGCGCTTGCACGATCCGGCCGGGCCCGGGCTGCTCACCCGCGTGGTGCGGATGGGCCCCTCCTACGTCGTCCCCCGCGGCGACGGGCGCTACGTGATCGGCGGCACCACCGAGGAGCGCGGCTTTGACACCAGCGTCACGGCGGGCGCCGTGTTCGAACTGCTGCGCGACGCCTCGGAGCTGGTGCCCGGGGTGTGGGAGTTCGTGCTCGACGAGTGCTCGGCCGCGCTGCGGCCCGGCAGCGCCGACAACCTGCCCGTGATCGGACCGGGCGCGCTCTCCGGGCTGCACTGGGCGACCGGTCACGGCCGCGGCGGCATCCTGCTGGCGCCGGTCACCGCCGCGCTGGTCTGCGCGGGCCTGGACGGTGTCGCCCCGGCGGCCGCCGAGCCTGAGGCCGCGGCGGCGCTGGACGGTCTTGATCCGGCCCCGTTCGCACCCGGGCGCTTTGCGCGCGTCGCCGCGGGGAGCCCGGGGTGAGGGCGACCGTCAACGGGGAGGCCCGCGAGCTGCCCGACGACGCGACGGTGGCCGGCGTGCTGGCTGCGCTCGACGTTGCCCCGGGAGCGCGCGGGGTGGCGGTCGCGCTCGACGGCGAGGTGGTCAGCCGCTCGGCCTGGGCGCAGACTCCGGTGCGCGAGGGCGCGTTGATCGAGGTCGTATCTGCGATACAGGGGGGATGATCATGTCCGTGTCCGATCCGTTGACCATCGCCGGCCGCCAGCTGCACTCGCGGCTGATCCTCGGCACCGGCGGCTTTGCCAACCATGAGTTGCTCGCCCGCGCCTGCGCGGCCTCCGGCGCCGAGCTGTGCACGGTCGCGCTGCGCCGCCTGGATCCGGCCGCGCGCGGATCGATCCTCGACGTGCTCACCGAGGCCGGCGTCGAGGTGCTGCCCAACACGGCCGGCTGCTACACCGCCCGCGATGCGGTGATGACCGCCCGGCTGGCCCGCGAGGCGTTCGCCACCGACTGGATCAAGCTCGAGGTGATCGGCGACGACCGCACCCTGCTGCCCGACGCCGTTGAGCTGCTCGCGGCCGCCGAGGAACTGGTCGACGACGGCTTCACCGTGCTGCCCTACACGACCGACGATCCGATCCTCGCGCGCCGCCTGCAGGACGCCGGCTGCGCCGCGGTAATGCCGCTCGGCTCCCCGATCGGCTCCGGCATGGGGATCGTCAACCCGTACAACATCGCGCTGATCGTCGAGCGCGCGACGGTGCCGGTGATCCTCGACGCCGGGGTCGGCACCGCCTCGGACGCCGCGCTGGCCATGGAGCTCGGCTGCGACGCCGTGCTGTGCGCGAGCGCGATCTCACGCGCTCACGATCCCGAGGCGATGGCCCGCGCGATCCGCGCCGGGGTCCAGGGCGGGCGTCTGGCCCGCGGCGCCGGGCGGATCCCGCGTCGCAGCTACGCGCAGGCCTCGACCCCCGAGGAGGGCATGCCCGACCTGGCCGCGCAGCTCGGGGCCGCGCAGCCATGAGCGTGGAGACACTGATCGACGGCTGGGAGGCCGCCTGGTCGGGTCATGTCGCCGGCGCCTTCACCGACGTATGCGCGGCCGGCATCCAGTACGAGGATCCGCTCACCGACCGCCCGCTGTCGGGATTGGCGGCGCTGGAGAGCCACGCCCTGCGGCTGTGGTCGGGCTTTCCCGACGTACGCCTGGAGCGCACCGGAGCGCGCCTGCACAACGGGGCGTTCGTGGCCGCGCCGGCCAAGCTGATGGGCACCCACCGCGGCCCCCTGGACAGCCTGCCCGCCACCAGCCGGTTCGTCGTCGTGCACTGCATCTTCTACTGCGAGCTGCGCAACGACCTGCTGCTGCGCGTGCGCGCCTTCTACGACGTGTACGACGCGGCCACCCAGCTGGGCATCCTGCCCGCCCGCGGGACGCTGGGCGAGAAGGCGCTGCTGATGCTGCGCGGCTTCGGCCTGCGCTCCGCTCGCGGCGCCTAGCACGGCCCGCTTAGACTCACGCGCTTGCCGCGCCACTTCCTCACCGGAGCCGAGCTCTCCGCCGCCGAGCTGGCGGCGCTGATCGACCGCGCCGCTGCGCTCAAGGCGCAACCGCTGGCGCCCGAAGTGCTGGCCGGGCGCAGCATCGCGCTCATCTTCCAGGCCCCCTCGACCCGCACCCGGGTCTCGTTCGAGGTCGGCGTGTTCGAGCTCGGCGGCCATCCCATGATCCTGCGCCCCGACGAGCTGCAGATCAGCCGCGGCGAATCGCTGCGCGACACCGCGCTCGTGCTCTCGCGCCATGTGGCCGCGATCGGCATCCGCACCGGCCCGGACGCGGTCATCCAGGAGCTCGCCGCCCACGCCACCGTGCCCGTGTTCAACATGCTCACCGCCGGTCATCACCCCGTGCAGGCGCTGGCCGACCTGCTCACCCTCAAGCAGGCCTTCGGCTCGCTGGACGGGCTCACCCTGGCCTATGTCGGGGACGGCAACAACGTCGCCCGCTCGCTGGCCATCGCCGGTGAGAAGGCCGGGGTCGAGGTCCGGATCGCCGCGCCCGACGGCTACCAGCTCGAGCCCGTCGCCGGCGCGCTGCTCACCGACGACCCACGCGAGGCCGTGCGGGGCGCCAACGCCGTCTACACCGACGTGTGGGTGAGCATGAGCGACGACCCCGAGACGGCCGAGCAGCGCCGGCGCGACCTGGCCGCCTACCGGATCGACGATGCGCTGCTCGCCGCGGCCGCGCCGGGGGCGATCGCGCTGCACTGCCTGCCCGCCCATCCGGGGCAGGAGATCACCGCCGAGGTGCTCTACGGGGAGCGCCAGCGCATCTGGGATCAGGCCGAGAACCGGCGCCACGCGCAGAAGGCGCTGCTCGAGCTGCTGGCCGGCTGACGGCCGCGCGTGTCGCGCGCCTCGCGATCGGGTACGGCAGTTTCCACGCTGTCCGTCCCCATTCGGTTACGCTCGCGCGAGCGTCACGACAACGAGGAGCCACTTACGCATGCCCGCAGCCAAGCGCTCGACCACGAAATCCAGTTCGCCATCCAAGTCCTCCTCCGCCGGCACCAAGCGCGCGAGCACGGCGGCCAAGCGCACGACCGCGGCCGCCAAGCGCACGACCGCGGCCGCCAAGAGCGGCTCCAAGGCCACCGCGACGAGCACGCGCAAGGCGACGTCGCGGACCGCGACGCAGGCCAAGTCCGGCACGACCAAGACCGCCAACGCGGCCAAGCGCGGCGCCACGGCGACCAAGCGCTCGGCCAGCCGCGGGGGGGCTTCGGCGGCCGCCAAGACGGCCGGGACGGCGGCCCGGAGCACGGCCAAGACCGCTCGCAGCGGCGCCAAGGGCACGACCACGGCGGCGCGGCGCGGAGCCAAGCAGGCCGGGACAACGGCCAAGGCGAGCGCCACCCGCACCGCGCGGGCCAGCGGCGGCTCCGAGACCCTGGTCAGCATCGCCGAGCAGCTCGCCCGCGGTGCGATCAAGCCGCGGGACGTGGTCATGCTCACGCGCGACCGGATCCAGGAGATCCTCGACGACGCCGCGTCGCGCGGGCGCGTCACGCGCAAGGACGCCAACGACCTCGTGGCCGAGCTCGTGCGCCGTGGCCGCCAGCAGTCCGATGAGCTCTCCAAGGGCCTGGAGGGGATCGTCGGCCGCAGCGTCGGGCAGCTCGAGGCGGCGACCAAGCAGGCCCGCAAGAGCGAGCCGGTCGACGCGATCGTCCGCCAGGCCGACCGCGCCCGCCGGGTCGCCGGTGTCGGACCCTCGTTCCCGATCCTCGGCTACGACGACCTCACCGCCGCCCAGGTGCAGAGCCGCCTGAAGGAGCTCTCCAAGCCCGAGCAGCGCAAGGTCCTCACCTACGAGCGCAACAACGCCAACCGCAAGTCGGTCACGACCGCGCTGGAGAAGGCGATCGGCTGACCGGCGGGCCGGGTCCGTGCCTCGCGTCTAACCTCGACGCGAGCATGGACACCGAACCCACTCCCGCCGCCGCGCCTCCCCGGGCCGCGCCGCCCGCCTCGTCGCGCCCGCAGCGCGGCGATGAGCTCGAGCTGACCATCGACCGTCTCGCCTACGGCGGGGCCGGGGTCGCGCGCCTGGACGGCTACGTCGTGTTCGTCACCGGAGCGGTGCCGGGGGATCGCGTGCGGGCCGTGATCGGCAAGCGCAAGCGCGCCTACGCCGAGGCGCGGACACTGGAGATCCTGGCCCCCAGCCCGGACCGGGTCGCGCCGCTCGCCGACCACCCGGGCGCCCCCTGGCAGGTGCTGCCCTACGAGCGCCAGCTCGAGGTCAAGGCCGAGCAGGTCACCGACGCGCTGACGCGGATCGGCCGCCTGCAGGGATTCACCCAGGAGACGATCGTGCCCGCCGTGGAGACCTGGCGCTACCGCAACAAGCTCGAGTACTCGTTCGGCACCGACCCGGACTCGGGCGCGCTGGTGTGCGGCTTCCACGCGCCCGGGCGCTGGGACGAGATCGTGCCGCTGACCGACTGCCGGCTGGCCTCCGAGGCGGCCAACGCGGCCCGCGAGCGGATCGTCGCCTGGTGCCGGCATCAGAACCTCAGCGTGTACGACCGGCGCGCCAACACCGGCGTGCTGCGCAACCTCGTCGTGCGCGAGGGCCGGCGCACCGGTCAGGTCCAGGCCCGGCTGGTCACCGCGGACGGGGCGACGCTCGACACCGAGTCGCTGATCGCCGCCGCCGGCGACCTGGACGGGCTGCTGTGGACCCAGCAGTCGAGCCTGGGGGAGACGACCCAGGGCGGCGAGACCGAGCTGCTGGCCGGCTCCGAGCGCTTTGAGGAGAAGCTCGGCGGGATGACCTTCTCGATCTCCTCCGAGGCGTTCTTTCAGACCAACACCGAGATGGCGGAGCGGCTCTATGAGCTGGCCATCGAATACGCGCGACCCGGCGGCTTTGAGCGGGTCTATGACCTGTACTGCGGGATCGGCACGATCGGCCTGTCGATCGCGCCCCGGGTGGCCGAGGTGTGGGGGCTTGAGATCGTGCCCGAGGCGATCGCCGACGCGATCAACAATGCCCGCGCCAACGAGATCGACAACGCCCACTTCTACGCCGGCGACGTGCGGCTGGCCCTGCGCGAGCTCACCGAGAAGGCGGGCCGTCCCGACGTGCTGATCGTCGACCCGCCGCGCTCGGGCCTCTCGCAGAAGGTCGTGCGGCGGATCATCGAGAGCTCACCGTCGCGGATCGTCTACGTCTCCTGCAACCCGACCACGCTGGCCCCCAACGCGGCCCAGCTCGTTGAGGCCGGCTACCGCCTGGATCGCGTGCGCCCGGTCGACATGTTCCCCCAGACCCCGCACATCGAGTGCGTGGCCGAGCTGGTGCGCGGGTAGGTCCGCGGACATGCGCGCCGTCACCATCCGCGAGGGGTCGCTGAGCGTCGAGGAGCATCCCGATCCCGAGCCGGGCCACGGCGAGGTCCTGGTCCGGGTTCGCGCCGCCGGCCTCAACGGGGCCGACATGATCCAGCTGCGCGGCCACTACCCCGCTCCCCCCGGCTCACCCCAGGACATCCCCGGGCTCGAGCTGGCCGGCGAGGTCGCCGCGCTCGGTCCCGGCGCCGAGCGCTTCTCGGTCGGTGACCGAGTGATGGGCATCGTCGGTGGAGGCGGCCAGGCCGAGCTTGCGCTCGTCCACGAGCGGGTGCTGATGCCGGTTCCCGAGCGTCTCTCCTGGCCGCAGGCGGGCGGCGTGCCCGAGGTGTTCACCACCGCCCACGACGCCGTCTTCACCCAGGCCGGCCTGGTCGCGGGAGAGCACCTGCTCGTCCACGGCGCCGCCGGCGGCGTCGGCACGGCCGCGGTTCAGCTCGGCCGTGCCGCCGGGGCGCGGGTCACCGCGACGGTCCGCAACCCGGATTCCCGCGACGGGGTCGCCGCGCTCGGCGCCGAGGTGATCGCGCCGGACGGATTCGGTCAGCACGGGCCCTACGACGTGATCCTCGAGCTCGTCGGAGCGGTCAACCTGGCCGAGAACCTCAAGAGCCTGAACACGGGCGGCCGGATCACGGTGATCGGCACCGGCGCGGGGGCCAAGGGGGAGATCAACCTCGGGCTGCTGATGCTCAAGCGGGCGCGGATCGGCGGCTCGACGCTGCGCGCCCGCCCGCTGGAGCTCAAGGCGCTGACCGCACGCGCCGTCGAGCGTTCGGTGCTGCCCGCATTGCAGGACGGCACGATCTCCGTGCCGGTGGCCGAGACGTTCGGGCTGGACCGCGCGGTGCAGGCCTACGAGCGCTTCCAGGCCGGCGGCAAGCTGGGCAAGATCGTCCTCGAGCTCTGACGGCGTTCACACGCGGTTGACGTGCGGGTCGCGCGTCAGCAGGATAATGGTGCCATGAGAGACCTTCTGGGGCGCGCGGGTCGCACCCGCCCGCGGCCGCGTGCGGCCATGGCCGTGTTGCTCGGAGTGCTCGCCCTGGGGGGCGCCGGCGTCGCCCAGAGCGCGAGCCCGGGGGAGATCGGGCCCCAGCTGAACCTCACCGGCAACGGCCACCTGTTGCACCCGGTCGGGCGCCTGACCACCGTCGGCGACTTCCCGACCGGTAGCGCGGTGATGCCTGGCGGTCACTTCCTGTGGGTCGCGGACTGCGGGCACGGCGAGGACGACATCAAGGTCGTCAACATCGCCACCGGCCAGGTCGTGCAGACGCTGCCGCTGCCCGGATGCTACGGCGGGGTCGCCTTCTCGCCCGACGGCGGCCACGCCTACGTCAGCGGCCTGCCCAAGGGCAGCTCACCGACCGAGGGCCCGACCCAGGGTGATCAGGGCGATGTGATCCACATCTTCACCGTGGATCACGCGACCGGCACGGGCACCGAGCAGACCCCGCTGGCCCTGCCCGCCACGACCGGCGGCAGCGCGCGCGTGAACTCCTTCCCGCCCGTCTCGGGCACCGGCACCGCCCAGCCCGAGGGACTGGCCGTCTCCCCCGACGGCCGCCACCTCGTGGTGGCGCTCAACGGCGCCGACGCGGCCGATGTCGTCGACCTCGGCTCGATGGCCCAGACGATCGTGCCTGTCGGCCAGTACCCGTGCGATGTCGTGTTCGACCCGCAGGGCCGCGCCTACGTGACCAACGAGTACTCGGGCACGGTCTCGGTGATCGACCCCGCCGCGGGCAAGGTGACGGCGACGGTGAGCGGCCTCGGCGGCGCGCTCGGTGACCTCAACAGCCACCCCGAGGGCATGGTCGCCGATCCGCACCGCCCGCTCGTCTACGTGGCGGTGACCAACCGCGACCTGATCGCGGTGATCGACACCGCTCGGGACGCGGTCACCCGGACGATCTCGGTCGGCCGCGGCGACAACCTCGGCACCCAGCCGGTCAAGCTCGCCATCTCCCCCGACGGGACCACGCTGTACTCAGCCGACGCCGGCGAGGACGCCGTGGCCGCCGTCGCCCTGAGCGCCCGGGGCGGTAAGGCGGCGGGCAGGCCCCGGCGGGTCTTCTCGGTCCCCTCGCTGCGCGCGATCTCCCGCTTTCGCTCTGGCCGTCTGAAGGCCGCGCGAGCGCTGCGCGGCGCGCTGCACCGGGCCCGCGCTCGTCACGGCCGTGGCCGCCGGATCGCCGTCCGCCGCGCGCACGGCAGCTACCGCCGCACGCTCAGCCGCCTGACGCGCCGCTACCTGCATCTGCGCGGTCGCAGGGCCTGTGCGGGGGTCAGCCGCGCGCAGGCCGGCGCGTACATCAGGGCGATCGAGAAGGCCCTCGGGGTGCGCCCGGGCGCGCGGCGCCGCTTCCTCGAGCGTCGGGCGGCCAGGCGCCTGCCCCGGACGCGGCGCTGCCCGACCAGCGGCGTCCTGGCCGGCCTACCCGCCTATGGGTTCATCGGCCGGATCCCCACGGCCGCCTATCCCGACGACGTCCAGACCACCCCCCAGGGCAAGCTGATCTGGATCGCCGGCAAGGGCTTTGGCTCCGGGCCCAACCCGAGCTATTACTTCGGCGGCGCGCGCACCCAGTACCAGACCCCGCCCAACGCCTACGGGACCTACGTGCTGGATCTGCTGATCGGCCGCGTGGGCACGCTCAGCATCCCCACCGATCTGCAGGTCGTGGCCGACACCGCCCAGGCCAACGCCCAGGTGGCGCCGTCCAACGCCGAGACCCAGCCGGCGGGCAGCCCGATCCCGGCCGTCACCGGCCAGCCCAGCAGCCAGATCAAGCACGTCTTCTACATCGTGCGCGAGAACCGCACGTATGACCAGATCTTCGGCTCGGACCCCCGGGGCGACGGCAACCCGGGCCTGGAGCTGTTCGACGGCAACGGGGTCAGCGGCCCGACCGGAGGGATCACCCCCAACGCGCACGCCCTGTCGCGCCAATTCCCGCTGCTCGACCATTTCTACGAGGACTCCGAGGTCTCGGTCGACGGACACCTGATCACCGCCGGCGCCACCGCGATCGACTACGCGCAGAAGGCGACCGCGGCCAACTACTCCAACCGGCGCGGCACCTATGACTTCGGGATCTTCCCGGTCAGCTTCCCGCCCAGGTTCTTCCTCTTTGACCAGGCGGCCAAGCAGGGCGTGAGCTTCCGTGACTACGGCGAGGCGGTCGGTTCCCTGGCCACAGGCTCGGTCCCCAACCGCCCGCAGTTCTCCACGGTTGAGCAGAACGTCGACTCGAGCTATCCCAACAACCTCTTCCTCGGCTGCCTGGCCCCCAACAACCCGGCCGCCTGCACCCAGGACTCGGGCCTGTACAACGGGACGGGCACGCTCTTCGCCGGTCAGAGCCGCTTTGACACCTGGTACCCCGAGTTCCAGTCCCAGGTCGCGGCCGGCACCGTGCCCGCGCTGAACTACATGATCTTGCCCAGCGATCACACCAACGGCACGACTCCCGGTGATCCGACGCCGCAGGCGCTGATCGCCGACAACGACCTCGCCCTGGGCCAGATCGTCGACGCCATCTCACACTCCTCGATCTGGCCCTCCACGGCGATCTTCGTCGTCGAGGACGACTCCCAGGACGGCGCCGACCACGTTGACGCGCACCGCGCGCCGGCGTTCGTGATCAGCCCCTGGGCCCGGCACGGGGCGGTCGTGCCGACCCGTTATGACCAGTACTCGACGCTGCGCACGGCCGAGCTGATCCTCGGCCTGCAGCCGCTCGGGCTCAACGACGCCCTGGCCACGCCGATGTACGACGCGTTCATCAGCGGCGGGGCCAAGCCCGATGACGCCCCGTACACGGTCCAGACGCCCAGCTACTCGCTGAGCACCAAGAACACGTCGGGCAGCCCGCTGGCCTCGCTGTCGCGCCGGCTGCCCTTCTCCCGCCTGGACGCGGTGCCGCAGGCGATCTCCGATCAGATCCTGTGGGCCTCGGTGCACGGGGCGACGTCAAAGCCGCCGGCCGCCGGGCCCAACGCCTCACCGGACGAGATCGATCGCGCGATGGTCGTCGAGCAGATGCTGCGGGCCGATCCGAACATCTTCGTGACCCGGACCGGGCGGGCGGCGCACAGCACCCGCGCCACCGGAGCCGGGGCCGGGGCCAGCTGCCCGATCACGTGGGCGTGCCGACCCGCGCCGTTGGGTGACGGCTGAGCCCGCGCGGCCCGCCGTCGCGATCGCCGGGCTGAGCAAGCGCTACGGGGAGCGCCTGGCCCTCGACGAGGTGTCGCTGCAGGTCGCGCCGGGACAGCTGCGCGGCCTGCTCGGGCCCAACGGAGCCGGCAAGACGACGTTGCTGCGCATCCTCATGCGCCTGATCCGGCCCGACGCCGGCACGGTGACGCTGCTCGGCCGCCCGCTCGGCGGCGCCGACGCGGTGCCCGACCGGTCGGTGGCCGGCTTTGTCGAGGAGCCGGCCTTCTATCCCTACCTGAGCGGGGCGGTCAACCTGGAGCTGCTGGCCGAGCTCGACGACGGCGCCGCGCCCCCGGTGTCGGAGGTGCTTGACCGGGTCGGTCTCGGTGACCGCGGGCAGGACCGCGTGTCGGGCTACTCGACCGGGATGCGCCAGCGGCTGGGGATCGCCGCCGCGCTGCTGCGCTCGCCGCGGGTGCTGCTGCTCGATGAGCCGACCAGCGGTCTGGATCCGGCCGGAGCGCAGGCCGTCAGTGTGCTGCTGCGCGAGCTGTGCGACGACGGCGTGGCGGTGCTGCTCTCCAGTCATCTGATCGGTGAACTGGAGGCGCTGTGCGACGCGTACACGGTCATCCGGGGCGGCCGGGTGGTTTGGGACGGGGATGCGTCCGAGCTCGAGCACGCCGCCCCAGGGGCCATCTACGCCCTGACCACCAGCGACGACGCGCGGGCGGTGGCCATGGCCGACGGATTCCTCGGCGTGTCGGTCGCTCCCGGGCGGGCCGGGACCGGCGCCCTGCGGCTGACCGCGGAGCCGGGTGCGCTGGCCCCGTTCGTGCTCGCCCTCGGGCGCGAGGAGGTCGCCGTGCTGCGCCTGGAGCTCGAGGAGAGCCCGCTGCGCACGTTGTTCTTCTCACTGACGGGCGGCCACGACCCCCCCGGCGGCGGCCCGTGACCCGGGCGCGGATCCTGTCGGTGGCCCGGGTCGAGCGGCGCAAGCTGCGCGCCCAGGCGCCGCTGCGGGTGCTCGTGCTCGCCGGCGTGGCCGGCCCGTTCGCGTTCGCGCTCGTGCTGCGGTTGCAGAACGGCACCCCGGCCGACGCGCTGTTCGGAACCTGGGTGCACCAGTCCGGCGGCGCGCTCGCGCTCGTCGTGCTCAGCTTTGCCGCCAACTGGGGCTTTCCGGTGATCGCCGGGGTGCTGGCCGGCGACTTGTTCGCCTCCGAGGACCGGCACGGGACCTGGAAGACGGTCCTGACCCGCTCGAGATCGCTGCGCGACGTGTTCGCGGGCAAGGTGCTGGCCGCCTTCAGCTACGCGCTCGCGCTCGCCCTGCTCGTCGCCGTGGCCAGCGTCGTCGCGGGGGTCGTGGTGGTCGGCACCGGCGACCTGGTCGACTTCGGCGGCCGCGTGCTCGGCGGCTTGGGCCTGCTGTGGCGGGTGGTGGCGGCGTGGCTGATGTGCCTGCCGGCGGTGCTCGCCTACGCCAGCCTGGCCGTGCTCTTCTCCGTGGCCACCCGCAGCGGCATCGTCGGCGTGCTCGGTCCGGTGATGGTCGCCCTGCTCACCCAGCTGCTGGCGCTGATCGGCAAGGGCGTGATCGTCCACATGCTGCTCATCGGGACCGCCTTCGACGCCTGGCACGGCCTGTTCGCCGACGGGATCTTTCTTGGCCCCTGGCTCGTCTCCCTGCTCGTCTGCGCGGCCTGGATCGCCGGCTGCCTGGCCGCGTCATGGCGGATCCTGCGCCGCCGCGAGTTCGTCGCCGGGGCCGCGCCGACCAGCGCCTGGAGGCTCCCGGTGCGCGCGGGCGTGGGCGCAGTGGCCGTGATCGCGCTGCTCGCCCTCGGCTCGGGCGTCGGTCCCGCCGGGGTGACCGGAGCACGGTTGCGGGGCACGCTGCTGACGGAGTTCCGCCGGCTGACCGCGCTGCAGCAGAACCTGCTCGGCCACCCGATCCCGGCCACCGCGCACTACCGGATCCTGCCCGTCTGCAACAAGCGCGGCGCGGCCCCGGTCGGGCCCGGCGACTGGTCGTGCACCATGAACGTCTACGTCGTGCTCGCCTCGGGGCAGCAGCCGCTCACCGACACTCCGGTCGCCTACGACGTCAGCGTGCAGTCCAACGGCTGCCTGAAGGCCTCCTCACCCCCCAACTACGTGGGCGCGCCGATGATCACGGACACCCGGGGGCGGCGGGTGGTCAACCCGCTGGTCGTCATCTACGGGTGCTTCAACATCCTCTAGCCGCTGCCCGGTCTCCCATGTCCGGACCTTCCGGTGGCGTGTCCGGGCCGGGCGTGGAGGCAACCCTCCTCGCCGATCGCGAATCCAGGCCGACCGACACGCAAAACGTGACAATCCGCGACCGGCCGCTCCCGGCTTGTCATGAACTGCACGCTATGCAGGCGTTCTGTGACAAGCCACGATGGACCACCCGTCGGTTGGCGCGTTTTGCACCCTCCGGATGAAGGAGCCTCGTGCGCTCACCGCGACGGCCGGCACGGCCGCCGGTCAGCGCGGCGACACCACGACCCGCAGCCCGTCCTTGGGGCCGAGGGTGGGCGTCACGGCGATCTGCAGCCGCTCGCCCGCAGCGGGCTCGAGGCGGACGCGACGCAGCAGGGTCGCGGCCAGCGCGCGCAGCTCGTACTGCCCGAAGCGCTTGCCCAGGCACATCCGGCTGCCGCCGCCGAAGGGCACGTAGGCACCCTTGGGCAGCTGGGCGACCGGGCCGCCGGGCGCGAAGCGGTCGGGATCAAAGCGCTCGGGGTCGGGATACAGCTCGGCCAGGTGGTGGGTGGCCCAGCTTGAGTACTGCACGCCGACGCCGGCCGGGATCCGGGTGCCCGCGATCTCCACGTCGCGCAGGCTGCGCCGCGGGCCGACCCACGCCGGCGGGTAGAGGCGCAGGGTCTCGTCCAGCGTTCGCTCCAGCACGGGCAGCGCCTTGCCGCCGAGCTCAGCCGCGGTCGGATCCCGGTCGCCCAGCACCGTGTCGAGCTCGGCCTGGACGGCGGCCTGCGCGGCCGGGTTTCGGGCCAGCTCATAGCCCAGGAAGGTCAACGTCGCCGTCGTGGTGTCGTGCCCGGCGAACAGCAGCGTTGTGGTCTGATCGCGCACGACGCTCTCGGGCAGCTCGTGTCCCTCGCCGTCGGTGCAGGCCAGGAGCACCCCGAGCACGCCGGGGCCGGGATCGCCGGCGCGGCGCCGCGCGCGGATCTCGGTGAACAGCCGCTCATCGAGCTCGGCCCGGGCGCGCAGCACCCGCGCGTGCGGGGTGCCGGGTCCGCGCACCATCTGCAGCGGCACCGGAAGGCCGTGGAAGCCGAGCGCCCGCTCGAACGCGTCGGCCAGCGCCTGCTCGTCCCCGCCCTCGATGCCGAGCAGGCCGCGCAGCGCGATCCGCATGGCCAGCCGCCGTGACCAGCCGTAGAGCTCAAGCGTCTGGCCGGGTCGCAGCCGCTGCGCCGCCGCCGCCCCCTCGGCGACCATCGTGTCCCCGACCGCGGCCACCTGCTCGGAGTGAAAGGCCGGGATCAGGACCTTGCGGGCATCGCGGTGAAACGGCCCGTCGATGTTGAGCAGCCCGTCGCCGAGCAGGGGCCACAGATCGACGAACCGCCCCTCGCGCCAGGAGAAGGCGTCAAACTCGGAGACGAGGATCTGGTGGTTGGCGTGCGCGCCGATCGCCCACACGATCACCTGCGGCCCGTGACGGATCGTGAACACGGGTCCGTAGCGGGCGTGGTGCTCGAGCAGCAGTCCGAGCGGGTCACTGAAGGTGCGCCGCATCACCTCGAGGCTGAGCCCGTGGGTTCCGGGCGGCAGACCGATGCGCCGCCGGGCGCGCAGCTCCGAGCGCATGTCGGCCACCAGCTGGGGAACGACGCGGACCTCCGGCGGCGCCGGCGCGGGGGCCCCGAGGACGCGGCCCTCGGGCGCTGGGGCCTGCGTGCTCACCGGGCTCCGCGCAGGGTCGTCTCGCGTGCGAGGGCCTGGGGATCGCCGGCCGGCGCCTCGCGCAGACGCAGGCGGATCGCCCCCTGCGTCTCGTGTGGGTGGATCACCTCGCCGCGCCGGGTGACCTCGAGCACACCCTCATCGGTGAGCTGGGCCGCCACTTCGCGTGCCTGATCCATGAGCGGGCGGAACTGCTCACCGGCCACCGCGCGGGCGGCATCGGACGGGCAGATGGACTTTCCCGGCCCGCGCTGTCGCAACAGCTCGAGGATCGCGGCCCGCAACTGCTTCTCGTAGTTCACCGGCGCCTCCGTGCCGCGGGCGCCGGGTCCGCCCGTCCTAGTAGGGGGGGAGGTCCGCCCACCATTGGCCCAGCACCCGGAAGGCGGACCAGAACGCGCGCTTGGCCGACTCCTCGTCCAGCGCCTCGTCGATGTTGGGGACGAACAGGGCTTCGATCGACGGGGTGTAGGTCTGGATCTCGCCTGGCCGGGCATTGAGCGGGCGCGACAGAGGCACCTCGAGCTCGTTGAGCACGGTCAGGGCGTCCTCGCCCATGACGACGACCATCTTCGGCGAGACGATCGCCAGTTCCTCGGTAAGCCGAGCCACGCAGTTGGGATCGGCCAGAGACGGATCGAGCACCGGACACTTCACGCACAGTGTGCCGTACACGGCCAGTGGATCGATGTTCAAGCGCTTGAGCGACTTCATCAGCGCATTTCCGGTGCGTCCGTAGAAGGCCACGCCCTCCTCGACCTCGGACGGCCGGGCCGAGTGTTTGACCATGAAGATGTCGGCCTGGGGGTGGCCAGAGCCCAGCACGGGCATCAGCTGGCCCCGGGGGCAGTGGGAGCATTCACTCAGGCGCCGGGCGAAGGCGTTGAGCTCGCGGATGGCGCGCTCGAGGTACTTCTCGCGGATCTCGTCGTCAGTGGCCGGCACGGAAGTCGGATTTCGCGGCGGACGGGCATGTCCTTGCGACTGCATCAGGACTTGCGGCCGGTGGCTCGTCTCACCCGCCGCTCCCGGGCCGCCCTCCGGGCCGGTGCGGGCATCGCTTTGGTCTGCAGGAACTTGAGCGCCTGCACGTAGAGCAGGCTGGCCGGATTGCGGATGATGTCGGCGTCGCGCAGGGACTCCAGGAACTCCTCGGGCCCGTTGAAGTCGCGCATCCGGATCCGCACCGAGCCCAGTCCCTGCGGGACGTGCGCATCGGAGCCGGCCCCGGCCGGGATCCGGTACTTGGCCGCGAAGCGGACCGCCTCCTCGTTGAACTCGTGGATCGCGATGCGGGGGTTAAAGACCTCGATCGCGTCCACATCGTCGACCACCGTGAGCAGGTGCTCGTAGTCCGGGACGGAGTGCATCCGGTCAAACGGATGGGGGACGTAGACCAGTCCGCCCTGGCGCTTGATCTCGGTGATCGTCTCGGGCAGCGTCAGCCCCCGCGGGATCTTCTCGGTCAGGAACAACCCGATGACCTCGCCCTGCTCGGCCGTCTTGACCTCCTCGGCGACGATCACCTTGATCTGCCGCGCCTTGGCCTGCGCCTCCAGCGCGCCGGAGATCTCGTTGTGGTCGGTGATGGCGATCGCGCCCAGGCCCCGTTGGTGGGCCTCGGCCAGCAGCACCTCGACCGGCGTGGCGCAGTCGTAGGAATGGTCGGTGTGCATGTGCAGGTCGACGTCGATCAGCGGCCGCGAGCGCAGGCGCTGGCGCAGCCTGGCGTTGCCGCGGCCGTCGTGGCGGCGCTCGGCCAGCCCGGTGTAGATCGCCTCGAGCTCGCCGGCCACCCGGCCCCAGCTCAGCTGGGCGTGCAGCGACCGCGCCGTGGCCGCGTTGCGGGTCAGCGCGCGGCGGTCGCTGACCAGCCGCGTCAGGTGCGCGGAGAGAGTCTCGATCTCCCCGGGCTCGAACATCAACCCGAGCTCGCCGTCGGCGAGGATCTCCTGGTAGACGGGCAGCCGGGAGGCGATCACGGCCGCGCCGGCACCGAGCGCGCGGACCACCGTGCCGGGCGTCGCCCAATCCCCGGCGGAGGCAAAGACGGCCACGTCGGCCCGGCTCAGCGCCGCCGCCTCGCTCTCGGCCCCCAGCTCGCGGAAGCTCACCCGTTCGCGCAGGACGCGGCTCAGGGTGGCCGGCGGGGCGGTGGGGCGCCGGGTCAGGACCTCCGCCGTCCAGGCGGGCTCGGCTGGGAGGGCCCTGAGCGCGCGCAGGAACGTGCGGACGGCCGCGCGCTCCTCACCGGCGATCATGACCAGGCGGACGGGGGTCTTCTCGCCGCGCGTCTGCCAATCGCGCTCCGGTCCCGGGTCCGCGCCCGGGGGGATCACCCGGTAGTCGGCCGGGAAGTAGCGCTGCAGCAGGGTGCGGGTGGCCGTGTAGGAGGCCGTGCGTGCGTCCAGGCGGCTGAACAGCAGCCGCGACAGCGGCCCGGTGAGCTGGGTCGAGAGCACGCGCTCGGTCGGCGCGTGGAAGCTGCCCACGTTGAGTGCGCGCGAGTGGCGCAGCGCGGCGCTGGAGGCGCTCGGCGCGAACGGCTCGTGCACGTCGACGACGTCGATCGGCAGCGTGGTCAGGGCCTCCTCGATCGTGCGGGCGACATCGATCGGCAGCGAGGCCGCGCGGCGGCGCGCGGGAGCGAAGGGCAGCACCTCCCCGACGCCGAGCACGGTGGGGCCGTCACCGTCGAGCAGGGACTCGGGGTCGGTCCGGATCGCCCGGCGCGTGTCGCGCACGAGCGTTGAGGACTGCGAGGGGGCGATGATCAGCAGCCGGTGCCCGCGGGCGGCCAGCTCGTCGGAGACCCGGGCCACGTACTCGTTGACGTCGCCGGCAACCTCCCAGGCGAACGGCGTGACCTGCGCGATCGTCAGACCGGGCACACGGTCCAGTCTATGGGGCCGCTGGCCGACGCCGCCTGCGCGGTCTCGGTTCGGACATCGCGCAGTCCGCCGGCGAGAGTCCGCGGGACCCCGGCCCGGGGCTCGGGGCCGTGATCCGCCTGCGGCCCTTTGCCCAGCGGGTGGGTCGGATTGCGCCTGATATGCAGGCGTCAGGTGACACACCCCTGGCCCGGCGGATCGGTGTGGGAGGGTGGGTCGGATTGGGCCTGATATGCAGGCGTCAGGTGACACACCCCTCAGCCGCCGCCGCCGCCCGGCCGCCGCCCGGCCCGGGGTGCGGACGCGCGAGGTGCCGCGAGGTTCGGGTCCGGAACGGGGGCCCCTACGGCCGAGGGGCCGCCCGGTGAACGCCGGACGACCCCTCGGTCACAGACGGAACGGGACGCGGGCGTGGCCCGCGGCTCCGCGGCTACTTGGCGGTGGCCTTCGCGCGCGCCTTGGGCTTGGTGGCGCCGTTCTCGCCCTTGGCGGCGGCGGCCACGTCCTTGCGCGAGTACTTCTTGATGAAGGCCTCGGTGAGCTGGTGGGCCTCGTCGTCGGGACGCTGGTGCATCGGCGACTTCATCAGGTAGGAGCTGGGGCCGTCGAGCTGGCCGGAGAGGCCGTTGTTCAGCGCCAGCTTGCAGCAGCGCACGGCGTCGGTGACGATGCCGGCCGAGTTGGGGGAGTCCCACACCTCGAGTTTGAGCTCGGCGGTCAACGGCACGTCGCCGAAGGCCTGGCCCTCGAGGCGGATGTGGGCCCACTTGCGGTCGGTCAGCCACGGCACGTAGTCCGACGGACCGACGTGCACGTCGTCGGCGGGCAGCTCGTGGCCCATGATCGACGTGACCGCGTTGGTCTTGGAGATCTTCTTGGACTCCAGGCGCTCGCGCTCGAGCATGTTGAAGAAGTCCATGTTGCCGCCGACGTTGAGCTGCGAGGTGCGCAGCAGCTTGACGCCGCGGTCATGGAACAGACGGGCCAGCGCGCGGTGCACGATCGTCGCGCCGACCTGGGACTTGATGTCGTCGCCGACGATCGGGAGCCCCGCCTTCTTAAAGCGCTTGTTCCAGTAGTCCTCGCGAGCGATGAACACCGGGATGCAGTTCACGAAGCCGCAACCGGCCTCGAGGATCTGCTCCACGTACCACTTGGTGGCCTGCTCAGAGCCGACGGGCAGGTAGGAGACGACGACGTCGGTACGCGTGTCCTTGAGCACCTGGACGATGTCGGCGGTCTCACCGGGGGCCTTGGTGATCCGCTGGGAGAGGTACTTGCCCAGCCCGTCGTGGGTCATGCCGCGCAGCACGGGGACGTTGAGCTTGGGCACCTCGGTGTCGAACTTCAGGGTGTTGTTCTGCCCGGAGAAGATCGCCTCGGAGAGGTCCTTGCCGACCTTCTCGGCGTCGATGTCGAACGCCGCCGAGAACTCGATGTCGCGGACGTGGTAGCCGCCGAGGTCGACGTGCATCAGCCCCGGGACTTCGACGTCGGGATCGGCGTCCTTGTAGTAGTGGACGCCCTGCACGAACGAGCTGGCGCAGTTGCCGACGCCGATGATCGCGACGCGGACCTTGTCGTGCTGATGACGGCTTGAACCGTTGGTGGTGCTCACGAAGACTCAGTTCCCTTCTGCAATCGGGTGCTGGCCTGAGGTGTTCAAGAAGTCAGACACCGGGGCGGCACCGTTCGAGGTGTGTGCCTCAGGTACCCGGCCCCGCTGGTTGGTTACGCGCAGGATGCATACCGATCGGTCTACCAGCGCCGTCCTGGCTCCCTGCGGCTCCACCCCTTGGCAAACCGTACGGTCTACCTTGGACGGGTCAGTCGATGGCCGCGTCGAGCAGGGCCGCGGCGACCGCGAACGCCTCGCCGGCCGGCTCCGGGCTGTCCAGGGCGGCCGATTGTGCGGCCGCTCCGTCGTAGAGCAGGGCCAGTCGGCGGCCGATCGGTTCCGCCGGGCGTGCGCCGGCCTGCTGAGCGAGGTCGATCAGCTGCTCGGTGAAGCGCTGCTTGTGCCCGGCCGCGAAGCGGTGGGCCGGGTGGGCCGGATCGGGGAACTCGGCCGCCGCGGTGGCGAACGGGCAGCCGCGCAGCGGGCGGGGTTGGGCGGCCAGTGCGGTGAACAGCTCGAGCAGGCGGGCGCGGGGGGTCAGATCCGCGCGGGACAGCGCGCCCTCCGCGCACAGCCCCGGGTCGAGCTCAAAGGCTCTGAGGTAGGCGACGGTGACGTCGTCCTTGCTGGGGAAGTGCTGATACAGCGTGCGCTTTGAGACGTGAGCCACGGCGGTCAGCTCGGCGACGCCGGTCGCGTTGATGCCCTGGGCGCGGAACAGCCGCAGCGCCGCGGTGATGATGCGGGCGCGGGCTCCGCGGCCGCCGGACGGTGCGCGGGCTGAAGTCGCCGCGGGCATCACGCGAGGGTACCGGCCGGTCTACGCCACGTGCGGAGCGACGGGAGCGCCCTCGGTCTGGTTCGCGGATCGGAAGGCGCGGGCCGGAGACCGGGGACCGGCCGGGATGCACCGGACCTTCCCGGCCCCGCCCGCGCCACCGATGGCGCGGGCGGATCCGGGATCAGGCGGCTAGCGCCGCTTCTTGGCGCTCTTGAACGTGACCGTCCGCTTGGCGACGGTCCTGGCCTTGCCCGTCGTCTTTCGCGAGACGGTGAGCTTGGTGTTGATGTGCTTGTGCGTAGCCAGCAGATGCTTGCCGGCCTTGTTGAGCGTGATCTTCAGCACCTTGTGCTGACCCGGGGCCAGGGTGACCTTGGCCGATCCGAGCACGATCACCTTGCGGGTGGTCCTCACGCGAGCGATGACGCCAACGAGCTTGCCGGCGCGCATCAGCTCGATCGCGGTGATCTTCACCGTGATCGTGCAGCTCGGCCCGTGCTTGGCGCAGCCGACCGGCAGCGATGCCGTCGGTCCGCTCGTCGTGATGTGGCCGACGCTCGGAGCCCCGGTTCCGGCGGGAGCCGGGATGGGCGTGGGAGCCGGCTTGGGTGTGGGAGCCGGCGTGGGTGTGGGAGCCGGCGTGGGGGTGGGAGCCGGGGCCGGAGCGGGAGCCGCCGAGGCGACCGTCACGCTCACCGACGGCGACGAGGAACCGGCGAACATCGGGTCGCCGTTGCCGTACACGGCGGTGATCGCGTGCGATCCCGCTGACGGGTAGGTGATCGTGCATCGGGCCTGGTTGTGCTGATCGGGGTACTCACCGGCGGTGCCGTTTCCGGTGCCGCAGTCGATCGGCGTGCTGCCGTCCAGGAATCGCACCGCCGCTCCCGGGAGGTACGGGCCACTGTCGGCGGGCGTGACACTCGCCGTGTAGATGACGCTCTGGCCGGGGGTGATGCTCTGGGATGACGCGGTCAACGACGTCGAGGTCGGATCGGCACCCACCGAGGGGGTGACGACCGGGCTGTAGGAGCCGCTCACAGGGGAGCTGGTGTCCGGGTTGAACTTCGCCGTGACGCTTGAGCCGTCGAGCAGCTCACGCGTCGAGCAGGTCGCCGTGTTGTCGCTCTGCAGCGCCACTGCGCCGCAGCCGGTGATGTCCGAGCCGTACTGCTGGAACTCGACGGTTCCGGTCGGCGTTCCGCCGGCCGGGTTGACGGTGGCGGTCAGCGTGGCGAGCTGGTTGGTCTTGGGGGGCGTCGCCGGCAGCGCCAGAGACGTCGTCGAGGCGTTGAGCGCCGTCGCCGTGACCGTGCCCGCCGTGTAGTCGTAGTGGATGCGCGCCATCGCGCTCGTGTTCACGTCACAGGCGGTCGGGATCTCGACGATCGAGTCCTGCGGCACGCCGGCGAAGGTGCCCGACAGCGTTCCCGCGGTGAGGATCGTGTCCGTCGAGCCGACGGCCGGTACCGAGCAGTTGGGTGTGTACCCGGTGCCCGAAAGCTGCAGGCTGCCGTCGAGCTGGACGTTGCCGCGCGCGGCGAGCTGCGAGTAGCTGGTTCCGGCGCCGGAACCGGCGCCGAGGTAGAAGCCGGTCTGGCTGGCCGAGTCCAGGGACAGGCTCGGCGTATTGACGGTTCCGGCGCTGTTGACCGAGCTTGAGCCGACGTTCAGGTCCGACCCGGTCAGGGTCAGCGGGCCGAGGTTCACGGTCGGGGTCACGCCGCCGCTGGGCTGGGCGTCGATCTCGACGTCGGTGGCGTTGATGGCGCCCCCGCTCGTCCCGTTGAGGTCCTGATTGACGATCAGGTTGCCGTTGAGGGTGGCGTTGGAGCCGGTCTGGGTCGAATCGCTGCCGGTCAACGTGACCGGACCGACCTGCGCGCTACCGCCAAACCAGAGCCCCGCCGAGCCGGCCAGGGTGACGCCGAGCGTGTCGGTGCCGGTGACGTGTCCGTCGAGGATGAGCGGGCTCGAGCCCGACAGGGACCACGTCTGGGGAGCGCTCAGGCTGATGTCGTTGGTGATCGAGGAGGTCACCGAATTGGTCGTGGATGTGGCGGTGATCCCGCCGGCCCCGAGCCCGAAGGCGTTACCGGTCAGGGTGTAGGCCGACCCCGTGTCGATCGTCAGACCGCTGAAGACGGTGCCGGCGGTGAGGTCGTTGTCACAGGAGCCGGTCGTGCCGCACGGCTGATTCAGGGTCGGGAAGGTGAGCGCGGCGCCGGAGCTCGGCACGGTGTCCCAGTTCCCGCTGTCGGACCAGGCGAGGTCGCCGGTCGTCGCACCGCTGGCCACTGGGGTGCCGCCTCCGCTCCACGTCGCCAGCGTGGGCGTGGCCTGAGCGGCCGCTACGGGGCCGAGCGCCAGGGCGGTGAGCCCGAGCGCGGCCAGGGTCGAGGCGCGCCGGGTCACGGCACGCGATCGGGCCGCGGTGCGCCGCGGCGTAGAGGACTTCATGAAGGAGGATTCCTTTGTACGTGCCCCCGGCGGCCAGGGCCGACGCGGACGGATGGTCGGCCCGAACCTTCTGTCGGCCCGCCGGCACCAGAACTTGAATCCGGCGTGTCAGCGCCGGACGGCGAGGATGCGGTCCGCCGCCGCCAGCGCGTTGCGCTGGACAGCGAGGGACGCGGTTCAGTCCCCTGCAGCCGCGGCGATCAGCTGCCCGCGGACGTGCCAGATGCGCTGCAGCATCGTGATCACGGTGAGAATCGCCATCACGTAGACCGAGGCGGCGAGCAGCTCGAAGTGGCCCAGGGAGGCCCCGCGCGCGAAGACCAGGCCGATCGAGAGGATGACCACGCGGACCGGCCGGGTGGCCAGGCCCACCGTGCAGGCGACCCCGAGCGCCTCGGCGCGCGCCCGCGTGTAGGAGACCATCAGCGAGCCGAGCACGGCCACGACCACCGCGGCGACGGCGAGCTGGTCATGGCGCGAGGCGAAGTAGGCGGCCACCGCGGTGAGCACGATCCCCTCCTCGAGCCGGTCCAGCGTCGAATCGAGA
>DASSZP010000015.1:0-2335 GCA_035713465.1 Solirubrobacteraceae bacterium | reverse complement strand
GCGGGTGCTGTTCGCGCTCGCCGGCACGGTCGGCGTGACCTCCGGCCTGCTGACGATCCTCGTCTGCCGTTGGTTTGCTCTGCTTGCGCTGCTCGCCGGCGCCAACCAGTGGCTCTACGCGCTCACGGGCTCCTGCCCGGCCTCGCTCATCTTGCGGCGCAGCTGCCGCTTTGCCCCATCGACCCCCGGCGACGGCAACCGCGCCGCCGCTCGCACAACGGAGGTGACGGTCTGATGGCCGTGACAGAACACAGTCCCCCACAACAGCCTGCCGCGCGGGAGGGCTCGAGCCGCCCCGGAATCAGCGTCGGTCCGGTCGGTCGCCTGGGCCGTTACACCGCCACCCACTTCAAGGTTGTGCTGGTCGGCTGGCTGGTGGTGGCGATCGGGCTCGGCATCTTCGCTCCGCGCGTTGAGACCGCGCTCTCGGGCGCCGGCTGGGAGACGACCGGCTCACAGTCAGTTCAGGCCCGCAACCTGATCAACAAGGACTTCCGCGGCCTCTCCAGCTACGGGCTGATGACCGTCATCCAATCACCGACCCAGACCGTCAATGACCCCGGCTTCAAAGCCGTGGTCTCACGAGTGGAGCAAACCCTGCGCGGCGACAGTGCCGTGGCGAGCGTCGTCGCGCCCTCGCCGGGCATGTCGATCTCACGCGACGGGCACACCGCCGTCGTGCAGGCCGGCGCGGCAAAGAGCTCAAACGCGATGGTCAAGGCCGCCGACAGCCTCAAGACCCGGTTGGCCGCGCTCTCGCACGCTGGTGTGCAGGTGCACCTGACCGGTGCGTCAGGCATGTGGTCTGACTTCAACGCCGCCAACCGTTCCGCGATGCTGAGGTCAGAAGTGATCTCCTGGCCGGTTACCCTCGGGATTCTGCTGCTCGCGTTCGGTTCGCTCGTCGCGGCCGGACTGCCGTTGATGCTGACGATGATCGGCCTGGCCTCGGCGGCCGGGCTGCTGTATCTCGGCACCCTGATCACGCCGATCTCGATCTGGGCGATGAACTTCGCGCTCATGTTCGCGCTCGCGCTCGGGATCGACTACGCCTTATTCGTGGTACACCGCTTCCGCGGCGCCTTCTTCGGCGCCGGAATGTCCGCTGAGGACGCGACGGCGGTCACGATGGACACCGCCGGCAAAGCGGTTCTGTTCTCTGGAGTAACGGTGCTCGTCTCGCTCAGCGCGGTGATGCTCGTTCCCTCGCCGGCATTTCGCTCGATGAGTCTCGGGATCATGCTCGCCGTCATCTTCGTCCTCGCCGCGACGCTCACGCTGCTACCGGCGACGCTGGCCAAGCTCGGGCCGAAGGTCGACAATGTTTCGCTGCCCTGGGCGCACTCCGGCGAGCATCACTCCGCCCGCTTTCAGCGCTGGGGGGAGCGGCTGTGGGCCCAGCCATTGCGATATGGCGTCGTCGCGCTGGCGATCCTCCTCGGTCTGGCGATCCCGGTCACGCAGCTGAAGACGGCGATGCCGTCGATCAAGGTCGTCCCGACCAGCGACGGCTCCTACATCGGCTACCAGCAGGTGCAGAAGGCTTTCGGGCCCGGTGCGACGGGGCCACTGCAGATCGTGGCGCCCGCCGCGCAGGCGGTCAGTGCGCAGCGGATCGCCACCCACGACCCCGGGATCGCCGCGCTCATGCCCACTCAGACGGCGCACGGCTACGCGCTTCTCACAGCGATCCCTCGGTCAGACCCCTCCAACCCCACAGTTGGAGCAACCATCGACCGGCTGCGGTCACAGCTCCCACACGGTGTGCTGCTCGGCGGCGCGGTGGCCGAGAACCACGACCTCCAGGCCGCCCTGGCCGCCAAGACGCCTCTGGTGATCGGGGTTGTACTCGGGCTCGGGTTCTTGCTGCTGCTCTTCGCCCTGCAGGCCCCGCTGATCGCCGCGCTCGGCGTGCTCACCAACCTGTTGGCCACCGGCGCTGCGTTCGGGGTTGCCAAATGGGTGTTTCAGAACGGCGACCTGCACAGCCTGCTCGGCTTCACCCCCCAAGGTTTCCTTGACGCCTGGGGCCCGGTGTTCTTCTTCGCGATGATCTTCGCGATCTCGATGGACTACACCGTGTTCCTGCTCTCCAGCGCCAAAGAGCACTGGGACCGCACCAACGACCCACGCGACGCGATGATTGGCGGCCTGGCCCACTCCGGACGCGTGATCTTCGCCGCCGGTGCGGTCATGGTCGCGGTGTTCTTCACCTTTGCCCTCTCCGGTCCCTTGCCACCCAAGGAGATGGGGATCATCCTCGGCGTCGCCGTCCTGCTCGACGCTGCCCTGATCCGCCTGCTCCTGCTACCGGTCCTGCTTCGCCTAACCGGCA
>DASSZP010000014.1:0-44105 GCA_035713465.1 Solirubrobacteraceae bacterium | reverse complement strand
GGAGGGCGCCCAGGACGCGCACTCGCTCGAGCTGCAGACCCTGGCCGAGCTCGGGGTCGTCGGCCTGGCCCTGCTCGCCGTCTTCCTGGCCGGGGTGGCCCTGGCCGCCCGTGACGCGCTGCGCCGGGCGCCGGCGGCGGCGGCAGGGGCGGTGGCGGCGGTGACGGCGTACTTCGCCCACTCGCCGCTTGACTGGGACTGGCAGATGCCGGCCGTGACCCTGATCGCGATCGTGCTCATCGGCGCGCTCGTCGCTCTGCCGGCGCTCAGCGGGTCGGCCGCCAGGACCGGAGAGCTCGGTGGATAATCGTCCCGCGCCCGTCGTGCTCCGCGGCGCGCTGCTGCTCGCGGCCGTGATCGCCTGCGCGTGGTTCGCGCTCGGGGCGGTGCAGACCTCAGATCAGAATCGCGCCACCGACCTGATCGACTCCTTGCATGCTCCGTCGCGCGCCCAGACCACGGAGATCCTCGGCCTGCTCGACACCGCCGGCACCCTGAACCCCGACCGCAACATCGACCTGCTCCGAGCCCAGGCCCTGATCCGCAGCGGCCACGCCGACGCCGGCCTGGCCGTCGCCCGGCGGGTGGTGGCCGCCGAGCCGGACAACATCGATGCGTGGACGGTGCTCGGCTTCGCTGCTCGTCCCGCCCATCCGGCGCAGTTCCGCCACGCCGAGGCCGAGCTGCGCCGCCTCGCTCCCCCGGTCCCGCTCGCCCCATGACCGCGCTGCGCGCACGGACAGGGAGGCCGCGGGCCTCCCGGGACGCGGCCGCGCTCGCCGGCCGGGCCCGTGACCGGCTGATGGTCCTGGGGATGACCCTCGCCTCGTTCGCGCTGGCCTTCGGCCAGGCTCCCGGCGCGGCGACGGCCGACACCAAGGTCGACCTGCACATCGATCCCGGCTCCTTCTTGTCCTCGGTCGCGTCCGCGTGGTCGGCCAGCACCGACCTCGGCGAGGTCCACAGCGCCCAGTACAGCGGCTACCTGTGGCCGATGGGCCCGTTCTTCGCCGCTCTGCACGCGATCGGGATCGGGCCGTGGGTGGTCGAGCGGCTCTGGCTCGGGGTGCTCTTCGCGCTGTCGGCCTGGGGGATGGTCCGGCTGATGGACACGCTGATCGGGCGCCCCCGCGGGGTGGCCCATCTCGTGGCCGCCGCCTTCTACGTCCTGAACCCCTACACCGTGATCTTCACCGCGCGGACCAGTCTGACCCTGATCGGCTACGCCGCCCTGCCCTGGCTGATGATCATCACCTATCACGGGCTGCGCGCCACCCGAGGCTGGCGCGGCTGGCGCAGCTGGTGGTGGGCGGCGGCCTTTGCGCTCGTGCTCACCTCCACCGGCGGCGGCGTCAACGCGGCCGTGGTGGGCTGGATGCTCGTCGGGCCGCTCGTGCTCGCGCTGTACGAGCCAGCCGTGGGAACGGTGCGCTGGCGCGATGCATTCGGCTTCCTGGTCCGCGCCGGCACCCTGGGCCTGCTCGCCTCGCTGTGGTGGATCGTCCCGGTTCTCGTCCACGTCCACTACGGGATCAACTTCTTGCAGTACACCGAGCAGCCACCGACGATCTGGGGCACCAACAGCCTGACCGAGGTGCTGCGGTTGATGGGGTACTGGACCTCGTACCTCGGCGTCGGCTTCGGAGGAGTCATCCGCCCGTTCTCCACGGTGTCCTCGACGATGCTCTTCGACCCGGTGGTGATCGCGGCTTCGCTACTCGTGCCGGCGCTCGCCGTCGCGGGCTTCGTCCGCGCGCGGCGGACCAGCTATGGCCCGCTGCTGATGCTCGTGGCCCTGGTCGGAGTCCTGATCGAGGTGGCGGGCTTTCCCGACGGGACGCCGGTCCGCGGGACGATGGTGTGGATCTATGAGCACATCTTCGTGCTCAGCTTCATGCGCACGACCAACAAGGCGGCGCCGCTGGTCGCCCTTGGCGTGGCCGGGTTGTTCGGGCTCGGCGTGCGCTCGGTGCTCGTCTGGGCCCGCGGCAGGCGCAGTCCGAGTCGTCGTCGCGCCGCCCTGATCGCGATCTCGGTCGCGGTCGCGGCGCTGATCGGGTTCGCCTCGCTGCCGCTCGTTCGCGGCTCGGCGATCGACACGCAGCTGACCTTCAAGGCCATCCCCCGCGCGTGGCGCGACGTCGGCCAGGATCTCAATCGCGATCTGCCGGCCAACCGGCGGGCGATCGTCCTCCCCGGGCAGATCTTCGCCTACTACAGGTGGGGCGGGACGCTCGACGCGGTGCTCCCGCGGCTGACCACCAAGCCCGTCGCCGTCCGCTTCGAGACCCCGTACTCAGATCTGCACGCCGACGACATGCTCGACACGGTCGACGATCTCGTCCAGCAGAACCGGCTCGTGCCCGGCGAGCTGCGCCCGCTGCTGCAGTTGCTCAGTGTCGGCTCGGTGGTCACCGGGACCGACGACGACATCTCCCGCAGCGGGGCGACCGACCCCGCGTCCGCCGCGGCGACTCTCGCCGGACAGGGCTTCGGAACCCCGGTCAAGGCGTACGGCAACCCAACGCGGCATCCGGCCGCGGCGGGGGACCTGACCCCCGGCCCCGTGCTGCCCGAGGTGCGCCGCTACAGCGTCAGCGAGAGCCGCGGGCTCATCCGCGTCGAGCCGACGGGCCCGGCGACCGTGGTTGACGGGGCGGCGTTGACGCTGGCGGATCTCGCTGCGTTCGGGACGCTGCCGAGCCAGACACCGATCCTCTACGCAGGCGATCAGACGTCCTCGGGCCTGCGCTCGCTCGCGCGCGCCGGCGCCGACCTGGTGGTGGGTGACTCTAATCGGCGCCAGGTGTACGTCCCGCAGTCCACTCAGCAGAACCGCGGCGCTGTCCTGGCGCAGACCGCCACGCTGCCCGTCGATTCCGCGGGGGTCGATCCGTTCACGGCTCGGGGCAGCGCCGCGCAGACGGTCAGCGCCCTGCAGGGCGCGCGCTACGTCCAGACACCGTCCAGCTACGGCGAGTTGCAGTTCCCCGAGACGGCACCGATCGCTGCCTTCGACGGCGACCCGCAGACGGCCTGGATCGCCGACCGCACCGCCCCCGTGGCGGATCGTTGGATCCAGATCGGATTCGACGCGCCGCGCGCGGTGCCCTACGTCGACATCCTGCCCTTCAACGACGCCCACCAGACCGTCACCGAGGTCGACGTCAACGGCATCGCGCACCGGGTCGGGCGCGGCTGGACCCGGGTGCCGGTCAACCTGCACGGCGTCTCCGCGATTCGCGTCACGATCGACGCGCTGATCAAGCCCCGGCACGGTGACGCCGGCGCCGGTGGCCTGCGCGAGGTCCGCATCCCGGGCGTGCACCTGCGCAATTGGCTGCGGGCGCCGGTCCTGGTCGGGCGCGACCTGGCCGGGATGAACCTCAGCCACGACAGCCTCACCTACCTGCTCGATCGCCAGACCGGCGACGACCCCTTCCGCCGCAGTCTCAACGGACCCAACTCGCTGCTCGATCAGCTCTCGGCGCGCGGCGACGCCGAGCCGGTCCTGCAGCGGATCCTGTTCACCCCACAGGCGCGTCGCTACCGGGTCGGCGCCTGGGTATACCCGGCCGTATCGGCCCCGGACTCCGCGCTGGACGCGCTCGCCGGTGACCGCTCGGGCCCTCGCTTTGATTCCTCGGGCCGGTATCAGAACCAGCCCGCCTGGCGGGCGTCGAGCGCCTTCGGCACCGGCGCCGGTCCCGGCTGGGTCGGGGTCTATGACCCCGGCGAGGTGCCGGCTCCGTGGATCGGCTGGAGCACCGCCCGCCCGCGTGCCGTCTCCGGCCTGCGCCTCACCCCCTCGATGCTGCCGGTGCGCACGCCGCAGCGGGTCGTGGTCAGCTGGCCGGGCGGGCACACTGCGCCGCTGCCCGTCGGCTCCGGCGGCACCGTCGCGCTCGGCCGCACCGTGCGCGCCCGCCGCTTCCGGATCACCATCACCGCCGCGGCCTTCCCGGCCGGGCTGACCGCGCGCCGGCGCGAGGCCCCGGCGGTCGGCATCGGGCACGTGACCGTACCCGGGCTGGCCGCGCCGCGGCTGCCCACCAGCGGTCCGCTCAACGCCCCGTGCGGGACGATCGCGTTCACGATCGACGGCCGCCGGATCCCGATGCTGCCCCAGGGCACGGTCCAGGCCCTGGACGCCGGCCAGCCGATGCTGGCCCGGGGCTGTGGGCCCGCGGCCGGCGCGGTGGCGATGGGCGCCGGCGTGCAGCACGTCGCCGCGCTGCCGGGCACCTTCAGCATCGACTCGCTGCGGCTCGCCTCACCGGCGCCCACGCCCGTCCGGGCCCCCGTCTCGGGCGGGCGCGTCGTCAACCCCGGCTCGATCGGCGAGAGCGAGGTCTCGGGCACGCGCGTGTCCCTGCGCGGCCGCTCGTGGATCGTCCTCGGGGAGAGCTGGGACGCGGGCTGGACGGCGACCTGTAACGGGCGCTCGCTGGGCGCGCCGCAGGTGATCGACGGCTACGCCAACGGCTGGCTGGCACCGGCCTCCTGCACCCACGTGGCGATCGCCTTCGGTCCCCAGTCCGGGATCGAGCACAGCTATCTGGCCGCGATCATCGCCGTGGCCCTGATGGTGCTGCTGATCGCCTTCGGGCTGACCCGGCGCGCCTCGCTGATCACCGGTCCCGGGCGGTCCCCGGGGGCCGCGGACGCCGAGACCGCGACCGAGATTCCGGGCCGCCCGTGGCTGCGCCGGCCGAGCCTGCGCGCCCTGCCGCGGGCGCTGGGCATCGCCCTGGTCGTGGCCATCCCGCTCGGGTACTGGTTCGCCCTGCGGGCCGGCGCGGCCCTGTTCGTGCTCGTCGCCCTGGTGATCTGGCTGGCCCTGGACAACCGCACCCTGATCCTGCTCGCCGCCGGCCTGCTTGGGATCGTCGTCCCGGCGATCTACCTGCTCGCCACCCCCGCCGACAAGGGCGGTTACAACTTCGCCTACAGCGTCCAGCTGATCTGGGCCCACTGGGTCGGGGTGGCCGCGATCGTGCTCCTCTGCCTGGTCCTGCTGCGGATCATCCGCGCCCGCCGGGTGCGCTGACGCGGGCCGAAGGGCTCACCGCGCGCCCGAACGCCGTCCCGGTCAGCCCGCGGCCGGACGGTGGATCTCACCGATCACGACCGCGCGCGCGTGGTAGAGCAGGAAGTCGTAGGGCACCGTCCACACGTCTGCCACGGGCACCTCGCGCCAGTGCGGCCCCGCGCGCTGCTGGCGCATCGCTCCCGCCGTGTCGAGGGCGACCGCGCCGCGGCTCAGGTCGGCGTCGAAGGACGGGTTGTAGCCGACCGGCACGGTGACCACGAGCCGGCCGCCCGGGGCCAGGCGCGCGGCCAGCGCGGTCAGGGCCTGGCCCGCCCTGCCGGGCACCCGCGGGGACTCGTCCCAGCCGACGTGCTCCAGGGTGGAGATGGCCACGATCAGGTCGAACTCGCCCAGCGGCGCGAGATCGAACACGTCGAGGTTGCGCACCCCGGGCGCCTGCTCGTACTTGTCCACCACGACGTGCCCGACGGGGCCGTAGTGGCCGAGCACGTGGCCGACCTCGAGGATCCGCGCGCCGGGGTGCTCGGCGACGATCCGCTGCACGACCGGCACCTCGACCGCGCGCTCGGTCATCCACGGCTGCTTGTAGGGGTGATAGAGGTAGCTGTGGTCACGACCCCGGAAGCGGAAGCGGCCGTGCCGGCCCCGCGGGATCCAGGGCAGGCCCGTGGCCACTCCGGTGGCCCAGCGCGCGAGGTCACCGATCACCGGCCGGGCGCCCCGCTGCGCGACCGCGGCGAGGCTGCGCTCGCGCAGGCCCAGCGGCGCGTAGCCGCTCTCGGTCATGCCGGCACCGCCGCGGCGCCGGGGGCCACCGGCGCCGGCGCACTGCGTCCGCGTCGCCGGGCGGCCACCCCGGTGCCGACCGCGCCGAGCACCCCGAGCAGGCACAGGCCGGTGATGATCAGCCCGGCCGTCCAGCTGGCCGGTGCGTAGGCGAAGACAACCGTGTGCTCACCGGCCCCGAGCGCGACGCCGCGCAGCACGGAGTCGACCCGGTGGATGGGCACGGCGCGCCCGTCGACCGTCGCGCTCCAGCCCGGGTACCAGCTGTCGGTGAGCACGAGCAGGCTGCGGCGCGTGGCGTGCGCGCGGATGACCGCGCGCTGGCCCGAGTAGCCGGTGAGCCGGGCGCTCGCGCCGGACGGCGCCGGCGCATGCACGGCCTGGGGCAGGCCGGCCAGCGGCGACTCGTCGACGGCCACGCCCCGCCCGTCAAAGCCCGGGGCGGTCACCGCACGCAGCGCGGCCGCGTCCCCCGGCACCGTCTGCTGGTGGTCGACCATAAAGACCCGCGGCAGCGCGTTGGCGTTGCGGTAGACGACGGCATCCGGACCCTTGTAGGCGACGCTCAGCCCCGGCCCGTGCAGCGGGTACCTGATGTACTGAAGCGGGCCGATCATCAGGTCCGAGACGCTGAGCAGGTCAAGCGCCCGCAGCGCCGCCGGCGTGGCCGAGGCGAACTCCTCGGGCTGGGTGAAGTCCCCCACGCCCGGCGCGACGTACCCGCGCCACAGGGCGTCGAAGTGCTTCTCGACCGGGAAGTCGTACCCGCGCGCGTCGTAGAGGCGGAAGGTCATGGCCAGATCGGGCGGCAGCGGCTGGGAGAGCTGCAGCGTGCTCACGCCGATGAACCGGTTCGGGCGCCGGCTCTGCAGATAGCGGATCGCGCCGGTCACCGGCGGCGTGGCCGTGCGGATCGGGATCGCGGGATTGAAGCCCATGTTGGCCCGGAACAGGTCGGCGGCGAGCAGGATCACGCAGCCGGCCACGAACACGCCGGCGGGCAGGGGCCGGCGGGTGCGCAGCCGCAGCGCGATCAGCGCGAAGCCGATGGCGGCCAGCGGCAGCCAGATCTCCAGCGCGCTGTCGCGGACGATCGCCGCCGCCGCGCTGCCCTCGACGTTGACCCCGACCGGCGGCACCGGCGGGTGGGCAAAGCCCCAGGCCACGCGCAGCCCCCCGCCGAGGTGCGCGAGCGACAGCGTGTGGGCGGCCAGCAGCCAGCCGACGGGGATCAGGGTGATGATCGCGGCGGCGGCGGTCACCGCCTGCCGGCCCGGGCGGGGCAGCGCCACACGGCCGGAGAGGTCGTCCAGGCCGAACCCGGCCAGCAGCGCGAGCACGACGAGCACGTAGATGAGCAGCCGCTCGTTGTGAGCGGCGCTGAAGCCGGGCAGGCTGCTGACCAGGTGAAACACCGGGGGCAGGCCGATGACCATGCAGACGCAGAACAGGGCGTAGACGACGAGCGCGACCCGCAGCGCGCTGCGCCGCCGGATCAGGGCCGCGGCAGCCAGCATCAGCGTGACCGCGCCCGCGTACCAGCCGCGCACCTGCATGAACGACTCCAGATCCAGCTGCGTGGGCCGGCCCCAGTAGTCGTGCAGGAACAGCGCCCCGAGGTACTTGCGCGGCCAGAAGCCGGCCGACGAACCGGTGCGGCGGGCCAGGTCACCGGAGTGCAGCACGAACTCGGCGAACGGGAGGAGCACGAGCGCGGCCAGCCCCACCCCGAGGATCAGCGCCCCCACGTAGGCCAGCGCGGGGCGCAGCAGGCCGCGCCAGCCGCTGCGGCGGCGCACCATCCCCTCGATCAGGCGGAAGGCGACGTACAGCGAGGCGGTGAAGAGCAGGTGGAAGCTCGACTCCGGGTGCCCGGCGAGAAACTGCAGCGCGAGAACCACCCCCAGGCCGGAGACGTTGAGCCGGCTCGGGCCGCGCACGAGCCGCTCGCAGAGCAGCAGCGTCCAGGGGATGAAGGCGTAGACGCTGGTCAGCGGCCAGGCCAGCCAGACGACGAAGAAGGTGCCGAACGCGAACACCACCCCGGACAGCAGCGCCCCTCCGAAGCGCATGCCGAGCGCCCGCGCGAGCAGGAACATGCCCAGCGCGCCGACGAACAGCTTGAGCATTGCCGCCACCGCGAGCGATTTCCAGAACGGCAGCACGTAGGACGGCACCGTGAAGGGCCCGAACACCGCCGACTGGCCGTCGGCCAGCAGCGGGCGCCCCGCGCCCAGGAAGGGGTTCCACAGCGGGATGCTCGGCAGCTGCGAGCGCGTGTAGCGGAACATGGGCTGAAACACGTTGGACGCGTCGGCGAGCTCGAAGTTGGTGCCCAGGCCGGGGACCGAGGCGGGCTTGCTGCTCTGCCACGGCACCGAGCTGAGCAGCCCGTCCGAGCTGGACAGGGTGCGGCCGGGCAGCAGCCCCTGGCCGACCATCACCAGCGACAGGAGCGCGTAGACGAGCGCCGCGGCGAGAACGGGGCGGCGACGCAATCCGGCCAGGGCACCGCGCGGCGACGCGGTGCGAAGGCCGCGTGAGGAGGGGACGGCGGCCTGCGTTCCGGCGCTCTGCACCGTGGCATGGTATCCGCCGCCGGTCCGCGGACGACCGTTCCCGCCGGCGATCACGCGCACGCGAGAGCGATCATCTAGCCTCGCCCGGGTGCATCCCGGCCTCGAGGTCCAGAGCGATCCCGCCGCGGTGGCGGTCGCCGCCGTCCCGGACGGCGGCGAACGGCTGAACGGAAGCGGCCCCCGGCTGCGGATCCTCGTGCTGGCCGATCGCGACTGGACGCACCCCCAGGGCGGCGGCACCGGCATCAACGTCTACGAGAACGTCGTGCGCTGGGCCCGGGCCGGCCACGAGGTCACCCTGGTCGCCGGTACCTATCCCGGCGCGGCAGCGGTCGAGCAGATCGAGTCCAACCTCACCGTGCACCGGATGGGCGGCCGCGGCTCGGTCTTCCCGCGCGCGGCCTGGGCGGTCATGCGCGGCCTGGGCGCCGACGCCGACGTCGTCTTTGAGGTCATCAACGGAATCGCCTTCCTGACCCCCCTGTGGCTGCACAAACCGCGGGTTGCGCTGGTCAACCATCCCCACCGCGAGTTGTTCGTGGGCGAGTTCGGCCGCCGCACCGGACGCGTGCTCGCCTCGCTGCTCGAGGAGCTGCCCCTGCGGCTGCTCTACCGCCGCACCCCGTTTCTCACCATCTCCCAGACTGCGCGCGACGAGCTCGTCGCGATGGACGGCATCCCCGCCGAGCAGATCACGGTCGCCTACTGCGGGGTCGAGCCGGGCGTGTACGGACCGGGGGAGAAGTCACCGGATCCGCGCATCCTCTACGTCGGCCGCCTGAAGGCCTACAAGCGGATCGAGACCCTGCTGGACATGATCGTCGAGATGCCGGGGGTGACGCTCGACGTGGCCGGCCACGGCGACCACGGGGAGACCCTGGACGATGAGATCGCCCGCCGCGGGATCGCCGACCGTGTCCGCGTCCACGGCTACGTCGACGAGGCGCGCAAGGCCGAGCTTTACCGCCAGGCCTGGGTGCACGTCACCGCCTCGGCCTCCGAGGGCTGGTCGCTGACCGTGATGGAGGCGGCGCTGTGCGGCACGCCGAGCGCGGCGGTGGCGATCGGTGGTCTGCGCGAGTCGATCGTCTCGGGCCAGACCGGTCTGCTCGCCCCCACGGTCGACCGGCTGCGTGACTGCGTGCAGACCCTGCTGCAGGACGACGCGCTGCGCGCGCGGATGAGCGCGGCCGCGCTGGAACGCGCCCGCGGCTTCACCTGGGACCGGACCGCGGAGACGACCCTGGAGGTCGTCGAGCGCGCCGCCGCCGCGACTCCGGTGCGGCGCAGCCGCCGCCGGCGCGTCCGGTCATGACCCCCGCCGAGGAGACCGCCGTGCCCGTCGCACAGTCCTTCCCGGACGCGCTGGCCCGCGTGGCGGGCGTCGAGGGCTGGCTCACCGACGCCCAGGCCCGGGCGCTGTGGGACGCGGCTCGGGCGATGCGCGCTCCCGGCCAGATCGTGGAGATCGGTTCCTTCCGCGGCCGTTCGACGATCGTGCTGGCCAGCGCCCGGCCCGACGGCGTGGCCATGATTGCGATCGACCCGCACGGCGGCAGCGACCGCGGGCCCAACGAGTACAGCCCCGACGCGCAGGTCGGCCAGAGCGACTTTCAGGCCTTCTGGGCCAACCTGCGCCGGGCCGGGGTCGCGGACCGCGTGCAGCACGTCCGTGAGCCCTCCCAGAGCGCGCTGGGCGCCGTTCAGGGCCCGATCGACCTGCTCTACGTCGACGGCGCGCACCGCTACGCCCCCGCCCGTGACGACATCGAGCGCTGGGGCGCGCGCGTGCCGGTCGGCGGGGCGATGCTGATCCACGATTCGTTCAACGCGATCGGCGTGATGCTGGCCCAGTTCCGGCTGCTGGTCTTCTCGCGCCGCTGGCGCTACGACGGCCGCCGCGGCTCGCTGGCCATCTACCGGCGCGAGGCCCTGTCGGCCACCGATTCGGCCCGCAGCGCCCTACGCCAGCTGGCTTCGGTCCCGTGGTTCGTGCGCAACCTGGCCGTCAAGGTGGCGGTGGTGACCCATCTCACCCCGCTGGCCCGGCTCCTGCGGCACACCGGCGAGCACGGTCCCTGGCCCTACTGAGGGCCCCTGCTCACCGGGCTCGCGCTCGGCCGGCGGATCGACGTCGATCCGGGCCCCCGGGTGGGCGAGCGGCACCTTGCGGGCCGGCCAGATCCGGCGCAGGGTGGGGAAGCGCAGACTCGGGACCAGCCACAGGGCCTCGACGGCGATCCCCAGCGAGATCTTGCTCTCGCCCACGGTGCGGTCGCGGAAGACGATCGGGACCTCGGTGACCCGGAAGCCGGCCTGCAGCGCGCGGAAGGTCAGCTCGATGTTGAACACGTAGCCCTGCGAGCGCAGGGTCGCCATCTCGACGCGCTCGAGCACCTCCCGGCTGATGCAGCGGTAGCCGCCGGTCAGATCACGAACCCGCACACCGAGCACGGCCCGGGCGTAGGTCGACCCGGCACGGCTGAGCAGTCGCCGCAGTGGCGGCCAGTGCACGACCGAGCCCCCGCGCACGTAGCGCGAGCCGAGCACGAGATCACTGGACTGCGCGGCGTCGAGGATGCTGGGCAGATAGGCGGGATCGTGGGAGTAGTCGGCGTCCATCACGACCACCCGTTGGGCGCCCCCGGCCAGAGCCCGCTCAAAGCCGGCCAGGTAGGCCCGGCCCAGGCCCTGCTTGCCCCGGCGGTGCAGCACCTCGACCGCGGGCAGCTCGGCGGCGAGCGCGTCGGCGAGCGCGCCGGTCCCGTCGGGCGAGTCGTCGTCGACGATCAGGATGCGGTGATCGCCGGGCGCGCAGCGCTGAAGGACGACCAGCGCGTCGCGCACGATCCTCTCCACGTTGCCGGCCTCGTTGAAGGTCGGCACGGTCACCCACACACCAGCTGCGTCCACGCGTTAACCCTAAGGGGTCGCACCGTGGCCGCGCGTAGCGGCCACGGGGGCGCCGCCGCGCCGCGCCGGTACGCTTCCCCACCGATGTTCAGTGGCCGCGTCGCGGGACCTGCGCACGGGGCCACCGGTCCCCGCCGAGCCGTGCCCGCCGGGGCGGCTCTGGCCGTGCTCGCCTTCGCGCTGGCCTTCGTCCAGCGGCCGGGGCTGGCCACGGCCGATACGAAGATCAACCTCCACGTCGATCCGGGCCGCTTTCTCGGCGAGGTCGCCTCGATGTGGAGCTCGACCGGCGCGCTGGGCGACGTCCGCAGCGGTCAGCAGGCCGGCTACCTGTTCCCGATGGGCCCGTTCTATGCCCTTGGGCACCTGATCGGCCTGCCCGACTGGGTCGTGCAGCGGCTGTGGCTCGGCCTGCTGCTGTGGCTGGCCGCGTGGGGCGTGGCCCGGCTGCTGACCACGCTGCTGGGACGGGCCTCGCTCCCGGGCGAGCTGGTGGCCGGCGCGGTGATCGTGCTCAACCCGTTCGTGGTCACCTACGCCAATCGCACCACGGTGACGTTTCTCGCCTACGCGGCGCTGCCGTGGCTGATGCTCGCCGTCCACCACGGCCTGCGCGAGCCCCGGCGCTGGCGGTGGCCGGCCGCCGCGGCGCTGCTGGTCACCGCGTCGGGCGGGGGCATCAACGGGGCGGTCACGGCGTGGATGCTGGTCGGGCCGGCGCTGCTGCTGCTCTACGAATGGGCGCAGGGCGCGGTCGACGGGGCCGCGGTCGGCCGTTTTCTGCTGCGCGCCGTGCCGCTGACCGCGCTGGCCTCGCTGTGGTGGGTCATCCCGGCCTATGTGCAGTCCGCCTACGGGATCAACTTCCTGCACTTCACCGAGCAGCCGGGCACCGTGTGGGGGACGACGAGCCTGACCGAGAGCCTGCGGCTGATGAGCTTCTGGCTCTCCTACGTCGGCGTCGGCTTCAGCGGCCACGCGATCCCGTACTTCGCCGATTCGACCACGCTGCTGTTCTCCGCGCCGGTCGTCGTCGGCTCGCTGCTGCTGCCGGCGCTGGCCCTGGCCGGGTTCACGCTCACCCGGCGCTGGGCCTACGGCCCGTTCTTCCTCGCGCTGGCCCTGGTCGCGCTGCTCGTGATGGGGGCGGGCTTTCCCGAGGGCACCCCCCTGCGCCATGGGCTGAACTTCACCTATCGCCACGTCGCCGCCGTCCAGTTCCTGCGTGCGTCCTACAAGGCGGCACCGCTGCTGGCCGTCGCCTTGGCCTGCCTGGCCGGGTCGGCGACGGCGATGCTGTGGCCGGCGCTGGCTGCGCGCCGCCGGCCCGGGGCCTGGCGCGCCGGGCTGGTCGGGGCGGCCGCGGTCGTGCTCGCGCTCGCGGCGTGGCCGCTGACCAGCGGCCGGGCCCAGGACCCGCAGGTCTCCTACCACGCGATCCCGGCCGCGTGGAGAGCCGCCGGCGCGGGCCTTGATCGTGAGCTGCCGGTCAACGCGCGCGCGGTGGTGCTGCCCGGGGAGCTGTTCTCCTTCTACACCTGGGGCGGCACCGTGGACCCGATCCTGCCCACGCTGACGCGCCGCCCCGTGGCCGAGCGCGTCCAGGTGCCCTACGCCGATCTGCGCGCCACCGATCTGCTCTGGACCGTGGACGGCCTCGTGCACCAGCAGCGGCTGCTGCCCGGCCAGTTGCCGCCGCTGCTGTCACTGATCGGCGCGCGGGCGGTGGTCACCGGGACCGACGACGATCCCGCTCGCTCCGACGCCCCCAACCCCGCCGACGCCGCCGCGGTGCTCGGCGCCCAGCCCGGCTTCGCGCGACCCGCCCGCCGCTACGGACCGGTGAGGCGCTTTACCGGCGGTGGACTCGGGCCCGCGGTCAGCCTGCCCGAGGTCCGCCGCTACGACCTGCCCTCGGCCCGGGGGCTCGTCCGCGTCGAGCCGGTCGCGCGGCCGCTGATCGTCGACGGATCGGCGGCCGGGCTGGCCGGGCTGGCCGCCTTCGGGGCGCTGCCCGCCGGGCGCAGCCTGCGCTACGCCGCCGACCTCTCGCCGGCCCAGCTGCGCCGCGCGCTGGCCGCCGGCGGGGATCTCGTCGTCACCGACACCAACCGCCGCCAGGCCTACACGCCCGGATCACTGGACGCCAACACCGGATGGGTGCTCACCCCCGATGAGAACGTCAGCGCCGACGGGCTGATCCTCGATCCCTTCGTGGTCCCGGGCGCGGCCACCGCGCCCGCTGCCCCGGACGAGACCGTCGCGGCCTACAGCGGTGTGCGCGACGTCCAGGCCCCGTTCTCGCCCCTGGCCCGCCAGTTCCCCGCGCACGCACCGTTCGCCGCCCTGGACGGGAACCCGGCGACGGCCTGGCTGGCCGACCCGAGCCTCACCCCCGATCAGCGGTGGCTGCAGGTGGACTTCACCACACCCCGGGAGGTGGGCGCGGTCGACGTTCTCCCGGCGCCGGCGCAGTACGGCACCCTGCGCTCGGTCGGCATCGCCGGGCGCAGCTTCGCGCTGCACCCCGGCTGGAACCACCTCGTGCTCGGCCTGCCCGCGGCCACGGCCCTGCGCCTGGCCCCCGGCGCGGTCACCCCGGCGCCCGGGGGCGGCCCGGGCGCGGGCGGCATCGCCGAGCTGCGCATCCCCGGCGTCCACGCCACCGAGTCGTTGCGGCTCCCGATCGACGCGACCAGCGCCGTCGCGGGCTCGGCCGCCGTGGCCCGGGCCGGGCTGACCTACCTGTTCTCGCGCCAGACCGGGGACGATCCCTTCGCGCGCGACCCCGAGGCGCGCAGCGCTCCGCTGCCCGGGCCCGCCTCCCCGCCCGTGATGGCCGACGCGGAGACGGTGATGCACCGTCGCTTCGACGTGCCCGTGGCGCGTCGCTTCCGCGCCCGGGCCTGGGTGACCCCGCTGGCCACCGCGGACGATGCGGCGCTCGACCGGCTGGCCGGCACGCGGGGGGCGGCACGGGTCACGAGTTCGGATCGCTTCCAGGGCCGGCCCGGCCTGCGGGCGGCGATGGCCCTCGACGGCGACCCGGCGACGGCATGGGTGGCCGACTGGTCGCCGGTGTCGCGACCGTGGCTGGCCGTCGCGCTGCCGGCGCCGGTCCGGGTGCGGGTGCTGCGGCTGGCGTGGGCCCGCGTGCCGGTCCGCCGCCCCACCTCGATCACCGTGAGCTGGCCCGGCGGCGCGGCCGGCCCGCTCACCGTCGCAGCCGGCGGCGCGGTCACCCTGCCCCGCGCGGTCCGGCTTGCGCGCCTGCGGGTGACGATCGACTCGGCCGCCGCCGTCACCGGCTCCAGTTCGGCCCAGCGCAGCGCGGTGGGGATCGGCGAGCTGACCGGTCTCGGCCGCTCGGCGCGGCTGCGTGTCCGCCACGCCGGGCGGCTGAGCGGCGCCTGCGGGGCCGCGGCCTTCACGGTCGCCGGGGTCCACGTCGCCCTGCGCGTGACCGGGACGCTCGCCGCCCTGGACGCGGGCACGCCGCTGCCCGCCGTGTCCTGCGGCGCGCCCTTCGCGCTGGCGGCGGGACCGACGCTGCTGAGCGTCGCCCCGGGCCCGCTGGCCGTCGACGCGCTGGCCCTGCGTTCGCCGCCGCCGGGCGCCCCCACCGGCGCGAGCACCGTGGCTGGCGCGGCCACCGCGGGCGGCGCGAGCACCGCGGGCGGGGCGGACACGGTGGGCGGCGCGGTCCCGCCGCCGACCGGCCGCGTGCTCTCGCCCGGCACGGTCGCCCACGGCGCCTACCACGGCGTTCGGGTGCAGATCCGCGGCCCGTCGTGGCTGGTGCTCGGCGAGGGCTACAACCGGGGCTGGCAGGCGACCTGCAACGGACACTCGCTGGGCGCGCCGGTCCCGATCGACGGCTACGCCAACGGCTGGCGGGTCGGGCCCGGCTGCCGCAAGGTCGCCTTCACCTACGGGCCCGAGCGGCTGGCCACGCTCGGGTACGCGCTCTCGGCCCTGGCCTGCCTGGGCTGCGTGATCGTGCTGCTGCTCGCCTGGCGCCGGCGCCGCCGCGACGGCGGGCCGGCCACCGCGCCGATCGGCGAGCTCGCGCCGCAGACGCCACGCCGGATTGCCCCCGGCCGCGCGCTGGCCGCGGCACTCGTGCCCGCGCTGGCCTTCGCTTTCGTGTTCGGGTTGCGGCCGGGCCTGGTCAGCTGGCCCGCGCTGGCGGCGATCCTCTGGCTGGGCCTGGACGCCCGGGTGCTCACCCTGGCCGCGGCGGGACTGCTCGGGCTGCTGGTGCCGGCCCTGTACCTGGCCGATCCGGGCCGCGCCCCGGGCGGAAACCAGTTCGGCTACGCGATGGCCCACCTCGATGCCCACTACGTGGCCGTGGCCGCGTTCGGGCTGCTCGCCGTCGCCCTGTGGCGGTCGTTCCCCCGCCGCGGGGTCAGCGACGGGGGCCGGGGGCCGAGGCGAGCTCCTCGACCTGGGCGCGTCCGGGCTGGGCGACGGCGCTCTTGAGCCTGGCCCGGGTGGCGATCAGCTCCCGCAGCACCGGGATCATGATCCGCGGGATCGACAGCCGCGAGCCGGGACGGTGCGTCCACACGATCCCGCAGGGGACGACCCGGTAGCCGAGCGCACGGGCCAGGGCCAGGGCCTCGGCGTCAAACGCCCAGCCGTCGATCCGGGCGCGGGAGAACACGTCCCGTGCGGCCGCGGCGGTGAACAGCTTAAAGCCGCAGAACACGTCGCGCAGCGGCTCGCCCATGATCCGCCGGCACAGGAAGATGAAGGCCAGGCTGGCCGCCCGGCGTTGCAGCGGCTGGTAGCGCTCGACCTGCGAGCTCTCGGCATTGCGGGCGCCGGCCACGATCTCGGCCTGCGCGGTCAGGGCCTCCAGCGCGGGCAGCGAGACCAGTGACTTGGTGCAGTCCGCGTCGCACATCAGCCGCAGGTCACCGGTCGCGGCGAGCATGCCCCGGCGGACCGAGTAGCCCTTGCCGCGGTTGCGCTCGTTGCGGATCAGCCGCACCCGGGGGTCGGCCTGCAGGAACGGAGCCATGCGCGCCGCCGTGTCGTCCTCGCTGGCGTTGTCGACGACGATCAGCTCCCACTCGCCGGGGCGGGCGCGCAGCACGTCCAGCACGGCGGGCACGATCGTGGGGATCTCCTCGGCCTCGTTATAGGCCGGGATGATCACCGACAGCGAGGGCGGCGGCATCGGCGACAGTCTAGGTGCGGCCGGCTGCGGCGAGCTCAGCCGCGCAGCCGGTAGTAGTAGACGCCGCCGATCAGCACCGGCCGGACCCCGAGCACGGCGAACAGCTTCGGCCACGGTCCCGGGTCGGTCGCGTCGACGACGATCGCGGTCACGCCCTTGTCGTGCACGAAGCGGCGCAGCTGCGCGGCGTAGTCCGGCGTCAGGTGGCCGGTGAGCAGCGTCGTCCAGGTCGCATAGCGCGAGTAGGCGGGCGGGAACGGGTTGCCGGCGTAGCCGTCGGCGAGGTGGAAGGCAAAGCCGGTGTCGGCCTGCCAGCGCTCGTTGGGACCCCAGCTGGGCACGGTGAGCACGTTGTCGGAGGCGCGCAGATAGTGCCGGTACTCGCCGCTGGAGAAGAACGCCGGATCGCGCACCACTGTGTTCCAGTTGCCCGAACCGACGTCGGGGACGATGAACGCGATGGCCAGCGCGGCCAGGCCCCAGCGCCAGCGGGCGCTGCGCCGGCGCTCGGGCCCGCTGCGTGCCGCGGCCAGGAACAGCGCGACGATGATCGCCGCGGGGATGATCACGAACAGCGACAGCCGCACCGGGATCGCGTACTTGAGGATCGGCAGGTGCGCCAGCCATTTCCAGACGCCGGGGATCGATGTGAAGTGCCCGCGGACCATCAGGTAGCCGCCCAGTGAGCACAGCCCGGCGGCGACCATCGGCACGACGATCGTCCATGTGCGTCGTTGACGCCGCTCGGTCCAGATCCAGGTCAGGATCAGTGCGATCAGCGGCAGACCGAGGTAGGACTCGTTGTTGGAGCCGCCGAACGGCGGCGAATGCCGGCCCAGCGCGACCAGTGACGGGGGCAGCCCGAACGACACGACATCGGCGGGAAAGAAGACGGCCCCCGGCGGGTACTGATGCCCGAAGAAGAAGAAGTACAGGTACGGGCTGATCACGACGACCGTGATCGCGTAGGCGCCGGCCAGCAGCAGCGCCGTGTGCACGAGCACCCGGCGGTACTCCGGCATCAGCAGCCAGGCGGCCAGGTAGGCGACCGCGCCGAAGATCGACGCGGTGGCCAGCACCTCGCTGGAGATCGAGAACTGCGCGATCAGGCACAGCGCGGTGAGTCCGACGAAGCGCCGGGGCGAGATCCTCCCGTGCACACGGCGCACGATGAGCCGGATGATCACCGGCAGCAGCGCGACGAGGGCCAGGTAGGGCCCGCCGGTGAGGTGGACGAGCATGTAGGGCGAGAAGCCGAACACGTATCCGGCGACCAGCGATGAAGCGGTGCGGCCGGTCAGCTCACGGGCGAGCAGGTACATCGTCCAGGCGCCGAGGGCCGGCGAGGCGAGCTGGATGACGTTGTAGGTCACCGACGCGCTGAACAGCTCGGTCACCGGCGAGAGCAGCAGGGCCGGCCCGGGCATCGCCGTCGACCAGGTCAGGTTAAAGCCCTCGGGCACGAACATCGCGTGCGTGACGAACGGGTTGAGGCCGTGCAGGATCGCGTGCGGCCACCAGGCCAGAAACCACATGAACTGGCTGGAGTCGATCGCGTCCGACGCCACCGCGTGGGTGGCGAAGTGGCCCAGGACGGGAATGCCGAACAGCAGCAGCGAGAGGACGGTGTAGACGGCCAGCGGCCACCAGGTCGGCCCGGTCTGCACCCGTACCGGGGCCGGCGCGGCCTCGGGCACCGCCGCGGTCGCGGTCACCGCGCGCCCGTGGAGGCGGGCGTCTCGTTTGCGGGCTCGCCGCCGGACGGCGCCGGTGCCTGCCCCGGCGGGCGCAGGACGCAGTCCAGCAGGTACAGGGGGCGGGCCAGCACCTCGGCGTGGACCCGGGCCAGGTAGCGGCCGAGGATGCCGACCGTGGTCAGCTGCACGCCGGACAGGAACAGGACGGCGGTCAGCACCCACACCCAGACGCCCGGATGCACGGTGCCCAGCACGGTGAGCACGAGCACGACGACGGCGGCCAGGGCGGCCAGCTGCGCGGTCAGCAGCCCGAACAGGGTGGCCAGCTGCAGCGGCACGTCGGAGAACGCGGTCAGTGCCTCCATGGCCAGCCCCAGCAGCTGCGGGTAGGAGGCGCCGCGCCCGGCGTGGCGCCCGGCGCGGCGATACTCGACCGGCACCTGCTCGAAGCCGACCCAGGCCACGAGGCCGCGCAGAAAGCGCCGGCGCTCGGGCATCCGCTTGATCGCCTCGACCACGCGGCGCGACATGACCCGGAAGTCACCGGCCTGGCCCTGGTAGGGGACGCGGGCAAAGCGGGCCATCAGCCCGTAGAAGGCGGTGGCGAGAAAGCGCTTCAGCGCGCTCTCATCGCGGCCGATCCGGCGCGCGTAGGCGACATCGGCGCCGCCGGTGACCGCGGCCATCAGCTCCGGCAGCAGCTCGGGCGGGTCCTGCAGGTCGGCGTGCATCAGAGCGACCCAGTCACCCCGAGCCTGATCGATCCCGGCCGACATCGCGATCTCCATGCCGAAGTTGCGCGACAGACGCACGAGCACGACGTCGACGGCCGGGTCGTCGATCCAGCTGCGGACCAGCGCGGCCGAGCCGTCGCCGGATCCGTCGTCCACGTAGACGATCTCGCAGCGGCCCCCGAGGCCTCCCACCGCCGCCTTGACCCGCCGGTGCAGCTCGGGCAGGTTGGCCTCCTCGTCGTAGACGGGCACGACGACGGACAGCAGCACGGGCGCCTCTTGCATCCTGCGCAGGGTAAGTGGTCGGGCCGCCGGACGGAGCGGGCCGGCCGGGAGGGTCTGCTTCAATCGCCCGCTTGGAACAGCAGGCGTACCGCGAGCAGTTCGAGCTGGAGGGCACCCACTGGTGGTTCTCCGGGCGCCGCGCCGTCATCTGGGCGCTGCTGCGCCGCGCGCAGACCCCTCAGGGCGTGCGGATGCTCGATGCGGGCTGCGGGACCGGTCACAACCTGATCGAGTACGGCCGCCTGGGCAGCGCGACCGGCGTCGACTTCTCCGCCGACGCGATCGCGTTCTGCCGCCAGCGCGGGCTTCAGGGCGCCACCCAGGGCCGGCTGGAGGCGCTGGAGTTCCCCGACGGCGCGTTTGACCTGATTCTGGCCACCGACGTGCTCGAGCATCTGGACGATGACCTGGCCGCGATGCGCGAGCTGCGCCGCGTGGCCGCACCGGGCGCGCGGCTGCTGGTCACCGTGCCCGCCTACCAGTGGCTGTGGAGCCAGCACGACACCGCCCATCACCACTTCCGCCGCTACACGCTGCCGCTGCTGCGCGAGCGGCTCGCGGCGACCGGCTGGCGAACCGTCGTCTCGACCTACTTCAACTCGGTGCTGCTGCCGCCGATCGCCGCCGTACGGGTGATCGGCCGCCGCAATCCCGACCCGGCCGAGCGGCCCGACCTCAAGCTCACCCCGCCGCTGCTCAACGCCGTGCTCGAGCGCCCGATGCGGGCCGAGGCCCGGCTGATCGAGCGCGGCGGGCAGCTGCCCGCCGGCGTCTCGATCGGGCTCGTCGCCCGTGCCGACGGCGCGCCGGCGCCGGCCCGCACGGGACACGAGCACGGGCTCGAGGACGGCTAGATCGCCCCGGTGAGCGGCTCGGTGGCCGCCTCGGCGGTTCCCGGGGCGGCCGGCCCGGGAACGCCCGGCTGGGCCCGGCTCTCGCGCACCGCGCTGAGCAGTTCGGCCAGCAGCGGGCGCTCGCGCCGCCACGCGGCCAGCGCGTAGACGGCCCCGAACACGGCCAGCTCGGCCACCGCCTGCCCGAGCGGGCGCCGGCCACCCCACAGGATCGCCCGCAGGGCCACGGTCCCGGCGCAGGCCAGCCCGACGGGCAGCAGCACCGGGGCGATGAGATGGCGGTAGCGGACCCCGGGCAGCATCCGCCGCGTGTAGACGCCGCGCACGGCCAGGCCGACCAGCGCCACGGCGATCCGGGCGAAGACGAAGCCGTGAAAGCTGTCCAGGGCCAGTCCCGCCGGGATCAGCGCCGCGAAGGCGACCGCGGTGACCACCGCCTCCACGGCGGGCGGCCGCGTGTCGCCGTGCGCGCGGTAGAAGGAGAACCAGTTAAAGCCCAGCTGCGTGATCACCCCGCTGACGGCCAGGCCCTGGAGCAGCACGACCGCGGGCCGCCAGCTCGGTCCGAGCACGAAGGCGACCAGGTCGGGGCTGAACAGCACCAGGCCCGCGGCGTAGGGAGCGACCCAGACCATCGTCGCGCGGTTGGACTTCTCGTAGAGCTCCTCCAGCGCGGCGCGCTGGTTCTGGATCGCGCAGATCGCCGGGTACATCGTCGCGGTGATGATCTGGTCGGCCCGGTCGATGTAGCGCGTCAGCGTGATGGCCAGCGTGATGAAGCCGGCCGCGGCCAGTCCGTCGGAGAGCTTGAAGGCCAGCACGGGGCCCTGGGCGATGACCATCCCGGCCACGACGGTGATCAGGATCGGAGCCGAGAAGCGCAGGTAGCGCGCGGCCGCGGCCCGCTCGAAGCGCAGCCCGAGCGGATACGGGGACACGGTGATCGCCGCCAGGACCGCGACCACGTAGCCGGCCACCTGGCCGATGACCAGGCTCCACACCCCCAGGTCGGTGGCCGCGGCCAGGGGGATGGTGACCACGAAGCCGACCAGCGGCTGCAGGGCCTGCAGCGAGCGCTGGCGCCGGTAGTCCATCCGCCGGAAGAACACCCACAGCGGTGACTGCAGGGCGAAGGCCAGCGGCAGGTAGGCCAGGCTGGCCATCAGGGCGAGCAGGCGCTGATCGTGGTAGACGGCGGCGACCACGGGGGAGAGGGCGAGGATGACCAGGGTCATGCCGATCGAGAGCGCGAGCTCGAGCGTGAAGGCGAGCTGGAACTCCCGCGCTTGGTCGGCCTCATCCTGCTGGACGAAGGCCTCGTCGATGCCGACGCGCTTGAGCGCGATCAGCGAGATCACCGTGGTCGAGACGACCCCGTAGAGGCCGATCTGCCGCGGACCGAGCAGGCGCGTGACGACCAGGCCCTGCACGAGCACGAGCGCATCGATGAAGACGAGAAAGCCGGCCGTGATCACCGTGCCGCGCAGGGTGCGTCGGCGCAGCTCGGCCCGCGGGAAGGGAAGCCGCTCGCTCATCGCGCCGCCGGCTCGCTCATCGCGCCGCCCGCTCGCTCATCCCCTGGGGCTCCGGTCGCGCACGAGCACGCCGTAGACCCCGTAGCGGGCGACGGGCCGGAAGTGCGCGGCCAGCCAGCGGTCGAGCAGGTGCACGCCGCTGGAGTGCGCCGCGCCGTCGGCCTGGCGCAGCGTGGCCCGGGGGTCGAGCCAGCGGATGACCACCCGCGTGCCCGCCAGCTCGCGGATGATCTCGCGCTGGACGGGGGCGGTGGTGACCACCCCGGGCTGCATCACGTCATAGCGCGTGGGGTTGGGGTGCCCGGTGATCACGTAGAGCAGCGGGTCCCCGGCGGTGACGACATCGAAGCGGGGGTTGGCGACGAAGATCGGCTCCCCGGGCCGGGTCAGGCGGCCCAGCTCGGCCCGCAGGGCTCTGAGGGCAGCGGCGTCGGCCGGATCGGTGCTCACCCCGTCCCCCGCGGGCCCCGGGACGGCGGCCCCCGCCGGGGGGTGCAGCGCCTGCCCGGCGCGGCGCTCAAGCCCGTGCACGCAGATCAGCCCGAGCGCCACGGCGACGGCGATCTGAACGGGGCGGCCCCGCGCGGCCGCCCCGGCCCAGGCGAGCATCACCGGCAGCACGACGGCCAGGGGAACGAGATGGAACTCGTCCGTGCGCCCGAGCAGGTAGCCCAGCCCGATCACCGCCAGCGGCACCAGCGACCACGCCTCCCGGCCGGGACCGCGCAGCCGCGTGCGCGCGGCCAGCCCGCCGCGCAGCGAGACCGCGGCGTTGGGAGGCTCGGAACGGATCGTGGTCGCCATCGCCGCCGCCCATACCGCGACCCCGGCCACGAGGATGAGCGGGATGTAGAACTCGATCAGCTTGCTCGGGCGCAGGGGCCCGGAGAAGCTCAGCGGGAACGGCAGCCGCTGCAGCGACTGGATCCCGTAGAAGCCGAACGTGTCCGCCCACAGGGCGTGGGGGGCGACGGCCACGAACGGGGCGAAGGCAAGGATGGCCACGCCGGTCCCCCACGCCGCGGAGCGCAGCCGCCGCCCCGGGGGCGCGGTCAGGGCGACGGCGATGATCGTCGCCAGGCCGAACTCGATGCGCAGCAGGCACGCCAGCCCGGCCAGGACGCCGCCCAGCGCGGGACGCTCGCGTGCGGCCAGCAGGGCGCCGAGCCCGAATGCGAGCGCGAGCGGGTTGGGTCCGGGCAGGGCGGGATAGGCCATCGCTCCGGCCACGGCCAGCCACGCGGCCAGGGCCCAGATCTCGCCGGCGCGGCGGCGGGCCAGCCGCCAGGCCAGCACCGAGACCAACCCGTCCACGGCCAACAGCAGGATCCGCCAGCTCAGCAGCGAGGGGCCGAAGGCCCGCTGCAGCAGGGCGAGCACGAGGGGCTGTCCCGGCGGGTAGTTCATCCAGAAGTCCTGGTACGGCCACTGGCCGGAGGCGATCCGAGCTCCGGCCTGGAGCATCAGGCCCTCGTCGTGGGGGGCGATGCCCTCAAGGATCGTGAACCCGGCCAGGGCCACGGCGAGCGCGAACAGCGCGGCCTGCAGCAGCGCAGGCGGTGTGCCCCCGGCGCCGTCGGCGCCGCGCTGGCCGGCGTGCGGTGGGACGCGGAAGCCGGCCCGCCCGCTCCGGCGCTCAGGCCGGGCGGCGAGGCGGCGGAGGCGGACGCGCCCTCCCCGCCCGCCGCGCGCGGGCACGGGGGTGCGCGAGCCGCCGTCGAGCATCTAAAGCGGGAGTTTATCCCTGCATGGTGCGGCCAAGGGGTGCGCGGGCGCTGGGGGCGGGCGATGATCACTAACGTGGCCGGGCATGCCCGGGCCCGCCGTGGTGATCCCCAACTGGAACGGCCGCCGCTGGCTGCCCGGCTGCCTGGCCTCGCTCGCCGCCCAGCAGCTGGCTCCGGCCGAGGTGATCGTGGTCGACAACGGCTCGCGCGACGGCTCGGTCGAGTACCTCGCCGCCGAGCACCCCGAGGTCCGGGTGATCGCCCTGGACCGCAACACCGGCTTTGCCCACGCCGCCAACCAGGGGCTGCGCGCGGCGCGGACCGGCGCGGTGGCCCTGATCAACACCGATGTCGAGCTGGCCCCGGACTGGCTGGCCCGGATGGCGGCGGTGCTCGACGCCCACCCCGGCTGTGCCTCGGTGGCCTGCAAGATGCTCTCGCTCGCCGATCCGGGGGAGGTGTACGACGCCGGCGACGTCCTGCGCCGCGACGGAGCCTGTGAGCAGCGCGGGCGCTTCGGGCGCGACGACGGGCGCTGGGATGAGCCGGGCGAGGTGTTCGGGGCGTGCGCGGGGGCGGCGCTGTATCGGCGCGAGGCCGTGCTCGCCCTCGGTGGCTTCGAGGAGCGCTACTTCGCCTACCTGGAGGACGTCGATCTCGCCCTGCGCCTGCGCCTGGCCGGCTGGGGCTGCCGCTACGAGCCGGCCGTCGCGCTGCACGCCGGCGAGGGCTCCTCACACCAGCTCTCCGGGGCCCATCACCGCCTCATCGCCCGCAACACGGTGATCCTCGTTACGCGCTTCTACCCGCTGAGCTGGGCCGGGCCGGTGGTCTACCGCCAGCTCGCGTGGCTGCGCCACGCCGCTCGCACCGGGCGCCTGCGGGCCCACCTGCGCGGGCTGCGGGAAGGGCTCGGAAGCGTGCCCGCGCTGGCCTCCGAGCGCCGTGGGCTGCGGTCCGCGGCCCGGGTGCCGGTGCAATCCGCCGTGCCCGCCCGGCCGTGGCGCGGGCCCCGGGCCGGGGGTCATCCCGCCCAGCTCCGGGGCGCCGACCGGTAAGGTGGGCGCCAGCCGCATGGACGCGATCCCGATTCCGCGCATCACCCTGCCGCTGGCGCCACCCCCGCCACGGGTCCTCACCGAATGGATGTCGACGCGTGATCCGCGCCACTGGCCGGACGCGCCCGACGGCGACGGGCAGCCGGTGATGCTCGTGCCCGGCTTCATGGCCGGGGACACGAGCCTGACGCGGATGGCGCTGTGGCTGCGCGGCGGCGGCTACACGCTCGCGCGCAGCGGCATCAACCGCAACACGGGGTGCATGGAGGAGACCATCGAGAGCCTGGAGAACCGCCTCGAGCAGACCGTCGACCGCCTGGGCCGCCGCTCCCTGCTCATCGGCCAGAGCCGGGGCGGGGTGATCGGCCGCGCGCTCGCCGTGCTGCGGCCCGATCTCGTCGAGACCCTGGTCACCCTCGGCTCGCCGCTACGCGACCAGCTCGCCGTCAAGGCGCGGATCTGGCCCTCGCTGATCACCGTCGGGGCGCTGGGCACGGTCGGGGTGCCCAACATGTTCGGGGTCAGCTGCCTGCGCGGGGACTGCTGCGAGCGCAGCCGGGAGGCGGTCGCGGCGCCCTTCCCCGGCGCCGTGCGCTTTCTCTCCTTCTACTCGCGGACCGACGAGATCGTGCGCTGGTCGGCGTGCCTGGACCCGGCCGCCAAGCAGATCGAGGTGCAGACCAGCCACATCGGCATGGGCATGGCCCGCGAGGTGTGGTCACAGATGACCGCCGCGCTGGCCGCGCCGGTCGCTGCGGCCTGAGGCCGGGCTCAGACGGTGGTGGCGCTGCGGGCCGCCCGGGCGGCCCGGACGCGGGCGGTCTGCTCGAGGTGGACCTTGCGCAGTCGCACGTTGTGGGGCGTGACCTCGACGCACTCGTCCTCGCGCAGGAACTCCAGGGCCTGATCGAGCGACAGCTCGCGCTTGGGCACGAGCCGGACGAGCTCGTCGGAGGTCGACTTGCGCATGTTGGTCAGGTGCTTCTCCTTGACCGCGTTGACGTCGAGGTCCTCGGCGCGGGCGTTCTCGCCGACGATCATGCCCTCGTAGACCGCGTCGCCGGGCTCGACGAACAGGGTGCCGCGCTCCTGCAGGCTGAACAGCGCGAAGGCGGCCACGGTGCCCTGGCGGTCGGCGACCAGCGATCCGGTCGGGCGCGTGCGCAGCTCACCGTGCCACGGCTCCCAGCGGTCGAACACGTGGTGCACGAGACCCGTGCCGCGGGTCTCGGTGAGGAACTCGGTGCGGAAGCCGATCAGGCCGCGGGCGGGGACCAGGTACTCCATCCGCACCCAGCCGGTCCCGTGGTTGACCATCTGCTCCATCCGGCCCTTGCGCAGCGCCAGCAGCTGGGTGATCACCCCGATGTACTCCTCGGGCGCGTCGACGCTCATCCGCTCGACCGGCTCATGGCGCTTGCCGTTGATCTCCCGCGTGACGACCTGCGGCTTGCCCACGGTCAGCTCGAACCCTTCACGGCGCATCAGCTCGACGAGGATGGCCAGCGCGAGCTCGCCGCGTCCCTGCACCTCCCAGACATCGGGCCGCTCGGTCTCGGTGATCCGCAGCGAGACGTTGCCGACCAGCTCGCGCTCCAGGCGCGCCTTGACCTGGGAGGCGGTCAGGTACTGGCCGTCCTGCCCGGCCAGTGGGGAGCTGTTGATCCCGATCGTCACCGACAGCGACGGCTCGTCGACGGTGATCACGGGCAGCGGCCGCGGATCCTCGGCGTCGGCCAGAGTGTCGCCGATGGTGATCTCGGCGATCCCGGCCACCGAGATGATGTCGCCGGCCGACGCCTGCGCGGCGTCGACGCGGTCCAGGGCCTCGGTCACGTACAGCTCGGTGATCCGCACCCGCTCGGTCGTTCCGTCCGAGCGGCACCAGGCCACGGTCTCACCGCGCCGGATCGTCCCGTTGCGCACCCGGCAGATGGCGATCCGCCCCACGTAGGGGGAGGCGTCGAGGTTGGTGACGTGGGCCTGCAGCGGGTGATCGGGGTCGTACTCGGGCGCCGGCACGTGCTCGACGAGCAGGTCGAGCAGCGGCTTGAGATCCGTGCCCGGCTGCTCGACGTCGAGCGTGGCCTGGCCCGCCTTGGCGTTGGTGTAGACGATCGGGAACTCGATCTGGGCCTCGTCGGCGCCGAGGTCGATGAACAGCTCGTAGACCTCGTCGACGACCTGATCAATGCGCGCGTCGGGGCGGTCGATCTTGTTGATGACCAGGATCACCGGCAGGCGCTGCTCCAGCGCCTTGCGCAGCACGAACCGGGTCTGGGGCAGCGGGCCCTCGGAGGCGTCGACGAGCAGCAGCACGCCGTCGACCATCGTCAGCCCGCGCTCCACCTCGCCCCCGAAGTCCGCGTGGCCGGGGGTGTCGATGATGTTGAGCTTGATGTCCCCGTAGCGGACGGCCGTGTTCTTGGCCAGGATCGTGATCCCCTTCTCGCGCTCGAGGTCGGTCGAATCGAGCACGCGCTCGTTGACGTCCTGGTTCTCGCGGAAGGCGCCGGACTGCCACAGCAGCGCGTCGACGAGCGTCGTCTTGCCGTGATCGACGTGGGCGATGATCGCCAGATTGCGGATATCGGTGCGACGGGCCATGGGGCAGGCGAGGTTAGCCGCCCGCAGGTGGCCTTTGGAGGTGGGGCGGGTTCACATCTCCTTCGCACCCGAAGGCGGACCGACCCTATGATCCCGTGCGATGAGACGCCTCGGCCCGTTTCTCGCCCTGCTCGGGGCGCTCGTCGCGCTGATCCCCGCGGCGGCCTCGGCGGCCGCGCCGGGGGGCGGTTCGGCGATCCACCACGTGTTCATCATCGTGCTCGAGAACGAGTCGGCGGCCACGACCTTCGGGCCCGGCTCGCCCGCTCCGTACCTGGCCGGCCCGCTACGCGCGCAGGGCGCCTTCGTCCCCAACTACTACGGGACCGGACACAACTCCAACGACAACTACATCGCGATGATCAGCGGTCAGGCCCCCAACCCGCAGAGCCAGGCCGACTGTCAGATGTTCACCGACCTGCTCCCGGGGACGGTCGGCTCCGGCGGCCAGGCGCAGGGCACCGGCTGCGTGTACCCGGCCGGGGTGCCGACCATCGCCTCGCAGCTCGACCAGGCCGGGTTCACCTGGCGCTCCTACAACGAGAGCATGGGCGCCGACCCCTCGCGCGAGGCCAGCGTCTGTGCCCACCCCGCGATCGGGGCCAGTGACAACACCCAGACCGCGACGGCCAGCGACGAGTACGCGACCCGCCACAACCCGTTCGTCTACTTCCATCAGATCATCGACAACACCACCGAGTGCAACAGCCGGGTGGTCGGACTGGATCCGCTCAGCGGCGATCTCGCCTCGGTGGCGACGACGCCGAACTACACCTTCATCACTCCCGACCTCTGCCACGACGGCCACGACGCCCCGTGCAAGAACGGGCAGCCCGGCGGACTGGTCTCGGCCAACGCCTTCCTGCAGACGTGGGTTCCCAAGATCACCGCCTCACCGGCCTACCGGCAGGACGGCCTGCTCATGATCCTCTTCGACGAGGCCTCGGCGAGCGATACGAGCTCGTGCTGCGGAGAGATCCCCGGGCCCTCGAGCCCGAGCCCCGGCATCGGCGGACCCGGCGGCGGCCGCACCGGCGCGGTCCTGCTCTCCCCGTGCATCGCTCCCGGCACGGTGACGATGACGCCCTACAACCACTATTCGATGCTGGCCAGCGTCGAGGATCTGTTCGGCCTTTCGCACCTCGGCTACGCCGCCGGCCCGGGGGCGACCGCCTTCACCTCGGACATCTACAACCGGCCCTGCGGACCGGCGCCGCCGACGGCCTCGGTCCGGCCTGTGCCCCCACTGCTCTCGGCGGTGACGAGCTCCCCCCGGGTGACCGTGCGCTGGTCCGCCTCGACCGCCGGCGGGACCCCGCTGAGCGGATACACCGTGCGCTACGAGGACCTCAGGGGCGTCTCGGGTCCCGCCCGCGTCCTGCTGACCGGCACCGCGCGCACGTCGCTGACCTTCCGCGGGCGGGCCGGGCACAGCTACGCCTTCGCCGTCTCGGCCGGCAACCAGGCCGGCCAGTCCAGCCCGTTCGTCTCCACCGGGACGGTCGTCGTCCCCAGCGGCGTGCGGCCGAGCGGCGGTCACTACTCCCGGGGCTGGCGGGTCCGGCGGGTGCGCGGAGCCTGGCTGGGTCACGCGATCGTCACCTCGCGACGGGGGGCCGGCTTTGCCCTGCGCTACCGCGGCCGGGACCTGACCCTGATCGGCGAGCGCGGTCCGGGCGGCGGGGTGCTGCGGGTGAGCGTCGACGGGCGTGCCCACACGGTGCGCCTGCACGCGGCGCGGCGGGCGGTGCGCCGGACCGTGCTGCACGTGCGCCTTGGGCCCGGGACGCATCGCGTGGCCGTGCGCGTGCTGCGCGGCACCGTCGCCCTCGAGGGCTACGGCACCTTGGCCCGCTCGCGGTAGCCCGGTCACGCCGGCGCCCCCAAGGGGTAACCCGGTCACGCCGGCGCCCCCAAGGGGTGATGCATCTAACCACCGACCCCCGTGAGCAGAATGCATCACCCCCACCTCACGCCGCCTCACGCCGCCGGGCCTGCGAACGTTCATTGCCCATGAGCACCTACGTCTATGCGAGCCCGGTCGGGCCCCTCACCCTCACCGGCGAGGACGCGGCCCTCACCGGCCTCTGGTTCCCGGGCCGCGGCCCCGCGGCGCCCACGCACCCTGACCCGGCGCCGTTCACCGCCGCCATCGCCCAGCTCGACGCCTACTTCCGCGGCGAGCTGACCACGTTCGACCTGCCGCTCGCGCCGGGCGGCAGCGCCTTCCGGCGCCAGGTCTGGGATGCGCTGACCGAGATCCCCTACGGCGAGACGATCAGCTACGGCGCGCTGGCCGGCCGCCTGGAGGACGTCCGCGGCGAATGGGTCTCGCCGCGGGCGGTCGGCGCGGCCAACGGGGCCAACCCGATCTCGATCATCGTGCCCTGCCATCGCGTGATCGGCGCCGACGGGTCCCTGACCGGGTACGGCGGAGGCCTTCAGCGCAAGCAGGCTCTGCTCGAGCTGGAATCCGCCCACCGCGACGGCGGACCGGCCCCCGCCGTGTGGGCCGGGCGCCAGACCTCACTGCTGTAGCGCATCCGGCCAGGCCTGTCGCTCCTCCGCCGCCGGGTCCTCGACGACGGTGATCGTGTCAGTGAACAGCGCCGTCGGACGGCGCTCGAAATCGTAGGGCGCCCAGCCAGGGTCCTGACCGGCGGCGAAGGCGACCCAGGTGCCGTGCAGCGCGTCGCTGGCCGCGCGCGAGGGATGCGCCCCGATCCGCGGCGCGAGCTGCGGCAGATCGATGGTGCCGAACGCGAACGGGACGTCGGAGGCGTGGCAGGAACCGAGGCCGTCGTTGTCGGCCTCGCGGACGGCATCGAACCGGGCCAGCCAAGTCGGTGCCCGCGCCTGCACTCGCGCGCCGGCCAGGGCCAGGGCGGGGATCCAGAAGCTGTGATCGCCCCAGATCGCCGACAGGATGCGGCCGGGCGTGGCGGCAGGACGGTTGCCGCGGTACGCGGACAGACCCGCCGCGCTCAGGCCGTAGAGCTGCTCGGCCGCGTCGGTCAGGAGCGCATCGTCGATCCGCTGCAGCACTCCGGTGGGGGCGAGGAACAGCTGCCCCTCGTCGCGCGTCGTGCACAGCAGCACCTCGATCTCGGCACCGGCCCCCTCGCGCGAGGCCTGCAGCGGCGAGCGGGGCACGAGGTCCCCGTCGATCACCGGGGAGAACGGACGCCGGCGCGGGGCCAGCGCGGCCCGCAGCGGATCCCCGTCGCCGGCCAGCGCGCTCGCGCTCGTCTGCCCCGTGAGCGTGACGAGCTCCGCCGGGCTCAGCTGCGCCAGCGCGGCCCGCGTCCCGGGACGGCCGGCCAGCGCAGCCAGGCGGGCCGTGACCTGCTCGGCCTGGGCGGCGGAGGCCGTGGCCGCGGCCGCGCCGCTGTGCATGATCGCCCGCGTGAACAGTCCCTCCGCGGCCGGCGTGGCCAGCAGGGTGGCGATCAGCATCGCGCCGGCCGACTCACCGGCGATCGTCACCCGCCCGGGATCGCCGCCGAAGCGCGCGATCTCGTCGCGCACCCAGGCCAGCGCGGCGATCACGTCGCGCACGCCGCGATTGGCCTCGGTGTCGGGAAGGTGCAGGAAGCCCTCGGCGCCGAGCCGGTAGTTGAGGGTGACGCAGACAATGCCGTCGCGGGCGAAGGCGCTGCCGTCGTACTCGGGCAGCGAGCCCGAGCCGTTGACGAACGCCCCGCCGTGGACCCAGACCAGGACCGGGAGCGCGGCGCCGTCCGCGGGCGCCCACACGTTGAGGTTCAGGCATTCCTCGCCCGGGATCTCGAGCTCGGGCAGCAGATGCTGCACGGCCGCGGGATACGCGCCCTTGGGTGCGGTGGGGCCCATCGCGGTGGCCGCGCGCACGCCGGTCCACGCCGGTGCCGGCCGCGGGGCTCGCAGCCGGTGGGGGCCGAAGGGCGCCGCCGCGTACGGGATCCCGAGGTAGCGCACGAGCTCGTCCTGACCCTGCCCCCGGACCGCGCCTCCGTGGCCGAGCGTGATCTCCGGTGCAGGGTCAGCGCGGGGCACCGCTGCAGCCTAGACGCCAGGCTCGGAGATCTAGAATCGTCTCGATCCGTGCCCGGTGACGACCCGCCCCCGCCCCCGACCTCGCCCGTCCTGGCCGGGCTCCGGGTGCCGATCGTGCTGGCGCCGATGGCCGGGGGACCGTCGACCCCGGCCCTGGCCGCCGCGGTGGCCGGCGCCGGCGGGCTGGGCATGCTCGCCGCCGGCTACCTGAGCCCGGACCGGCTGGCCGCCGACATCGCGCGGTTGCGCGGCCTCGACGACAGGCCGTTCGCGGTCAACCTGTTCGTGGGCGGTGAGGGCCACGCCGATCCCGAAGCGGTGGACGCCTACGCGCGCCAGCTAACCGCCCGGGCGATCGCGTCCGGCGTGGCCTTGGGCGAGCCGCGCTTTGACGACGACGCGTTCGCGGCCAAGCTCGCCCGGCTGGAGAGCGAGCGACCCGCCGTCGTCTCCTTCACCTTCGGCCTGCCCGCCGCCGCTGCCGTGCAAGCGGTGCACGCCTGGGGCGGGGAGGCCTGGATGACCGTCACCTCGGTGGCCGAGGCCCGCGCCGCGCAGGACCGCGGTGCCGACGTGCTCGTCGTGCAGGGCGTGGAGGCGGGCGGCCACCGTGGGGTCTTCCACGATCAGCCCGGCCAGTCCGAGCTGGGGCTGCTCGCTGCCCTTCAGCTGATCGGCGCGGAGAGCCCGTTGCCGCTCGTCGCGGCCGGGGCGATCATGACCGGGCCGGCGCTGGCCGCGGTGCTCGTGGCCGGGGCGGCCGCCGCTCAGCTCGGCACGGCGTATCTGCTCAGCGACGAGGCGGGAACCTCGGCGGCTCAGCGTGCGGCCACTGCAACCGACACGCCGACCGTGCTCACGCGCGCCTTCTCGGGACGCACCGCGCGCGGGATCGTCAACCGCTGGCACGCCGAGCTCGGTGATCAGGCCCCGGCGGCCTACCCGGAGGTCCACCACCTCACGGCGCCGCTGCGCGCCCATGGCCGCGCCAGCGGCGACCCCGACCTGATCAACCTGTGGGCGGGGGAGGCACACGCCCTGGCGCGGACCGGGCCGGCGGGACAGATCACCCGTGACCTCTGGCGCGAGGCCCAGGGGGCGCTGTCGCGTCAGGTGAAGATGATCTGACCGCCCCCGGCGAGGCCGTAGAACTCGCCCACCGTGATGACCCCGTTGACCTGGGGGATGAAGTCCTCGCGGTCCAGGCCGAACAGGTCGACCGAGGCCTGGCAGGCGTACAGGCCGGCGCCGGAATCGGAGATCATCTCGATGAACTCGGGGATCGGCGGGATGTCGAGCTTCTCCATCTCGGTGGCGAGCTTGTGGGTGACCAGGGCGGACATGCCGGGAACCCCGCCGGCCCAGGTGGCCAGATGCAGGGCCGGGTTGCCGACCGTGGCCACCTTGATGTGCTCGTGCTTGGCCCGGCTGATCGCGTCCAGGCCGAAGAAGGTGAAGAACAGGTTCGCCTCGATCCCCTCCATGCGGGCGCCGTTGGCCATGATCAGGCCGGGGTAGATGCCCTCCAGCGATCCTCGCGAGACGATGATCGACACTTTGGTGATCGCCTCCGGTGACGCCGGCAGGGTGGGCATGCCGTGTTCGATCAGTTCGGTCATGACCGTCTCCTCTCTAGATGCAGCCGCGGGGCTTGGGGATCCCGGCGATCTTGGCCGCGAGCTTCGCCGGGCCCTTGGGGAACAGCTCATAGAGCTCCTTGATCGGCACGCCCGAGGCCTTGCCCAGCGTGCGGATCGAGGGCGCGCTGCCGTTGCGCAGATAGGCCTCACGCATGAACCTGACCACCTGCCAATGGCGATCGGTCAGCTCGGCGATGCCGTTCTCGCGGGCGATCTGCGGGGCCATCGCCTCGGTCCACTGCGCCGGATCAGCCAAAAAGCCCTCGGCGTCGCGGGCCACCGGCGCCGCGCTGGGGTCAACTGTGGTCATCGTCGCCTCCGGGGGATGAGGTGAGTGCGGTCGGTGTGCCGGCGTGCCGCATCTGGCTGCTGATGCCCGGCAGGCCGTAGCCGGGCAGCAGGACGTGCCAGTAGATCGACTGGAAGGCCAGCTTGGCCAGATGGTTCAGGCGCGATTCGCGCAGCAGCGGCAGGGGGCCGAGGTGCGGGTCCGGGAAGCGGCCCGGCAGCGGCTCGACGTCGTAGTTGAAGTCGATCAGCAGCGCCCTGTGAAAGCCCGTCTCCACGAAGCAGTTCGAGTGTCCGTCATACGCACCGGTCAGCTCGTCGCCGTCGAGGTAGGCCCGGATGTTGTCGACCAGGGTGTCGCCTTCGAAGTGGGTCACCGAGCCGGCCTTGGAGGTCGGCAGGTTGGTGGCGTCACCGATCGCGAACACGTTCTCGGCCGCCCGGGTCTGGAGCGTGGCCGGGTCGGTGGCCACGAAGCCCAGCTCGTCACCCAGGCCCGGTGAACGCTCGACGAACGCGGCTCCGCCGTGCAGGGGGATCGTGACCAGGAGATCGAAGGCGATCTCCCGCTCATCCCAGCTGATCAGCCGCCCCGCCGCTGCGTCGATGCGGCCGGTGGCGAACTCGCTCTGAACCGAGATCCCGCGCCCGGAGAGCAGACCGGCGAGCCGGGCGGCGGCCACCGGCGTCGTGAAGGCGGCGTCCAGGGGAGTGACGAAGACGAGCTCGACGTCGTCGCGGACGCCGCGTTCGCGCAGGAACCAGTCGGCCAAAAAGCAGAACTCCAGCGGCGCCACCGGGCACTTCACCGGCAGGTCGATCATGTTGACGACCAGGCGCCCGCGCTCCAGGCCGGCCAGCGCGTCCCGCAGCGCGGTCGCGCCGGCGAGCGTGTAGAAGGTGAACACCGTCTCGTTGAAGCCCGGTCCGGTCAGCCCCTCGGTCTCCTCGGGCAGCAGCCGCGCACCGGTGGCGATCACGAGCACGTCGTAGATCAGGGCGCCGCCGCTGCTCAGGTGCACCGTGCGCGCGGCCGTGTCGACTCGGTCGACGCCGTCCTGGCGGAAGGTGATCCCGGCGTGCAGCTGCGCGTGGCGGGGACGGACGATCCCGGCCGGGTCGGCCAGGCCGAAGGGCACGAACAGCAGGCCGGGCTGGTAGACGTGCTGATCGTCCTGATCGACGACCACGATCTCGACGTCGTCGCCGTAGGCGCGGCGCAGCCGGTTGGCGGTCAGCGTGCCGCCGGTGCCGCCGCCGAGGATGACGATGCGCGAGGTCATACGGGCTCAGGCGGTGGCGGTGCTCGGCGCGGCCACAGGCTCGCGGGACGGACGCGACTCAGCCGGCTCCTCAGGGCCCGCCTTGCCCGGCCCGCTGGCCAGCCGCTCGGCGCGCTGCCTGATCCCGCACAGCATCTTGCGCTCCATGACCAGCGACGCGGGCTCCATGGCCAGCATCCCGAGCCGGTCTGAGGGCGAGGCGAGGCGGAACCGGTTGCGGCTGATCAGCCGGGTCCGTCCGTCATGCTCGCGCAGCACGAACGCCCACACCCAGTTGCCGTCCTGCGAGCGCCAGGCGAGGCTGTGGCCGGGATCCAGCCGGTCGAGGCGCATCTGGTTGGGACCCAATCCGATCGTGTCGCCGAGCTGCGGATGCTGAAACGCCGGCAGCACCCGATCGGTGCTGTGCATGTCCAGCCCCAGCAGGTTCTCGATCCAGTCGTAGGTGTAGGCGCCCCCGCGCGGCGCTGGACCCATCTGCGCCAGCCACGGCCAGACCGCGGCGGCCGGCGCCGCAATGTCGATCGCGCGGGTGCTGACGCCGTCGGCGGCGGGCAGCAGCTCGTCGCCGGGGAGCCGCTCACCGGCCTCCTGCGGCGTCGCGCCCCAGTCCAGCACCTTCTCGCGCAGGCGCGTGCGGTAGAGGATCGCGCCGCCGGCGAGCAACACTGCGGTGCGCAGGAAGGGCATGCCCGTAGTCTCGGGGGTGACCGCAGGTGCGTCATCGAGGACTGACCGCAGCCCGGTCCGGGAAAATCCCCTTCCGTTCCCCGCCGCGCGCTCGGCTGTCCGGCCGGCGCGGCCCGCCCCCGCAGGGCCCCGTCCCGGTCACAGCGAGGCTTCGACGTCCACCGGTTCGCGGCCGGACGCGCGCAGCGCCTGCTCGATGGCGTCGATCACGACCTCGAGCACCCGGACGCGGGCGTAGGGCTTGGACTCGGCCGCGATCACCGTCCACGGGGCGGCCGGGTGGTCGGTGGCGGCCAGCATCTCCTGCACCGCCCGCTCGTAGTCCCGGCGCCGTGACAGGTTGCGCCAGTCCTCACCGGTCAGCTTCCACCGCTTCAGCGGGTCGTTCTCACGCGAGCGAAAGCGCCGCAGTTGCTCGTCCTCGGAGACGTGCAGCCACAGCTTGACCAGCACCAGCCCCTCGGCGACCAGACCGCGCTCGAACTCGACGATCTGCGGATAGGCCCGCTGCCACTCCGACTCGGTGGCGAACCCCTCGACCCGCTCCACGAGCACGCGCCCGTACCACGAGCGATCGAGCACGGCCATCCCACCGACGCCGGGCAGCGCGGGACCGAAGCGGTGCAGAAAGTGATGGCGGCGCTCGTCGGGGGTGGGGGCGGCAAACTCCGCTGTCCGCACGTGCCGCGGATCCAGCGGCCCGACCAGACGCCGGATCGCCCCACCCTTGCCGGCGGCGTCCCAGCCTTCGAAGAGCACGCACAGCCCGGGACCGATCTTCTGCTCACCGAGCAGGCCGGCCAGCTGCAGACGCAGCGAGAGCAGCCGGCGCTGGCGCTCCTCCAGGCGCCGCAGCGCCTCGTCTCGATCGAGTCGCGCCGTGAGGTCGACATCGTTGAGGCTGGCCACAGGCTGATGCTATGGGCTCTCGCGGTCCCTGGTCGCGCCGAGACTCCCGGTCCCTGGTCACCCCGGAGGCGCTCCCCGCTCCGTGGTCGCCCCGGAGGTGCCGCGCGGCGGCCAGGACTAGCCTTCAGGGTGCGGGTGGTGCTGCCGCAGCCGCTGCCGCTCAAGACCCGCCGAGGACCATGAGCCCGAGCCAGCTGTCCACGCCAGGATCGACCCCCCACCCGCGTGCCGCGGCGGAATTGATCCCGCGCCTGCGCGGAGTGTCGCACGCCCTCGCCTTCCTGGTCGCGATTGCCGTCGCGGCCGTCGTGATCGTGATCGCGCCGCCGGGCCGGGCGACGGTCGCCGCGGCGATCTACGGCGGGGCGCTGGTCGCGCTGTTCGGAGGCAGCGCGCTCTACCACCGCTGGCCGGGTCCGGCGCGCTTTCGCCCCGTGCTGCAACGGATCGATCACAGCACGATCTTCGTGTTCATCGCCGCCAGCTACACGCCGATCGCGCTGCTGGTGCTCCACGGGCCGCTGCAGTGGATCATCCTCGCCGTCGCGTGGCTCGGAGCCACCGCGGGCGTGACGTTCTCCCTGGGCTGGATCCACGCGCCGCGCGCGCTGATCGCCTCGAGCTACCTCGCCCTCGGATGGGTCGCGGTGATCGCGATCCCGCAGTTGCTCGAACGGCTGGCTCTGACCCCGCTGCTGCTGCTCGGTGCCTGCGGCCTGCTCTACACCCTCGGGGCGGTCGTCTACGCGCGCCGCCGGCCCGATCCGTGGCCCCGGACGTTCGGCTTCCACGAGATCTTCCACGCGCTGGTCATCGCGGCCGCGTCTGTGCACTGCGTCGCCGTGATCGGCTGGGTGCTGCCCCGCGCGTGATCGGCGGGGGTGCTGCCCCGCACGTGATCGGGCGGATTGCCCCCACGTGACCGGCGGGGTGCTGCCCCGCACCGTGATCGGCCGGGCGCCATCTCGGAGCGACCCGGAGTTGGGCCTGCACGGCGAAGAAGAGCGTGGTCAGCGCCATGCCGAAGATTCCCAGCCCGATGGCTTGGCGCAAGCTGATGCCCGAGCAGGAGCTCGCGCTCGGAGTCGACGCCGATCACGATCGTGTTGGGGCAAACGAGCCCAACGCCTCGGCCAGCGCGCGGCGGCCGATCTGATGCGCCCGTCATCGCGGCCCGAAACGGGGTCGAGACGAACCGCCCGCGCTACTCGGTCAGGGCGAGAAACGACGCCCCCGGGAGTGGTTTGAGAGTTATACGCCTGAGAGCCACCTAACTCTCGAACAAGCCCACTTGGAGCGCCTGGTTGGCGAATCTCATGCCCTAGACGCAGGAAATTCGCCAACGTGTGCTCCGGCGCGAACAGGTGTGGCTCGAGTGGCGGAGCTATGCCGGCGCGACCGCCGCCACCCGGAGGATGTCACCGGCCAGCGTAGATTCTCGCGCCGAGCGCGCGGATGGATCAGCTGGACGGGGCCGTCCGGCGCGGCGCGGCGCGGTCCAGCGCAGCGCTGCAGCGGGTCAGCAGATCGAGCAGCTGGTGATGCTCGGACTCGCTGAGGTCGCCGACGGCCACGCTCTCCAGCTGGCCCACGAGGCGGTGGGCCTTGGCCACCAGCCTTCTCCCCTCGGGGGTCAGTTCGGCGTTGAGCACCCTGAGGTTGGCCGGGCTGACCCTTCGGGTGATCAAATTCGCCTGCTCGAGCTGGAGCACGAGCGCGTTCATCGTCTGCGGGGTGACCAACGCCGTTCGGGCCAGCTCGGCCGACGAGGCGCCGGGCGCCCGCTCGAGGGCTCTGAGCGTCGAGTACTGAGGGATCGTCAGACCGAGCTCGCGCAGCGGTCCCTCCAGGCTCCTGCGCCACGTCAGCTCGGCCCGGCGAAGCTCATAACCGAGCTGGCGCGTACCGCGCATGACCATAGACCATAGACAGTCTTACTGATATCAGTCAAGCTGATATGATGACAGCGAGCCTGATATCGCAGGTCACGAGCGCCGTCGCCGCACGCTCCGTGATACGACCGACAGGAAAGGACGCACATGGGCATCTGGGCCAAGGGCAGCACTCGTCGACCGCGGACCGGGGAGCACTTCATCGACCGAGCCGTGGCGAACATCGAGCACGGCCGCTTTGAGCGTTCGCTGTCGGGCGTGACCGCGTTCGCCGCGGCGGTGACCACCGCGGAGATCTACCTCGAGCACTACCGGTCGAGCTTCGGGAACAAGATGATGTGGAGCCCGATCGTGGTCACGCCGCCGGTGATGGTGGCGGGGATCGGAGGCGTGTTCAGCCGCCGGTGGGCCAAGACCTACCTGCCCATCACGGCGCTGATCTATACCGCCAACGGGCTGCTGGGCGAGTACTACCACGCGCGCGGAGTCGCGCGCCGGCCGGGGGGCTTTGGCCAGGCCAGCTACAACCTGCCCATGGGGCCACCGATCATGGCCCCCGGGCTGATGACGATCGTCGGCATGTTGGGTGTGCTGGCCGCGCTGCTGCGCCGCGAGGACTGACCGGCATGGCCGACCGCGACCTGACCAAGGCCGATCACCTGCCCAAGCAGCGCGCGGGCGGCGAGCCGCGGCACCCGAGCTGGCTGCCGCGTCAGCGACGGGGTACCACGCCTCAGATGATCGGCCGCTACCCCGACTATGACGTGCTCGCCAACGCCGAGAACTGGGACGAGGCGACGCGGCGGGTGGTCGAGCAGCGGCTCAGGGCACCGGGTCCGCTGCGGTTCTTCACCGCCGAGGAGGAGCCGACGCTGCGCGCCTTCTGCGACATCACCACCGCTCAGGACACGGACCCCCGGGTCCCGGTGCCCGAGATGGTCGACGACAAGCTGGCCAGCGGGCGCCTGGACGGTTTCCGCTACGCGGACATGCCCCGCGATCCCGAGACCTGGCGGCTGGTGCTGCGTGGGCTCGACGAGACCGCGCGGCAGCACCACGGGGCCGACAGCTTCGCCGCCTGTGACGTCGGCGCGCGCGAGGCCATCGTGACCGCGCTGTCGCAGGGCGAGCTGAGCGGTGGGGCATGGGACGAGCTCAACGTCAGCCGTGCCTGGTCGGTGTGCATGCGGGCCGTCCTGGCCGCCTTTTACTCACACCCGTGGGCCTGGAACGAGATCGGTTACGGCGGCCCCGCCTACCCGCAGGGCTACATGCGCCTGGGCCCGGTGAGCACGCTCGAGCCGCACGAGCGGCCCGGAGCCACGGCCGAGGATCCGGTGCGCGTCGCGTCGGAGCGCCAGCCATGATCCGCGGGTTGCTCAAGGGCTCGATCGGGCCCCAGGCCAACGACTCGCGCTTCCTACTCGACGTCCATCGTCGCGACCTGCCCGGCCAGGACACGATGGCGCATTATCAGGACTCCGACGAGGTCGACCTGGTCATCGTGGGCGCCGGTGCGGGGGGTTCGGTCCTGGCCCAGCGCCTGGCCCGCCGGGGCTGGCGGATCGTCATCCTCGAGGCCGGTCCGTTCTGGCATCCCGACGAGGACTGGGTCTCCGACGAGGCGGGGTCGCATCAGCTGTACTGGACCCAGGAGCGGGTGATCGGCGGTCAGGACCCGATCGAGATGGGCAAGAACAACTCGGGCCGCGGTGTGGGCGGCTCGATGGTCCACTACGCCGGCTACTGCCCGCGCTTTCACCCGTCGGACTTCGAGACCCAGACCCGTGATGGCGTCGGGGTCGACTGGCCGATCTCCTACGCCGACCTGCGGCCCCATTACGAGGAGGTCGAGCGCGAGCTGCCCGTGGCCGGCCAGGACTGGCCCTGGGGGGATCCGCACTCCTACCCGTTCTCTCCCCATCCGATCACCGGAGCCGCCTCGACCCTGTGGCGCGGCGCGCGCGAGCTGGGCATCGAGATGCGCGTCGGCCCCGTCGGGATCGTCAACGGGACGTTCGGCAACCGCCCGCACTGCATCTACCGCGGTTACTGCCTGCAGGGCTGTAAGGTCAACGCCAAGGCCAGCCCGTACGTCACCCACCTGCCCGACGCGATCGCCCACGGCGTCGAGATCCGGGCCGACAGCATGGCCGTGCGGGTGGAGATCGACAAGTCCAGCGGACGGGCGACCGGCGTCACCTACGTGCGGGAAGCCGACGGCGTGCCGCGACGCCAGCGGGCCCGGGCGGTGGCGCTGGCCTGCTACTCGATCGAGACCCCGCGGCTGCTGCTGCACTCGACCTCCAAGCGCTTCCCGATCGGGCTGGGCAACGCCCAGGATCAGGTCGGCCGCTACGTGATGGTCCAGGGCGCGGCCCAGACGGCTGGGCGCTACCCCGAGGAGCTGCGGATGTACAAGGGGCCGCCCCCGGAGATCTCCTCCGAGCAGTTCTACGAGACCGATCCGAGCCGGGGGTTTGCCCGGGGGTTCTCGATCCAGACCGTGTCCCCGCAGCCGATCGGCTGGGCCGAGCACGTGCTCGCCGACGGCCACTGGGGCCGGGCGATGCGGGAGTACATGCGCGACTACAACCACTGGGCGACGATCGGAGTGCTCAACGAGCTGCTGCCCCACCCCGACAACCGCGTCACCCTGGCCGAGGACACGGATCCCTACGGGATGCCGGTGGCGCGTTTTGATTACACGCACTCCGAGAACGACAAGGCCAACATGGAGTACTCGACCCGGGTGATCACCGACATCCTCAAGGCCTCGGGCGCCCAGGACATCCTCACCATCCACCGCTACGCGCACCTGGTCGGCGGCGCGCGGATGGGCAATGATCCGGCGAGCAGCGTGGTCGATTCCGATCACCGCGTCTGGGGGGTGCCGAACCTCTACGTTTCCGACGGCAGCGTCTGCCCGACCCAGGGCTCGGCGAACCCGGCCCTGACGATCATGGCCCTCGCCTCGCGCCTGGCCGAGCGCCTGGCCGGTGGGCCCGCGCGATGACCGCAGGGCGCAGCTGCCGCGCCGGCGCCGGGGCGAGCAGCGTGCGCACGGCCAGGGCCTCGCCCAAGCCGCCGGAGGTCACGGCCACACGCAGGACGGGCCTGGACCAAGCCGCCGGAGGCCACGGCCACGCGCAGGACGGTGCTGCATATGTAATGCTTCGGCACGATGACCGAGGCTCTGACGCTGCAGGAGGCCGATAGGCCCCGGCGTGTATGGCAGAACACGCTGCGCCGATCCGATCGCGCCATGGCGCTGCCTACGCAGCGGCGAGTGAATGGGCGGCGCCCGCTGGTGGCCGCAATGGCTGCGGTGCTGGTCATGGCCGGATGTGGCTCGAGCTCGAGCTCCTTGACCGGCGGCGCGAAGGCGGCGCCCTCAGGGGCCTCGGGGCACGGCACCGTGTCGGTGCTGTACGCCGGCTCGCTGGTCAACGTGATGGAGCACGAGCTCGGTCCTGCGTTTGCGGCCGCCACGCACGACTCATATCAGGGCGTCGGCGCCGGCTCGACCGAGCTGGTGGCGCAGATCAAGGCGAAGGTCAGGTCCGGTGACGTGTTCATCAGCGCCAGCCCGAAGGCCGATGCGCTGCTTCGGGGTCCCGGCAACGGCGACTGGATCAGCTGGTACGCGACCTTTGCCAAGGCGCCGCTGGTTATCGGATACAACCCGCACAGCTCGTTCGCGGCCCAGTTCCGCGCCAAGCCCTGGTATGAGGTCATCACCGAGCCCGGGATCCGTGTCGGCGTCACCGACCCCAAGCTCGATCCGAAGGGCAAGCTCACGACCGAAGCGCTCACCAAGGCCGCGGCGATGCTCTCCCGCCCGGACCTCGCGCGGGCCCTGGCGACGTTCTCGGTCTACCCGGAGGAGGCGCTGGTCGGCAGGCTCGAGGCAGGGCAGCTCGATGCCGGGTTCTTCTATTCCAACGAGGCCTCAGAGCAGCACATCCCGACCGTGCCCATCACCCCGGTGGCGGCGAGCGCCACCTACACGGTCGCGATCCTGAAGGGCGCACGGAACCCGGACGGCGCCGAGGCGTTCGTAAGGTATCTGCTCGGGCCGGCGGCTCGCACGACGCTGCAGCGGCACGGCCTCGCGGTCCTGGCCCCGGCGTTGACGGGATCCGCGGCGGCGGTGCCGGCGGGCCTGCGCTCGGCTGTCGGCGCCGGGTGATCGCCCGGACACGCAGCCCGCTTTCCTGGCTGGGGGGGCTGCTCGCGATCTACCTGATCGCGCCCATCGCGGCGTTCCTGGTCCGGCTCGGGCACGGCGCACCGTCTACCCAGGGTCTGGGCGGCGCGCTGCTCACCTCCGTGCTGACGGCGACGATCGCCACCGCGATCATCGCCGTGCTCGGCATCCCTCTCGCCTACACGCTCGCTCGCGCCCGGGGCAAGATCGCCTCTGCTCTGACCGTCCTGGTCGCGCTGCCGCTGGCGCTGCCGCCGTTGATGAGCGGCATCCTGCTGCTGTATCTGGTCGGGCCCTACACGCTGCTCGGCCGGCTGTTTGACGGCAACCTGACGGACACTCGCGCCGGGATCGTGATCGCGCAGATCTTCGTGGCCGCCCCGTTTCTGGTCATCGCGGCCCGGGCCGCGTTTGCGACCGTCGAGCCCGATCTGGAAGACGTCGCGCGCACGCTCGGCCACGGGCCGGTGGCGCGGTTTACGAAGGTCGCCTTCCCGGTCGCCTGGCCCGGCGTGCAGGCCGGGCTGCTGCTGGCCTGGCTGCGTGCCTTCGGTGAGTTCGGCGCGACGGTGATCCTCGCCTACCACCCGTACTCGCTGCCGGTGTTCACGTTCGTGCAGTTCGGTTCCACCGGCCTGGACAGCACGATGCTCCCAATCGCGGCCGCGCTGGCCGCCGCGCTGATCGTCCTCGCCGGCGTCCAGCTTCACGGCCGCCGGCGGCGCCCGCGCGCGCTGCTGCCATCGCCGGTCGCCCCTCACCACGAACCGGCCGCGGCGCTTCAGTTCTCGCTGTCCAAGCGGCTGGGCGGCTTCGAGCTGGCCCTCACGCATGAGGCGAGCAGCCCCCGCCTGGCCCTGCTCGGGCCCTCCGGGTCGGGCAAGACGCTCGCGCTCAAGCTGCTGGCCGGCATCACCGAACCCGACCGAGCCGAGATCCGTGCGGGCATCCGGCATCTCAGCCAGCTTCCGGCCGAGCAGCGCAAGATCGGCTACCTGCCCCAGCATTCGGCGCTGCTGCCGCGCAAGACCGTCTGGGAACAGGTCAACTTCGCCGTCGACGCTGAGCCGGCGCTCGCGGCGTGGTGGCTGGAGCAACTCGGGCTCGCGGGGCTCGAGGACCGCTTCCCCGAGGAGCTCTCCGGCGGGCAGCAACGCCGCGTCGCGCTCGCCCGCGCGCTCGCCCGCAATCCGTCCCTGATCCTCCTAGACGAACCGTTCAGCGCGCTCGACTCACCGGTCCGGGCCAGGCTGTACCGCCAGCTGCGGCGGCTGCAGCACCAGACCGGCCTGGCCACCGTGCTGGTCACCCACGACCCGGAGGAGGCCGCCCTGCTCGCCGATGACATCATCGTCCTTCAGGACGGCAAGCCGATCCAGATGGGCCCGACCTCCGAGGTGTTCGCCCGTCCCGGCTCACCCACCGTGGCCGGGCTGCTCGGCATCGCCAACACCCATACCGGGACCGTTCTGCGCCCCGGGCGGATCGCCACCGGGGGCGTGGAGCTGGCGGCGCCCACCGCCGCGCTCATCCCGGGCACCGCGATCATCTGGACCATCCGCCCCGAGGACATCGCGATCACCGACCGCGGTCCCTACCCGGCCACGATCCTCGACGACGTCGCGATCGGCGCCTCCCGCGAGATCGTCGTCGTGATCGACGCCCTCGAGCTCACGATCCGCACCACCCGGCCCGCGACCGCCGCCGCCCCGACCCCCGCCGCCGCGGCCGCGGCCGCCGCGGCCGCGGCCGCCGACACCGGCGCCGGCACGAGGGTCGACATCCCCGCCGCGGCGATCACGCTCTGGCCCGCTCGACGCGACGACGAGCGGCCCGAGCCCGATGAGCCGCCCGTCCCCCTCGGTCGCGGGCGCTGATGGTCAGCGGGTGGCGAGTGTCCGTTCGTGTTTGCGCTGGGCGACGACCTTGCGCAGCTCGTCCCAGTCGACGTTGTTGAAGTTGTGCATCGGGCAGTATTTCGGGCCGCACATTGAGCAGAACTCCGCGGTCTTGAAGTAGTCGTCGGTGAGTGTTTGGTCGTGCATGCGTTGTGCGGTCTCGGGGTCGAGTGAGAGTTCGAACTGCCGGCGCCAGTCAAAGGAGAACCGGGCCTGTGAGAGCTCGCGGTCCCAGGCGGCGGCG
>DASSZP010000013.1:0-42589 GCA_035713465.1 Solirubrobacteraceae bacterium | reverse complement strand
TGCTCAAGCGCCTCACCGAGGTCGATGCCTTCGAGCGCTTCATGCACAAGGCCTACCTGGGCCAGAAGCAGTTCAGCGTCGAGGGCCTGGACATGACGGTCCCGATGCTCGACGAGCTGATCCAGCTCTCGGCGACCCGCGGCGCGCGTGGCGCCGACGACCACCGGGTGCACGAACTCGAGGTGCGATGGGTTGGACTCCAGCCGCACCGTGATCGACTCTCCGCTCGGCAGCTGGTAGGAGCCCTGCGCCCCGTGGTGGTACTTCACGTCGCCGGTTCCGCCCTGCGGGATCGTCGTGATCGGAGCCAGCGTCTGTGACCCCTCGAACTCGGCGAAGATCGATCCGTAGGGCCGGCCGAGGTTGTGGGCCAGCACGTTGAGCCGGCCGCGGTGGGCCATGCCGAGCACGACCTCGCGGGCGCCCTGGCTGGCCGACAGCTGAATGAGCTCGTCGATCATCGGCACCGTCATGTCGAGCCCCTCGACCGAGAACTGCTTCTGGCCGAGATAGGCCCTGTGCATAAAGCGCTCGAGCGCGTCGACCTCGGTGAGCCGCCTGAGCAGGGCCTTCTGCTCGTCGTCGGTGAGCGGGGTCCGGTAGCGGCCGGACTCGATCGCCTCGCGCAGCCACAGCCGCTGGCGGTGCGAGGAGATGTGCTCGATCTCGTAGGCGATCGGGCCGCAGTAGGTCTCGCGCAGATGCGGCAGGGCGTCGGCGAGGGTCGCCCCGGGCACCCACATCCGCAGGATGTGAGCCGGGATCCGTGCCATGACCTCGGTGGTCAGCCCCAATGGCCGGGGGTCGAGCGACGGATCGCCCTCGGGCTCGCGGCCGAGCGGGTCGAGCCGGGCGGCGAGGTGACCGTGGGTGCGGTGGGCCTTGAGCAGCGCCTTCTGCTCGTCGCTGGTCAGCGGCTCGCGGAAGCGGCCGGACTCGATCGCCTCGCGCAGCCACAGCCGCTGGCGGTGCGAGGCGATGTGCTCGATCTCGTAGGCGATCGTGCCGCAGTAGGTCTCGCGCAGGTGGGGCAGCGCCTCGGCCAGGTTCGCGCCGGGCACGTACATACGCAGCACCTTGGAGGGGATCAGCGCCATCAGCTCCGGGGTCAGCCCGAGCGGCTCGGGATCCAGCGAGGGGTCACCCTCGGGCTGGCGGCCGAGCGGATCCAGATGCGCGGCGAGGTGGCCATGGGTCCGGTGGGCCTTCAGCAGCGAGGTGGCGGCCTGGATCGCGACCATGATCTTCTCGTCGCGCTCGGGATCCGGCTGGGTCGGTGAGGCGGCCTGCGCCGGCGTGGCCTGCGTGGGCACGGCGGCGGGCTGGGCCGTGGGCGCCTCGGGCGCGGCGGGCAACGCGGCGCCGAGGTCGGCGAAGACCTTCTCGTAGAAGCCCTCCTCGCCCTGCAGCAGGGCCTCGATGCGCTGCAGGAAGCGACCGGACTCCGCGCCCTGGATGATGCGGTGGTCGTAGGTCGAGGTCATGGTCATGACCTTCTCGGCGCCGATCTGAGCCCCGATGTTGGCCAGCCCGACCGGGTAGGCGATCGAGCCGGTGGCCACGATCGTGCCCTGGCCGACCATCAGCCGCGGGACCGAGGCGATCGTGCCGATCCCGCCCGGGTTGGTGAGCGAGATGTTGGCCCCGGCGAGGTCGTCGGCGGTGAGGCTGTTGGTGCGCGCCTTCTCGACCAGCGCGTTGTAGGCGTCGAGGAACCCGCGGAAGTCAAGGCGGCCGGCATCGCGGATGACGGGGACCATCAGGGTCCGGCTGCCGTCCTTCTTCTCCACGTCGACAGCCAGGCCGAGGTTGACCTGCCCGTCGTCGATGCGGTGGGGCTTGGCGTCGATCTCGTCGAAGTGGTGGGCCATCACCGGTATCTCCTCGGTGGCCACGCGCGCGATCGCGTAGGCGATGAGGTGGGTGAAGGAGACCTTCTCCCCCGCCGATTTGAGCTGCTTGCGGCGCCCGTCGAGCGTCGTCACGGTCAGCGTGCGGAAGCTGGTGGCGGTCGGGATCGAGCGGCTCTGATCCATGTAGCGGGCCAGCGCGGCACCGCCGCCCTTGATCAGGGTGGCGCCGGCCGGCTTGGCCGCGGTGGCGGCGCCGTTGCCGGAGGGCGCGCCGCTGCCGGCGGCGGCCCCGTCCCCGGCCGCGAGCACGTCGGCCTTGGTGATCCGGCCGCCGCGGGCGCTGCCGGTGACCCCGTTGAGATCGATGCCCTCGGCCGCGGCGACGCGACGGGCCACCGGGGAGGCATCGACGTCGCCGTTGGCGGCCGGCGCGGTGGCCGGACCGCCGGTGGCCGCGGGGACGGGGGCGGTCGCGCCGTCGCCGTTGCCCGAGGCCGAACCCGCCGGAGCGCCGGCACCTGCGCCGGCGCTCATGCGGCCGATGACCTGCCCGACGGTGACCGTCTCCCCGTCGGCGGCGAGGATCTCGGTGATCGTCCCCGTGGCGGGGGCGGGAAGCTCCATGTCGACCTTATCGGTCGAGATCTCGACGACCGTGTCACCGTCCTTGACCTCGTCACCGACCTTGACCGACCACTCGAGGATCGTGCCCTCGGTGACCGACTCGCCGCCGGTCGGGGTGACGATGTCGATCGTCCTGGGCTGCGCGGCGGTGGCGCCCCCGTTGCCGCCGGCGGACGCATCGCCGCCGTCGGCTGAGGCGGCGGGGGTATCGGCCGGGGGCGCGGAGCCGTTGCCGTCGCCCTCACGCGGGGTGATCTCGCACAGCACGCCCCCGACGGTCACGGTGTCGCCCTCGGCGGCGAGGATCTTGGCGATCGTGCCCGAGACGGGACTGGGCACCTCGGCGTCGACCTTGTCGGTCGAGATCTCGACCAGCGTCTCGTCGGCGGCGACGGTGTCACCCTCCTGCTTGTGCCACTCCAGAACGGTGCCCTCGGCGACGGAGTCGCCCATGGCCGGCATCGGGACGGAAACTGTGCTGGTCTGGACTGCCATCGCCTGCCGTTCACTCTAACGCGCCCGGCGCGCTGGCCCGGCGATCGGCGATCAGGAATCCGACCGAACCGGCGAACGGACCGAGGCCGCCGAGCACCGCGATGGTGACCGCCAGCCAGAAGGGGATGATCCGTGCCCGGGCGGCGGCGATGCAGACGAGCGACATCCCGATCCAGATGACCCCGTGCGAGAGCCCGAGGACAAAGGTCTCGGGCTCGGGATTGCCGAGCAGGAACGCGCACACCAGCAGCGACAGATACACCGCCGAGTGCCCGAAGGACACCGCCTCCAGCCGTCGGAATGTGACATGCCTCACGGTCTGGTCCTGTACGCCGTCACGGGCTCGCGAACCGCGCTAGACGGTCTCGGCCGCGGTCAGCATCGCGGCCAGGCGGCGCAGGGTCTCGTCGGCCTCCTGCGGCCAGGCGTCGACGTCGGCCGGCCACCAGGCGTAGGTGTCGTGCTCGGCGTCAGGGGTGACCTCCGGCGCGTCGGCGGGCAGCCAGGCCAGGCCGATCATCAGGATCAGGTCGGTGGGCAGGCGCACGAGCGCCTCGACGGTCAGCCGCTCGGGCACCACCGACCACTCCTCGTCGAGCTCGCGGATCATCGTCTCGGCCGGGTTCTCGTCCACCTCGACGGCGCCGCCGGCTCCGAGCGCCCAGCGGCCGGCCCACGAGGCCAGCCAGGCCGCACGCCGGCCGGCCAGCCAGCGCCCGTCGGCCGCGCGCACCACGGTGAGCGCGGACAGGCTCTGGGCGGCTCCCTCGGCCACGAGCCGGATCGACCAGCGGACCGGCTCGAGCTCGAGCTCGAGCGCGTCGTCGCGCACCACGAATCCGCTCAGCCGGGCGGCCAGCCCGTCGTGGCTGGGCGAGCCCCGGCGGCGCAGGTCGTCCAGGGCCTCGTCGGCGGCGGCGGTGACCGCCGCGGTGGGCTGGAACGGCTCGGGGCGCCAGCTCACGCGGATCTGCTCAGGATCCCAGGGACCGCGGGCCATCACACCGGGTGCGGGCGGCACGGGGCCGAGCCTACCGAGAGCCCACGGGATACAGTCGCGCGGTGAACGGGCGTCTGAAGCACTGGGGCTGGGGCTATGAGCACGAACAGCCTGCGCCCGAACAGCAGCGGGCCGCCGCCGCGTTGATCGCGCAACGGCTCGGCTTCGGCTCCGCCGAGCTCGAGACGGCCGTCCCGCTGGCCCAGGTCACCCTCAGCCAGCCGCGCCTGCAGGCCCCCGATCCGCTGCGGGCGATCTGCCGCGACGACGTCCACGACCGGGCCCGCCACGCGCTCGGCGCCTCCTACCGCGACGTCGTGCGCGGCTTCCGCGGCCAGTTCGCGCATCCCCCGGACCTCGTCGCCCACCCTCGCGACGAGGGCGAGGTGGCCGCCGTGCTGGCCTGGGCGGTCGCCGCCGGCGCCGCCGTGGTGCCCTTCGGGGGCGGCACGAGCGTGGTCGGCGGGGTCGAGCCCGCGGTCGATCCACAGCGCTACGCCGGGGTGGTGACCATCGATATGACCGCGATGGATCGAGTGCTGGAGGTCGACCCGAGCTCGCTCAGCGCCCGGATCCAGGCCGGCGCGACCGGCCCGGGCCTGGAGGATCAGCTGCGCAGGCACGGACTCACGCTGCGCCACTACCCCCAGTCGTTTCAGTTCTCCACCCTGGGCGGCTGGATCGCCACCCGCGCGGGGGGGCACTTCTCCACCGTCGAGACGCACATCGACGATCTCGTGGAGTCGATCCGCGCGCTCAGCCCGGCGGGAGCGTGGGAGTCGCGGCGGCTGCCGGGCTCGGGGGCCGGGATCTCCCCGGACCGGATGCTGCTCGGCTCAGAGGGCGTCCTGGGGATCGTCACCGAGGCATGGGTGCGGGTGCGCCCGCGGCCGCGCCACCGGGCCTCGGCCGGGGTGCGCTTCCCGGACTTCGCCGCCGGCACCGAGGCGGTCCGCGCCCTCTCCCAGTCGGGTCTGCACCCGGCGGCCTGCCGGCTCGTGGACCCGGCCGAGGCCGCCCTGACCGGCGGCGGCGACGGCGAGCACGCGCTGCTCGTGCTCGGCTTTGAGTCCGCGTCGGTGCCCGTCGAGGCCCGGCTGGCCGACGCGCTGGCCCTGTGCGCCGAGCACGGCGGCGAGGGCGAGCCGCGCACGGCCACGGCGTCACCCGACGACGCGGTGGCCGGGTGGCGCGAGGCCTTCCTGCGCGCCCCCTACCTGCGCGACACGCTGGTCGCGATGGGGGTGCTGTCGGAGACCTTCGAGACGGCGATCACCTGGGAGCGCTTCCCGGCCTTTCACGCCGCCGTCACCGCGGCGACCCTCGGCGCGGTCCGCGAGGCCTGCGGCCAGGGGACGGTGACCTGCCGTTTCACCCACGTCTACCCGGACGGACCGGCGCCGTACTACACCGTCCTGGCGGCGGCCCGGCGCGGCCAGGAGCTCGAGCAGTGGGCCCAGGTCAAGACCGCCGCCGCCGAGGCGATCCTCGCCCACGGCGGCACGATCACCCACCACCACGCCGTCGGACGCGACCACCGCCGGTGGTATGACCGCCAGCGCCCGGATCCGTTCGCGCTCGCGCTGCGCGCGGCCAAGGCCGCGCTGGATCCGAGCGGCGCGCTGAACCCCGGGGTGCTGATCGACCCGTAGGCGCCGGGTTACGGGCGGGCGGGCACGTGGGCCCGCAGCGCGGCGGCCATCCGCAGCGGCGCCCCGCCCGCGGGCTCGGTCAGCGTCTCGGCCGCCAGGTGGACGTCGTGCCAGAGGCCGGGCAGCTCCTCGGCGGTCACCGCCACTCCGGCGTCCCGCGCGCGCCGGGCGAAGTCGAGGCCGTCGGAGCGGATCAGCTCCTCACCCGCGGTGTGGATGACCAGCGGCGCGAGGCTGACCGGATCGGCGTGAGCCGGGGAGACGAGCGGGTCCCGGGGTGAGGCACCGCCGCTCAGGTAGGCGGCGGCGAACGCGCGCAGCAGGCCGCGGCTGAGCAGCACGTCCCCCGGGGCGGGCGGGCGGACGTTGGCCGTGTCGGCGACGAGGTCCAGCCAGGGTGAGATGAGACCGAGCGCGGCGGGCTGCGGGCGCCCGGCGTCGCGCAGGCTCAGCGCGAGCGCGAGCGCGAGACCGCCGCCGGCCGAGTCGCCGGCGACCACGATCCGCGCCGGAGCGATCGCCTGCGCTCCCTCGGTCAGGGCATCCCAGACCGCGAGGGCGTCCTGCAGCGCCGCGGGGTGGGGATGCTCGGGGGCCAGGCGGTAATCGACGGCGAGACCGGGCGCGCCGAAGCCCTGGGCCATGCGGCCGACCAGGGCTCGGTGGCTGCGCGGCGAGCCGACGCAGTAACCGCCTCCGTGCAGGAAGACGAGCAGCGCGTCGCCGGCCGCGCCCGCAGGGGTCAGCTGCTCGCAGGCCACCCCGCCGAGCGTGCGCGCGGTGACCGCGGTTCCCCGCGGCGGCCCCGGCCAGGCCTGGGCGGCATCCACGCGGCGGCGGCGGGTCGGCCAGTCCACCCGCGGTGAGAGCGCCCAGCGGCCGGCCAGGGCGATCGAGGGACGGACGGCGGCGGGCGGGAGGCGGGGCGGGCGCATCGCCCGAGCCTTTCACATCACGGCTCGCCGATGGCCCAGGTGTCGTAGCCGGCCGGCGGTCAGCGCTTCGCGCCACGGCCAGGGGCCCCGGCCCGCGGGCGGTCAGCGCTTCGCGCCGAGGGGCCAGGTGTCCCGGGTCCGCGGGCGGTCAGCGCTCGCCGTCGAGGGCCTGGAGCAGCCCGCCGGCCGCCGGCAGGTCCTCGGCGACAAGACGGGTGAGCAGCTCCCGCCACGAGGGCTGGATCGCGAGGGCCCGCCGCAGATGGCTCAGCGCGACGGGCAGGTCGCCGACCGTCGCCGAGCCGACCGCCGCCCAGAAATGCAGCTCGTCTGACTCCGGCGCCAGCTCACAGGCCTTCAGGTAGAGCGCGGCGGCCTGAACGTGGTCGCCGGCGGCCATGCGCTCGTCACCCAGGCCGGCCTGCGCGTAGGCGTCGTGCAGCCGCATGAGGCGGCGCAGGTCTCCGAGCGGATCGGGGTGGTCCTCGACGCGCAGTGAGACGACCGTGTCCCACGGCTCGCCGGCCGCCGGGACGACGATGATCGCCGCCGACTGGCGCCCGCGCAGATCGCCGCCCTGCGCCTCGGCGGCGTCCAGTGCGGCCAGCAGGCGCGTGGTCAGCGCGCCCGGCGCCTGCTCGTAGGCGGCGAGCATGGCCGGCCATACGCGGTCGTTGACCATGATGTTGGCCTGGCAGGAGACGCCGTCGCCCTGGCAGTCGCCCGCCTGCGCCATGCATCTGGTTCCGGTGTGGGTGGCGACCCGGCCGGCCGCATCGACGAAGGCGACCTGCCGCGAGTCCGCGAGCGGATCCTCGGCCAGCAGCCGCGCCAGCGCCTCGGGGGCGCTGTGCCCGGCCGCCAGCAGGTCAAGGCCCCGCGGCCCGTAGCTGAGCTCCGCGTTGGCCTGGGTGGCGACCGCGCCGACGCCGGCGCGCGCCCAGGGCACGATCGGCCCGACCGAAAACCAGTGCGACTGCACGGCGACGCCGAGCTCGCCCGTCCCTGGGTCGCGGGCGACGATCGAATAGGTGCCCTGGCGGGCCCGGTCGGCGGTGAGCGGCGACATGACGGCGCGTGAGGATAGCCCCGCTCTGGGTACGGTCCAAGCCATGACCTCTCGCCTCGGACTCCTGCTCGTCGTGCTGTGCCTGGCCGGGACCGCCCTGAGCGGCTGCGGCGCGAGCTTGGCCTCCAGCTCCGCCGGACCGGGCGCCGCCCAGGGCACGGTGCACTTCGCCAAGACGAAGTTCCTGCTCCACGCCGGGCTGGCCTTCGGAGCCTTTCACCGCTACGTCTACAAGCCGTTCCGGGCCGGGGTGTTCAGCCACCCCTTCCTGCACAAGCTGAGCCTGGTCAAGGCCGGGCTGGCCGCGCTGTTCATCCGCCACGAGCTGCGCCTGGCCGCCGCCGACGTGCGGGCCAGTCCGACGTTGCGCAAGCTGTTCTCGCCCCTGACCGCGGTGGCGAACAAGATCGGCTCGCTACGGCACGACATCACCTCCGGGAGCGTCGGCGCGGGCGCGCTGAACGGCGTGCAGTCGCAGTTGAGCTCGGTCGGGTCCGCGGCCGCCGGGCACGGGCAGGCGATCCGGGACCTCGTGCCCTCGTCAGGCCAGCTCGCCGGGGGCTGATCGGCGCGCCCGCGGGATCGCGGGAGATCGGGCCGTCACGCCCGTCAGCGGGCCGCGGCTACAGCGGGCCGCGGCTACAGCGGGGGGCGGATCGGCTGGGCCGGCCCGTCCACGTAAACGGGCTCACCGATCTCCTGTGACGCCACCGCGTCGACGGTCTCGGCCTCCTGCTGCTCGCCCTCGGCGTCGTGCTCGCCGTCGCACAGCACGCGGAAGTTCCCCGTCACACCCCCGTCGGCCTGGAGCACGATGCCGGGGAGAACCTCCTCGCCCTCATCGAAGCCCAACCGCTCGATGTCAAACCGGGCCATGCCGATGCCCCAGCTGTGGTGATCGGGGTTCTCGCGGTCATGCGCGGCGACGCCCTGGGCGAAACGCTCCAGCAGCTTGCCCATGGTTGCCGTGTCGACCATCTCAGAGGTTTCCTACCCGCGCTCGATGATCTCGATCCGGTACCCGTCGGGATCGCGCACGAAGCACAGACGGCTGCCGCCCTCGCGGATCCGGTAGGGCTCGCGCTCGGGCTCGATCCCCTGCTCGGCCAGGCGCTGCAGCGTGCGGTCGAGATCATCGGTGGTGATCGCGATGTGCCCGTAGCCGGTGCCGATCTCATACGGCTCGGTGACGCCGAAGTTGTGGGTCAGCTCCAGGCGCGGCTCGTCACCGTCCTCGGGCAGGCCCATGAACACGTTGACCGCCTCGTCGCGGATCGGCGCGCGGCGCATCTCGGTGAAGCCCAGCGCCTGGTAGAAGGCGACCGAACGGTCGACGTCGAGGATGCGGTAGCAGGTGTGGATCAGGCCCATGTCGCCTGGGAGGCTAACGGGTCACCCCGGAGGACCGGTCGCCCCGCCGGGGCCGTTAGGCTCTCTGAGGTGATCGTCGAACGTTCCATGAGCGACCCCTGGCTGTCGAACACCTACATCGTCGCCGATGAGCCCGCCGGCCACGCGGTGATGATCGACGCCGGCGGACCGGTCGAGCCGCTGCTGGCCTACCTCAGGCGCGGGCAGCTCACCCTGACCCATGTCCTGCTCACCCACCATCACCACGATCACGTCGCCGAGCTGGACGCGGTCAAGGCCGCCTACCCCGACGTACCCGTGCTCATCCACCCACTCGAGCGCGAGCTGGTGCCGGGAGCGACGGGCACGATGCAGGCCGGCGAGGCGATCGAGTCCGGCGCGCTGCGGATCGAGACGCTGCACACCCCCGGCCACACCGCCGGCATGCTGTCCCTGCTCGTCGACGGCACCGACGTGTTCACCGGCGACACCCTGTTCCGGGGCTCTGTGGGCGGCGTGCGGGCCCCCGGGAGCACGACCTACGCCGACCTCAAGCACTCGGTGATGGACGTCCTGCTCGCCCTGGACGGATCGACGCGGATCCACCCCGGTCACACCGAACCCACCACGGTCGCCGACGAGCTCGAGCACAACGGCTTCGTGCGGATCTGGCGCGGCGTCGACCCCGAGGGCACCGGACAGTGCACGGCGCTGGGCGATCCGGCCACCCTGATCCTGCTTGGCGACGATTACGACGGCGGCCACAAGGCCTGGGTCCGCTGGCCCGACGGGCGGGACGACATCGTCCCCGGCTCACAGGTCAAGCCGGCCTAGACGAACGGCGCCGCCCCGGATGGCCAAGGACAAGATCCCGACCTCCCGGGTGAGCCGCACGGCCAAGATCGGAGGCCTGGCCGCGGGGCAGGCGATCCGGCAGGCGGGCACGCGGGCCGCCAACGTGACGCGGAACAAGGAGGGACGCGACGCCGCGCTGGAACGGCGCCACATCGAAGCCGCGGAACAGATCGTGGCCGCGCTGGGCACGATGAAGGGCGCCGCGATGAAGGTCGGGCAGGTGATGTCGTTCCTGGACGTCGGACTGGTGCCCGAGGAATACCGCGAGGAGTTCCAGCGCAAGCTCGGCGCCCTGCGCGACGCCGCTCCGACGGTGACCTTCAAGGACATGCGCAAGGTCATCGAAGAGGAGCTCGGTGAGCCGGTCCGCAACGTGTTCGCCGACTTCGACGAGGAGCCGATCGCGGCCGCCTCGATCGGGCAGGTCTACCGGGCGACGCTTCAGGACGGACGCGACGTCGCCGTCAAGGTCCAGTACCCGGGCGTGGCCGCGGCGGTGCGCTCCGACATGCAGAACCTCGGCCTGATCCTGCGCCTGGCCAAGCGGATCGCTCCGGGCATGGACGCCAAGGCGGTCGGCGACGAGATCCGCTCGCGCATCCACGAGGAGCTCGACTACGAGCTCGAGGCGGCCAACCAGCGCACCCTCGCGCGCGTGTTCCGCGGCCACCCGTTCATCGTCATCCCCGATGTCGTCACGTCACTCTCGCGCGAGCGCCTGATGGTCTCCGAGTACGTCTCGGGGATCGGCTTTGAGGAGATGAAGGGCTTTGCCCCGGAGCGCCGCGACCGGATCGGGGAGATCCTCTTCCGCTTCTACTTCGGCTGCCTGTACCGCCACGGTCAGTTCTCCGGAGATCCCCATCCCGGCAACTCGATGCTGCTCGCGGACGGCCGTATGGCCTTCTTCGACTTCGGGCTGTTCAAGCGGATGCCGCCGGGGACGGTCGATCTGGAGATCCAGATCATCCGCGCGGTGATCGAGGGCGACACCGACACGATCATGCGCATCGGCACCGAGATCGGCTTCTTCCCCGACCCCGATCGCTTCAACCCCGACCGCGTGCTGGCGCACTTCCGCGCCTCGTCCTCGTGGTACACCTGCGACCGCGAGATCGAGCTGACGCCCGAGTACGCGACCCAGGTGCTGATCGACATGAGCGACCCTCGCTCGGAGTACTTCGGCTACCTGCGCCACGAGTCCGCGCCGCCCGACCACCTGTTCGGCCGGCGCATGGAGGTTCTCACCCTGGCGGTGATCTCCCAGCTGCACGCGCGGGCCAACTTCCACCGGATCGCGCGCGAGTGGTTCTACGGCGATCCTCCGGCGACCGAGCTCGGCGAGCAGGAAGCCGAGTTCTACGGCCGGGCCGCCGCCTGAGCCGCGGCGGCGGGACCTCGGCGGTTACCCGAAGCGCACCTTGACGGTTCGCGTGGCCACGCCCTTAAAGCCGGTCGCCCGGCGGTAGGTGAGGGTGAACGTGACCGTCCCGTGGCCGTGCAGCTGGCGGCTGGTCAGGCGCACCCGCAGGCGATAGGCGCAGCTGCGGCTGACGGTCGCGCTGCCCCGGAGCACGACGCGGCGGCCGTCCTTGCCGAGCACCGCGACCGACCCGTGGCAGAGAACCCCGGCCGGCACCAGCAGGCGCCCGGACAACGTGTACTGATAGGGCGCGCGCCGGTCGCGCGAGGGGCTGACGCCGTAGGTCAGCCTGCGCGGCGCGACGACGGCGGTCCGCAGTGACTGATCGGTCCCGGTCGCGGCGCCCACGCTGCTGGTCACGACCAGCCGATAGTGATACGTGGTTCCCGGGGTCAGCCCGGTCAGCAGCGCCGTGACGGCCTGCGGGGTGGTCGAGGCCGGCACGGTGATCGGCCGCGTGCTGTGGCCGTAGGCGCTCGTCACGCCCCAGTCGAAGTGATACGTCGCCGGCGCCGTGCCGGGCGTCAGCGTCCCGCCGACGGTGGCCCGCTGGAAGTCGGTCGAGCCCGTGGCCCCGGTGGTGGCCTGCGGGGCGATGGCCGGCGGTGCCGGCGGGGGCGGCGGAGGCGGCGGAGGCGGCGGCGCGTAGGTGACGGTCTCGCTCGTGCTGGCCGATGAGCCATGCCCGGTGCTGAGCACGGCGGTGATCGTGTTGGAGCCGGTGGCGAGGGGCACGCTGACCGTGAACGTGCTCCCGCTGATCGTCGCGGGGGCACCGTTGACGGTGATGCTGCTCGCCCCGGAGGCAGCGCCGAACGTGCCGCTGACCGCGACCGGGGTTGACGCCGTGGTCGCGCCGTTGGCCGGGCTGGTCAGGGCGATCTGGGCTCCGTCGAGCTTGGTCTCGGCCGCCCGGGCGTCGGCCTGGACGCCGGCCAGCGTGAACTCGGCCGAGTAGGCGAAGCGCAGCGGCACCGAGCCCGAGGCCGGAACGGTGAAGGTCTGCGGGATATCGAAGCCCTGGTCGGGGACCGTGTTGGGGAAGGCGAAGGCGCCGGTCGGCGCCTGGCCGTAGGTGATCGCGCCCCGGGCGCCCAGCGGCGATCCATCGGCCGTGGTGTCGCTGTCGACGAGGATCGAGTTCGGGACCGCGCTCACCGGCGAGACCGTCGAGCTGCCCTTGGGCTCAGTGAACTTCGCCTGACCCGGGAATTCGTAGCCGACGCCGCTCGTGCCGCCCGCGCCGCGGCCGAAGTCCTGCACGTTGGCGATGAGCAGATTGACGGTGTGCGCGGCGCCGTCGGTGCTCGACCAGCGGTCGGTGACGAAGACCACGTGTCCGTCGGAGGTCTGGGTGATCGTCCGGTTCAGCGTGACGCCGGTGTCGGTGAAGGCGGCGCAGTTGGTGGCCGGCGGCTGCGTGCCCGGGCACGCGACCAGCGGCTCGGACTCGGTCAGCGTCACGTCGCCGGTCGCGGCGTCCTGGCTGGCCGTCGCGCTCATCGTCTTCAGCCCGGTGCTCGCTCCCGAGCTGGCGGCCTTGGCTTGGGACGGCGTGTACGCGGGCTGGCCGTCGACCTCGACGCCGGGGCGACCGCCTCCGGACAGGGCCGGGTTGCCGAACGACCCGGCGGCGGCGAAGGTGTTGACGTTCGGCTGCCCGAAGACGCTCGGGTCATCCAGGAAGCTGGTGCCAATGCCCGCGTCCCCGGCCGAGCTGTAGGCCCCGCCCGCGGTCAGCTGCGGGGCGCTGAGGCTGAAGTCGTAGCTGCCCGCGGTGAAGGTCGCGGTGACCACACGCGGGCCGCGGAACTGGCCCAGCCCCGAGGTCGGGGTGGTGCCGCTGGCCACCGCCCGCAACCGGCACTGGGCAAGCAGCGATGAGACCGGGACGGGCCCGGTGGAGAAGTTCCCCGCCGCGCTCACTGCAGTGGTGGCGATGGTCGCCTGCGAGGCCCCGGCGTTGCCGTCGTCGTGGTAGCAGTCGATGTCGACCGAGTCGCCGGTCGTGCCGTTGCTCGTCCCGCTGATGGTGACGGTCTGAGGGGTGCCGGAGGTCTGGTTCAGCAGGAAGGTCGGATCCGCCGGAGAGGTGATCGCCGACTGAGTCACGCTGACCGGGTTGGCTCGGGCTGCGGCCACGGCGAACATGAGCCACGCCAGGATGGCTGCGGCCGCGACCCCCGCGACTCGCTGACGACGCGCAGCGTCGGAATACATGCGATGAACCTCCGGTTGCGAACCCCCACGGCGCCCCGGGCGCCCGGCATCGGGCCGACCCGGCCCGACGCTCGCCAGCCTACTGGCTCACGCGCGGGGCGGCAACCGTTGTCATCAGACCTCCTGAACCTGGAACAGGCTGGTCGTCCCGGGCCGGCCGCTGGGCAGCCCGGCCGTGATGCCCACGCGCTCGCCGGGCTTGAGCCAGCCGAGCTCGACGACGCGCCGGGCGGCGTCGTGGATCAGCTCCTCGGTCACCTCGTGACGGCGCATCGAAGCGGCCTGCACGCCCCACATGAAGTTGCAGCGCCGGACCGTCTCGCGGCCCGGGGACAGGCAGTAGATGGGGCACTCGGGCCGGTGGGCGGAGATGAGCCGCGCCGAGCGCCCGGAGAGCGTCGGCACGACGAGCGCGGCCAGCCCGAGCTCGCGCGCCGCCGAGCAGGCGCTGTAGGCGATCGTGTACGCCGGATCGCGCGCGTCGCGGCGGACCCGGTGCTCGTTCCAGTGCTCGTAGGGCAGCGTGCGCTCGGTGCGCTCGGCCACGGCGGCCATCATCGCCACCGCCTCCACCGGGTAGGAGCCGATCGCCGTCTCCTGGGAGAGCATCACCGCATCGGTGCCGTCGAGGATCGCGTTGGCCACGTCGGCCACCTCGGCCCGGGTCGGTCGCGAGGAGGAGACCATCGAGTCGAGCATCTGCGTGGCCGTGATCGAGGGCCGGGCCAGACGGCCGGCGATCCGCAGCAGCTGCTTCTGGACGATCGGGACGTCCTCGATGGCCAGCTCGATCCCGAGGTCGCCGCGGGCCACCATCACGGTGTCGGCGGCACGGATGATCTCCTCCGCGGCCTCCACCGCCTGGGGCTTTTCGATCTTGGCCACGAGCGGCAGCCGGGTGTGGCGACGCACGCTCTCGACGTCATCGGCGGTGCGCACAAAGGAGAGCGCCACGACGTCGACTCCGATCGACTCGCCGAAGTGCAGCATGTCGAGGTCCTCCTCGGGCACCGCGGCCAGCCCGCGCGTGGAACCGGGGATGTTCAGGCCCTGGCGACTGGCCACCGTTCCGCCCACCTCGACCAGGGTCTCGATCTCCCCGTCCCCGGTGTGCACGGCCTTGACCCGCAGGCGAATCGCGCCGTCGGCGAGGTAGACGACGTCGTCGGGATCGACCGCATCGGCCAGCCCCGGCCAGCTCACCGACATGCGGCTCTCGTTGCCGTCCTCGCGCGAGCCGCAGACGAGCAGGAGACGCTCGCCGGGCTTGAGCTCGACGATCCCGCCGGCCAGCGCGCCGATGCGCAGCTTGGGGCCCGGAAGGTCCTGCAGGATGGCCACCGGCCGCCCCACGTCGCGCGCCGCGGCCCGGATCCGCTCGGCGTTCTCGGCGTGCAGATCACGGTCGCCGTGGGAGAAGTTCAGACGCGCAACGTCGAGGCCGGCCTGGACCATGCGTCGCAGCACGTCCGGTTCCCGGGACGCGGGGCCGATGGTGGCCACGATCTTGGTCCTGCGCTGCACGGGGCCTCACGCTACTAAGGGCCGCGCGGTTGTCTCGTTAATTTCCCGGTCGCGGTCAGACGACGACCCGGCCGCCGTCGATCACCGCGACCCCGTCGGCGCTCAGCCGACCGCCGTCGCGCAGGTCGCAGATCAGGTCCCAGTGCACCGCGGAGGCGTTGACGGCGCCGGTCTCGGGGTAGGAGCGCCCGAGCGCGAGATGCACGGTTCCGGCCATCTTCTCGTCGAGCAGGATGTGGCCGGTCGGCCGGTCGATGCCGGCGTTGGAGCCGATCCCCAACTCGCCCAGCCGCCGCGCGCCCTCGTCGGTGTCCAGTGTCGCCTCCAGGTACTCGAGCCCCTCATCGGCCCGCGCGGCCACGACGGCGCCGTCGCGAAACTCGAGCTCGACCCCGGTGACCGTGACCCCGGGAGGTCCGGTCGGAACGGTGAAGCGGACCTGGCCCTGGGCCGAGGCCTCGTGCGGCCCGGTGAACACCTCCCCGGAGGGCAGGTTGCGTCGGCCGTCGGAGTTGACCCACGTACGGCCGGTGACATCCAGGCACAGGTCGGTGCCGTCGGCCTCGATGTGGATCTCACGCGCCGAGCGCAGATGGGCGATGAGCCGGTCCTGACGCGCGGAGAGCTCGGCCCAGGCGCCGGCCGGGTCAGCTCGGTCCAGGAACAGCGCACGGGTGACGAACTCGGCGTAGGGCTCCAGGGCCATCCCCGCCTGCTCGGCCAGCGCCGGGGTCGGCACGAGGCTCAGGCACCAGCGCAGCGTCCGCATCCGCTCCTGCAGCGCGGTCGCGGCCGTGGCCGCGCGGGCGATCCGCGTCGGGTCGACGCCGAACAGCTCGCGGGTGTCGCCGGGCGCCTGGATGCGGACGAACGCATCCAGCCCCTCGGTCAGGGCCAGCTCGATCGGCGAGGACGCAGACAGGTGGCGCTCGCGAGCGTGCGCGTAGAAGCTGACCTGCGTCTCGGGCGGGGTGAGCGCCACGAACGGCCAGCCGTCACGGTCCAGGATCGCGGCGTGCAGGGCGAGGGCGTACTCCTCGGCCAGCGTGGTCGAGCCGACGAGCACGCGCTCACCGGGCTCAAGCCTCAGGCACCAGTCGCAGACGAGCGCCGCGAACGCCTCGGGGTCGGGGCCGCCCGGCGCGATCACGGTGTCTCGAGCTCGGGGAAGTTCTCCTGCGCGTGGGCGCGCAGGGCGTCGCGCACGAAGTCGCGCTCGGCCGCGGTGGCCAGCCGGTAACGAGTCAGCAGCTCGCGCGACCCCGTGGTCGGCACGCCGGCGATCTGCCAGGCCACGGCCAGCCGTTCGAACAGCAGCTCGAGCGCGCGCTGGCGGGCATCGTCGCGGTTCAGGCCACCCTGCAGGGTCTCTGAGTACTCGCGCCGCGAGCCCGCCGACAGCGCACCCCGCAGCCGCAGGACGTTGCCGTCCGCGTCGGGGTAATCGGTGACCGGAACGGCGAGCTTTGCGCGCTGTCGGTTGCGGCGGCCCACGGACAGCGAGCCTACCGCCCGGCGTGCGCTTTAGACGCGCGCCGCGGCCGCCGCCTCCAGCTGGCCGCGCACGTCCCCGGTGACCGGATCGGCGTGTCCGGCCCACGCGGCGCTCGGTTCCATCGCGGCCAGCTTGCCGATCGAGGCGCGGGCCTGCTCGACATCGGCGTCGAAGGCGGGATGGGGCACCCGCGGTGCACCCTTGCGCCCGGTCTGGGGATCCACGGTGTAGAAGCAGTCCGAGACGAGGGCAAGCCGGTCGGAGTCGCGGTACAGGCCGATCAGGCCCGGGGCGTGCCCGGGCAGTTCGATGACCCGGAAGCCGGCGATCTCCTCGCCCTCGGTCACGGTCCCCGCAATGTCCACCGCTCCGCCGTCCCAGGTCGGGAGCAGGCGCCCGAGCAGCAGTCGCCCATGCAGGTCGAGCCGGTCGAGTTGCCAGTAGTCGCGCATGCCCTCCGGGGACTCGGCCGCGGCGCGTTCGAGGGGATGGCAGTAGACCGGGGCGTCGAGCGCGGGGGCGGCGCCGCGGTGGTCGCAGTCGGCGTGGCCGAGCACCACGCGGCGCACCCCGCCGAGCCGGGCGCAGGCGGCGCGCAGGCCGCTGCCCATGGCCGAGATGCCCGCGTCGAAGACCGTGATCTGGCCCTCGTCCTCGATCAGGTAGACGTTCATCGTCTTGAGCGGAAAGCCGCCGCGGGCGATCCAGACGCCGTCGGCGATCGCCTGGACGTCGACTCCGTGTACCGCCTGCTGCACCCGCGTGCGGGCGTTGGCCAGCCGGGTCAGCCGCGCCTCGGCGGCCGAGCCGGCACCGGGCAGCAGCCCGAGCTGGCGGGCGAGGGCCGCACCGTCGAAATACGCGTCGTTGTGCGCGATCAGGTCGTGGGCGACCGTCACCACGTCGCATCCCTCGATGTCGATGCTCGCGCCGTTGGGGGCGTAGCCCATGAACAGCCCGGGCCCGGCGAAGGTCGCCCGCGCCCGCCAGCGGACGGCGGTGCGCGTGCGGTACGTGGTCAGATCCAGGACCTCGAAGGTGAAATCGGGAAAGGCGGCGAACAGCTCGCCGAAGTACCGGCGCACCCCGTCGGGCGCGATCAGGTCCTGCTGACCGACGAAGCGATCGATGCCGCCGGGCTTCCAGCAGGCCAGCGCGCCATCGAGGTCGTGCTCGGCGAGGGCGCTGAAGTAGCGCTTGGCGATGTCGGCCGTAGTCGCCACCGGTGGCGCAGTCTATGCGTGACCGGGGAATCCGGTCCAGCCCGGTGTCACGCGCTGACCTGCGCGCGCACCAATCCGGTCCAGCCCGGGGCCGCGCGCTGACCCGCGCGCGCACCAATCGGGTCCAGCCCGGGGCCGCGCGCTGACCCCCGCGCGCACCAATCGGGTCCAGCGCGGGGTCACGCGCGGATCTGCGCACGCTCAATATCGTTGGGTCGACGATGACGCGTCCACGCGAACTCGGCCGCGGCGAGCGGATCCTGCCCGGCCTATGGCGGCTGCGCCTGCCCCTGCCCTGGCCGGGGGTCCCGCACTGCAACGCCTGGGCGATCGCGGCCGGCGACGGGATCGTGCTCGTGGACACGGGCATGTACGAACCCGGCTCACTCGGCCAGCTCGAGCGCGCGATGGATCAGGTCAACCTGCGCCTGGAGCACGTGCGGCTGCTGGCCGCGACGCACGCCCACTCCGACCACTGGGGCCAGGCGGCGCCGATCCGCGAACGCGCGGAATGCGAGTTCTGGATGCACCCCGATCATGCCCACGCCGGCCGCGGAGACGACCGGGAGCGCGCGCTGGCGCGCCGGCTCGAGGTCGCGCGGCAGAGCGGGGTGCCCGAGGAGACGCTCGAGCAGCTCGCCGAGCGGATCAAGGACATCCCCTCCGGCGTGGCCGAGTACATCGAGCCTGACCGCGCGCTCGTGCCGGGCGTGGAGATCGAGACCGACCTCGGCGTCTGGACCGTTCATCACACCCCCGGCCACGCCCCCTCCCACGTCTGTCTGTACCAGGCCGACCACCGGGTGCTCATCTCTGGCGACCACGTCCTCGGCCGCATCTCCCTGTTCTTCGACTACGGCTACTCGCCCGACCCGGTCCAGGAGTTCCTGGACTCGTTGGACCGCGTGCAGGGCCTCAACGCGCGGCTGGCCCTATCGGGACACGGCAAGCCGTTCCTCGACGTGCCCGGCCACATCGAGGGCAACCGCCGGCTCGTCGGTCAGCGCCTGGACGCCGCGCGCGCCGCGCTCTCGGGCCGGGGCCGGACGGCGATCGACATCGCCCCCGAGGTGTGGGGCGAGCCGATCACCTTCGCCAACGGCAACTGGGCCCTGACCCAGACGCTCTGCTACCTGCACCACCTCGAGCTCCGGGGCGAGGCCCGCCGCGAGCCGGACGGCGAGGCCGAGGTGTGGCTGGCGCCGTAGCCGTGGCCGTGGCCGTGGCCGTGGCCGAGGCCGGGATCACACCCTCCCGACAACCTTGACATACCCGTGTCAAGGTTGTGGTACGGTTCCGCCACGATGCGTATCGACGAGATCCTGGAGTCGGCCGAGGAGCCGATCTTCTCCTTTGAGTTCTTTCCCCCCAAGACCATCGAGGGCGAGCGGGTCCTCGGCCTGGCGCTCGAATCACTGCGTCAGCTCGATCCCGCGTTCGTCTCGGTCACCTACGGCGCCGGCGGCTCGACCCGCTCCAAGACGCTCGATCTGACCAAGTGGATCAAGCAGGAACTCGGCATCGAGGCGATGGCGCACCTCAGCTGCGTGGGAACCAGCCGAGACGAGCTCACCTCGATCCTCGACGACATGCGCGACGCCGGGATCGAGAACGTGCTCGCCCTGCGCGGCGATCCTCCCCAGGGTGAGACCGAGTGGCGCCCGCACCCGGGCGGCCTTCGCTACTCGACCGAGCTCGCCGCGCTGATCACCGGCGGCTATGACCACTGCGTCGGCGGCGCCTGCTTCCCAGAGGTGCACCCCGAGGCGCCCGATCTCGCGCACGACCTGCGGTTCCTCAAGGAGAAGGTGGACGCCGGCGTCTCGTTTCTGATCACCAACCTGTTTCTGGACAACGAGGCCTACTTCACCTTCGTCGACGAGGCCCGGGCGGCCGGCATCGAGGTGCCGATCCTGCCCGGCATCATGCCCGTGACCAACCTCGGCCAGATCAAGACGATGACCGAGATGTGCGGGGCCAAGATCCCCCCGCTGCTGCGCGAGGCGCTGGACTGGCGGGCCCACGATCCCGACGCCGTGCTGCAGCTCGGGGTCTCCTACGCGACCTTGCAGTGCGCCGAGCTGCTGGCCCGCGGCGCCCCGGGGATCCACTTCTACACGCTGAACCGCTCTCCGGCCACGCGTGCGATCCTGTCCGCGCTGAAGCTGCTCAAGCCGTGGGTACGGCGCGACGTGGTCAATCTGGAGGCGTGATCTTTAGGCCCTGGGCGACGGCTGGACGGCCGTCGACCTCGTAGCGCACGTCGACCGAGTCGTTGCGCCGGTAGGTCCCGATGCCCCAGAAGCCGAGCAGCCACGCCCGCACGCCGAGCTTGGAGCTGACCAGCTCGCGCTCGAAGTGAAGCTCCCCCGCCTGGACGCGGTAGTCGCGCCCCAGCTCCTGGCGCACGCCGTTGACGTAGACCTCAAACGGCGGCCGCACGCCGGCGGGCAGGGTGACCCGCCAGACCTTCACGCGTTCACCGTCAGGTCCCGGGGCAGCAGCGACAGCATGATCACGTCGACCCGGCGACCGCGCTCGCGCAGGTAGCCGCGCAGCAGCCCCTCCTGAACGAATCCGGCCTGCCGCGCGGCGGCGAGCAGGGCCCGGTTCCCGGGTTCGGTGAGCAGCTCCAGGCGGGCCAGACCACAGCTCTCGAACAGGTAGCCCGCGACCAGGCGCAGCGCCGCGGGAGCGATACCCCGCCCGCGCAGGGCCGGAGCGACCCACACGCCGGCCTCGGCGATGCCCTCGCCCCAATCGACGCGGTGCACGTCGACCTGACCCACGCACACGTCCGAGCCGGGGGCGACGATCGTGAAGCGCACCCCCTGCCCGGTCGCGCGCATCTCCGCCTCGGCCTCGCTGCGACGGCCGAGCTCGGCGCCGCTTGGCGGCCGCTCGAGCCCGAGCCGGAGGAACAGCTCGGGATCGTCCTGGTGGGCGATGAGGATCTCCGGGATGTCGCGCTCGGCGGCCACGCGCAGCTCCGCCACCGGGGAGCGCAGCGGTCCGGCGAGATCGGGGAAGGCGGGCATGTCAGGGCCTGACCGTACCCTGAACGAACCGATGCCGGACATCGACTACACCGTTCGCCGCTCCGAGCGCGCGCGTCGCGTGCGGGTCTCCGTTGACCCCGGCCGCGGGGTCGAGGTCGTCCTCCCGCGCCGGGCCGCCGAACGCGAGGCGGCCGCCGCGGTCCGGGAGCTGCGGCCGTGGATCGAGCGGCGGATGGCCGAGCTCGACGCGGCCCGAGCGGTGGTGGCGGCGCGCGGCGCCTCGGTGCCCTACCTGGGCCGGGATCTCCGGCTGCGGCCCGAGCCGGGGCGGACCCGGGTCCACCGCCGCGACGACACGCTGCTCGTCCCCGCCGGACCGCAGGCCCAGGCCGCGCTGGAACGCTGGTACCGGCGCGTCGCCCGGGACGAGATCGCTCCCCGCCTGGACGCGGCCTGCGCGCGCGCCGGGCTGCGCTACAGCGCCCTGAGCATCCGCGGACAGCGCACGCGGTGGGCCAGCTGCTCGCGCAGTGGCGCGATGAGCTTTAACTGGCGGTTGCTGCTCGCGCCCGAGGCCGTGCTCGACTACGTCGTCTGGCACGAGGTCTGCCACCTGCAGATCATGGACCACTCGCCTCGCTTCTGGTCGCTGCTGGCGCGGTTCTGCCCCGACTACCGGCGCCACGCGACGTGGCTGCGCCGCCACGGGAACACCCTGGTCCTCTAGCGCCGGCATGAGCCGTGCGGGCCGGCGCGCGGTCTTCTGAGCGGCCGGCTGCGCGCCACGTGCGTCACGTGCGTCAGGCGTGTCACGTGCGTCACGTGTGGCGCGTGCGTCACGAGCGGCCGGCTGTGCGTCACGTGTGGCGCGTCCGGCGGGCGTCCCGTCCCGTGGAGCCGTTGGTTGGCAAATTCCGTGTGTCTGACGCATGGTTTTCGCCAATCAGCCAGCGGCCGACCCTGTGGGGTGGACACGGGTGGATGCAGGCGGCCAGCGGGCGGGCGGCGTCAGACGGCCAGCGCCCGCCGCAGGGCCGCGTAGGCGCTCTCCCGCGCCTCGGGCTCGATCGGCTCGCGGCGGACCCGTCCGCGGTAGGCCGCGCAGGAGCCGTCGCCGCGGATGTCGACCCCGGCCCGAACGGTCGGCCCCAGACGCTGGGGCCCGGCCACCTCCAGGCGCGCGTAGACCTGCTCGGCGGGCTCAAAGCGCCGTGCTCGCGTCGTCGTGCGGCGGGGCGCGGCGTCGGCCAGCTCACGGCCCCGGGCCTCGAGCGCGATCAGCGCATCGGCGAGGTCTTCGTGGCGGCTGCGCTGCACGCGCGGCCCGCAGCGGACGGTGAGCGTGAAGGGCACGGCGGCGATGATCTCACGCGCATGAGCCTCCGGGGTGCGACGGCGGCGAGGACGCGATGGCGGCCCGGGCAGGGTGCGACGGCGGCGAGGACGCGATGGCGGCCCGGGCGGGGTGCGACGGCGCCCCGGCCGCGGCGACGGTCAGGCCGCGGCGACGAGCTCCTCGGTCGGCGGATCGCCGACCTGGCGCAACGGGGACGCAGGCAGGACGATCTCCATTTCGGTGACGTTGCCCCGCCGCGAGCGTCTCACCTCGCCCACGGCCAGCCGCTCGAGCATCCGCTGAATGGCGAGATTGTCGGAGAGCATCGTGGCCCGGAAGCGCTCGATGCCCCGTCGCGAGGCGGCGATGGCCAGGCGGCGCAGCAGTTCGGTGGCCAGACCCTGCCGCTGCCACGCGTCCCCGACCACGATCGCGAACTCCGCCGCCCTCGGGTCGTCGGGCAGGCGGATGAAGCGCCCGACGGCGACGATCGCGTCCTCGCCGCCGGCCCCCATCACGGTGGCTACATAGGCGACGTGGTCCTCCCCGTCGATCTCGGCCAGGTAGCGGGCGTCGGCGGCGCTCAGGGTCGGCTTGGCGCCCAGGAAGCGGCGGTAGCGCGATTCGGCCGAGAGGCCGGCGTGGTAGGCCTGCAGGCGTGATCCGTCCTCGGGCCGGATGGGGCGGATGCGAACGTCGGCGATGTCGAGCGGGAGACCCACGCGCACCACGGTAGGGGCGAACGCATGTTCGCTGTGTGGGGGTGGTCACTCGCGGTGAGCGACCACCCCGCGTGGTCGCTGTGTGGGGGTGGTCCCTCGCGGTGAGCGACCACCCGTGCGGCGGTTAGCGCTGACCCATCGGCAGGTAGTCGAGCTCGCGCGCGCCGGTGTAGATCTGGCGCGGGCGCGCGATCTTCTGCTCGGAGTCGTCGATCATCTCCAGCCACTGGGCGATCCAGCCGGCGGTGCGGCCGATCGCGAACAGGACGGGGAACATCTCGACCGGCATCCCCAGGGCCTCGTAGATCAGGCCCGAGTAGAAGTCGACGTTCGGATAGAGCTTGCGCGAGATGAAGTAGTCGTCCTCCAGCGCGATCTTCTCCAGCTCGGTGGCGATCTCCAGCAGCGGGTTCTTGCCCGTGACCTCGAACACCTCGTCGGTCGTCTTCTTGATGATCTTGGCCCGCGGATCGAAGTTCTTGTAGACGCGGTGACCGAAGCCCATCAGGCGCTCCTCGCCCTTCTTGACCCCCTCGATGAACGCGGGGATGTTCTCCTTGGTGCCGATCCGGCGCAGCATCCGCAGCACCGCCTCGTTGGCCCCGCCGTGCAGCGGTCCGTAGAGCGCGGCCACGCCGGCCGCCACCGAGGAGTAGGGATCGACCTGGGAGGACCCGACACTGCGCACCGCGCTCGTCGAGCAGTTCTGCTCGTGGTCGGCGTGCAGGATGAAGAGCACGTCGAGCGCGCGCTCGAGCCGGGGGTCGGGCTCGTACTTGAGCTCGGCCACCTTGTAGATCATCGAGAGGAAGTTGCCCGGATAGCTGAGGTCGTTGTCCGGATAGACGTAGGGCATACCGCGGTTGTGGCGGTAGGAGAAGGCGGCCAGCGTCGGCATCTTGGCCAGCAGGCGGATGACCTGCAGGTCGCGGACCTTGGCGTCCTTGATCGCGTTGGCCTCCGGGTAGAAGGTCGACAGCGCGCCGGTCGCGGCCAGGAGCATGCCCATCGGGTGCGCGTCGTAGCGGAACCCCTGCATGAACTCCTTGATGTTCTCGTGCACGAAGGTGTGGATGGTGATCTCGTGCTCCCATCCGGCCAGCTGGTCGGCGTTGGGCAGCTCGCCCTTGATCAGCAGATAGGCGACCTCGAGGAAGGACGACTTCTCGGCCAGCTGCTCGATCGGGTACCCGCGGTACTCCAGGATGCCCTTCTCACCGTCGATGAAGGTGATCGACGAGCGACACGACGCCGTGGCCATGTAGGCCGGGTCGTAGGTCATCAGCCCGAAGTCATCCTCGCTGGTCTTGATCTTGCGCAGCTCGGTCGCCCGGATCGTGTTGTCCTGGATCGGGATCTCGTAGCTCTGGCCCGTCCGGTTGTCGGTGACCGTGAGGGTGTCGCCCGACGTCGCTACGCCTCCCTTGTCTCCGTCGCTGTGCGTATCGGTGCTCATCGCGCTCCTGTCAGACGTATTACCGGGGGTGCTCGCCCGCCGCGACGGGCGAATGAAGACTCAGCAGGACTCTAGTGCTTGGCAGCCGGCCATTCCCTACCCGGCGGCCGGACGAACCACACGCGATCGCGGCCCCGGCGCTCGTGCCCTCAGCCCTGGTCGGGCACCGCAGCGCCGGCGGTCGCGGTCCCGGCGATCGCGGTCCGGGCGATCGCGCCCTCAGCCCTGGTCCGGCACCGCAGCGCCGACGACCGGCTCGCTCGCCGGCCGGGGGGTCCGCAGCCCCGTGAGGCCGGCCACGGCGGCGAGCAGCGACGCGGCGGCCATCACCCCGAGGGCGCGCCGGTGGGCCGATACCGGGTCCCCGGCGGCCCCCGCGCCGAGCACGGCGATGAAGACGGCGACGCCCACGGCCAGGCCGACCTGTCGCAGCATGTTGATCACCGCCGACCCCGTGGCCAGCGCGTGCGCGGGCAGGGCCGCCGCGCCGGTGGCCATGAAGGTCGGCAGCGTGAGCCCGACGCCGGCGCCGGTGAGCACCATCCCGCCGAGCATCTGTCCCACGTAGTCGGGGCGGACCGCCTCGGCCGCCGCCCACCAGACGATCCCGGCCGCGAACAGCGTGGCTCCGATGGCGATCACCCGGCCCGGTCCCAGCCGGGCGATCAGCCGGCCGGCGACGAGGAACGAGAACAGCGGCACCATCAACGGGCCGGGGGCGACGGCGAGCCCCGTGCTCAGGGCCGACCATCCCCACACCTGCTGACACCAGAGCACGCGTGAGAGCAGCATCGCGCCGAAGGCGACCGAGAAGACCAGGGCCACGACCGAGGCCCCGCCGAAGCCGGGGACGGCGAACAGGCGCCCGTCGAAGAGCGGGTTCCGGGCCCGGGCGATGCGCCAGGCGAACGCGATCAGGATGGCCACCGAGGCCACGAGCACGACGACCGTGCGGCCCGAGCCCCAGCCCCAGTCGTTGCCCTTGACCAGACCGAGGGTGAGCCCGGCCACCCCGGCCGTGATCAGCGCGGCGCCCAGGGCGTCGGGGCGGGGCCCCGGATGCCCCGGCACGGCCGGCAGGCGCCGCCAGCCGACGACGACGGCGGCGAGCCCGATGGGCACGTTGACCAAGAAGACCCAGCGCCAACTGGCCGTGACGAGCAGGCCGCCCACGACCGGCCCGAGCGCGGCGGCCAACCCGCCGATCGCCGTCCACGCCCGGACGGCGCTCGAGCGCCGGTCCGCCGGCGTGGTGGCCAGGACGAGCGACAGCGAGGTCGGGGTCAGCAGGGCGGCCCCGGCCGCCTGCAGGACGCGAAAGACGACCAGCGTGAGCAGGTTGCCGGCGGCGCCGCAGGCCGCCGAGGCGGCGGTGAACAGCACCACGCCGAGCAGGAAGCCCTGGTCTCGGCGCCGGCTCTCGGCCAGCCGGCCGAGCAGCACGAGCAGCGCGGCATAGACGATCGCGTACGCGTTGAGCACCCAGGAGAGGTCGGCCAGGCCGCCGGTGTGCAGGTCGCGGGCGATCGCCGGCAGGGCCACGTTGACGATGAACAGGTCCAGGCTGGCCAGCACCACCCCAGCGCAGACGATGGCCAGGACCAGGCCCGGCGAGGCGTCCTGGCGACGACGGAACAGGTTCATGGGCGGGCTCCAGATCCGGGGGGCAGCGGGGTCGCCGGCGGCTGCGGCGCACTCTCCGCGGCCACCGTTGCATGACGCAACGCACGGTACCAGATCGTGAGTTGCATGGTGCAACTGCTGCGGACTACACTCGTCTCATGCCCCTCGGCAACACCTACCGCGGCCAGACCTGCAGCATCGCCTCCGCGCTCGAGGTCGTCGGTGAGCGTTGGACGTTGCTGATCGTGCGCCAGGTGATGCTCGGCGTCAGGCGCTTTGACGAGATCCAGCGCGACCTCGGCATCGCGCGCAACGTGCTGCAGGCCCGGCTCGAGCACCTCGAGCGGGCCGGCATCCTGGAGCGCCGGCGCTATCACGACAGCCCCATCCGCTACGAGTACCGGCTCACCGAGGCCGGCCGTGACCTATGGCCGGTGCTCGTCTCCCTGCTGCAGTGGGGAGATGCCCACCTGCCGCGAGACGAGGGGCCCCCGGTGCACCTCGAGCACCGGGGGTGCGGGGGTGCGGTCGACACCCACCGCATGTGCACGCGCTGCGGCGCGGCCCTGGAATACGGCGACGTGGTGGGCCGGCCGGGGCGCGACCTCCCAGCCGGCCATCCGTTGCTGCGCCGGGCCGCCGCCGCGGTGAGCGCGGGCGGCTGAGCCGGCACTGCGAGCGCGGGCCGCCAAGCCGGGCGCTCGGGCGAGAGGCCGGTGAGCGCGGACCGCCGAGGCGGCGCTCGACCTAGGGGTCGGTGAGGACGGCGGCGAGGATCGCGGCCACGATCAGCACCGTGCTCAGCGCGATCACGCCCCGCTGACCGCGGGCGTTGTAGGGGAACTCGGGCTGCAGCAGCCCGATCCCGGCCAGCACCACGGCCCAGATGGCCAGCACCCCGCCGACGATGTAGAACGGCGTCTTGGACGGCTCGGCGGCGATGATCGCGACGGTCGTCAGCACGGCGCCACCCTATTACATCTCGGGGCCGTCGTCATCCGCTGGGGCCGGCTCGGCCGCGGCCGGCTCGGCGGCTGCCGGCTCGGCGGTTGCCGGCTTGGCGGCTGCCGGTTCGGCCGCGGCCGGTGAGCGGTAGCGGCTGGCCGTGGCCGCACGCTGACCCTGGTAATGGCTGCCGAGCTCGGGGCTGCCGTAGGGACGGGCGGCCGGCCGGTCGAGAGTCATGAACGACAGCTGGGCGATCTCGAGCCCGGGATAGAGCTTGATCGGGACGCGGGTGAGGTTGTTGAGCTCGAGCGTCAGCGTCCCCTTCCAGCCGGGATCGCAGAAGCCGGCCGTCGCGTGGACGATCAGCCCGAGGCGGCCGAGCGAGGACTTGCCCTCGATTCGGGCCACGATGTCGTCGGGCAGCTCGACCCACTCCAGTGTGCGGCCGAGGCAGAATTCGCCGGGGTGGATCACGAACGACTCCCCCTCGGGCACGATCACCTCCTCGGTGAGGTTCTCGGGCGGGTGGCGCAGATCGATCGCCGTCGTGCGGTGGTTGTGAAAGACGCGGAAGGAGTCGCCGAGGCGCAGGTCAACGCTGGCCGGCTGGACCAGGCCCTCGTCCCACGGCTCGATCGTGATCCGCCCCTCGCCGACCATGGCGACGATCGTCTGATCCGACAGGACCGAGGCGGGGGCGGCGTTCATCGCCGGCAAGTCTGCCAGTGCGGGCGGATCGCCGCCGCGCGGGCTCAGTGCCCGAGGGTCCGCGCGCGGGCGCGCGTGGTGCGCACGCGGGCCGGCGGGTGCGGCGCGGGATCACCGTGGGGGCCACGGCGCGGGGTGCGCGGGAACGGCCGCCGGGGATGGTGGGGCTTGCGCTTGGTGCCCCCGTCGCCGTCCTCGGTGTCGGGCTGTTCGGGCTCGGCCTTGATCGCCCACCACACGATGTAGATGAGCGCCGCCAGCGGCAACTTGAGCGCCAGCATCAGCCACAGGAATCCCCACGTCACGTCTACGGAATCCTACCGACCGCCGACCTCCGTGTCACCTACGGACCCTGGCGGTGAAGGCTTCGGTCCTATACCTTCCGCGGGTGCTCTGTCGCGTGCGCGGTCGGCGATGAACCTCGAGGAACTCCGCGTCCGTGTCGACGCGGGCGAGATCGATACGGTGCTGCTGGCCATCTGCGACATGCAGGGGCGGCTGCAGGGCAAGCGCCTCACCGCCCGGCACTTCCTCGAGGAGGTCGTCGAGGACAAGGCCGAGGGCTGCAACTACCTGCTCGCCGTCGACGTGGAGATGAACACCGTCGAGGGCTACGCGATGGCCTCCTGGGAGCGCGGCTACGGCGACTTCTCGATGCGGCCCGACCTGGCCACGCTGCGTCCCGTGCCCTGGCAGGAGGGGACGGCAATGGTGCTCTGCGACCTCGAGTGGGAGGACGGCCAGGGCGTGGCCGAGTCCCCCCGCCAGATCCTCCGCGCGCAGATCGAGCGGCTGGCCCGGCGGGGCTGGCGGGCCACCGCGGCGACCGAGCTGGAGATGCTCGTGTTCCGCGAGACCTACGAGTCGGCGTGGCACAAGGGCTATCGCGATCTGGACCCCGCCAACCTCTACAACGTCGACTACTCGCTGCTGGGCACGGCGCGGATCGAGCCGCTCATCCGCCGCATCCGCAACGCGATGGATCAGGCCGGCCTGGAGGTCGAGAACTCCAAGGGCGAGTGCAACCTCGGTCAGCACGAGATCAACTTCCGCTACGCCGACGCCCTGCGCTGCGCCGACGAGCACACGATCTACAAGAACGGCGCCAAGGAGATCGCCGCCCAGGAGGGCATGGCGATCAGCTTCATGGCCAAGTACGACCAGCGCGAGGGCAGCTCCTGCCATATCCACTTCTCCCTGATGGACGCCGACGGCATGCTGTTCGCGCGCGACCAGGCGACCTTCCACGCCTTCCTGGCCGGGCAGCTCGCCTGCCTGCGCGAGCTGACCCTCCTCTACGCGCCCAACATCAACTCCTACAAGCGCTTCGTGGAGGGCTCGTTCGCGCCCACGACCGTGGCCTGGGCGACCGACAACCGCACGTGCGCGCTGCGCGTGGTCGGGCACGGCCCGGGCCTGCGCTTTGAGAACCGCAGCGGCGGCTCTGACCTGAACCCGTACATGGCGCTCAGCGCGGTGATCGCGGCCGGGCTGTACGGCATCGAGCAGGGCCTCGAGCTCGAACCGGCGCTGCAGGGCAACGCCTACCTGGCCACCGATCGCCCGCAGTTGCCGACCACCCTGCGCGAGGCGCGTGATCTGTTCGCGGCCAGCGCCGTTGCGCGCGCCGCCTTCGGCGAGGAGGTCGTGGCCCACTACGTCAACGCCGCCGACGTCGAGTTGCGCGCGTTCGAGTCGGCGGTGACCGACTGGGAGCGTGTGCGCGGCTTCGAGCGCCTGTGACCGGCTCCGCGAGCCTGGAGGTCCGCGCGCGGCTGCAGGCCGCCAGCTCGCTGGAGACGGTCTTTGCCCCCGTCCACTCCCAGACCGCCTTCGAGGAAGCGGTCGAGCGCCTGGGCACGGCGATCCGGCTCGGCCTGCTCCCTCCAGGCACCCGGCTGCCCGCCGAGCGCGAGCTGTGCAGCCGCCTCGGCATCGCGCGCTCGACGCTGCGCCAGGCGCTCGTCGCGCTCGGCCAGAGCGGCCACCTGCGGGCCACGCGGGGACGTGGCGGCGGGACCTTCGTGGCCGACCCGCAGCCGCCGGCGGCACCGCCGTCGCCCCAGGCGATCGCGCACTGGCGGCGGCTGTGTGACGAGCGCATGGCCGTCGAGGTGGGGATCGCGGTGCTCGCGGCCGAGCGGGCCGACGATGCGCGCCTGGACGCGCTCGACGCGCTGGCGGTGGCGATCGACGGGATGCTCGAGGACTTCGGCGCCTACCGCCAGGCCGACATCCGCCTGCACGTCGGGCTGGCCGAGGCGACCGAGAGCCCTCGCCTGGTCGCTCAGATGACCGAGACCCAGGCCGCGATGAGCGGGCTGATCTCGCTGATCGCCCATCCGCCCGAGGTGCTGCACGTCTCCAACATGAGCCATCGCCGGCTGCTGGCCGCCGTGCGGGCTCGCGACGTCGCCGCGGCCGCGCGCGAGATGGCCGAGCACGTCCGCGGAACCGAGCACGTGCTGGCCGGCCTGCTGCCTCCCGGCTCCGCCTGACCTGAGCGTGACCGCTCGCCGCCGGCTGACCGTGGCCTGGCGCAAAGCGCGCCGGCGCTTTCCGTGTGGGCCTCGCTCGACGCCGCGGCAGATGGCGAGCACGTGAATTGCCGCTGTGGTGTCTTGACTTGACCGGGCGCGCGTTCTACGTTGCCGCGATTGAAGGACGGACCTACAGACCTTTAGCCAGGGGGACCGCATGAGCGCAGGCACCGAGACGCTGTCGGCAGACGAGCAGACCCTCGCCGACCTCGGCTACAAGCAGGAGCTCAGGCGCGGCTGGAGCTCGTTCTCCAACTTCGCGATCTCGTTTTCGATCATCTCGGTGCTGGCCGGGTGCTTCACCAGCTACGGGCAGGCCTTCAACAACGGCGGCCCGGTCGCCGTCTCGATCGGCTGGCCGGTGATCAGCCTGCTGATCATGTGCGTCGCCCTGTCGATGTCCGAGCTGGCCTCCGCCTTCCCCACCGCCGGCGGCATCTACTTCTGGGCCTCTCGCCTCGGCGGGGCGGGCTGGGGCTGGTTCACGGGCTGGTTCAACCTGATCGGCCTGATCGCGGTGGTCGCCTCCGTGGACTACGCCGCGGCCAGCTTCCTGCAGTACCTGCTCGGCCTCTACAACGTCGACTTCATCTTCAACTTCGCCTCCGCCAACGTGCACTACGACGCTCACGTGGTGTTCGCCCTGTTCGCGGTCATCCTCGTCATCCACGGCCTGATCAACGTCTTCTCCGGCCACCTGGTCTCAATCTTCAACGGCGTCTCGGTGTGGTGGCACGTGATCGGCGTGGCCGTGATCGTCGTGATTCTGATCGCCGTCCCCGCCCATCACTCGAGCTTCTCCTACGTGTTCGGGCATCGCTCCTACGGGGTCGGCGGCTTCAGTCACGGCATGTACTGGTTCTACGTGCTGCCGCTCGGCTTCCTGCTGACCATGTACACGATCACCGGCTACGACGCCTCGGCCCACGTCTCCGAGGAGACCCACGGCGCCTCCACGTCCGCCGCGCGCGGGGTGTGGCGATCGGTCGCCTACTCGGCGGTGATCGGCTGGATCCTGCTGCTCGCGCTCACCTTCGCCGTGCAGCAGAAGGACATCTCCAAGATCTCGGTCGCGGGCTTCCCGGCGCTGGCCATCCTGTCCTCGGCGCTCAGCTCTTCGGCCGCCAAGGCGGTCATCCTCATCTCGACCATCGGCCAGCTGTTCTGCGGGATGGCCTGCGTGACCAGCGCCTCGCGCATGACCTTCGCCTTCTCACGCGACGGCGCGATCCCCGGGCACAACCTGTGGCGGCGGCTGGGGAGCAACGGCACCCCGACCTACGCCGTGCTGTTCGTCTGCCTGATGGCGCTGATCGTGACCATCCCGGCCTACTTCCCCAACTCGGCCGGCTACCCGGTGGCCTTCTTCGCCGTCACCTCGATCGCGGTCATCGGCCTCTACATCGCCTACACGATCCCCGTCTTCCTGCGCTGGCGGATGGGAGCCCGGTTCATCCCGGGCCCGTGGACGCTGAGCGGCCACTACCGGTGGCTGAACCCGATCGCGTTCATCTGGGTCGGGCTGTGCGTGATCATCTTCTGCCTGCCGACCTCGCAGGCCGGGGTCTTCTTCAAGTCGGGCTTCAGCTGGGGCTCGGTCAACTACGCGCCGATCGTGACCATCGTGGTGATGCTCGCGGTGACCATCTGGTACCTCGTGTCGGCTCGCCGCTCGTTCACCGGGCCGATCCGCACCATCGAGTTCGCCGACGACGGGGTCACCGTCGTCGATCCGGAGCCCGGCGTTGCCTGACGGCTCCCTGACGGTCCTGGAGCCGGCCACCGAGGCCGTGCTCCAGGAGATCCCGCGCGCGGGCGAGGCCGAGGTCGACGCCGCGGTGGCCGCGGCCAAGGCCGCCTTCCCGGGCTGGCGCGCGGTCGCGCCGGCCGACCGGGCTCGCCTGCTGCGGCGGCTGGCCGAGCGGATCGACAGCGCGCGGGAGGAGCTCGCCCAGCTCGAGGCCCGCAACGCCGGCAAGCCGATCGGCGACGCCCGGGGCGAGATGGGCATGGTCGCGGACACGATCGGCTACTACGCCGGGATGCCCGAGCGGCTGCTCGGCGACACGATCCCGGTGGCCGGCGGGCAGGCGTTCACGATCCGCGAGCCCCTCGGCGTCGTCGGCCTGATCGTGCCGTGGAACTTTCCCCTGGTGATCGCCGCCTGGAAGCTCGGCCCCGCCCTGGCGGCCGGCAACACGGTCGTGCTCAAGCCGGCCGAGCTGACGCCGCTGACCGCCCTGCGCTTCGAGCAGCTCGCGCTCGAGGCCGGGCTGCCCGAGGGGGTGGTCAACGTCGTCGTCGGTCCGGGCTCGACCTGCGGAGCGCGGCTCGTCGCCCATCCCGACGTGGCCAAGATCGCCTTCACCGGGTCCACCGAGGTCGGGCGCTCGATCGCCGCCGGAGCGGCGCAGACGATCAAACGGGTCACCCTGGAGCTCGGCGGCAAGTCGCCCAACCTCGTGTTCGCCGACGCCGATCTGGAGGCGGCGGCCGCCTCGGCCCCCGGCGCGGTGTTCGGCAACGCGGGCCAGGACTGCTGCGCACGATCGCGGATCCTCGTCCAGCGCTCGGTGCTGGATGAGTTCCTCGGGCGGCTGGAGCGCTCGGTGACGGCGATCCGGGTCGGTGACCCGCTCGACGAGACGACCGAGATGGGGCCGCTGATCTCCGCCGGTCAGCGGGACGCGGTGGCCTCCTTCGTGCCCGAGGGCGCCCCCGTGGCCTTCCGCGGCCGGGCCCCCGACGGCCCTGGCTATTGGTATCCCCCGACCGTGCTGTGCCCGGTCGACCCCGGCGACCGGGCCGTGCGCGAGGAGATCTTCGGGCCGGTTGCGGTGGTCATCCCGTTCGATGATGAGGAGGAGGCGGTCCGCTTGGCCAACGACACGATCTACGGGCTCTCGGGCTCGATCTGGACCCGCGACTCGGCGCGCTCGCTGCGCGTCGCGCGGGCCATCGACGCCGGCGTGCTGTCGGTCAACTCCAACACCTCGGTTCGCGTGTCGACCCCGTTCGGCGGCTTCAAGCAGTCGGGCTACGGCCGCGAGCTCGGGCCGCACGCCACCGACGCCTACACCGAGGTCAAGTCGATCTACGTGGCCACCGAGGCAGGCGCGGCGTGAGCGGGCGCCTGGAGGGCAAGATCTGCGTGATCACCGGCGCGGCGGGCGGGATCGGGGCGGCCACCGCTACGCGCTTTGCGCGCGAGGGCGCCCGCGTGGTCGGCGTCGACCTGCGCGAGCACGACATCGGTGAGCTGTCGCTGACCGCCGATCTGGTGCGCGAGGATGAGGTCCGCGACCTGTATGCGCGGATCGCCGGGGAGATGGGCGGGATCGATGTCCTGTTCAACAACGCCGGGATCTCCCCGCCGCAGGACGCCTCCGTGCTCGACACCGACCTCGAGGTCTGGGAGCACGTGCAGGCGACCAACCTGCGCAGCGTCTTTCTCTGCTGCAAGCACGGCATTCCGCATCTGCTCGCCCGGGGCGGCGGCTCGGTGATCAACACCGCCTCGTTCGTGGCCGTGATGGGCGCGGCCACCTCGCAGATCGCCTACACGGCCTCCAAGGGCGGCGTGCTCGCGCTGTCGCGAGAGCTCGGGGTCGAGTTCGCCCAGCGCGGGATCCGCGTCAACGCGCTGTGCCCGGGGCCGATCGACACGCCGCTGCTGCGCGAGCTCTACGCCGCCGACCCGGTGCAGGCCGCCCGGCGCATGGTCCACGTGCCGATGGGGCGCTTCGGGCGGGCCGAGGAGATCGCCAACGCCGTGCTGTTCCTCGCCTCCGAGGAGTCCAGCTACGTCAACGCGACGGATTTCCTGGTCGACGGCGGCCTGAGCGCGGCCTACACGACCCCGGCCTGAGCGCGGCCTACACGACCCCGGCCGGCACGACCCCGGCCGGAGCGCGGCCGGCACGACCCCGGCCGGGGAGGCGCGCCGCGCGACGCGGCCCCTTCCGGAGATCGTGAGCAGGAAACCTGCGCTCAGGAGGGGAAAACTGCTCCGGATCGGTCAGGCCGCCTCGGATCGGTCCGCCGCTCCGGAAGCGGATAGGCGCTCCGGATCGGTCAGGCCGCCTCGGGAGCGGGTTCCGGACGCGGGGGCAGCGAGGGCTCGACCCGGAGCAGGCGCGCGGGACGGGTGGGCAGCCACCAGTTCCAGCGCCCGAACAGGGAGACGACCGCGGGCACGAGCAGCGCGCGGATCACGGTCGCGTCGAGCAGGATCCCGGCGGCCAGCCCGGTCGCGAACACCTTGACGTCGGTCTCGGGGCCCGAGGCCATCGAGACGAAGGCCAGAAACAGGATCAGCGCGGCGCTGGTGACCAGCCGGCCGGTCCGCCCGATGCCGCGGATCACCGCGGTGTTGGTCGAGCCGGTGGCGTCGTACTCCTCGCGCATGCGCGCGAGGATGAACACCTCGTAGTCCATCGAGAGCCCGAACAGGAACGCGAAGACCATCAGCGGGATCCACGCCGTGATCGAATGGGTGGCGGCGATCCCCCACAGCGTCTGTGAGCCGTGGCCCTCCTGCCAGACCAGGGTGATCACCCCCCAGGCCGCACCGACGCTGATCACGTTGAGGATGACCGCCTTGAGCGGCAGCAGCAGCGACCGGAAGGCCCGCGCGAGCAGCAGGAAGGTGAGCACGGCGATGAGCGCGATCATCACCGGGAAGCTGCCATAGATGGCCGAGACGAGGTCCTCGTTCTCGGCCCCGGCGCCGCCGACGCGGACCCCGGCTCCGAGGGCGTGAACGGCGTTGCGCACGCGGTCGATCGTCCCCGTCCCCCCGCTGGTCGAGAGGTCGGGAACGGCGAAGGCGTCGACGATCGCGGTGCCGGCCCGGCGCCAGGCGGGCCCGGTGGGTGCGACGGCACCGTGCACGCCGGAGACGGCCGCCGCGGCACGGGCTGCTCCCGGCGCGGCCGCGTCGGGCGCGAGCATCTCGATCGGGGTCAGCGCGCCCGCGCCGATGCCCGACCGCTCGAGCGCGACCAGCCCGGCGCGCGCGTCACCCTGCTTGGAGAGCGTGTTGACGTTGGCCGCGCCCGGGTGAAGGCCGGTGGCGGCGATCCCGAGCGCGACGAGCACGACCGCGGCGCCCAGGGCGGCCACCCAGCGGCGGCGCACGACCAGTTGCGCCCAGCGCGTCCAAGAGGGACTGGCGCGCTCGTCGGAGCGGACGTGCGGCCAGTCCAGCCGCGGACCGGCCCAGACGAGCACGATCGGCAGCAGGGTGATGGCGACGATCACGCTGACCAGGGGGATCAGCATCCCGGCAAAGCCGATCGAGCGCAGGAAGGGCAGCGGCAGCACGACCAGGGCCAGCAGGCCGATGGCCACCGTGGTGCCCGAGAAGACCACCGCGCGCCCGGCGGTCCCCATCGCGCGGACCACCGCCTCCTCGTCGTCGTGGCCGTGCGCGCGCTCCTCGCGCCAGCGCACCACGACGAGCAGCGAGTAGTCGATGGCCACCCCGAGGCCGATCAGGGCGACGAGGAACTCGACGATCATTGACACGCTGGTCAGGCTGGCCACGCCCCACAGGACCAGGAAGGTGGTCATGATCGAGACGATCGCCATCAGCAGGGGCACGAAGGCCAGCAGCGAGGCGAACACGAACGCGAGCACGACGAGCGCGCCCAGGCCACCCAGGACCGACTCGAGCAGCACCCCAGGGCCGCTGCCGCCTCCGGTCTCGTTGGACAGCGCGTCGATGCCGCTGACCCGGACGGGGGCCCCGGCCACACGCACCCCGGCCAGGGCCGCCTGCGCCGCCTTGGCCGCCTTGGTGTTGTTGCCGAAGGCCTCGCGGTCGGGGATCGGGTAGGCGAGCAGGAAGGTCGTGCGGCCGTCGCGCGAGACGAACGCGCGGTCCCCGGTCGAGGCGTAGGAGGCGATCCGGGCGCCGGGCAGCGCGCGCTGAAGGCGAGCGCTCACCCCGGCCAGCGCGGAGCGCACGGCCGGCGAGCTGACCGTCGTCCCGGCGGGCAGGGTGACCACCGGCACGATCGGGGCGCGGTCGCCGCCCTGGTGGTACAGGCGCAGGATCGCCTGGTTGGTCGTATAGCCCTCGCGGCCGGGGACCGAGAACTCGTTGCTGAAGGCGTTGATCGCGTGGCTGACGGTGACGATCCCGACGACGGTGACGGCGATCCAGAAGGTGGCGACGGCGCGGCGGTGCGCGAGGACCCATCGGGCGATGGCGGTCATGTGGGCGTGCTCCTCCGAAGGGGAATGACGGGTGCGCGATTGTTTCTAGCACGAACTATTCGAAGGACGCAAGGTTTTGCTATAGGATCATTTCCATGCCCGCCGGCGCGCAGCCTCCCGGCCTTCATGGCGCGCTGACCCGCAACACCGGGTACCTGCTTAGCCGCCTGGGCATGTACGCCCAGCGCCATTTCTCCGAGCGGATGGCCGCCCTGGGGCTGACGCCGCGCAAGTGGGGCCTGCTCAACGTGCTCGACGCCGAGGACGGCGTCAGCCAGCAGCAGCTGGGACGCGCGGTCGGGATGGACCCGAGCACGATGGTGGCCGCGATCGACGAGCTGGAGGCCGCCGGATTGGCGCAACGCCATCCGCACCCCTCCGACCGCCGCGCGCACGCGGTCTACCTCACCGAGCTCGGTCAGACGACGCTGGCCCGCGGCCGGCGCGAGGCCCGCGACGCCGGCGCCGAGCTGTTCGCGCCGCTCTCGGCCGACGAGCGGGCGCAGCTGCACGACATGCTGCTGCGGATGGCCCAGGCCGCGCACGAGCGCAGCGACGCCGGCGGCCCGCCCCTGTGAGCGGCGCGGTCAGCCCTCCAGCGCGGCGCCGGGCCGCGGCCGCCGCGAGCGCCCGAGGTCGGGCGAGGGTGGCAGCGTCCCACCGGGCAGGGCAACGGCCAGCGCGACGCCGGCGCCGAGCAGGACCCAGGTGACCGGGTCCTCGAGGAAGTCGGCGTAGAGCATCGTGTGGAAGACGAGCGCGGTGAAGGCGGCCGCGACCGCGCTGCGCACCGGGTCCCCGCGGGCCCGGCGCAGGAGGCAGACCAGGGCGCAGACGACGAGCGCGATGTAGGCCAGCTCGCCGATGATCCCCTGCTCGGCGGCAATCGTGACGGGAATCGTGTGCGACGCCGACAGGGTCGTTGCCGTGCGGCGGTGGGCCCGGCGGTACTCGGTGACAAAGGAGCCCGAGCCGTAGCCGTAGAGCGGGCGTTGGCCGAACAGCGTGATGCCGCCGCTGACCAGGCCGCCGCGACCGCTGGAGGCCCCGTTGATGCCCTGGTTGAGCCCGAAGGTCCGCGGGCTGGCGGCGACCGCGACCGCCCCGAGGAGCACCACCGCCAGCGCGATGACGAGCGCGCGCCCGGGTCGCCAGCGCAGCGCGGCCAGCACGCCGAGCCCGACGAGCAGCGCGCCCAGGCTCGAGCGCGAGAGAGTGAGCACCAGTCCCGCCCACAGGACGGCCAGCACGACGATCACCCCCGTCTGCTCCCGCTGGTCGCGGTCGTAGATCAGCAGCACCGCGAGCAGGACCATGGTCAGGGCCAAAAAGCGCCCGAAGATGTCCGGGTCAAAGAACACCGAGTTGACCGTGAAGTACGTGTGCAGGTCATTGGCCACGACGAGCTTGGGATTGAGGATGATCGTCTTGGTCGCGTACTCGACGAAGCCGATGGCCGCGAACGCGATGGCCAGCACGGCCAGCAGTCGCAGGCAGCGCGTGACCATCGTGCGGTCCCAGGACAGATCGCGGACGAGCCGGTACAGCAGCGCGAAGGGCACATAGAAGAAGACCATCTGCTGCAGCGCCTTCTCGAAGTCCGACGAGTACGCCGACTGGATGCCGTAGAGGACGATGACCAGCGCGAGCAGCCGCTCCACGCGCACCGCCCAGCCGCCGGATCCGTCGGCCACCAGCGGCTCGCGCACCTCGTCGCGCAGGACCGGGATCATCCAGGCCAGGCAGCCGACCGCGACCACCAGGTACAGCGGCACGAGCAGGTTGGACGTCGTGCCCCCGGACTGAATCGGGACCCGGAAGGGCAGCGCGAACACGGCCAGGGGCGCGACAAGCGCCCGGCGCGGGGTGAGCAGGCGGGCCAGACCGAGCAGGATCGCGATCCCCACGACGATGCCCACCACGGCGTAGAGCGAATGGCGATGCACGATCGACAGCTGCGGGGAGTGCCACAGCTCGGCGGCCAGCAGCACCGGGGCGAGGATCAGCGCGGCGAGGGTGGCCAGCGCGCGGCCCCGCGGCTCGCGCGCGAGCAGCACGCCGGCCACCAGCAGCGACACGACGATGACCCCGAGCTTGGGCAGCGGGCCGGACACGGTGGCGAGCGCGGGCACCCCGGCATCATCCTCTACCCTCTCCCCGCGTGTCCCGGCCAGGCCTGACCAGAACCCTGCGCGGGCTCGCGCCGGCCGCCCTCGCGCTGAGCCTCGCCGCCTGCGGCGCGACGGCCAAACCGCAGGCCGGGACCCTGCAGGCCCACCGCGCCAGTCACAAGGCGGTCGACGACCCGCGCAAGAACCACGTCAGCTGCCTGCGCCAGGATCACGTCCCGGTGACCGAGTTCAGCCACTGGTGGCTGAAGGCCGGGACGGGACCGGGAGCCCCGCAGGTCATGTTCGCGCCGACGCCCGGTGCGGCCCAGGAGCTGCAGATCAGCGGCCAGGTGACCGGAGCCGAGATCATCGGCGCGGCGGTCGTCTATCCCGAGCAGGGCTCCCCGGCGCTGCTCAAGAAGGTCGAGACCTGCATGGCCAAGGGCGTCACGGGCTGACCGCCGCCTCCGCAGCGCGCAGGCCTTCTACAATTCCCGCGCGGCGCCCGCTCGTGCCCGCCCGGCCACTGCGACTCCCCGCGCCGGCGCCCGCCCGGCGCTGATCGGGCTCTGACCGGCGCCGACGATCCTCATGCACGTGTTCCCCCGACCGCTCGCCAACCTGCTCTCGGCTTCGGCCACCGACGCCCCGGCGAGCCCGGCGCGCGTCACGCGGGTCTCGGCCACGGGCCGCAGCGGCCGCCTGAGCGGCATCTCGGCCGGGCGCTTCTATCTCGGGCTGATCGTGCTCGCGCTGATCGTCGGGGCGCTCTCGCTGCTGTTCCCCTCGACCCCGAGCTACGACCCGTGGGCCTGGATCGTCTGGGGCCGCGAGATCGTGCACCTCGACCTGCAGACCACCGGCGGCCCGACGTGGAAGCCGCTGCCGATGATCTTCACCACGTTGTTCGCCCCCTTCGGCCAGGCCGAGCCGAACCTCTGGCTGCTGATCGCCCGGGCGGGCGCGTTCGCGGCCGTCGTGATGGCGGCACGGCTGGCCTACCGCCTGGTCCGGCTGATCGGCGTCCGGCTCGGCGAGACCGACGTCGCGCCGGCCGCACCGGCCGTGCTGGCGGGGGCGATCGCCTTCATCGCGCTCACCTTCGGCGGGGGCTACATCTCCGACAACGCCCTGGGCTATTCCGAGGGACTGGCCACGATGGTCATCCTCATCGCCGTCGACCGCCATCTCGACGGCGCCCCGCGCCAGGCTTTCGCGGTCGGCTTCCTGGCCGCCCTGGACCGGCCGGAGATCTGGCTCTTCTGGGGGCCGTACGGCCTGTGGCTGTTCTGGCGCGATCCCGGCGCGCGCAAGCTGGTCATCGGGCTGTTCGTGCTCATCCCGATCCTCTGGTTCGGGCCCGAGTACTGGGGCTCGGGCCACTTCCTGCGCGGGGCGAGCCGAGCCCAGCACCCCCGCGCCAACAGTCCCGCCTTTGCCAAGTGTCCGTTCTGCGTCGAGCTGACCGACCACGCCTGGCCGACCATGCTGCTGCGGATCAAGGTCGCGGCGCTGCTGGCCACCGGTGCGATCGTGTTCGTCGTCGCCCGGCTGCTGCGCACGGGCCGCGCGCGGCTGAGCGAGCCGCGGCGCCACGCCCAGCTGACGACGCTGGCCATGGCCCTGCTCGGCGTCACCTGGTTCATCGTCGTGGCGGCCATGACCCAGGCCGGCTTCTCGGGCAACAACCGCTACCTGGTCATCGGCTCGGCGCTGATCGACGTGGCCGGGGCGGTGGCCTGGGGCTGGGCGGTGGCCGAGATGATCGCGTTGCTCCGCGCGCGGCGCGCGGGGCCGCGCCTGGGGTCCGCGCTGGCCTGGATCGGCTCGGCGGCCGTGCTCGTCCTGTTCGTGGCCATGCCGCCGAACCTGGTCGGACCCAACCACTACAAGCTCGCCCGCACGCACGGATCGCTCAACTACCAGGCCAGGCTGCGCGCCGGCGCCGAGCAGGCGATCGCGCGCTACGGCGGCGCGGCCAAGATGCTTCGCTGCGGCACGGTCATGACCGAGGGCTTCCAGGTCCCGATGGTCGCCTGGTACCTCGGCGTGCACACCCTGCAGGTGACGGCCCCCGCCGCGGAGGGTCCCGAGTCCGCCGTGCCCCCCAACGTCGTGCTGCAGACGAGATCGCAGCGCGGGCATGCGCTGCTGCCGATCCTGCACGGCTGGCCGCAGGTCCACTACACATACGACGGGACCAGCGGCCCGTTCCGGCTCTTCACCCACTGCAAGGCGTAGATCGGGCATGGACGGAGATCAGGTGACATGGCGACGGTGACAACTCGGCCCGCCGTCGCGCCCCCGGGGCCGCCCGAGACCGGACTGCGGATCCCCGACCGCATCGCCCGGGTGCCGCTGTGGGTCGTGGCCACCCTCGTGCTGCTGATCGCCGTCGGGATCTCGACCTTCGCCCGCACGCGGTACATCGGCAATCAGTTCTGGATGGACGAGGGCCTTTCGGTCGGTATCTCGACGCACCATCTGCTCGACATCCCGACCGTGCTGCGCCACGACGGCTCGCCGCCGCTCTACTACATGCTGCTGCACATCTGGATGACGATCGCGGGCAACAGCGAGACCGCGACGCACTGGCTGTCATTGATCTTCGGGTTGCTCACCATTCCCGCGGGCGCGTGGGCGGCCTGGAGCCTGTTCGGCCGCTGGCCCGCCTTGATGGCCACGATCCTGTTCGCGCTGAACCCGTTCATCACCGCCTACAGCGAGGAAACCCGGATGTACTCGCTGATGGCGCTGCTCGGGCTGCTGGCCACGGCGGCCTTCGTGCACGCGTTCGTCTACCGCCGGCGCGGCTACCTGGTCATGTTCGCCGTCTGCCAGGTGCTGATGCTCTACACGCACGCGTGGGGGATCTTCTTCGGGATCGGCGCCGCGCTGGCCTTCGCCCTGCTGTGGCGCGTCTCCGACGAGCCGCGCGTGCTGCTGCGCGACGGCCTCTACGCGTTCGGCGCGGCGGCGATCCTCTACCTCCCCTGGCTGCCGACCCTGCTCTACCAGGCCACGCACACGGGTTCTCCCTGGGACAGCGCGCCCGGCTTCGGCGCGCCGGTGCAGATCTCGCGCAACCTGATGGGCGGGGACCGGGCGACGATGCCACTCGTGCTCGGCACCGCGCTCGGCCTCTCGGGCCTGTTCGCCCGGAGCCGGCGGATGAGCCGTGAGGCGCTGACGATGTGGGCGCTGATGCTGATCCCGGTCGGCACCCTGGCCTTCGGCTGGATCGTCTCGCACTTCTCCCCCGCCTGGGCCTACCGGTACTTCGCCCCGATCCTCGGCTCCCTGCTGCTGCTCGCCGCGCTGGGCCTGGCCCGCGCGCGGGGCGTCGGACTCGTGGCGCTGGCGCTGATCGTGTTCTTCTGGGCCAACCCGGCCAAGTTCACCCCGCAGTACAAGAGCGACATGCGGGAGGTGGCGGCCGAGATGGGACCGCGCCTGCATCCCGGGGACCTGGTCATCGTCGGCCAGCCCGAGCAGGTCCCGCTCACCTGGTACTACATGCCCGCCGGGCTGCGCTACGCCAACCTGTCCGGCGAGGCGAGCGGCCTCACGCCCGGCTTCGATCCGCAGTCGATGAACTGGGTCCACGCCCTCGCACGCCTGCAGCACGCCGTTCCTTCACGGACCGTCAACAGGCTGATTGCTACGCTCAGGCCCAACCAGCAGGTCCTCTTCGTGCGGCCGTTGACCGAAGGCGCGCAAAATTGGCAGGCCCCGTGGACCGAGCTCGTGCGGCGGCGCTCGGCTCAGTGGGGGGCGCTCCTGGCCTCCGATCCACAGCTTGCGCCCGAGGCGTGGGCACCGCACTACTACCGAGGTGCGTGCTGTGTCGCCGACAGCGCGCTGCTCTACCGAAAACGCTAAGGAACCCTTCAGTGAACGCTCAGCCCCAAGACGCCACCGTGGAGATCACGCCCGAGCATCCCGTCGTCGTGCTCGGCGGTGGACCGGCCGGACTCACCGCCGGCTACCTGCTCGCCAAGCAGGGCAAGCCCGTGATCGTGCTCGAGTCCTCCGATCAGGTGGGCGGCATCGCGCGCACCCAGATCCGCGACGGCTACCGCTTCGACCTCGGCGGCCACCGCTTCTTCACCAAGGTCAAGGAGGTCGACGACCTCTGGCACGAGATCATGAAGGAGGAGTTCCTCAAGCGCCCGCGCCAGAGCCGGATCTACTGGAACGACAAGT
>DASSZP010000012.1:0-3597 GCA_035713465.1 Solirubrobacteraceae bacterium | reverse complement strand
GCCCAGCAACGGGTGGCCCTCACCCAGGTCGTAGTGGATGGACAGTCCGGAGACGATCCCGGCCAGCCGCCGCCGAGGCTCGTCCATCGCCGCGAGCTCGGCGACGACCTCCACCAGCGCCAGCGTCCGATCGTCCCCGCGTTGCAGGGCGGTCTGCGCCATCGTGTGGCGCAGGGCTCGGGCACCGACCGGATGGCGCTCGGCAGGGCCAGCAGCGTCTCCGGTGACGTCCCGGCCACCACCTGAGCGAGTTTCCAGCCGAGATTGACCGCGTCCTGCACCCCCAGGCTCAGGCCCTGGCCCCCCGGCGGGGTAGTGCACGTGCGCCGCGTCACCGGCGAGCAGCACCCGACTGTCGCGGTACGCCGCGGCCTGCCGGGTCGCATCGGTGAAGCGCGAGATCCAGGTGGGATCGTGGGCGCCGAAATCGGTCCCGAAGGCGGCGACCAAGGCCGCGCTGAGATCCCGCAGGGTCGGCTCGCCCTCGAGCGTCAACCGCGGTTCGGTGGTCACCACGCGCACGGAGTACCGGATCCGATCTGCCCTAGCCGGCTCCGGGCGCGTAATCCTCCGCGGACGCTCGTCCACCTTTCCCGGATGCCCGCACCGCGTGCCGATGGCAGGGTTGTGGCGTGACCGACGATCGACTCACGCGCCGGAGCCGGTCCCGATGACGATCGTCTGGTTCATCGTGTGGCTGATCGCCGACCAGGTAGGGGGTCACGAGCCCCTGCTCCTGAACCCCGTCAACGCATGGATGGCCACGCTGATCCTCGCCGTCGCTCTGGACCTGAGCGCGTCGCACGCGCGCGCGGGACAGAAGACGCGGCGCTAGCCGCTGATCGGCCCGAGCCGTTCGCGCGATCGCCCCGGGCCCTGGCGCACGCATGACCCCCATCGCTGAGAACCGCACGCCCTCGCGGCGAACCGACTGGAGCTCGATGACGCTGGCGTCGGCCGCGTCACGACCGGCCGGCGAGGTGCTGGCCGCCCTCCGCAGCACGCCCGACGGTCTCTGTGGCGCCGACGCCGCGAGGCGGCTGACTGCGGTGGGGCCCAATGCTCTGCGCAGCCATGGTGCGCGGCCGCTCGCCGTTCTCGTGCGCCAGCTGCGTAACCCGCTCCTGGTCCTGCTGGTGGCGGCGGCGGTGACCTCGATCGCGGTGGGTGAGCGCACGAGTGCGCTGATCATCCTGCTGATCATCGCCATGAGCGTCGGGCTCGGGTTCTTCAACGAATACCGGTCAGAACTGGCCGTCGAGTCACTGCATTCGCAGCTGCGTCATACGGCGCTGGTCATGCGAGACGGCACGCCGTCGTCCATCGACGTCACCAAACTGGTGCCCGGCGACATCGTGCGCCTGGCGGTCGGTGACGTGGTCCCGGCGGACCTGCGCCTGCTGGCAGCCGAGGGGCTGGAGTGCGACGAGGCGGTGCTGACCGGCGAGTCGCTGCCGGCCGAGAAGCACGTCGAGCCGGTCACCGCGACGGAATCCGCCCTCGACCTGGCCTCGTGCGCGTTCATGGGCACTGTGGTGCGTGAGGGCACCGGGCTTGGGGTGGCCGTGCAGACCGGCGGCGGGACGGAGTTCGGCGCGATCGCCATGAGTCTCGGCGAACGCCAGCCGCAGACCTCGTTCCAGCTCGGCCTGCGCGCCTTCTCCCTGCTGCTCGTCCGCGTGACGGTGGCGCTGGCCGGGTCGATTCTGCTCATCAACGTGGCGCTCGGGCGCTCGCTGCTCGGTTCCGTGCTCTTCGCCCTGGCCATTGCGGTCGGGCTCACGCCGCAGCTGCTGCCGGCGATCGTGACCATCAGCCTGGCCACCGGCGCCAAGCGACTGGCGGCCCGCAAGGTCGTGGTCAAGCGGCTGGTGAGCATCGAGGACCTCGGCAACGTCGCCGTGCTCTTCACCGACAAGACGGGCACGCTGACCGAGGGCCAGATCACGTTCGCTGTCGCCCTGGACGCTCGTGGCCGGCCCTCCGACGAGGTTCTGCGGGCCGGCCTGCTCTGCAACGAGGCGACGGTCACCGCTGGCCAGGTGATCGGAGGTAACCAGCTGGACCGCGCCCTGTGGCAAGCCCCGGCAGCCCGCCGCGCAGGCGCCGAGGGGGCGCACCGCATCGCCGCGCTCCCGTTCGACTACCAGCGCCGCCTCGCCTCGGTGCTGATCGAGCAGGACGGCCGCCGGGAGCTGATCGTCAAGGGCGCGCCCGAGAGCGTGCTCGCCCGCTGCCGGGAGGTCGAACCGCAGGCGCAGGCGGTGCTGGACCGTCAATTCGCCGCCGGGAGCCGCATCATCGCGGTCGCGCGGCGCCCCGCGCCCGGCCAGAGCACGCTGCGCGCAGACGACGAGCACAACCTTCAGCTCACAGGCTTCCTGGCCTTCGTGGACCGGCCCAAGTCCGACGCCGGGGAGGCGCTGGAGCGCCTGAGACGGCTGGACGTGCGGGTGAAGATCATCACCGGCGACAACGACCGGGTGGCTCAGAAGGTCTGCCGGGACATCGGTCTCGCCGTCGACGGGACCCTCACCGGATCGGAGCTGGACCGCCTCGATGACGCCCAGCTGGCGGCCGCGCTGCCGACCACGACGATCTTCGCGCGGGTCAGCCCCGAGCAGAAGTCGCGGTTGATCAAGGCCCAGCGGGCGCTGGGCTCGACGGTCGGGTTCCTCGGCGACGGTGTCAACGACGCGGTCGCGCTGCACGATGCCGACGTCGGGATCTCGGTCCAGACCGCGACCGACGTGGCCAAGGATGCGGCCGACATCGTGCTCCTGGACAAGGACCTCGACATCCTGGCCACCGGGATCGTCGAGGGGCGCCGGATCTTCGCCAACACGATCAAGTACGTCCTGATGGGCACCTCGTCGAACTTCGGGAATATGTTCAGCGCCGCCGGGGCTTCCCTGTTCTTGAGCTTCCTGCCGATGCTCCCGACGCAGATCCTGCTCAACAACCTGCTCTACGACGCCAGCGAGATGGCGATCCCGACCGACAACGTCGACGAGGAGCAGCTCCAGCGTCCCGCGCACTGGGACACGGCCTTCATTCGCCGCTTCATGGTCTTCTTCGGCCCGATCAGCTCGATCTTCGACTTCGCGACCTTCGGGATCATGCTGTGGATCTTCCACGCGCACGCGCCGCTGTTCCGCTCGGGATGGTTCGTGGAGTCGCTGGCCACCCAGAGCCTGATCATCTTCGCCATCCGCACCCGGCGCGTCCCCTTCTGGGCCAGCCGAGCCAGCATTCCCGTGACCGTGGCCACCGTAGCCTGCGTGACGATCGGGATCGTGCTGCCGTTCTCACCGCTCGCACACGTGCTCGGCTTCGTCGTGCTACCGGTCGGGTTCCTGCTGGCGCTGGGGCTGATGATCGCGATCTACCTCGGCCTCGTCGAGGCGGGCAAGGTGTGGTTCTACCGCGGGCTGCGCCCGGGGCCCCCGCTGGCCTGGCGTCGCCCAGCCCGCGAGCATCTGATCCATCACCGGGCGACGCGCTGGAGCATCGTGGGTCGCCCGCGGATGCCCCGCGGCGTCAAGGTTCATCATGGCCGCCCGCTGGGGGGGGCGGGATTCCGAGGGCCTGGCGCAG
>DASSZP010000011.1:0-2086 GCA_035713465.1 Solirubrobacteraceae bacterium | reverse complement strand
CCGCCGAAGAGCAGCAGCAGCCCGGTGACGACCATGGTTTTCCCGGCCCCGGTCTCGCCGGTCACCGCGGTCAGGCCGGGTCCCAGGGTGAGCACCGCGTCATCGATGACGCCCAGCCCGCGGATCCGGAGTTCCTCCAGCACGAGGGCAGGCTAGTCGACGGCTGGGACGTCGGCGGGAGGGAAGGCGGCCTCCCGAAAGCCCCGCACGGGCAACTGGAATTTGGTGACGAGCCGGTCAGTGAAGCTCCAGTCGGCGAGGCGCGCGATGCGGATCGGCTGGGCGCCACGGGTGATCCGGACCCGGGCGCCGGATTGCACCGCGACCGAGCGGCGGCCGTCGCAACTGAGCACCCCTTCGTGGCCGTGGCTGAGCAGGTCGATGTCGACGGTCGAGGTCGGGGCCACCACCATGGGACGGGCGAACAGCGCGTGCGCCGCGTTGGGGACCACGATCAGCGCGTCGACGTTGGGCCAGACGATCGGGCCTCCGGCGGAGAACGCGTAGGCGGTCGAACCGGTGGGGGTCGCGCAGAGCACGCCGTCGCACCCGAAGCGCAGCAGGGGACGCCCGTCCACGGTCACGGCGATCTCGAGCATCCGGGCCCGGTTCGTCCGCTCGAGGGACGCTTCGTTGAGCGCCCACGTTCGGGATTGGACCACGCCGTCGAGGCTGACCTCGGCGTCGACCGTGACGCGCTCCTCCACGGTGTAGGCGCGCTCGGCGATCGCCCGCACCGTGCCAGTCAGCGCGTCCGGCTCGGCTTCGGCCAGGAAACCGACGTGGCCCAGGTTGACGCCGAGCAACGGCACCCCGGCCGGGCGGGCCAGTTCGGCCGCGCGCAGAAAGGTGCCGTCGCCGCCCAGAACCAGCATCAGCTCCGCGCCAACGGCGGCGCGCTGCGCCCCGACGCGGGTCACCGTGGCGTCCGGCCAGGACTCAGCGTCCTCGGCGAGCATGCGCACGTCGAAACCCGCTGCCTGCAACTGGGCGATCGCCGCGGCGGCCAGCGCGATGATTTGATGCCGCGCCGTGTGCGCAACGACCACGACTGACCTCATGAATCCTCCACCGGTGCCGTGACCGCTGCCGCGATCTCGGCCGCGTCGATCGCGGGCCGAGCCGTCCGGCGCAGCCACAGGAAGAATTCCACGTTTCCCGACGGACCGGGCAACGGGCTGCGGCAGACACCGGCCGGCAACCAGCCCAGCTCGGCGGCGTGTCCGGCCACGTCGACGACCGCCGCCGCGCGCAGGGCCGGATCGCGGACTACCCCGCCGCGGCCCAGCCGTTCGCGGCCCACCTCGAACTGCGGCTTCACCATCGGCACCAGGTCTCCGTCGGAGCGGGTGCAGGCGGCCAGCGCCGGGAGCACCAGGTGCAGCGAGATGAACGACAGGTCGGCGACGGTCAGGTCTGCCTGACCGCCGAGCTGGCCCGGCGTCAGCGTTCGGACGTTGGTGCGATCGAGGACCCGAACCCGGTCGTCGGTGCGCAGGGGCCAGGCCAGCTGCCCGTAGCCGACGTCGACGGCCACCACTTCGGCGGCCCCGGCCCGGAGCAGGACGTCGGTGAAGCCGCCCGTCGATGCCCCCGCGTCCAGGCAGCGGCGCCCGGCCACGGCAAGTGCTGCGAAGTGGGTCAGCGCCCCGGCAAGCTTGTGGCCGCCGCGCGAGGCGTAGCCGGGATCGTCGCCGGCCGCGACGACCCGCAGCGGCGTCGCGGGTTCCACGCCGGTCGCGGCCTTGCTGGCGACCACGCCGCGGACTTCGACCCGGCCCGCCGCGATCAACTCGCTCGCGTGCTCGCGGGAGCGGGCCAGGCCGCGCCGGACCAGCTCCACGTCCAGGCGCTGGACTCGTGCTGCCAACGGGCTCGCTCCAGTGGTCGGTGGCGCTTAGCGTGTGCCAGCCATGAACTAGGCGCTATCGATCTCGGCGAGCCTGGCCTGAAGGTGGGCGTGGAGCTGCTCGTAGCGCTCGGCGTGCTCGGTCAGCGGCAGGCGGGCGAGCTGCTCGAGCGCGGCCGAGAACTCGGCGTCGCTGCCCTGGCCGGATGCCTCGGGCTCGACCGATCCGCGGGGGTC
>DASSZP010000010.1:0-12555 GCA_035713465.1 Solirubrobacteraceae bacterium | reverse complement strand
CCGTCGGCGACGACGACCGTCGTGTCATCGGCGTCGCGCACGGCGGGCAGCAGGCCAAGCTCCCCGGACTTCATCGAGACGTCGTAGTGACCCTGCTCAAAGCCCCAGGACCCGGCCAGGCCGCAGCAGCCGCCGTTGACGGGCTCGACGTCGACGCCCATGCGCTCAAGCAGCGCCTGCTCGGGGTCGATGCCGCCCGTGGCCTTGTGGTGGCAGTGGCCCCAGAGCAGCGCCTTGCGCTCCAGCCGGGGGACGGGCACCTCGTAGCGCTCGAAGAACTCGGCAAAGTGCATCGCGTTGCCGGCCAGGCGCTGGGCGTCGTTGTCGTGGGGCATCATCCCGGTCAGCTCGTCCTTGAACACGGCCAGGCAGCTGGGCTCCATCCCGACGACGGGAGTCCCGGCGCGGATCTCGTCGCGCAGGACGTCGAGCGTGTTGTTCAGGTAGCGCTGGGCCAGGTCCAGGAAGCCGTAGTCGTACAGCGGGCGCCCGCAGCAGACGTGCCCCTCGGGCATCACGACCTGCCAGCCGGCGTCCTCGATCGCCTCCACGCAGGCCACGCCGACATCGGTGTGGAAGTGGTTGTTGAAGGTGTCCGGCCACAGCACCACGCGTCGGCCACCGGGGTTCTGGGTGCCGCCGCGCTCGCTGAACCACTGCTGCAGGGTGAGCGGGGCGAATTCGGGAATCGCCCGCTCCGGGGTCATCCCGGCCAGCTGCTTGAGCACGCGGTTCACCCCCGGGGTGCGGCCCGCCAGGTTGACGAGCTCGGGCATCCGCGCGGCGATCCGCGCGGCCTGATCGATCAGGCCGAACGCGTAGGCGTAGCGCGGGCGCCAGCGGCGCAGGCTCTTGAAATGGTGGTGCCAGAACTCGGCCTTGTAGGTCGGCATGTCGACCTGCACCGGGCAGTCGCTCGTGCAGCCCTTGCAGGCCAGGCACAGGTCCAGCGCGTCGCGCACCTCCTCGCTCTGCCAGCCGTCGGTGATGACGTCGCCCTCGAGCATCTCGAACAGCAGACGGGCCCGGCCGCGGGTCGAGTCCTTCTCCTCACGGGTGACCATGTAACTGGGACACATAACCGTGTCGGCGTCGGGCACCCGGCACTTGCCGACCCCGACGCAGCGCAGCGCCGCGTGCGCGAAGTCGCCGTTGTCGCGCTCGTAGGCAAAGCGCGTCGGCGGGCGCCAGGGGTTGTAGTCGGTGCCGAGCTTGAGGTGCTCATCCAGGCGGTAGGGGTCGATCACCTTGCCGGGGTTCATCTTCCAGTGCGGATCCCAGATGCGCTTGAACTCCCGCATCGCCTCCAGCATCTCCTCGCCGTACTGCTTGACCAGCAGCTCGGCCCGCTGCTGGCCGTCCCCATGCTCGCCGGACAGCGACCCGCCGTAGGCGACGCACAGGTCGGCGGCCTCCTCGAGGAACGCGCGGTAGTTGGCGATGCCCTCGGCGGTGCGCAGGTCGAAGTCGATCCGGCTGTGGATGCAGCCCTGTCCGAAGTGGCCGTAGAAGGCGCCGCGGTAGCCGTGCTTGTCGTACAGCGCCTGCAGATCGCGCAGGTAGGGCCCGAGCCGCTGCGGGGGAACGGCGGAGTCCTCCCACCCCGGCCAGTGATCCTTGCCGTCGGGCGGAAAGGCCGTCGCCCCCAGGCCGCCCTCGCGCACCTGCCACAGGTCGCCGCTGTGACCGCCCTCCTGCTGGGAGGGCACGATCTTGATCCGCTCGGGGGCGTAGCCCTTCTCGTCGACCAGCCAGTCACGGAACCGCTCGGCGGTGGCCTCGGACTCCTCCGCGTCGTCGGCGCCGAACTGAACCAGCAGCCAGGCGGCGTGAGGACGATCGCGCCGCGGCAGCTCGGCCAGCTCGGAGACGTGCTTGCCCAGCTCGGCCTCGTCCTCGATCAGCCGGTGGTCGAGCGCCTCCAGACCGATCGGCTTGAAGTCCAGGATCTCCATGACGTGCTCGGCGGCGCCGGCGATCGTGTCGTACTCGACCACCACCAGGGTGCGCTGCAGCAGCGCCGGGGTGAGCTTGAGCGTGACCTGCAGCGCGGTGGCGCACGTCCCCTCGGTCCCGACCAGCGCGCGAGCCACGTTGAAGCCGCGCTCGGGCAACAGCTCGTCGAGGTTGTAGCCCGACACTCGGCGGGGCAGTTCCGCCACCGGCGTGTAGCGCTCGCGGATCTGGTCGGCGTAGCGGTCGCGCAGCTCGCGCAGCTGCGCGTAGATCTCGCCCTTGCGCCCGCCGGCGGCGATGATCTCCTCCAGCTGGTCCTCCTCGTCCACGCCGACCCAGAAGCGCGCGCCGTCATGGGTGACGATCTCCATCGCCTCGACGTTGTCGGAGGTTCGCGGCCCGGGCCCGTAGAGCTGGGCCTGGACGGAGTGGATGCCGCAGGAGTTGTTGCCGACGTTGCCGCCGATCGAGCAGCGCGAGTGGGTGGAGGGGTCGGGCCCGAAGATCATCCCGACCTGGGGGCCGATCCGGCTGTTGACCTGCTCGTTGATCGCGCCCGGCTGGCAGGTGACGGTCTGCGTCTGGGCGTCGGCGTCGCCGATCGCGTGCAGGTACTTGGTGAAGTCGATGACCACGGCGAAGTTGACCGTCTCGCCCGACAGGCTGGTGCCGCCCCCGCGGCAGACGATCGGCGCGCCGAGCTCGTGGCAGATGCGGTGCGTGGCCACGACGTCGTCGAGCGTGCGGGGGATCACCGCCCCGATCGGGACCTGGCGGAAGTTGGACGCGTCGGTGGCGTAGATGGCCTTGGTGGCCGTATCGAAACGGACCTCCCCCTGCACCTCCTGCTCCAGGCGTTGGCGCAGCGCGCGAATGTCGATCGAGCTGCTCGCCTGCATCCCGCCGGCAAAGCGCGAATCGACGCGGGCGGGGACCGTCTCGGTGGTGGGGGGCATGGGCGAGGCTCCTGTCTTTAGATCTGGTAGCGACGCGCGTCGGCCGTCTTGAGCTCGAGCCCGAGGCCGGGCCGCGAGCGGTCGGGGCACAGCCGTCCGTCGCGGGGCTCGAGCGTCCCGTCGAACAGCAGGGACTCGATGCGCCGGTGGTCGTGGAAGTACTCGATGTGCACCGCGGTCTCCATCGCGCAGCAGGCGTGCGCGGAGATCGCGGGGGCGCAGTGCGCCGAGAAGGGCAGGCACCGGGCCTTGCAGAGGCCGTCGATCCGCAGCAGGTTGGTGATGCCCCCGCAGCGGGTGACGTCGGCCTGCAGGATGTCCACGGCCTCGGCGTCGAGCATGCGCTGGAAGTACGGCAGGTTCCAGCCGTACTCTCCGGCCGCCACGGCCAGGCCCCCCGGAGCCCCGGCCCGTACCCGGGCCAACCCGGCCAGGTCATCGGAGGAGACGGGTTCCTCGAAGTAGGTCACCCCCAATTCGCCGTAGCGCTGGGCCCACATCACCGCCTCGGTCGGCGTGTTGACGCCGTTGGCGTCGACCATCACGGCGACGCCGTCCCCGACCACCCCGCGCACCAGCTCAACGCGCTCGGGGTCGGCTTTGCCGTCGCGCCCGACCTTGATCTTGACCGCCGACAGGCCGTCGTCGACCCAGCCCTGCGCCTGCTCGCGCAGCTGTGCGGGACTGAGGTTGCAGAAGCCGCCCGAGCCGTAGATCGGCACCCCCTCGTGAAAGCACGGCAGCGCATCGGCCAGGCTCACGCCCAGCAGCCGCGCTTTGAGGTCCCACAGGGCGACATCGACGGCGGAGATCGCCATTGCGGCGATCCCCGCGTGCCCAAGCTGCCGGGACTGAACCTGCATCTGGGCCCAGGCCTCCTGGGGTCGCAGCGGATCGCAACCGCGCAGGATGTCGCCCAGCTTGGACTCGATGACCTGACCGGCGGCCGGATGGCAGTACGTGTAGCCGAGGCCGGTGTGCTCGCCGCAGCGCAGCTGCACGACGACGAGCGTGGTCGATGCCCAGACGAGGGTGCCGTCGGACTCCTCGCCGGTCGAGGTGGGCACCGAGTAGGCGCTCACCTGCACCGAGTCCACGCGGGCGGCGGCGGTGGGTGTGGTGGCCGTCATCGCGCGTCACCCTCAACGGGTGATGAACTCCTCGACCTTGCCCTTGATCGACTGCCTGATGATCCGGCCCGCGTGCTCGTCGCCGGGCAGGGCATGGCTGAGCTGCTTGGCCTGCTCGAACTTGATGTGCGGCGGCAGCGGCGGGACCTCGGGGTCCGTGATGGCCTCGAACACGACCGGGCCCCCGGTGTGGGCCAGCGCCTCGTCCCAGGCCGAGCCGACGTCCTGCGGACGGTCGACGCGGATCCCCTTGAGCCCGATGACCTCGGCGTACCGCGCGAAGGGGAAGTCGGGCAGCACTTGGGACGCGTCGAGCTTGGGGTCGCCGGCCATCACACGCTGCTCCCAGGTGACCTGGTTGAGGTCGTTGTTGTGCAGGACCACGACGATGCACTGCTGGTTGGTCCAGCGCGGCGCGTAGTGCGCGAGATCGATCAGCGCGGCGTTGCCGAGCATCTGCATCGCCCCGTCACCGATGGAGGCGATCACCGGCCGGTCGGGGAAGGCGAACTTGGCCCCCAGCGCGTAGGGCACGGCCGGGCACATCGTGGCCAGCGTCCCCGACAGGGCGGACTGCATGCCCTGACGCATGCGCAGGTGACGGGCCCACCAGTTCGTCGCCGAGCCCGAGTCTGAGGTCAGGATGCAGTTGTCGGGCAGCCGCGGGCTCAGCTCGGCGAAGATCAGCTGGGGGTTGATCGGCTGCGCGTCCAGATGGGCGCGGTTGTCCATCAGCTTCCACCAGCGCTCGATCTCAGCCTCGAGCTGCTGGCGCCAGGAGCGGTCCTCCTTGCGCTTCAGCAGCGGGATCAGCGCATCGAGCGTGTCCTTGGCGTCGCCGACGAGATTGCACTCGGTGGGCGCATAGCGCATCCCGAGGTTGCGGCCGTCGATGTCGATCTGCACCGCCCGGGCCTGTCCCTCCTCCGGTAGCCATTCCGCGTAGGGAAAGCTCGTGCCGATCATCAGCAGCGTGTCGCAGCCCATCATCATGTCGTAGCTGGGCTTGGTCCCCAGCAGGCCGATGCAGCCGGTCACGAAGGGCAGATCGTCGGGCAGCGCCGCCCGTCCGTTGAGCGCCTTGGCGACACCGCCGCCGAGCAGCTCGGCGACCTGCACGATCTCGTCGGCGGCGCCCGCGGCGCCCTGCCCGATGAGGATGGCGACCTTCTCCCCGGCGTTGAGAACCTCCGCGGCCCGCTGCAGGTCGGCGTCGCGCGGCCGGATCAGCGGGCGGCTGACGCCGAGCGAGGAGAACACGGCCCCGTGCTCGCGCGGGGGCTCGGAGTACTCCGCCTCCTGGACGTCCTCGGGCACGATCACCGCGGTCGGATGCCGGGAGTCCTGGGCGATGCGCATCGCGCGATCGATCACGTGACGGGCCTGCGTCGGATCCATGATCGTCATCACGTACTCGCTGGCCACGTCCTTGAACAGCGTGTTGAGATCGACCTCCTGCTGATAGTTGGCGCCCAGCGACATCCGCTTCTGCTGCCCGACGATGGCCACCACCGGCTGGTGATCGAGCTTGGCGTCGTAGACGCCGTTGAGCAGGTGGATCGCCCCCGGCCCGGAGGTCGCCATGCAGACGCCGACCTCGCCGGTCAGCTTGGCGTGAGCGCACGCCGCGAACGACGCGATCTCCTCGTGACGGGTCTGGATGAACTCAACCCGGTCACCGGCCTGGTGAAACGCGCCGATCAGCCCGTTGATCCCGTCCCCGGGGTACCCATAGATGCGCTTGACTCCCCAGTCGCTCAACCGGTTCAAGATGAATTCGGCGGTATCGCCCATGCTGTTGCTCCTCACTGTCGGGTGCAGTCAGTCGCTTACCCCGGTCGCCGGACCGGGCACGGAATCAGCCCCGTTTCGTCACCGGGAAGACAGTTGGGGGAGCGGGAGCGCCGCGATCGTTCGCAGACGAACAATCCCGTCCCGTGTCCTGAAGACCGGCGGGCGCCGTCACGCCCCCGGCGACGCGGCGGCCAGCGGCACCTCGGCCTGCGACGGCGCGAGCGCTGCATCAAGGGTGATCGCGGCATTGATCACGGCCAGGTGGGTCAGCGCCTGGGGCAGGTTGCCCAGCAGCTCGCCGCTGTCGGGGTCGATCTCCTCACTGAGCAGGCCAACGTCGCTGGCGTGCGCGACCAAGGCGTTGAACCACCGCTCGGCCTCGGGCGCCCGGCCGGCGTGCACGAGCGCCTCGACCAGCCAGCACGAGCAGGCCAGAAACGCGCCCTCCTGATCCTGCTGGCCGCTGTAGCGGTACAGCAGCCCCGGGCCGGCGCCCAGTTCGGCCGCGATGGCATCGATCGTGCCGGCCAGGCGCGGATCCTGACCGTCGCAGTAGCCGAACCGGGCCATCAACAGGACGGCGGCGTCCAGCTTGTCGGTGCCGGCGTGAAACGTGTAGGACTGCTTGACCTCCGACCAGCAGTGCTCGTCGATCCAGGCTCGGATCCGGTCGCGCTCCATGCGCCAGCGGGGCTGGTGCGGGCTGGTCATCTGCCCGGCGTCCGAGAGCTTGATCGCGCGGTCCAGGGCCACCCAGCAGCCCAGCTTGGAGCTCGTGTAGTGCTCCGGGGTGCCCAGCTCCCACAGGCCGGCGTCCGGGGTGGGCCAGATGTCACACACATGGTCGCTCATGCCGGCGAGCATCGATGCGCTCGCCGAGCCGAGGATCCCGCCCTGCCGGGCGTAGTGCCAGGCCGCATCGAGCAGATCACCGTAGGCGCCCAGCTGCGTCTGGTCGGCGGCCCCGTTGCCGACGTTGACCGGAAGCGAGCCCCGGTATCCCGGGACGTTGGCGACCTCGGTCATCTCCGGGGAGACCGGGCGGCCGTCCAGGGCGTAGAACACGCGCAGCGCCGGGGCCTGGTGGCTGACGGCGCCGAGCAGCCACGACACCCCGGCGTGCAGTTCCTCGGAGAGGCCCAGCCGGCTCATTGCGTCCAGGGCGAAGGATGAGTCCCTGATCCACGCGAAGCGGTAATCGAAGTTGCGCCGGCCTCCAGGCTGCTCAGGCAGCGAGGTGGTGGCCGCGCCGGCGATCGCGCCGTTGGCCTTCAGGGTCAGCGCCTTGAGGGTCAGCGCGCTGCGCAGGACCATGTCCTGCCAACGGCCGCGGTAGGTGAGCAGGCGCGACCAGTGCCGCCAGGTCTGCGCGGTGTGCGCGACCCGCTCGCGGATCTCGTCCGGGGAGGGGGCGCGCACGGGCTCGCCCTCGGTCCCGACCACCGCCAACAGGGCGGCATCCCCGGCCCGGAGCACGGCCCGGCCGCCGACTCGCCCCTGGGTCAGCGACGGTTCACCGAGGCCGTCGGTGATCACGGCCAGGCGGTGATCACCGACCATGATCACCGGGACCCCCTGGGCCTCGTGCGCCCACGGGCTCCTGCCCGGGGTCAGCCCGTGGCCCGGGCTCACCGTCCACGCCACCGGCACCTCGCCCGCGGACACCTCGATGCTGCGGGCCAGCTCGGTCCACGGAAGGGTGCCGAGCGCGCCGAAGGTCAGGACGTCGGTGAGCCGCATGACGCCGTCCGCGGTCGTGAACGTGGTCTCCAGGAGCATTGTCCCGGGCAGGTAACGGCGCGTGACCTCGTGCGGAACCGACGGCGCGAGCGTGATTGACCCGCCCCGCTCGGGATCGAGCAATCCCGCGCACACGGGGGCGCTGTCGATGTTCGGCAGCGCGAGCCAGTCGATCGCGCCATCGTCGGCGACCAGGGCGGTCGCGCGCAGGTCGCCCAGCAGGGCGTACGCGCTCAGGGGAGCAAATCCATTGCTGCGGGAAGTGGGCATGAGGCGCAGCTACCCGCGCGCCACGGTCCACTTTCTCCATATGTCATGGGCCGTACAGAACGCGGCGCGGCAGGGGTCATGACCCGCCGAAAGGGTACGGCCTGACTGCAGGCCCTGATTACGACAAACGAAGTGTGACCGCAAGGAGCCGTCATGGCATCAGCCAATGGACGCAAGATCGCCGTCGTCACCGGCGGGACAGCCGGGGTGGGGCGCGCGACCGTCCGCGAATTCGCGCAACGGGGGTACGACGTGGCCATCCTGGCCCGCGGCCGCGCCGGACTGGACGGCGCCGTCGCGGACGTGCGCGCGGCGGGCGGCCAGGCCGTCGGCATCGCCACCGACGTGGCCGACCACGATGCCGTCGAGTCGGCGGCGATCCGCGTCGAGAGCGAACTGGGCGAGATCGACGTGTGGGTGAACGTCGCCTTCGTCGGCGCGCTGGCCTTCTTCTGGGACACCAGTCCGGAGGAGTACCGGACGATGACCGACATCACCTACATGGGACAGGTCAACGGAACGCGCGCCGCGCTGGCCCGGATGCGACCGCGGGACCGCGGCGTGATCATCAACGTGTGCTCGGCGATGTCGTTTCGCTCGATCCCGCTGCAGTCGGCGTACTGCGGCGCCAAGCATGCGGTCAAGGGCTTCACCGAGTCGGTCATCACCGAGCTCATGCACGAGAAGAGCAAGGTCAAGGCGTGCATGATCCAGCTGCCCGGCCTCAACACGCCGCAGTTCAACTGGAATCTGAACAAGATGCCCAAACACCCGATGCCGGTGGCGCCCATCTTCCAGCCCGAGCTGCCCGCCAAGGGCATCGTGTTCCTGGCCGAGCATCCCCGGCGCAACATGTGGATCGGCGTCTCCACCGCCTACACCATCCTGGGCGAGCGACTGGCGCCCAAGGTGGCCGACTTCTATCTCGCCCGGACCGGCGTCAGCGGGCAGCAGACCGATCGGGACCTTCCGCGCCTGGGCTCAAACGTCGGGCAGCCGCGGGACGAGGAGGACGATCAGGGCGCGCACGGACCGTTCGACGACAAGGCCTACGCGTCGGATCCGGTGACCTGGCTCTCGATGCATCGCCGTCAGGCTCTCGCGGGTCTCGGCCTGGCCGCGGCGGCGAGCGTGCTGGCCCGCAACCATGGGTGAGGCACGCTCAGACCACCGCCGGGCCTCGGTGCCGCTCTACGTCGGCGCCCGGCTGCTGGCGGGGGTCGCGCTAGTGCGCTGGCCCCGCCAAACGCTCACCGCCCTCGGCGGCCGGCACCCTGATGAACACGCCACCGTCTACGCGCGCGTGCTCGGGGCCCGGCACCTCGCCGAGGCGCTGTTCCTGTGGCGATGGACCTCGCCGGCGGCCCTGCGCGTCGGCGCGACGGTCGATGCGATCCACGGCGCCAGTGCCGCCGCGCTCGTCGTCACCGGCCATCACCGGCGCCTGGCCACGCTCAACGCCGGGACCGCTCTGGCCTGGACGGGCGCCGGCGTCGCGCTGGCCCGCGAGCTGAACTGAAAAAAAGACTAGGCCTGCTCAGGCGAGATCGCCGGGCGGCCCGACGGGCAGCGAGCCGGCCAGCGTGGCCGGCTCGGGGGCGGCCATCCCCGAGACCGCACGGCGGGCCGTGCGCGCCCAGTCCTCGGGATCGGCGAGCAGCACGAGGCCTTCGCCCGGCACGCGCTTGAGCTGACCGGAGGTCTGCAGCGCCCGCATCGCGGTGGTGACCGACGGTCGCTGCGCCCCGATGATCTCGCCGAGCACCTCGTGGGTGAGCTTGAACGGGATCTTGACCCCGTCGGAGGTGACGCGTCCGAAGCTGCTGGCCAGGTGCCACAGCGTGAGCAGCAGTTTGTCGGCCACGCGAGGCTGATGGCTGACGGCCATGATGTACGCCACCGACCGGGTCCGGCGCACAAGCCGGCCGGAGAAGTTCACCACCAGCTGAGGCCGGGAGCCGATCAGCCGCGTGATCGGTTCGTCCAGCACCGCCAGCCGGACGGGACGGAACACCCTCCAGTCCAGCTCGGGCGGGATCAGGTTCCACCTCAGCGGCTCGTCCCACGGGCGCAGGATGTCGCCGCAGCTGAGCAGCTCGGTTCCCACCGCGGGACCGATCCTCACGCGGCGTCCGATCAGCCCCTCGAGCACCAGCAGTCCGTAGGCGGTCGCGGGGTCCAGGCGCGGCGGCTCCCAGCGCCGGTGCTTGACCGAGATCACCGAGGCGCGAAACGCCGCGACGGCGGCGCGGGTGTCCTGCGGGGACAGGCCGCGCGCGAGATCAGGCTCCTCTTCGAGGATCAGCGCGGTCTCGCCGCGCCGTCGCCTGGTCCGCCGTTGGCCCGGGTCGTCCCCCGCGGGGCCGGTGCCCCGGTCATGGTCGCTGAGGATCTCCACGGACTCACGCTACCCGTCCGCGACCGGGAATCCACGCGGCCCCCCCGCGATTTCAACCTCGGCTCGACCCGTCGGCCGCCAGGTCTGTGGGCCTGGGCTCGGCGGCCGGGCCTTCGCGGCACCGCCCTCGGCCGGCGTCGGTGGGATGTCATCGCGGTAACCACCGTTCCGGCTGACCGGCGGCACTCGCCCCGCCGGCCGTCATCGCGCGGACAGCCCGCTCGCGCTCGCCGGTCAGGGGGGGAATACTGACGACATGGACAGAGACGAGACCACGGGGGCGCAAAAGATCGACGCGCCGGGCCGGCGTCACCACGAGCGTGCCTCGGGTCGCCGGCGGATCCGCCACGAGGTCGCGGTCGTGCAGGCGGAGATCCGCAGGATGCACCGGCGGTCGATCGGTGACCGGCCCCCTGGGCCGCCGGCCTCAAGCGAGACGGCCAGGATCTGACGGTCGCCAGAAGCCGCCGGGGGTTTCGCATCCGCGACCGCCCGGGCGTACCCGAACCTGCGGATCGGCGAGTTCGCAAGAAGTAGGATCCAGTCTGGGACACGTGCAAGCCAAGGAGAACCGTGAGCACGACGATCGATCCGACCTTCTACCGGACCGCGCGCGAGGCCGCCGAGGCTCCGCGCGAGACGCTGGCCTACGTGGCCACCTTTGACCGCGAGGCGGTGCATCCCGATGCGATGTCGGTGGTCGACGTGGACCCGTCATCCGGCAGCTACGGCGAGGTGGTGGGCTGGACCGACGTCGGGGTCGGTGAGGAGCTGCATCATTTCGGCTGGAACGCCTGCTCGAGCGCGCTCAAGCACGAGGGGCACGACATGGCCGGCCTGGCGCGGCGGTATCTGCTGGTTCCGGGGATCCGCTCCTCGCAGATCTTCGTGCTCGATACGCAGCCCGACCCGCGACAGCCCCGGCTGGTTAAGACGATCGACGCCGCTGAACTGTCGGCCAAGGCGGGGTACTCACGCCCTCACACCCTGCACTGCGGGCCCGACGGAGTGTTCCTGACCTGTCTCGGGGGGCCCGGAGACGACCCCGACGGCCAGACCGGGATCGCCCTGCTCGACCACGACACGTTCGAGGTCGTCCGCGCCTGGGAGACCGACCACGGGCCTCAGCACTACTCCTACGACGCGTGGTGGCACCTGAACCGCAACGTGCTCATCTCCAGCGAGTGGGGAACCCCGTCGATGATCGAGGATGGCGTGGTGCCGGAGCTGCTGCTGGGGCAGAAGTACGGGCATGCGGTGCACTTCTGGGATCTGGCCGAGGGCAAGCACCTGCAGCGCGTCGATCTCGGGGCCGAGCATCAGATGGCGCTCGAGGTCCGGCCGTCGCATGACCCGGACGCCGATTGGGGCTTCATCGGGGTCGTGGTCAGTACCGAGGATCTGTCGGGCTCGGTCTGGCGCTGGTTCAACGATGGCGGCGAGTGGAAGGTCGAGAAGGTCATCACGATCCCCGCCGAGCCCACCGACGCCGAGCTGTTGCCGCCGCTGCTGAAAGGGTTCGGCGCGCTGCCGCCGATCATCACCGACATCGACCTGTCCGTCGACGACCAGTTCCTCTACGTCTCCTGCTGGGCCACCGGCGAGCTCAAGCGCTACGACGTCTCTGACCCGGCTCACCCCCGCGAGGTCAGCTCGGTCAGGCTCGGCGGCATCGTGCGCAAGGCGCCGCACCCGGCCCGGCCCGACCTGCCGCTGGCCGGTGGTCCTCAGATGGTCGAGGTCAGCCGCGACGGGCGCAGCGTGTACTTCACCAACTCCCTGTACGGGGCCTGGGACGATCAGTTCTATCCCGACGGCGTCGGGGCCTGGATGGTCAAGCTCGACGCCGATCCCGACGGGTCGATGACGATCGACGAGCGCTTCTTCCCCCACGGCGATGACTTCCGCGGGCGCCGCGTGCATCAGGTGCGGCTGCAGGGAGGCGACGCGTCGTCGGACTCCTACTGCTACCGCTAGGTCAGCGCAGGGCGGCGCGGCGGGAGGGGCCGCGACGACCGTCGGGCCCGATCGCCGTCACCGTGATCCGGGCCCGGGTGCGCTTGCCCACCCCCGAGACCACGAGCTGGTGCTGCGAGCCGCGCAGCGTGCGCAGCAGCCCGCGGCCGTCGGTGAGCAGGACCTTGACGATGTAGCTCGTCGCGTTGCGGGCGCCGGTGAAGCGCACGCGCAGCGACCCGTGGGCGCGTCCGGCCCGCAGACGGCCGACCGCGCCCGGGCGGGGGATCGGCGGCGCGGTGTAGTGGGCGAGCGTCTCGGTGACCAGCGGCGCGCCGCCGCGGACCGCCTCGGC
>DASSZP010000009.1:0-34589 GCA_035713465.1 Solirubrobacteraceae bacterium | reverse complement strand
GCGACCACGGGGACGCGCGGCGGCGGCTACTTCGACGTCCACATCCGCTTCCCGGCCAGCGGCCAGGTCCGCCTGCAGTGGACGTACCCGCTCGAGAGCCTGACCCCACCGGGCTATCCCAACGGCGGCACGCCGCAGGGGCTGCTGCCCGCCCTCGACAACGGGGCGACGATCTACAGCCGCTCGTTCGCGATCAGGGTGCATTAGTGGATTAGACGCCGTACAGCGGGAATACTGATGGGCGATGGCTGCCGCCCCGCCTGAGCTGATCGCCCGCCTTGAGGAGATCTGCGGTCGCGAGCACGTGCTGAGCCACCCGCACGCGCTCGCCCCCTACCGCTCCGACGGGCTGCTGCATTACCGCCAGATCCCGCTGGCTGCCGTTGTCCCGGGCACCGCCGACGAGGTGCAGGCGGTGGTCGCGGCCTGTCATCAGGCCGGACTGCCCTGGGTCGCCCGCGGGTCGGGCACGGGACTGTCGGGCGGAGCCCTGCCGGCCGCCGACGGCGTGCTGATCGTCCTCTCGCGCCTGCGGCGGATCCTCGAGGTCGACCTCGACAACGGGATCGTCGTCGTGGAGCCGGGCGTGACCAACGTCGCCGTCTCGCAGGCCGTCGCCCCGACGCACTTCTACCCGCCCGATCCCTCGAGCCAGATCGTGTGCTCGATCGGCGGCAACGTGGCCGAGAACTCCGGCGGCGCGCACTGCTTCAAGTATGGCTTTACGACCAACTACGTCGTCGGCCTGGAGGTCATCCTCAGCGACGGCAGCCGGGTGACGCTGCGCCGCGACGAGCCCGGCTATGACCTGCTCGGAGCCTTCGTCGGCTCGGAGGGCACGCTCGGCGTCGCCGTGCGCGTGTGGCTGCGGGTGATCCCGGCACCGGAGAGCATCCGCACGATGCTCGCCTTCTTCCCCGACACCGAGACGGCGGGCGAGGCGGTCTCGGGCATCGTGGAAGCCGGGCTGCTGCCGGGCGCGATCGAGATGATGGACGCGCTGTCGATCGAGGCGGCCGAGCAGGCCACCGGGGCGGGCTACCGGCGCGACGCCGGTGCGGCCCTGATCGTCGAGCTCGACGGAGCGCGCGAGGAGTGCCTGACCGGCCTGGAGCGCGTGATCGAGCTGTGCACCGCCGCCGGTGCGCTGGACGTGCGCATCGCGCGGACCGAGACCGAGCGCCAGCTGATCTGGCGCACGCGCAAGGCCGCCTTCGCGGCCATGGGACGGATCGCGCCCGCCTACTACGTCCAGGACGGCGTCATCCCCCGCACGCGGCTGGTCGAGGTCCTGGGCGAGATCGACCGTCTCTCGGCTGAATACGACCTGCGGGTGGCCAACGTGTTCCATGCCGGGGACGGCAACCTGCACCCGCTCGTCTGCTACGACGCGGCGGTCGAGGGCGAGGCCCAGCGGGCCGAGGAGCTGGCCGGACGGATCATCCGGGCCTGCGTCGACGCCGGAGGCTCGATCACCGGTGAGCACGGCGTCGGAGTCGACAAGCGCGACTACATGCCGTCGATGTTCAACGACGCCGACCTGGACAGCTTCCAGCGCCTGCGCTGCGCGTTTGATCCGCTCGGGCTGGCCAACCCCGGCAAGGTGATGCCGACACCGCGGCTGTGCGGTGAGGTGCCCGGCCCATACCGCGAGCACCCGCTGGAGCGCGCCGGCGTCGCGGAGCGCTTTTAGTGGTCACGGTCTGATGTCCACGGTCACCGAGATACGGCCCGCGACCGGCCAGGAGGCGGCGCGGATCCTGGCCGAGGCCAGCCGCGAGGGTCAGACCGTGCGCCTGCGCGGCGGTCAGACCAAGGCGGGCTGGGGCTGCGCGACCGCGGACGCCGACCTGGAGCTCGGGACCGGCGGACTGCGAGAGATCACCGAGCACAACCAGGGTGACCTCACCGCCGTGCTCGACGCCGGGGTGCCGTTCGCCGCCGCCCAGGCCCGGTTCGCGCAGGCCGGCCAGATGCTCGCCCTCGATCCGCCGCTCGGCGCCGGCGACGCCGCGACCGTCGGCGGGGTCGTGGCGACGGCCGACAGCGGCCCGCTGCGCCACCGCTACGGCGGACCCCGTGACCTGGTCATCGGCGTCACCGTCGCGCTCGCCGACGGCACGATCGCCAAGTCAGGCGGCAAGGTGATCAAGAACGTGGCCGGCTATGACCTGGCCAAGCTCTACGCCGGCTCGTTCGGGACGCTGGGCCTGATCCTGTCGGTCAGCGTGCGCCTGCATCCACTGCCCAACGGCGGCACGACCGCGCTGGGCGCCGCCACCGACCCCGACACGCTCGCCGCCACCGCGGTGGCCATCGCCCGCATGCCGCTCGAGTTCGAGGCCGTCGACGTGGCCTGGCGCGGGGGACGGGGCGGGCTGCTGCTGCGCTGCGCGGGCCGCGAGCATGCGCGCCGGGCCTCCCGGGCGGCCCGGCGCCTGCAGGAGCTCGGGCTGGCCGGCGTCGACACGACCGGGGACGACCAGGCGCTGTGGGAGCGCCAGCGCGCCGGGCAGCGCAGCCGGCAGGCGGCGCTGGTGCGGATCGTCGCCCCCGCGGCCGGGCTGGCCGGCGTACTGCGCGCGGCGGACGCCGTCGAGGGAACCTTGGTCGGTCGCGCGGCGCTGGGCACCAGCTATGTGGAGCTAGCCCCGGAGCGGATCGCCGAGCTGCGGGCCGCCCTGCCCGGCGCGGCCGTCGCCACCGTGCTCGACGCGCCCGCGTCGGTGCGCGGCGACGCGTCCCTGTGGGGCGAAACCTCGTCGCGCGGGCTGACGCTGATGCGCGCGGTCAAGGCGGGCTTTGATCCCACCGGGACGCTGAACCCGGGCGTGTTCGTGGGCGGCATCTGAATGACCTCCCGCGCCGAGGCACGCACTCTCGCGTCCCGTCTGGCCGCGCCGCCCCCTCCCGGGCGTCGGAGGCTCGGCTGATGGCCGCCTTTGACGCCCACCGGCCTCCGCAGCAGGCGGTCATCGACGACTGCGTGCACTGCGGCTTCTGCCTGCAGGACTGCCCGACCTATCAGCTGTGGGGGGAGGAGGCCGACTCTCCCCGCGGGCGCATCGTCCTGATGGCCGAGGGTCTTGAGCCGCAGAGCGTCCTCTCGCCGGAGATGGTCACCCACTTCGATCGCTGCCTGGGCTGCATGGCCTGCGTCTCCGCCTGCCCGTCCGGCGTGCGCTACGACCGGCTGATCGAGCGGGTGCGGCCCCAGGTCGAGCGCCATCACGAGCGTCCCCGCGCCGACCGGGCCCTGCGCCGGCTGCTCTACGAGACCCTCCCCCACCCCCGCCGGCTCCGCGCGCTGGCCCCGATGCTCGCGGCGAGCCGCCGGCTGCGCGCCGACCGCGCGCTGCCGGCCAAGCTGGCCATCCTGGCCAAGGTCGCGCCTCGCACCTCGGCGGCCAGTGCCCTGCGGGCCGACCCGCCGCTCATCACCCCGGCGGTCGGGCCGAGCCGCGGCCGCGTGGGTCTGCTGCTGGGCTGCGTGCAGCGGGTCTTCTACGGCGACGTTCACCGGGCCACGATCGCCGTTCTCAGCGCCGAGGGATACGACGTGGTCGCACCGCGGGCCCCCGACTGCTGCGGCGCCCTGGAGCTGCACGGCGGGGCGGAGGACCGCGGGGCGCAGCGGGCGCGCGAGACGATCGAGGCCTTCGCCCGCGCCGGCGTCGAGCACGTGATCGTCAACGCGGCCGGGTGCGGCTCGGCCATGAAGGAGTACGGCGACCTGCTCGACAGCGACGAGGCCCGGGCCTTCTCGGCCTCGGTCCGCGACGTGACCGAGTTCCTGGCCGGGATCGAGCCCCGGGCGGCGCGCGGGCCGGTACCGCTGCGCGTCGTCTATCACGACGCGTGCCACCTCGCCCACGCCCAGGGCATCCGGTCCCCGCCCCGCGACCTGCTGCGCGGGATCCCGGACCTCGAGCTGCTGGAGCCGGCCGAGCCCAACCTGTGCTGCGGGTCGGCCGGTATCTACAACCTCGTCCAGCCGCGGGCGGCGGCCGAGCTCGGGGTGCGCAAGGCCCGCAACCTGACCGCGACGGGCGCCCAGGCGATCGCCGCGGCCAACCCGGGGTGCGCGGCTCAGCTCGACCTGCACCTCTCAGACCTCGGCCAGCCGCTGCCCGTCCACCACCCGATCGAGCTGCTGTGGCGCTCGCTGCGGGCGGGCGCCCGGGCCGCAGCGCCCGGGACCGCGTAGCCCGCTTTAGTACATCGACTCGATCGCGTCCTCGTACTTGGCCGCGATCGGCTTGCGCTTGAGCTTGATCGTGGGGGTCAGCTCATCGCCCCCGGGCAGCCAGTCGCCGGCGATCAGGGTGAACTTCTTGATCTGCTCGACCCGGGCCAGGCGTGCGTTGGCCTGATCGACGCCCTCCTGGACGGCGGCGAGCACGGCCGGCTCGCGCGCGAGGTCCTCGAAGGCGACGCCCTCCAACCCGTGGCGGGCCGCCCATTGCGGTGCGAAGTCGGAGTCGAGCACGATCAGGGCTGTGTTGTAGGGGCGGCGGTCACCGATGCAGCAGGCCTGGCCGATCAGCGGCGAGCCGGACTTCAGCGCCGCCTCGATGTTGGCCGGGGACATGTTCTTGCCCGCCGCGTTGATGATCAGCTCCTTCTTGCGGTCGACGATCTTCAAGAAGCCGTCCTCGTCGATCTCGCCGATGTCGCCCGTGTGCAGCCAGCCGTCCTCGTCCAGGGCCTCGGCCGTCTTCTCGGGCTGGTTGCGGTAGCCGCTCATCATGAACTCCCCGCGGCACAGGACCTCGCCGTCCTGTGCGAGCTTGAGCTCGACGCCGGGCGAGGCCGGCCCGACCGTCCCGATCTTGACCTGCCCGGGCCGGTTGACCGCGCCGATGCCGCAGGTCTCCGACATGCCCCACAGCTCCGAGAGCTCAATCCCGATGGCGTGAAAGAACTCGAGCACGTCGACGGGGGTCGGGGCGGCGCCGACGTTGACGGCCAGGGCCTGGTCCAGGCCGAGCATCTCGCGCAGCTTGGAGAACAGGTTCTCGTCGGCGGCGGCGACCTTGGCCTCGAGCTCGTCGGGGACCGGCTCGCCGCGCTGGCGCAGGCGGACGCGCTCGATCGAGGCGGCCAGCGCCTCGCGGATCGGCGCCACCTGCTCCTCGGGCTGGGAGGCCTGCATGGCCTCCAGTCCCGCCTTGAGCTTCTCCCAGATCCGGGGCACGGCGAAGAACCAGTTGGGCCGCACCTGGGGCAGGTAGGAGAGCACCTGGCGCGGATCCGGGGCGCAGGTGATCGTTCCGGCAAACACCACCGGGATGTAGTGATGCGCGTTGCGCTCGGCGATATGGGCGGACGGCAGCCACGAGATGACCCGTGAGCCGGGCGGGAACTCCATGATCTGCGGGATCTGGCGGACGGTGAACATGACCGCGTGGTGGGTCAGCTGCACCCCCTTGGGATGCCCCGTCGTGCCTGAGGTGTAGATCAGGGTCAGCACGTCGTCCGGGGTGACCTCGGCGGCGGCGCCGGCCACATCGAAGCCGGGGTTGGATCCCTCCACCTCGTCCAGCCTGAGGGTCCCTTCCGGTGCGTCCCCGTCGACCACGATCACGTGCTCCAGGCCGGGCAGGTTCTCGCGCGCGGCGAGCATCGCGTCCAGGAACGCCTGCTCGACGATCGCCACCCGGGCGCCCGAGTCGGTGATCAGGTACTCGATCTCCTGCGCCGGATAGGTCGTGTAGATCGAGAACGGGGTCGCCCCGAGCATCACCGTGGCGAGATCGACGAGATGGAACTCGGGCCGGTTGGCGAGCATGATGGCGACGCTGTCGCCGCGCCTGACGCCCAGCGCGGCCAGGCCACCGGCGATCGCGTCGACGCGCTGCAGCAGCTGCGCCCAGGTCAGCGAGACGGCGTCATCGGGCGTGCGCACGGCCACCACGTCGGGATGGTTGGACGCGGTGCGTCGCAGCGCCTCGGTCAGCGTCGCGGCATCAACCGCCTGATCGGCGCCGGTGATCGTCGTCGTGCTGGCCATGCTCCTCCTCCTCAGAGAACCCGAAAAACTCCTGCTCCGGCCCCAACGCTACTTCAAACCGGGCCAGAGCCGGTCCCTCAGCGCGCGGTCAGGCCCCCGGACCCGAGCGCGGAGATGTCATTGCTCAGGCCGACGAAGAACAGCATGATGATGAGCACGAAGCCGACGAAGCCGGCCCGCTCCATGACCGCGAAGGGGATCCGCCGCCCCCGGACCTTCTCGGCCAGCGCCCAGAAGATGTGGCCGCCGTCCAGGGGCAGGAACGGGAACAGGTTGATCACCCCGAGCGAGAGGGAGATCAGCGCCAGCACCTCAAAGGCGCGCGAGGTGCTGGTGGCGAACGACTGCTGCGTCGTCTCGTAGCCGCCGACCACGCCGTGCAGCTGGCGACGCTCGGCGGGTTGGAAGACCCGCACGATGGTCGAGACCGTGCGCGCGGTCACCGAGGCGAGATCCGACACCGTCGTACCCGCGGCGCTGACCGCCCCGGGGTGCAGGATCTGGGCGCCGAACGCGAACCCGAGTTGCATCCGCCTGGCCGACGCCGAGTACGCCGCCCGCACCTGGAGGGTGAGCAGCTGGCCGCGGCGGCGGACGACGAGCGTCATCGGCGTGGCCGAGCGGCAGCCGGCCACCGGCGGGCCGGCGCAGCGGTGGGCGCCGATCCGCGCGCGCAGCGTCTCGGCGCTGCCGCGCACACCGTCGACGGACACGAGCGTGTCCCCGGGCCTGAGCACCTCGGCGGCCGGTGTCCTGGCCAGGACCGCCTGCACGGTGCGCGTGGTGCCGCCGACCTCACCGTGGGAGAGCAGCAGGATCCAGAAGATCACGAAGGCGATCACGAGGTTGACCACCGGGCCGGCCAGGATGACCACGATCCGCTTCCACACCGCCTGGTTGTAGTAGGCGCGGGGCCTGATCTCCTCGGGGATCTCCTCGTTGGGGTTCATCCCGGTGATCTTCACGTAGCCACCCAGGGGGATCGGCCCGATCCCGTACTCGGTCTCCCCGCGGCGGGTCTTGAGCAGCAGCGGCCCGAAGAACAGGGAGAAGCGCTCGACCCGCATCCCCACCGCCTTGGCGGCCGCGAAGTGGCCGGCCTCGTGCAGGATGATCAGCGCGGCGAAGCCGACGAAGGCGAGTACGTAGGACACCGGCTCAGTGTGTCAAGCCGAGCTTGTCGTCCGATGAAGGCCGCGTGAGGTCCGCGTCAGTGCCCCGGCGGGGGCGGGGAGCTGTGCCCATCAGCGCCCGGCCCGGGCGCTGACCAGCTCCCCGGCGACACGACGGGCCTCGCCGTCGGCGGCGGCCAGGACGTCGAAGGAGTGGATCGCCCCGGAGGGCAGCTCGCTCAGCGTCTGCTCGATGACCGCCGCGATGTCCAGGAAGCGCAGGCGCCCGCCGAGGAAGGCGTGGACGGCCACCTCGTTGGCGGCGTTGAGCGTGCACGGTGCGGTTCCCCCCGCCCGTCCGGCCTCACGCGCGAGCCGCAGGCAGGCGAACGTCTCGGTGTCCGGGGCCTCAAAGGTCAGCTGCCCGATCTCGGCGAGGTCGAGCGTCCGCATCGCGGGCACGTCGACCCGCTCGGGATGGTGCAGCGCATAGGAGATCGGGACGCGCATGTCCGGGTAGCCGAGGTGGGCCAGGCTGGCGCCGTCGCAGAGCGCGATCAGGCTGTGGATGATCGACTGAGGGTGCACGACGACGTCGATCTGGTCGTACGGCGTGCCGAACAGGTGATGCGCCTCGATCACCTCCAGGCCCTTGTTCATCAGGGTGGCCGAGTCGATCGTGATCTTGCCGCCCATCGCCCAGGTCGGATGGTCCAGCGCCTGCGCGACGGTCACCGCGGCCAGCTGATCGGCGGTGCGTCCGCGGAACGGCCCGCCGGAGGCGGTCAGGATCAGCCGGTCCACCGTCCCCGGCCGCTCGCCGGCCAGCAGCTGATGCAGGGCGGAGTGCTCGGAGTCCACGGGGATGATCACCGCACCGGTCGCCTCGGCCAGCTGAGTGACCAGCTCGCCGCCCACGACCATCGACTCCTTGTTGGCCAGGGCGAGGTCGATCCCCTCGCCCAGGGAGGCGATCGTGCCGACCAGCCCGGCCGAGCCGACGATCGCGTTGAGGACCAGATCGCAGGCGGACTCGGTGATCAGGCTGACCAGCCCATCGGGGCCGGTCAGCGTCTCGCCGGTCCAGTTCTCGCCCGCCCGGGCGGCTGCGTCGGGGTCGGCCAGGGCGATCCGCCCGACCCCGTGGGCGCGGGCCTGGGCCAGGAGCGCGTCGACGTCGGAACCGGCGCTGAGGCCGACGACCTCGAAGGTGTCGGGCGGCGCGGCCCCGATCACCTCCAGGGCCTGGACACCGATCGATCCGGTACTGCCGAGGATGACGATGCGGCGGGGCACGCGGCGATTGTAGGTTCGGCCGCGTATCGGACCGCCGCCCGGCTGGTCAGACGGACCGTCCCGCGCTCACGGAAGCTGAGCAGCGCCACGCTGACCGAGACGTCAACCGCATCGGATCCCTCTCCGAGCGTGAACGCCATCCGCGCGATCGCGGGCTCCAGCGCCGCCGCGTCGCCGCTGACCCCGGACCCATCCTCGACCCCGCCGCCGCACGGCGGCGCGCGGGTGACGGCGCCGGGGCTGAGGTTGCGCAGAACCGTCCTCAGGGAATCGCCGATCACCGCGACGTCGAGCCGGAACAGGCCGTCGGCGATCAGCACCATCGCCCTCATGCCGGGCTCGACCTCCTTGACCGAGGAGAGCACGAGACCTCTCTGCGCGCCGCCGGGACCGGTGAGCGGGACCGACAGCTGGCGGTGGCGCGAGGCGATCAGAGCGACCCGGAGATCAGCTGGGCGACGAAGCGGACGTTGCCGTTGCCGTCGGCCTCGGTGCTGGCCACGAGCGTCGCCGCCGAGCCCTGGGCGGCCCCGAACGCCCCTGGCACGTCGAAGAACTGCACGTGCACCTGCCCGGCCGACGCGCTCAGGAACACGGTGCGGGTCGCCTGGGGGGCGATGTCAGCGGATCCGTCCTGCCCGTTGCTGTCCTGGACGGCGGGCAGCAGCGCGCTGGTTCCGTTGGTGATGGCGATGAACGGTCCGCCCTGGCTGGCCCCCGGCGCGGCGTAGCCGGCCTTGACGGTGAGCTCGCCGCCCGGAGTGGCCAGCAACGTGACGGCCGGTGCGCCGGGGGCGAGCGTGGCTGCGCCCGTCGCAGAGCGATCAAAGCTCTCGGGCGTCGAGCCGCCGAACTGGCTCGCGTTCAGCGCGGTGCCACCGACGGGCAGGAACTGCGACGCCGCCGAGGCCTTGAGGAACTGCGTGTTGGCGTCGTCGATCTTCAAGAACTGCGTGTTGGCGTCGTCGATCTTCAAAAACTCGGTGTTGGCGGCGTCGATCTTCAAAAATTGGGCGCCCGCCGTCGAGGTCCACTTGTCGAACAGCGCGTTGACCTTCTGGGTCGTCGGATAGCTGCGCTGGAGCTTGAGCTCGAGCTGTGACAGGGCCGATTCGAGCTTGTAGACCTTCGTCTCGATCTTGAGAAAGCCCTGACGAACGTTGCCGCGCAGTCCGCCGAGCTTGAGAAAGTGAGCGCTGCTGGAGCCGGCGTGGCCGGTGCTCGCGGAGGCTCCGGGAGCGGTCAGGCCGCCGATCAGCGCGGCCAGCGCCAGCGAAACGCCAGCCCGGGCCGCGGCGACGCGCAGCCGGATGAACTCAGCCATATGTGGTCCCTTCCCCGGTCGATGAGGTGAGTGGATTCTTCACCCGCCGGCGCCGGAATGCAAGCGCGCCGCTCGCCGGAGCGCGGGCGCGCCGCTAGGCGGAGCGCAGGCGCACGATCGTCCAGCCGTCGGCGTCATGCCGACGCTCGACGAACAGCCCGGCGCGCCGGTACGCGTTGAGCACCGGGCCGGACTCAGCATCACCGAAACCGCTGACGATCATCACCCGTGGTGGCCGTGGGCCGAGCCTCTGCGCCAGACTCGCGTGGACGCCGGCGGGCACGTTGGCCGCGATCCCCTCGGCGCCGGGCAGCTCCCGCGCCGCGGTGACGTCGCCCTGCAGCACGGTCACGGCCGCGTCGTTGGCGCGCGCGTTGCGCGCGGTCGCGGCGGCGGCGTCGCCGGCCAGATCGATGGCGGTGACCGGGGACCAGCCCAGGCGGGCGGCGAGGATGGCCAGGACCCCGGTGCCGCAGCCCAGGTCGGCAAAGCCGCCCTGGGCCGGGACCTGCAGGAGCAGCTCGAGGCAGGTCCGGGTCGTGGGGTGGGTCCCGGTGCCGAAGGCGGTGCCGGCCCCGAGCACGATGTCGATCACCTCGGGCCCGAGGCCGCAGGCGGCCGGTCCCGGCTCCCAGTCCTCGCGCACGAGGACCCTTCCGGCGACGATCAGCGGCACATGGTCGGCGCGGCGCCGCTCGCGCCAGTCATCGTCGGCGGTGCGCTCCTCGAGCTCGGCGCGCACCGCGCCCAGCGCCACCTTGAGCTCGATCGTGCTGGGCAGGTCATCGCCGCGGGCGACAAGCTCCACGCGCGACCGGCGCCTCCGTTCGCGGACTCCGCCGGGCACGAGCGGCAACAGCCGGTCCAGGGCGGCTTCGACGTCGCGGTCGCGGACGGTGATCCCGATCTCGCGCATTCGGTCCTCAGTGCAGGGCGCCCAGCCACACGTAGTAGCCGGCCACCACGGTGAAGATCACGGCGTCGAGACGGTCCAGCGCCCCTCCGTGGGCTCCGAACACGGCGCCCGAGTCCTTGGCCTGCGCGTCACGCTTGATCATCGACTCGAACAGATCGCCGAGCGGCCCGAGCACGGCCACGGCGAGGCCGAGCAGCAGCGCATCGCCCTGGGTCAGCCAGTCCTGATAGAGACCGGCGACGAACACCGCGACGATCGCGATCAGCATCCCGCAGATCAGGCCCTCGACCGTCTTGTGCGGGGACAGCGTCGGGGCCAGCGGGCGCCGGCCGAACATCCGCCCGCCGAAGTAGGCCGCCGTGTCGGCCAGGAATGTGCCGACCAGGATGTCGATGATCACCCCTCCCCCGTGCGGGAGCTGGCGCAGCAGCACCGCGTGCGCGAAGGCGAAGGCGAGCCACAGCACACCGAGCAGCGTCCCGGCGATCGACACCGTGGCCGCGCGATGGTCCGGGCGCGCGATCACGGCCAGGAAGGCGACCGGCAGTGACGCCACGCCGATCTCCAGCACATCCTGGCTGGACCCGTAGCGGGCCGCGATGACCATCGCCGCCAGGGCCACGAAGCCGACCGGGGGGACGGGTCGCCAGCGGCCGAGCATCCCGTAGAGCTCAAACATGCACGCCCCGCCGGCCGCGATCATGAACAGGGCGAAGGGCAGTCCGCCGAGCGAGACGAAGATGATCGCCACTACGGCGGCGGGTACGGCCACGAGCACGCGGGAGAGCAGATCGGATCGCGGTCCGCGGGCGCGCGGGGCCGCGGCCGGACGGGCGCGGGGCGAACGGCGCGCCCGATCCGCCGGGCGGCGGGGCGCACGGCCGGCCCCGGCCGCGACCGGCGTCTCGCCGCGCGGCTCCTCGGTACCGGCGGCGTCCTCGGCGGCGAGCTCGACGCGCTCGTCCCGCGGGCGGCGCGGGCGGGTCCGCTCCCGGTCGGCGGCGGCCGCGCGCGAGACCCGGCGCCCTCGCTCGCCCCCGCCGGCGCGCGGATCGCGGCCGGAGGACATCAGCGGCCCCCGAAGCGGCGGCGCCGCGAGGCGTAGGTGTCCAGCGAGGCGACGAAGGCGTCCCGGGTGAAGTCGGGCCAGAGCTCCTCGCGGAACACGAATTCCGAGTAGGCGGCCTGCCAGAGCAGATAGTTGGAGATCCGCTGCTCGCCGCTGGTGCGGATGATCAGGTCGGGGTCGTGCATGTCGGGGGCGTAGAGATGGGTGCGGAACTCGTCCTCGGTCGTCCCGGTAAAGGTTCGCGCTGCGTCGACGATCTCCGCCCGGCCACCGTAGTTGAAGGCGACGAACAGGGTGATGCGGTCGTTGGCAGCCGTGACCGACTCCGCCCACTCCATCCGCGTGATCAGCTCCGGGGCCACCGGCGCGCTGCGGCGGCCGATGAAGCGGATGCGGACCCCCTGCTCGTCGAGCTCGGGCGTCTCGAGCTCGATCCGGCGGACGAACATGTCCATCAGCGCCGCCACCTCGGCCTCATCCCGCGACCAGTTCTCGGTCGAGAACGAGTACACGGTGAGCTCACGCAGGCCGAACTCGGCCGCGTCGCGCAGACGCGCCTTGACGGTGTCGGCGCCGGCTTCGTGGCCGGCCACCGTGGGCAGCCCCCGGGCCCGGGCCCAGCGGCCGTTGCCGTCGGTGATGATGGCCACGTAGCGCGGGCGCTCGCCCGGCTCCAGGTCGGTCCCCGGGCCGGGGACGCGCGTCGGATTGGTGCCTGAGCCCATCGGCTCAGACCTCGAGGATCTCTTCTTCCTTGGCCTTGAGCAGCTCGTCGAGTTCGGCCACGCGGGCGTCGGTCGCCTTCTGCAACTCGACCTCGGCGCGGTGCTCGTCGTCGGCGCCGGCCTCGCCGGCCTCCTTGAGCTCGCGCAGGTCATGCATCACGTCGCGGCGGACGTTGCGGATCGCCACGCGACCTTCCTCGGCGATGCCGCGCACCACCTTGACCAGCTGGCGGCGGCGTTCCTCGGTCAGCTCGGGAATCGAGAGCCGGATGACGTTGCCGTCGTTGGACGGGGTCAGGCCCACGTCGGATTCCAGGATCGCCCGCTCGATCGCCTTGATCGAGCTCTTGTCGTACGGCTGCAGGGTGATCAGCCGGGGCTCGGGCGCGGTCACCGTGGCCAGCTGCTTGAGTGGGGTGCTCGCGCCGTAGTAGTCGACCATCACCCGGTCGAGCAGGTTCGGGGTCGCGCGCCCGGTGCGCACCGAGCCGAACTCGTGCACGGTGGACTGCACCGACTTGGCCATGCGCTCGCGCGCGTCGGCCAGCAGTTCATCGGTCATCTCGCTCATTCGGCTGTCCTCACCAACGTGCCCACTCTCTGGCCGGACACTATCTTGTCGATGTTCCGCGCGTCGGCCATGTTGAAGACGACGATCGGCAGGTTGTTGTCCATGCAGAGCGCAAACGCGGTGGAGTCCATCACCTGCAGCCCGCGGGTCAGCGCATCCTTATGGGAGATCTCCGGGATGAACTGGGCGTCGGGATCGCGGGCCGGATCGGCCGTGTAGACCCCCTCGACATCGTTCTTGGCCATCAGGATGATCTCCGCGTGCAGCTCGGCCGCCCGCAGCGCGGCGGCCGTGTCGGTGGTGAAGAACGGGTTGCCGGTCCCGGCGGCGAAGATCACCACCCGACCCTTCTCCAGGTGGCGCATGGCCCGTCGGCGGATGTACGGCTCGGCGACCTCGGAGATGGTCAGCGCGGACTGGACGCGGGTGGCGACGCCCTGCTTCTCCAGCGCGTCCTGCAGGGCCAGGGCGTTGAGCACCGTGGCCAGCATGCCCATGTAGTCGCCGGTGGCCCGGTCCATGCCCTCGGCGGCGGCCTTCAGTCCCCGGTAGATGTTGCCGCCGCCGACGACGATCGCCATCTCGACGCCGCGGCTCTGGATCGCCGCGACCTCGCGGGCGATCGCCTCCACGCGGGTCGGGTCGGTGCCGTAGTCCAGCTCGCCCATCAGCGCCTCGCCGGACAGCTTGAGCAGGATCCGCCGGTAGGCCGGCGGCTCGCCGGGCGCCGGCGGGCGGCTGGGCTGGTCCTCCGACACCGGTCCGCGGCCTCTCAGCCGCCGACGGCGAACCGCGAGAAGCGGCGGATGACGACGTTCTCACGCGTCTCGGCCGACAGTGCGCTGCGCAGCTCCTCGATCGTCTTGCCGCCGTGCTTGTCCTCGTTGACGTGCTTCTGGCGCAGCAGCACGACCTCGTCCAGCCACTTGTCGACCTTGCCGGTGACGATCCGCTCACGGACGTTCTCGGGGCGGTCGGCCGCCTGCTCGGTGGCGATCCGGGTCTCGCGCTCGCGATCCTCGGCCGGCACCTCGTCCTCGCTGATGGCCAGCGGGGCGGCGGCGGCGATGTGCAGGGCGAGATCACGCGCGAACTCGACGAACTTCTCGTTGCGCGCCACGAAGTCGGTCTGGCAGTCGACCTCGACGATCACGCCGATCTTGCCGTTGGAGTGGATGTAGGCCTGCACGACGCCCTCGCCCGCTTCGGCCCCGGCCCGCTTGGCCGCCTGCGCCTCGCCACGCGTGCGCAGCAGCTCGGAGGCCTTGTCCAGGTCCCCCCCGGTCTCGCTGAGCGCGTCGCGGCACGCGAGCATCCCCGCGCCGGTGAGGTCGCGGAGGGTCTTGACGTCCTTGGCGCTGACGGCGCTCATGCCTGCGGCTCCTCGCTGTTCTCGGCGGCCGGCGTCGGCTCGGTCGCGGGGGTCTCATCGCTGCTGTCGGGGGCCGTCGCCTCGGCCGCGGCCTGCGGCGCGGCTCCGGTATCGGCGGCGGCCGGCTCCTCGGCCGCTACGGGCTCCTCGGCCGCCGCGGGCTCAGCCGGAGGCTGGGGCGCCGCGCCGGTGGACGGTGGCGGGGGCTCGGGGGCGGCGGCCGCGGGCTCGGCGGGAGCCGCCGGCTCAGGGGACGCCGCGGCCTGGGCGGGAGCCACCGGCTCAGGGGACGCCGCGGCCTGGGCGGGAGCCGCCGGCTCAGGGGACGCCGCGGGAGCCGCCGGCTGGGCCTGGGCCTGCGCCGCCGCCTCCTGGCGCGCCTTCTCCTCGGCCTGCAGGCGGGCCTGCTCCTCGGCCTCGAGCCGGGCCTGCTCCTCGGCCTCACGCCGCGCCTGCTCCTCAGCCTCGCGCCGGGCCTTCTCTTCGGCCTCGAGACGCTCGCGCTCCAGGCGCGCCGCCTCTTCCTCGGCCCGGAAGACGCCGTGGCCCTCGGCCACGACATCGCCGATGGCTCCGGTGATCGCGGCGCAGGAGCGGATCGCGTCGTCGTTGCCCGGGATCACGAAGTCGATGCCCTCGGGATCGCAGTTGGTGTCGACAAGGCCGATGATCGGGATGCGCAGGCGCTGGGCCTCCTTGACCGCGATCGCCTCGGTCTTGAGGTCGATCACGAACATCGCGTCGGGGACGCGCTGCATGTTCTTGACCCCGCCGAGGTTGGCCCGCAGCTTGGCCAGGTCGGCCTGAGCGGCCATCCGCTCACGGGTCGGAAGCAGCTGCAGCTGACCCTCGGTCTCGTAGCGCTCGAGGTCGTGCAGGCGCTTGATCCGCTGGTTGATGGTCTGGAAGTTGGTCAGCAGCCCGCCCAGCCAGCGATGGTTGACGTAGGGCATGTCCGCCGCCTCGGCGGTCGCCTTGACCGCGTCGCGGGCCTGCTTCTTGGTGCCGACGAACAGCACGGTGCCGCCGCGGCGGGCGACGTTCTGCGCGAAGTCGCGTGCGGTGCCCAGCAGCGCCTCGGTCTGCAGCAGATCGATGATGTAGATCCCATCGCGCTCGCCGAAGATGAAGCGGCGCATCTTGGGGTTCCACCGGCGTGTCTGGTGGCCGAAATGCACGCCGGCCTCCAGCAGCTCCTTGATTCCGACTGGGGCCACGGTTCCTGCTCCCTTGAGTTGTGATGATTCGATACGGCCCGGAGAGCGAGGACTCCGCGGTCCCGGTGCTGTCACCGGGCAGGGTCGCGGCTCGCACCCCCGGGATAGGGGAATGAGTCCCGTCGAGTCTACGCAAGTTTTCCGCCAACCCGGCGTTACAGAACTCAGGCGGCGGTCCCCACCCCTACCGGGAGACCGTCGCCGGCGAGCCGAACCCCTTCCCCTACCTCCGGTGGATCGGTTCGCCCAGTGCGGCGGGGCGGCTATTGGACGGGCCGCTCCGCCGCCTTTTCCTGCGCCCCGGCCAGGGCCGCGACCAGGTCCTCGGGCAACGGGGAGCTGACGTCGAGCGGCGCGCCGGTGACCGGATGCGGCAAGGCCAGCCGCGCCGCGTGCAGGAACTGGCGGCCCAGCCCGTAGGCGCCCGCGGGCCCATACTGGGGATCCCCGCAGACCGGATGGCCGATCGCGGCCAGATGCACGCGGATCTGATGGGTGCGGCCGGTGTCGAGCACGACCCGCAGCAGCGTGGCCGCGGGCAGCACCCGCTCGATCGCGAAATGGGTCCGGGCCTCCCGCGCGTCGTCGCTGTCGATCGACATCAGCACGCGGTCACGGCGGTCGCGCCCGATCGGGGCGTCGATCGTGCCCGTGCGCGACTCGGGGTGTCCGCTCACCAGCGCGAGGTACTCGCGCCGCAGCTCGCGCCCGGCGAGCAGGGCCTTCAGGGCGCGGTGGACGTCCTCGTGCTTGGCCACGACGAGCAGGCCGGACGTGTCCCGGTCCAGCCGGTGCACGATCCCGGCTCGCCAGGGCTCACCCCCCGCGGCACCGTGCGCGCTGAGCGCCTGGGCCAGCGTGCCCGTGCGGTGACCGCGGGCGGGATGCACGACCACCCCGGCCGGCTTGTCGACGATCAGCAGGTGTTCATCCTGGAAGGCGATCGTGTACGGGACCGCCTCGGCCGCCTGGGGCGGCTCGGCCTCCGGGCGGTCGACCTGGACGACCTCACCGCCGCTCAGCGCGTGGCGCTTGGCGCGCAGCTGCCCGTCGACCGTGACCGCGCCGGCGTCGATCAGCGCCTGGGCCTGGGCACGGGAGCCCAGCGGCTCGGCCAGGAACCGGTCCAGCCGGGTTCCGGCCGCCTGCGCGGGAACGTGCAGCTCGGTCACTCGGTCTCGGTGGGGCGCCGGCCCGGCCCCTCGAGCACGTAGAGCAGCACGAGCACCCCGAGGGTGATCGAGGTGTCGGCCAGGTTGAAGGCCGGCCACAGGGGGAACTTGATGAAGTCGGTGACCGCGCCCGAGGTGATCCGGTCAAACAGGTTGCCGACCGCGCCCCCGAGCAGCATCCCGGTGGGCAGCCACAGCAGGGGGCGCTCCGGGCGCCAGAGCAGATAGGCGACCAACGCGGTCAGGGCCACAAGCGTGACCACGAGCACGATCGCCCCGCCGCCGGCCAGAAAACCGAAGGCGACCCCGTTGTTGCGCACGTGGACCAGGGAGATCGCGGGCAGGAACTTGTGCGTGTCCCCGACCGCGATCCCGGTGACGACGAGATGCTTGGTCAGCCGGTCGGCGGCAAAGACGACGATCAGCACGGCCAGGGCGCGGGCCAGAGCCCGGGGCCGGGCATGCGGTCCCAGCACCGGCGGCGATGCGGCCCCCCGCTCCTCGCGGGCGGCCTCGATCGGCTCGGTCCGCGTCTCAGCCGGCGATGGCATTGACCACGACCGTCCGCACGACATACAGCACGATGATCGCGATCATCGGGGTGAAGTCGAAGCCCCCCATCGAGGGCAGCAGCCGGCGGAACACGCGCAGATAGGGCTCCGAGACGTCGCGCAGGAACCCCAGCACCACGTCTGACCAGCGTGAGTACGGGGGCCGCACGCCGAAGGACAGCATCAGGTTGACCAGCAGGTAGACGAAGATCAGGACGATGTAGACGGTGAACAGCGCGTCGACGTAGTTGGCCACATCGACCCGGCCGACGGCGAGCGCGATCATCGCGCCGGGGCCCCGTTGACCCGGTCCATCGCGTCGGAGAAGGCGATCCGCAGGCCCGCGCGCTCCAGCGCGTCCAGGCCGCGGGCGGTGGAGCCGGCCGGGGAGGTGACCTCGCGGCGGACCGCGAGCGTGTCCCCCTCACGGGCCGCCAGCAGCGCTGCGGTGCCGGTCATCGTCTCCAGCACCAGGCGGGAGGCCAGTGCGGGCGCCAGGCCGTGGCGGACCGCGGCGTCGACCTGAGCCTCGACAAGCAGAGCCTGGTAGGCCGGTCCGACCGAGGTGATCGACGCGGCGACGCCCATCTCGCGCTCGCCGGCGGGCACGACCGAGCCGAGCCGCGCCAGCAGCCCGACCAGCTGGGTCTCCAGCTCCGCGCTCACGCCGTCCCCGGTGGCGAACAGCACGACGCCGCAGCCGACCTCAACCGGGGTGTTGGGCATCACCAGCACGACCGGGACGCCGGGGTAGGCGTGCTGCACCTCGGCCAGGCCGAGACCTCCGCCCAGCACTGAGGCGACCGCCGTGACCCGGGAGCGGATCTCGTCGGCGACATCCTGCAGTTGGTAGGGCTTGTGGCAGAGAAAGACGACGTCGGACTGCTCGGCGACCTCGACGTTGGTGGTCGCGCGCCCGCCCAGTTCGTCGGCGAGGGCCTGGGCTCGGCCCGAGCCGCCGTCGGAGCACAGGACGGGATCGCCCCAGCCACGAGCCATCGCCCGCGCCATGTTGCCTGCTCCGATCAGTCCGACGCGCATGCAGGAGAATGTACCTGCGTCACTGCCGTCGCCGGCTGTGCGGCCCTCAGGACTGGTTGAAGAAGCCCTTCTCGACCAGCCGGGCCCGCTCCTCGGCGGAGACCTCGACGTTGCGCGGGGTGAGCAAGAAGACCTTGTCGGCGATCCGCTGCATGCCGCCGTCCAGTGCGTAGGTCAGCCCGCTGGAGAAGTCGATCAGGCGCTTGGACAGATCGGTGTCGGTGCCCTGGAGGTTGATGATGACCGGGATCGCGTCCTTGAACTTGTCGGCCACGTCCTGGACGTCGTTAAAGCTCTTGGGCGCGACGAAGTGCACGCGCACGTCGCCACCGGCGCTGCGTCCGTTGCCGGCCCGCGGTGCGGCCACCGCCCGCAGCGACGTCGTCCGCCGTTCGGAGACGGAGTCGTCGGCGAAGATGTCGTCGATCTCGTCGCGCCGGCGGCGGGTGGCCAGCTTGCGCACGTTGGGCCGTTCGCGATAGCTGTCCTCGAGCTGCGCCTCCGGTTCGGGATAGGGCTCGAGCTCGTCGTCCTCGTAGTGCTCGTCCTCGGCCAGGCCGAAGTAGACGAGTGTGCGGTGCCATGTGTCTCGGAAGGCCATCAGCGGTCTGGTTCGTTCGCGGAGGGCGTTTCCCTGCCGCCAGTGGGGCGATTATGTCGCGCCCTCGTACAGGGTTGACCCCAGACGCACGATCGTAGCCCCTTCGGCGACGGCCGCGGGATAGTCCTGGCTGGTTCCCATCGAGAGCTCGCGCAGGCCGTGCCGCTCGGCCAGTGCCCGCAGGGCGGCGAAGTGGGGCCGGTTGTCGTCGGGCCGGTGAGCCAGCGGCGGCATCGTCATCAGGCCGACCACCGTCACCGGGCAGCGCTCCAAAAAGGCCGGAAGCTCGTCCGGCGCGACTCCCCCCTTGCCCGCCTCGCCGGCCACGTTGACCTCGATCAGCACCCGCGTGCGGTCGTCGCCGTGGCGGCGCAGCTGTTCGAGCGCGGAATCGGTGGCCACGGAATGGACGTAGCGGACCTCGGGCAGGATGTCGCGCACCTTGCGGCTCTGCAGCTGCCCGATGAAGTCCCAGGTCAGCTGATCGGCCCCGGGGGCTGAGCGCTTGCGGGCCAGCTCCTGGGCGCGATTCTCGCCCACCACGGTGATCCCGCCGGCGACCAGGGCGGGCAGCGCGTCGGCGGCCAGGTACTTGACCGCGGCCAGGATCTCCACCGCCTGCGGGTCGGCGCCGGCGGCGGCGATCCGTTCGCGCACACGGTCGAGGTTGGCGGCCACGATCTCGGCCGTGACCCCGGAGATCACGGCCGAGGCCACGCGATCCCCGCCTGACGCCCGGTGACGCCGTGATCACGCCGGTGCGAGAAGAACCGGTTGGGGCCCGAGCAGATCGTGCACAGACCGATCGAGTGCACGGTCGCGACGCCGGCGGCCGCGAGCCGGTGGCGGGCGATCGCCGGCAGGTCGAGGTGCCGGCCAGCGTGCACGGCGGCCGGGAGCTCGGCGAAGGCGCAATGGACCTCGTCGCCCACCTCGTAGCAGCAGGGTCCTGCGCCGGGCCCGATCGCCGCGGTGAGCGGGCCCTGGCCGCCGGCGGCGCGCAGCGCGGCGACTCCGGCCGCGATCACCCCCTGGTGCAGTCCGCGCCAGCCGGCGTGCAGCATGGCCACGGCGCCGGGGGCGGCGATCGCCACCGGCAGGCAGTCGGCGGCCAGGGCCGCTGCGGCGAGCCCTGGCTCGGTGCTCACCTGCCCGTCGGCGCGGATCAGGCTGCCCGGGCCCTCGCGCTGCTCGCGTTCAGCGTCGGCGGCGGTCAGGCGGCGCACGTCGCTTCCGTGCACCTGGTGCACGAAACCGAGCCGGACGCCGAACTCCGTCTCGAGCCGCGCGCGGTTCTCGCGGACGGCCTGCGGGCGATCATCGGTGAGAAAGCCGAGGTTGAGGGTCGCGTAGGGACCCTGCGAGACGCCGCCCTCGCGGGTGGTGAAGACGACCCGCCCCCCGGGCAGGTCGATCAGGTGGTGCGGGCCGCGCCGCTGAAACGGGGCGGGCGCCGCGGTCGCGGCCGCAGTCGCCATCGCGCCCTTAGGCTAACGCCGCCCGGAGCGCCACCGACAGCTCGGCCTCCCGGCCCATCGCCCGGCCGTCCATGACCGCCGCCCGCGCGGCCGCCAGCCCCGCGCCGATCGCGGGCCCAGCGGGGACGCCGGCGGCGATCAGATCGTTGCCGGTGATGCTCAGGGTGACGTGGCGCAGCTCCTGGAGCCACGCCCGGGCGGCGGGCTCGGCCTGCCGGTCAAGGCCTCCGGCCAGCGCGACCGCCTCGGGCGGGGCGCGGCCGACCGCGGCGGCGATCTGCGACGGGGTCCGCGCTCCGCTCAGGGCGCGGGCCAGCTCCGGCGCGCCGGCGGCGATCGCGCCGATCGCGTGGCGGCGGCCGGCGGCCAGCCCGAGCCGATCCAGCAGCGGCCCGCGCGCCGCCGCGGGCACCCCGAGCAGCGCCGCCCCGAGCACCGCGGCGGCGCGGTCGGCCGGGGCGGGCAGCAGGGCGAGCCCGCGTCGCGCCCCGTCGGGATCGCCGATCCCGAAACCGGGGGCAAGCGCATCCCCGGCGCCCAGCGCCTGCAGGAGGCCGAGCGCCGTGACGGGATCGGGCTCGCCGGCCAGCAGCACCAGCTCGGCGCCGATCCGGGTTCCCGACACGGTGTCCAGCGCGCCCTGGGCGGCCGCGGCCAGCGCGAGCTCCCGGGTCGCCGGCTCGACGCTGAACTCCAGGCGGGCCGCGTAGCGGGCCAGGCGCAGCAGCCGGGTGGGGTCATCGCGAAAGCTGTCGGCGTGCAGCACCCGCAAGCGGCCTGCGGCCAGGTCCTGCGCCGCCCCGGGGACGCTGAGCAACCGGTCGCGGGACGGCCCGCCGATGCCGAGCGCGATTGCGTTGACGGTGAAGTCACGGCGCCTGAGGTCCTCCTGCGCCCGGGCCGGTGTCACCTCGGGCAGCGCCCCCGGGGCCGGATAGCGCTCGGTCCGGGCCCGGGCGATGTCATAGGTGCGGCCCGCGACGGTCACGGTCGCCGTTCCGAAGCGGGGAAAGACGCGCACGGCGCCGGCGACGCCGCCGGCCAGCGCCCGCGCGAGCCCGTCGGCGTCGTCCTCGACCAGCAGGTCCAGCTCGGCCGGCGTGCGGTCCAGCGCGAGATCGCGCACCGCCCCTCCGACCAGGTACACCGGCCGGGTGCCGTCGCGCAGGCGGCGCAGGACCGAGGCCGCGGGCAGCGCATCGAGACGCGCGCTGAGCCGCACGGGCTCCAGAGTGAGGTCCGGGACGCGCGCGGGCATGGCGTCAATGATCCCCGGAGCGGGGGCGGCACGCCGCGCGGCGGCGTCTACCATGGCGCCCATGCCGAGTCCCGCTTCGCGGCGGCTGCTGCGGCGCGGGCTCATCGCCGGTGCCGTCGTGCTGATCGTCGCCGGTGGCTTGGTCGCCTTCGTCCTGCTCCACGCACCGGGGAACGTGTCCAACCCCGGGGTGCAGTTCACGCAGCCGACCAGCGCGACGACGACGACGAGCAGCACCACGAGGGCGGCCCGCCGCCGCGCGGCCAACACCTTCGCCTGGCCGTGGTACGGCTACGACGCGGGCCGCACCCGCAACTTCAACTCGGCCGCCAACCTGCGCCCGCCGGTGCACCACGGCTGGACCTTCGACGCCAAGGCGCTGCTGGAATTCCCCCCGGTGATCTGGCACGGCACGATGTTCATGCTCGGTGACGACGGGATCGCGCACGCGATCCGCACCACCAACGGCCGCCAGATCTGGAGCCGGCAGGTCGGCACCCTGGCCGCCGCCTCGCCCGCCGTCGACGGCCGCGATCACCTGATCGTCCTGCCCGTGCTCTCGCGGCACGGAACCAGCCCGGGCGGCGGCGCCTTCCTGGCCCTGTCGATGCGCACCGGACGCACGGTGTGGGTGCACCCGCTTCCGGCGGGCAGCGAATCCTCCCCGATCATCTCCGGGAGCACCGTCTACTTCGGAGACCAGAGCGGAACCCTGTACAGCATGCGCCTGCGCGACGGGCACGTCTACTGGACCTACCACGCCGCCGGGGCGATCAAGGGCGGCCCGGCCCTGGTCGGCGGCGTCCTGTACTTCGGCGACTACGCCGGCCGGGTCTACGCAATCCGCGCCGTCAACGGCCGCGCCGTCTGGACGGTCGGCACCGACGGGGCTCACTTCGGCTTCGGCTCCGGGCAGTTCTACGCGACCCCGGCGGTCGCCTACGGCCGCGTGTACATCGGCAACACCGACGGGCGGGTGTACTCGTTTGGCACCGCGCACGGAACGCTGGCCTGGGCCACGGGGACCGGGGCCTACGTGTACGCGGCGGCTGCGGTCGCCGACCCCCCCAAGCTCGGGCCGACCGTCTACGTCGGGTCCTACGACGGCTACCTGTATGCGTTCGACGCCCGCTCGGGGCGCGTGCGCTGGCGCCACTACGCGGGGGGGCGGATCTCCGGCGCGGCGGTGGTCATCGACGGCGTCGTCTACTTCTCGGTCCTGCGCATCCGGCGCACCGTCGGCCTGGACGCGGCGACCGGGCGGGTCGTGTTCAGCTTCGGCGACGGCGATTTCTCCGCCGCCATCGCCGACCAGCACGCCCTGTACGTCGACGGGTACGGCAGCGTCAACCAGTTCCTGCCCGGGCGCGCCCCCGCGCGCCGCCGCGCGCACCGTCGCCGGGCCCACCGCACCCATCGCCATGCCGCTCACCGCGGGCACCGGCGCGCCGGCCGCCGGTTGCACCGGCGCGCTGTCCGGACGGGGCGGCAGCGGGCGCGCCGGTCCACGACCAAGCGCCACTCGCGCAGAAAGACTGTCGCCCGCACGCGCTGAGCAGCCCGCGGCGTCCGGTTACGCCGCGGTTAGGCTCCGTGCCCGGACATCCGAATCAGGCCGCAGCCGACCGTACCCGGGCGCTCATCCCGAACGGGCTGCTATTGTACATGGTCTATGCGTTGTCGTAGTGGAAGTCATTGTGAGCGTCCGGCCGAAAAGGGCCGCCGGTTCTGTTCCGAGCACGCTGCTGAACTCGATCGCATGCGCGAGGAGCTCAAGGATGCCGCGGCTGCCCGGATCGGTCGTGGTCGACCCAAGCGGTCCTCCACCTGCTGCCGGCCCGGCTGCTACGAGCCCCGGGTCCCGCCCGCCGCGTATTGCGATACGTGCGCGGCCGCCGGTTACGTCGAGGAAGCCGCGTAAGCGGTTCTCCCCGGACGCGCACCCTCACATAACTGCATGAATGCCCACGGCGGCGGGTCGATCCCGCGTCGTCCGTGGTAGGAACCGCGCCGGCGATAGCGAGCTGCGGTCAGCCCGGCAGCGGCCGGACGGCGATCCCATCCGCGGCGAGCTGGGCCTTGACCTCGCCCACCGTGTGCTGCCCGTAGTGCAAGATCGACGCGCACAGCACGGCGTCGGCGCCGGCCTGGAGCGCCTGCGCGAGATGGTCGATCTCCCCCGCCCCCCCGGAGGCGATCACCGGCACCCCCACGGCGGCGGCGACCTGCTCGGTCAGCCCCAGGTCATAGCCGGCGTTGGTGCCGTCGCGGTCCATGCTGGTGAGCAGGATCTCCCCCGCCCCCCGCGCCACGCCCTCGCGGGCCCACGCGACGGCATCGCGGCCGGTGGGGGTACGGCCGCCGGCCAGGTAGGCCTCCCACCCGGTCCCGTCCTCGCGTCGCTTGGCGTCGATGGCCAGAACCACGGACTGGCTGCCGAAGTTTCCCGCCAGCTCGTCGATCAGCTCCGGTCGCTGCAGCGCGGCTGAGTTGACCGAGACCTTGTCGGCGCCGGCGTCCAGCACGGCCTGCGCGTCGGCCACCGAGCGGATCCCGCCCCCGATGGTGAACGGGATGAACACGGCGTCGGCCGCGCGGCGAGCCAAGGCAACGACGGTGTCGCGCTTCTCGTGGGTCGCCGTGATGTCCAGCAGCACGAGCTCGTCGGCGCCGGCCGCGGCATAGCGGGCGGCCAGCTCGACCGGGTCGCCGGCGTCACGCAGATCGAGGAAGCCGACCCCTTTGACCACGCGCCCGGCGCTGACGTCCAGGCAGGGGATCACGCGCTTGTAGTGCATCGGGCCTCAGCCCTCCAGTGCGGCCTGGCCCGCGGCGACGTCGAAGCGACCCTCATACAGCGCCTTGCCGACGATCACGCCGGTCAGATTGACCTGGCGCAGGGCGGCCAGCGCCGTGAGGTCGGCGAGCGCCGAGACGCCTCCGGAGTAGATGAACGTCCCCCGAACGGCCGCAGCGGCCGCCCGCACGGCATCGAGATCGGGGCCGCTCATCATGCCGTCGCGATCGATATCGGAGAACACGAAGCGCACCACCCCGCGACGCCCCAGCGACGCGAACGCGGCCTCGATCGGGATATCGGTCTGCTCGGTCCACCCCGCCGCGGCGAGCCGTCCGGCGCGCGCGTCGACCGAGACGACCACGCGGTCGCGGTGGCGGGCGACGCAGTCATCCAGGAAATCCTGATCGCGGAAGGCGGCCGTCCCGAGGATCACCCGGGTGGCGCCGGCGGCCACCGCGGCGTCGACCGCATCGGCGCTGCGCAACCCGCCGCCCAGCTGGACCGGCACCGGGACCGCGGCGGTGATCCGGCGGACGTGCTCGAGGTTGCGCGGCTCGCCGTGGCGGGCGCCGTCCAGGTCGACCACATGCAGGGCCCGGGCGCCCATCTGAACCCAGCGCCGGGCGGCGTCGAGCGGATCGGCGTCGTAGGTCGTCTGGGCGGCGAAATCGCCCCGGTCCAGCCGGACCGCGTGGCCGTCGCGGATGTCGATCGCCGGGAGCAGGATCACGGGCGTGTCCCCTCGCCGGCCGGGAGCAGGTTCACGGCCGTGTCCCTTGGCTGACCGCGATCGCGCCGCCGGCCGGGGTGCCGCACAGGGCGGTGAACGCCGCCAGCATCCGCAGCCCGTCGCGCGAGGACTTCTCGGGGTGGAACTGCACACCGTAGATCTGGTCGCGCTGCACGATGCTGGCGAACCGCTCGCCGTATTGCGTGGTGCCGACCACGTGGTCGGCCTGATCGGGCCGGACGGCCAGCGAATGCACGTGGTAGAAGGGCCGGGCCTCGCCCTCAAGCGCCGCGGTCAGCGGCGAGGGCCGCTCCAGGCGCACCAGGTTCCAGCCGATGTGCGGGAGCCGCAGCCCGGGCGCCTGCAGCGGCGTCACCCGGCCCGGGATCAAGCCCAGGCCGGCCGTACGGTCGAATTCCTCAGAGCCGTCGAACAGCAGCTGCATCCCCAGGCAGATGCCCAGCAGCGGACGGCCCCGCTCGGCGTAGGCGCGCACCGCGGTGTCGAGCCCGAGCTCGGCGAGGTTGCGCATGGCCTGCGGAAACGCCCCCACCCCGGGCACGACGAGGCCGGCGGCGCCGGCGATCACCTCCAGGTCACGGGTGATGGTGGCGCGGGCGCCCGTCGTCTCGAGCGCCTTCTGGACCGAGCGCCGGTTGCCCATGCCGTAGTCCAGGACGGCGATGCTCGGACTCCCGCTCAGGACAGGGTCCCCTTCGTGCTCGGCACGCCCTGCTCGGTCGGATCGATCGCGGTCGCCGCGCGCAGGGCGCGGGCCACCGCCTTGAACACCGCCTCGATGACGTGATGGGCGTTGGTGCCCGCCTGCACCGTGACGTGCAGGGTCAGCCGCGCGTTGGCGGCCAGCGCGCGCAGGAACTCCTCGGCCAGCTCGTGGTCGAAATTGCCGATCGCGCCGGCAGGCAGGCCGCCCTCAAAGGCACACAGGCCCCGCCCGGAGATGTCGATCGCGCAGGCCGCCCGCGATTCGTCCATGGGGACGGTCGCCTGTCCGTAGCGCACGATCTGGGCGCGGTCGCCCAGCGCCTGGTCAAGCGCCTGGCCGAGGCAGATGCCGACGTCCTCGACCGTGTGATGTGCGCCGGTCTCCAGATCCCCGCGGGCCACGACGGTGAGGTCCATGCGCCCGTGCCGGGCGAGCAGGTCGAGCATGTGGTCAAAGAAACCGACGCCGGTGCTGCGCTCACCCGACCCGCTCCCGTCCAGGGCGAGGCTGAGCTGGATCTCGGTCTCGGCGGTCCGGCGGTCGATCTCGGCGGTGCGGCTCATGTCCGCTCATTCTCATCGATCCGCGCCTCCAGCGAGCGCGCGTGATCCTCAAAGCCCTCGGCCCGGGCGATCGGGGCGGCGGCCCGCGCCAGCGCCGCCGCGCCGTCACCGATTCGGACCACGGTGAAGCGGCGGCGGAAGTGAGCGGGAGTCAGGGCCGAGGCAAAGCGCCCGGCGCCCCCGGTCGGCAGCACGTGGTTGGCCCCGGCGATGTAGTCGCCGAAGGCGGTCCCGCTCGCCGGCCCGACCAGGATCGTGCCCGCGGTGGTCACCTGCCCCGCGAGGGCCTCGGCCGCGGCGCCGACCAGCTGCAGGTGCTCGGGGGCGAACGCCTGCACGACCGCGCCGGCCGCGTCCATGTCCGCGACCGCGACCAGCCGGGTCACCGCGCCGGTGTCGGGGGCGGCTGCGATGCGGGCGGCCAGCGCCGCCAGCAGCTCGGTGTCGTCGGAGATGGCCACCACCAGCGACCCGGCACCATGCTCGGCCTGGGCGAGCAGGTCGAGCGCGAGCATGTCGGGGTCGCCGCCGGCGGCGACCAGGACGAGGTCACTGGGGCCGGCGAACCCGTCGATTCCGACCTGTCCGAAGACCTGGCGTTTGGCCTCCTGGACGTACAGGTTCCCGGGTCCGACGATCACGTCGACGGGGGCGACGGTCTCGGTTCCGAAGGCCAGGGCGGCGATCGCCTGGGCGCCACCCATCCGGTACACGACCGACGCGCCGGCCAGGCGGCAGGCGCCGAGCACCCCGCTGTCGACCTCGCCGTTGGGACCGGGTGGAGAGCACACGGCGATCTCCTTGACCCCCGCGACGCGGGCGCACACCGTGCCCATGATCACCGTGCTCGGGTAGGGAGCCCGTCCGCCCGGAACATACACGGCGGCCCGTCGCACGGGAGCCTCGCGGATCGTCACCTCGTGACCGTCGAAGCTGACCGTGCGGTCCGCGTTCAGGGCGGCCTCGCAGACCCGGCGCACATTGGCGATCGCCGTCTCAAGACCCGCCCTGACATCCTCAGAGAGACGCCCGGCGGCCGTGTCGAGCTCGGGCGCGGGCACCTCGAGCGCCGATGGCTGGCCGCCGTCGGTGTCGAACTGCCGGGTGTAGTAGCGCAGCGCGTCATCGCCGCTGGCCCGCACGCGAGCGATGATCTCGGCCACGGCCTCGCCGACCGAGTGCCCGGCCGGCACCAGCGCGCGCAGCTCCGCGGCCGCAGTGGCCGGGTCTCCGCTCAGCGTCAGGGTCTCAGACTGCACGTAGTCGCTCCAGAAGTCCGTCGATGGTCGGGGCCCGCAGCTTGTGGGCGACGGGGTTGGCGATCAGGCGGGCGGTGCACACGGCGATCTCCTCGCGGATGACCAGCCCGTTCTCGCGCAGCGTCGTGCCGGTGGCGGTGAGGTCGACAATCGCCTCGGCCAGCCCGGTGAGGGGGGCGAGCTCGACCGATCCCTTGACCTCAACGATCTCGGCCTGGCGGCCGGTGTCCAAAAAGTGGCGGGCGGCGATCCGCGGGTACTTGGTGGCGATCCGGACCACCCCGAGCCGTCGCAGCGCCTCCTGCGCCCGGTCCGGGCCGTCCTCGCCGGCAAGGACCATCACGCAGCGGCCGTAGCCGAGGTCCATCAGCTCATAGACCTCACGTTCGGACTGCTCCATGAGCACGTCCTTGCCGGTGATGCCGATGTCGGCCGCGCCGGCCTCGACGTAGGTCGGCACGTCGGAGGGGCGCATGGTGACGATGCCCGAGTCGGCGAACAGAAGCTTGCGGTCGTTGGCCCTGACCTCGGCGGTGTCGACTCCGACGCCGTCGAGCAGGTCCAGGGTGTCCCCGAACAGCGCGCCGCGCGGGACCGCGATCCGCAGCCCGTTCATGGCGCGCTCCGGTTGCCCAGGCGCTCTTCACCGGTGAGGGCGATGTGCAACCGCTCGACGTTGAGCGCGAAGCCGACCGCGGGCAGGGCGCGCCCAAAGCTCCCCAGCAGCTCGTCGTAGCGCCCGCCACTGCCGATCGGCACGCCGTACCCGGGGTCATAGACCTGAAAGACGGCCCCTGTGTAGTAGCCGATCGAGCGCACCAGCCCGAGGTCGAAGATGATCCGCTCGGCGACCTCGGGCACGAGCCGGTCGCGCAGTTCCCGCATGCCGGCCACGGCGCCGTGCAGCCGCTGGTCGAGGTCGAGCAGGATCTCCGCCCCACCCCGCACCCGCGGCACGTCGAGCAGCAGCTCGGCGTCGGCGTCGGACAGGCCGAGGGCCTGCACCTCGTGCTCGACGGCGACGAAATCGCCCCGGGCCAGTTCGGCGATGATCCGCTCGCGCTGCTCCGGCGCGACGCCCAGGCTCTCCAGCAGCGCCGGGTACAGCGCGGCGTCGCCGACACCGACCCGGTAGCCGCGCAGGCCGGCCGCGTCCAGCGCGGCGCACAGCACGGCCAGCGCCTCGGCCGTCCCCTGCGCTCCCGGGACGCCGATCAGCTCGATCCCGGCCTGCAGGAACTCGCGCGACTGTCCCCGCTGGGGGCGGACGCCCCGGTAGGCGTGGGCGAAGTAGCAGAAGCGCAGCGGGGGCTGCGCCGCGCTGTAGCGCGTGGCCACCAGCCGCGCGATCGGGACGGTCATGTCGGTGCGCAGGATGAGCACGTTGCCCTGCTCGTCAAAGACGCGGTAGGCGGGCCGGCCGACGGTGTCCGAGCGGTTAAAGGTGCCTTCGTACTCGAGTGAGGGGGTCGAGACCTCGCCGTACCCGGCGGTCGCGAACACGTCGTGGATGCGGTCGGTCAGCGCCCGCAGCTCACGCATCTCGTCGGGCAGCACGTCGCGCGTCCCGGAGGGGATGCGGTCGATCATCGGCGCTCTAGGTTAGGGGGCGACAGGGGTCGCGCGTCCGCCGGTCACACCCGCGGCACACAACCGTCGCGCGCCGGTCAGGCTGAGACCGGGGCGTCCTCGTGGCGGGTAATGCGCGCGCCCAAGGCCTGGAGCCGCTCGTCGATCCGCTCGTAGCCGCGGTCGATGTGCCGGACGTTGCCGATCTCGGTCTCACCCTCGGCGCACAGCGCGGCCATCAGCATCGCCATCCCGGCGCGGATGTCGGGAGAGTCGACCCGGGCTCCGCGCAGCTTGCGCGGGCCGATCACGATCGCGCGGTGCGGATCGCAGATCGTGATCGCGGCGCCCATCAGCACCAGCTTGTCGGTGAAGAACAGCCGGTTCTCGAACATCCACTCGTGGATCATCACCGAGCCGTGGGCCTGGGTGGCCATGGCCAGCGCGATGCTGGTCAGATCGGCCGGGAAGGCCGGCCAGATGCCGTCCTGGATCGTCGGGGTGTGCTCCCCGGCGTCGTGGCGGATGTGCAGCTCCTGACCCCCGGGGACGATGATGTCGGTGTCGCGCTGCTCAGAGCGCAGGCCCAGGCGGTCAAAGACCAGCCGGATCATCCGCAGGTCCTCGGGATGGGTGTCCTTGACCACGAGCTCGCCTCCGGTCACGCCGGCCAGGGCCATGAACGAGCCGATCTCGATGTGGTCGGGAGCGATCCGGTGGGTGCAGCCGCGCAGCCGGGCGGTGCCGTGGACGGTGAGGACGTTTGAGCCGATCCCGTCGATCTGAGCCCCCATCGACGAGAGCATGCGGGCCAGGTCCTGGACGTGCGGCTCACAGGCGGCGTTGCGGATCACCGTCGTCCCGCGCGTGAGCGCGGCGGCCATCAGCGCGTTCTCGGTCGCCATCACCGAGGCCTCGTCCATCAAGAAGTCGCAGGCTCGCAGGCCCAGCGCGGGCGCCTCGATGTCGATGTCGCGTTCGTGGCGCACGGTCGCGCCGAGCGCCCGGAAGGCGTCGAGATGGGGATCGAGGCGGCGGCGGCCGATCACGTCGCCGCCGGGCGGCGGCATCGTGGCGCGACCGCAACGGGCCAGCAGTGGCCCGGCGAGCAGGAACGAGGCCCGGATCCGCTCGGCCAGATCACGGTCGACGACCGTCGTCTCGATCTCGGCCGCCTGCACGCAGAGCTCGTTGAAGCTGCGCCACTCCGCTCGAGCGCCCAGCGCGCGCAGCAGCTCGACCTGCGCCTCCACGTCGCTGATCCGCGGCACGTTGCGCAGCACGACCTCGTCGTCGGTGAGCAGGCATGCGGCCAGGATCGGCAGGGCGCCGTTTTTGTTGCCGGCGGGTGTGATCGTGCCCGACAACGGCACCCCGCCCTCGATGACGAATTTCTCCAGGGGAATCGACCTCGAATTGGTTGCGGCGGCCGCGGAGGAGGCGGCCGGCGGTGAAGCGTTGAGACTAGCCGCTGACGGGCGTAGATCTGTGACGCTGATCCCGTTCGTGCCGGTGTCCCGCGAGGACGCGGATCGGTCCACTAGGGTAACGGCCATGCCTGACCTCAATTCGCGCTCTGAGGCCTGGAACCTGCTCTGCCAGTGGACGGAATCGGACTCGCTGCGCCGCCACATGCTGGCCGTCGAGGCGGCAATGCGCGCCTACGCGCCGCGCTTCGGCGGCGACGTCGAGCTGTGGGGCCTGACCGGGCTGCTGCACGACCTTGACTACGAGCGCTATCCCGATCTCGGTACCGGCCACCCCCGCCACGCGGTCGCAGAGCTGACGGCCCGTGGCTACCCCCCGGAGCTGGTCCGGGCGATCGCCTCGCACGCGGACTTCATGGGCGTCCCGCGCGAGACCGACATGGAGAAGGCCCTGTTCGCGGTCGATGAGCTCTCGGGCTTCATCCTGGCCTGCGCGTACGTGCGCCCGGAGGGCCTGGCCGGGATGACGCCCAAGTCGGTCAAGAAGAAGATGAAGTCCCCGGCCTTTGCCGCCGCGGTCAGCCGCGACGACCTGCGCGAGGGTGCCGCCGCGCTCGGGCTTGACTTCGACGAGCACGTGTCCACGGTGATCGCCGCCCTGGCCGAGCATCAGGACGTTCTCATCCCGGCCCGGGCGGCGTGAGGCGATGAGCGTCACGGTGGTCGTGCTCGAGGGCGATGAGACCGGCCAGGAGCTGCTCGAGCAGTCGCTGCGGGTGCTCGATGGTGAGCTGCTCGGCCTCGAGCTCTCGCTTCAGCGTTTCGACCTCAGCCTCGAGCACCGTCGCGCGACCGACAACGGTGTCGTCAGCGACGCGGCCGCGGCGATGCGCGAGGCGGGGCTCGGCCTCAAGGCGGCGACCATCACCCCGGAGGGGGCCGGCGACGTCGGCTCCCCCAACCGCATCCTGCGCGAGGCCGTCGACGGCAAGGTCATCGTGCGCACCGGCCGCCGGCTGCCCGGTGTGACGCCCATCGCCGGCGTCCACCACCCCATCTCCGTCGTCCGCATGGCCGTCGAGGACGCCTACGGCGCCAAGCAGTGGCGCGAGGGCGAGGCGGGCGCCCCGGACGAGATCGCCCTGCGCACCGAGCGGATCACCCGCTCGACCTGCCGCGCGGTGTCCGAGTATGCCTTCCGCGAGGCCACCAAACTCGCCGGCCGCGTCTACGGAGGCCCGAAGTGGACGGTCTCACCGGTGTATGAGGGGATGCTCAAGGAGGAGATGGACGCCGCCGCCGCGCGGCACCCGGACGTCGACTACCGGCCGGTCCTGATCGACGCGACCTACGCCGGCCTGCTCTCCGGCGCGACCGACGCGCCGCTGGTCATCCCCGCGCTGAACCGCGACGGCGACTGCCTGTCGGATCTCGTGCTGCCCATGTTCGGCTCGATCGCGGGCGCCGAGTCCGTGCTGCTGGCCTTCGGTGAGCGCTACGAGACGACCGTGGCCATGGCCGAGGCCCCGCACGGGACGGCCCCCGCCCTGCTGGGTAAGGACCTGGCCAACCCGCTGGCCATGATCCTGGCCTGCGGGGCGATCCTGCGCCATGCCGCCGACCGCCACGGTGCTGCCTGCGAGCGCGCCTCACGGGCTGTCTATGAGGGAACCCTGGAGACGGTCGCCTCGGGCATCAAGACGCCCGACCTGGGAGGATCATCCGGCACCACGGAGTTCACCTCGGCCGTCGTGGACCGCGTGCGGGCCAAGCTCGACGCGTGGTCCTCGCTCGGATCCTGAGCGTCGCGGCGTTCCCACGGTGTTTCCCGCTCTGAGCGGGATGCCTTGCAAGATTGCGCCCAGCTTCCCAGCGGTTCGGTCCTGCTCCGGCGAAGGGTTAATCCCGTGCATTCAGGGGCTTTTCCCCCTCCGGCGGCCCCGGGCGCGAGAGACTGCCCGCACCGTCGGGTGGGCAGAGTAGGTTGGGGGTCTGCCTTCCGTCCGCGGCGCGCCGTACCGTTACGAACATATGTTTGGTTCTTCCGCCCGCCGCCTTCGCCTCCTCCTCACGCTCGCCGATGAGATGCTCGGCCATCCGGAGCCCGAGGAGCAGATGCCCCATCCCCACCGGCGCCCCGTGCGCATCAGCTACGAGCGGCGCCGCGGCGCGGTGAGCGCTGCGCCCGCCCATTGCCTCTCCCCCGTGCGCCCGAGCCCCGCGGCTGCACGCCGGGCGGCGGTTCGCTGAGGACGCTCCGCACCGACGCGGGCTCCGGGGCCGACCACCGACCCAAGGCCCACCCAGCTCGATCCATCCGGCCGCAGCATGGCTGCGCCGACCGGTGGGGTATCAGCGCAACAGGCTGACGATCGCTCCCGACGAGTAGCCGTCCGTCCGAGTGCTCCCCGACCCGGCGATCGCGACGAGCACGGTCACGAACGTCCCCAGCCCGAGGACCAGGCAGATGATCAGCAGCACGAGGGCCTGCGGATTGGACCGCAGGTAGGCACGCAGGCCGGCCATCACGCTCACACCATGCGCACGATGGTCAGCCGGCGGGTCCCCCTGGGGGTCGGCACCTCGACCGTCTCCCCGACCCTGTGGTCCAGCAGCGCGCGGGCGATCGGCGACTCAGCCGAGAGCTTGCCCGCCTTGCGGTCGGCCTCGGTCGGGCCGACGACGGTCCACACGTTGACCTCGCCGGTGCCCTCATCGCGGATCTCGGCCGGCCGTGCGAAGGAGAACACGTCGCCGGAGGTCTCGGCGGCGACGACGACCGCTCCGCGCAGCCGCTGACGCAGCCGCAGGATCCGGGTCTCGAGCAGCGCCTGGTCCTCCTTGGCGGCGTGATACTCGCCGTTCTCCTTGAGGTCACCGTGACCGCGGGCGGTGAGGATGCGGGCGGCGATCTCGCGGCGGGCCACCGTCTCCAGCTCACCGAGCTCGGCCTTGAGCGCGGTGAGGCCCTGCGCGGTGATCGGCTCGCCGTTGGGGTCAGATGTAGACATGGTGTGAGTGTGGCAAAGAGCAGCTGCTTGTGGGGGGCGCTGCATCGGTTATCTCCGGTCGGGCAGCACGTGACCGCGTTATACGCCGTCAACTGCTGCCAACCGCGCAGGGCACAGGCCGTCCCGGCGGGACCGGGCATTCGCCGGCGGCGCGCCCACCCCGCCGCACAGACCGAGACCAACGCAAACGACCCCGCTCACACGAGGTGAGCGGGGCCAGATGCGAGGCTAAACCGGCGGCGACCTACTCTCCCAGGCCCTTGCGGGCCAAGTACCATCGGCGCTGAGGGGCTTAACGGCTCTGTTCGGAAAGGGAAGAGGTGTTTCCCCCTCGCCATAGCCACCGGAAATCAAGCGAGACCGCTCCCGGCGGGCCCTCAAAACCGCACAGAACCAATGCAGACGGATATCAAAGTATCCGTCAAGCCCTCGACCCATTAGTACCAGTCTCCTACAGGTGTTACCACCCTTCCAGATCTGGCCTATCAACCTGGTGGTCTACCAGGGGTCTTACCCTCTCGAGGAGGTGGGAGAGCTCATCTTGAGGCCGGCTTCCCGCTTAGATGCTTTCAGCGGTTATCCGATCCGCACGTAGCTAATCTGCGATGCCCTTGGCAGGACAACAGATACACCAGAGGTGCGTTCATCCCGGTCCTCTCGTACTAGGGACGAATCCTCTCAACTCTCCAACGCCCACGGCAGATAGGGACCGAACTGTCTCACGACGTTCTGAACCCAGCTCGCGTACCGCTTTAATGGGCGAACAGCCCAACCCTTGGGACCTACT
>DASSZP010000008.1:0-8102 GCA_035713465.1 Solirubrobacteraceae bacterium | reverse complement strand
GACCGGGCCCAGCGACAGCATCCCCGAGCGCAGGACGGCGAGCACGCGTTCCTCCTCCGCGGCGCCGATCACCGGCCGCGCGAGCGGGACGATCGCCTCCGGGGTCGCGGTCACGAGCGCGGGGCGGGGCCCGCGGGCTCGGCCCCGGCTCCCACCGGGGAGGCGGCCCCGGAGGCGCCGGCGGGACGCAGCTGCATGCCGAACTCCAGCGAGTCCACCAGCGCCTCCCAGGAGGCCTCGATCACGTTCTCCGAGACCCCGATCGAGCCCCACACACGATCGCCGTCGGAGGCGTCGAGCAGCACGCGGGTGACGGCCCCGGTGCCCTTGGTCTCGTCCAGGATGCGGACCTTGAAGTTGACCAGCTCGATGTCGGCGAGGTGAGGGTGGATCTCGACCAGCGCCTCGCGCAGGGCGCGGTCCAGCGCATTGACCGGCCCGTTGCCCTCCGCGGTGCGCACGTAGCGCTCGCCGTCAACCCAGATCTTGATCGTGGCTTCGGTCTCGACCCGCCCGTCGGCGCGCTTCTCCACGATCGCGCGCCATGACTCCAGGCGGAACAGCGGCTCATAGTCCCCGGTGTGCTTGCGCAGCAGCAGCTCAAACGACCCGTCGGCGGCCTCGTAGTGATAACCGGCGTGCTCGCGGGCCTTGACCTGCTCGATCACCTCCGACGCGGCGGCGTCCGAGAGCTCGATGCCGGCCGCGCGCGCGCGGTTGAGCACGGTGCCGCGACCCGACAGCTCGGAGATGAGCATCTCACGGTGGTTGCCGACCGTCTCGGGGGCGATGTGCTCGAAGGTCGCCGGGTCGGTGTTGACGCCCGCCACGTGCATGCCGCCCTTGTGGGCAAAGGCGTTTCGCCCCACGTAGGGGGCGTCAGGATCGGGGGTGAAGTTCAACAGCTCGGCGACGTAGTGGGCGGTCGCCGTCAGCTCTCCCAGCTGGGCGTCGGTGAGGCACGGGCGCCCCAGCTTGAGCTGCAGGTTGGGGATGATCGAGACGAGGTTGGCGTTGCCGCAGCGCTCGCCGTAGCCGTTGATCGTGCCCTGCACGTGGGTGGCCCCCGCGAGGACGGCGGCCAGGGAGTTGGCCACTCCGCAGCCGGCGTCGTCGTGGCAGTGGATCCCGATCGTCGCCCCCGCAGAGCCGAGCTCGCCGACGACGCGCTGCATGGCCTGGGCGATGCCGTCGGGCAGCGTGCCCCCGTTGGTGTCGCAGCAGACGACGGTGCAGGCCCCCGCCTCCACGGCGGCCCGCAGGCAGCGCAGGGCGTAGTCCGGATCCTCGGCGAAGGCGTCGAAGAAGTGCTCGGCGTCGTAGATGACGCGCTTGCCCTCGGCGGCCAGGAAGGCCACCGACTCGGCGATCATCCGCAGGTTCTCCTCGGGATCGACCCGCACCACCTTCTCCAGATGAAGGCTCCACGTCTTGCCGACGATCGTGCACACGGGCGCGAAGCACTCGGCGAGGATCCTCAGCGCCGGGTCGGCCGATGCCTCGACGTCACGGCGGCGGGTCATCCCGAAGGCGGTGATCTCCGCATGGGAGAACCGCTCGCGGCCGAGCAGCTCGAACAGCTCGAGCTCCTTGGGATTGGAGCTGGGGAAGCCCGCCTCGATCAGCCCGATGCCCAGCGCGTCGAGCCGATGGGCGAGGCGCAGCTTCTCGCCCGCCGACAGCGACATGCCCTCGCCCTGCATGCCGTCACGCAGGGTGACGTCGCAGAGCTCGACCGCCGCCGTCATGTCAGGCTCCGGAGCGCGCGACCGGTGACGGAGCGGGGTCCTGCGCGGGCGCGGGCTCGATCAGGTCCAGCCATTCCGCGTAGCGCGGCTCCTCGCCGCGCAGCGCGCGCTCGAAGACCGCCTGCAGCTCCCGCGTCACCGGTCCCGCCCCCTGCCCGTCGCCGATCGCGTGATCGTCGATCTCACGCACGGGCACGAGCTCGGCGGCCGTGCCGGTCATGAACACCTCGTCGGCGAGGATCAGCTCCGAGCGGGCGATATCGCGCTCGACCAGCTCATAGCCCTGGTCGCGGGCGATGGTCATCAGCGACGCCCGGTTGATCCCGTCCAGGATCCCCGCCGTCTGAGGCGGGGTGAAGACGCGGCCGTCGCGCACGACGAAGATGTTCTCACCCGAGCCCTCGCAGACCATGCCGTGGCTGTCGAGCAGGATCGCCTCCTGGTACCCGGCCTTGGAGGCCTCGATCTTGGCCAGCACGCTGTTGAGGTACTGCCCGGACGCCTTGGCGTGCGGGATCAGCGAGTCCGAGGAGATCCGCCGCCAGCTGGAGACCTTGGCCCGGATCCCGGCGAGCTTTGAGTCCTCGCCCAGGTAGGCGCCCCACGGCCAGGCGGCGATCGACACCGACACCTCGCAGTCGAGCGGGTACAGGCCCATCTGGCCGTAGCCGCGGTAGACGATCGGGCGCACGTAGCAGGACGTCAGGCCGTTGGCGGTGATCAGCTCGTGGGTCGCGGACCGCAGCTCCTCCAGGGTGTAGGGCACCGGCATGTAGTACAGCTCGGCTGAGCGCATCAGGCGCTGTAGATGGTCGCGATGGCGGAAGATCGAGGTCCCGCGCGGGGTCTCGTAGGCCCGCTCGCCCTCGAACACGCCGGTCCCGTAGTGCAGGCCGTGCGTGAGTACGTGGACCGTCGCGTCCTCCCAGGCAACGAGTTCTCCGTTGTGCCAGATGAGGTCGGCTTTTTCCACGACGGCTCCAGTGGTCGGTTGTTGGTGGGGCGACGGCGGTCTAGAGGTGCGCCAGCACGGCCCGGGAGGCGTCCGCGGTGCTCGCGTCCCCTCCCAGATCCGGCGTGCGCAGCCCGTCGGCGAGCGCGCGTTCGACGGCCGATTCTACCGCCGCGGCCTCGGCCTCCAGGGCGAAGCCGTGACGCAGCATCAGCGCGGCGGACAGGAACATGGCCAGCGGATTGGCCACACCGCGGCCGGCGATGTCCGGAGCGGACCCGTGAACCGGCTCGAACAGCCCCGGTGAGCCCTCCGCCCCGAGCGACGCGCTGGGGAGCATCCCGAGCGAGCCGGTGAGCATCGCCGCTTCGTCGGAGAGGATGTCCCCGAACATGTTCTCGGTCACGATCACGTCGAAGGCCGACGGATTGGCCACCAGCTGCATCGCGGCGTTGTCGACGAGCAGGTGATCGAGCGGCGTTTCGCTGAACTCGGCCGCGTGCAGCTCGGTGACGACCTCGCGCCACAGCCGGCTCGTCTCCAGCACATTGGCCTTGTCGACGCTGGTCACGCGCGTGCGGGCGGCCCCGAAGGCGACCCGCGCGATCCGCACGATCTCCTCCCGCGTGTACACGCACGCGTCGGAGGCCGAATCGGCGGTCCGGGTCTTCTCCCCGAAGTAGATGCCGCCGGTCAGCTCGCGCACCACGAGCAGGTCGGTGCCGGCGATGATCTCGGGCCGCAGCGGACTGGCCTCGGCGAGCGCGGGGATCGGCTTGACCGGGCGCAGGTTGGCGAACAGTCCCATGCCCTTGCGCAGGCCGAGCAGCCCCTGCTCCGGGCGCGGCCGGTTGGGATCGGTGGTGTCCCACTTGGGTCCGCCCACCGCGGCGAGCAGGACGGCGTCGGCGACCCGGCAGGCGGCCAGCGTCTCATCGGTCAGCGCGGTGCCGTGGGCGTCGATGCTGGCGCCGCCGAACGCATGCTCCTCGTAGGTGAAGTCGGCCCCGACGGCCCGCAGGACTTCGACCGCGGGAGCGATGATCTCGGGGCCGATCCCGTCGCCGGGCAGCAGGATCACGGTGGGAGCCATCAGCGGCCCGCCACGGTAGCTGATCGCCGCCGGTCGGCGTGAGCGCGCGGGCTCATGGGCGCCGCGCGGTCATGTTCAGGCGCACGTAATCGAGCACGACAGGCTCCCCGAGCCGCGCGAGGACGTCGTCGATGAACGGGTCGCGCAGCTCGGCGGGTAGCCGGTCGAGGTTGCGGACCAGGCAGACCGTGGCCACGAAGTCGCGCGCCTGCGCCAGCACGGTCGGCTTCTCCTCCAGCCACGTCTGCACCTCGGTGAAGCCGGCGCGCCGCAACCGCTCCGCGGTCGTCTCGGCGCTGGCGTAGTGCCATGGCCCGGCCCAGCCCGCGAAGTACGGACGGTAGGGATCGCGCGCGGCGACCACGTCGGACTCGGCGCGGAAACGGTCGATGTTGCCCTTCCCGCCGCATTGGGCCAGCAGCCGGCCGCCGGGCCGCAGGTTGCGGTACAGCGCGGCGAACAGGGCGTCGTGGTCCGGCACCCAGTGAAAGGTGGCGTTGGAGAAGATCACGTCGACCGGTTCGGGCAGCGCGAGCGCGGCCAGGTCCTGCTCGAACGCGACCACGGCGTCCCCGAGCGCCTCCTGCGTGTGGCGGACCATCGATGGGGCGGCGTCGACCGCGTACACCTTTCCGTGCGGCACCCGGCGCACGATCTCGGCCGTGACCCGGCCCGAGCCGCAGCCGGCGTCGAGCACCCGCTCGTCGCCGGAGAGCTTCAGGCGATCGAGCTGCTCGGCCGCCCACACCTGCTGCGGGGCGGAGATCCGGTCGTAGGTCCCGGCGTCCCAGTCCCGCAGGCTCACAGCGCGCTCGTGTCCGGACCGGCCCACCCCGACGCGTCGCGGCGCGACTCGTAGGCGCCGATCGCGTCGTCCTGGGCCAGGGTGAGCGCGATGTCGTCCAGGCCGTTGAGCAGCCGGTGCTTGATCTCGGGGTCGATCTCAAAGCTCGCCTCGTGGACACCGTCGCCACCCTCCCAGCGCACCCGCTGGGCGGCCAGGTCGACCTGCGCCGCGCCGGCCTGCGCGATCGACTCGCACTCCTCGCGGGACAGCTGCACCGGGAGCAGGCCGATCTTGGTGCAGTTGGAGCGGAAGATGTCCGCGAAGCTCGACGCGATCACGGCCTGGAAGCCGTAGTCCTCCAGCGCCCACGGAGCGTGCTCGCGGCTGGAGCCGCAACCGAAGTTGCGTCCGGCGACCAGGATCGGGTTGCGGGGCAGATCCCAGCCCGGCTCCTGGGCCCAGTCGTAGAACAGGTACTCACCGAAGCCGGTGCGCTCGACGCGCTTGAGGAACTGCTTGGGGATGATCTGGTCGGTGTCGATGTCGTCGCGGTCCAGGACGCTGACCCGCCCGGTGATCGTCTCGATGGCCTTCATGGTCGTGGCGAGCTCCTAGTTCCAGTTGCGGATGTCGACGAAGCGTCCCTCGATCGCCGCGGCGGCGGCCATCTGGGGCGAGACGAGATGCGAGCGGGCTCCGCGCCCCTGGCGACCCTCGAAGTTGCGGTTCGAGGTCGAGGCGACGCGCTCGCCGGGGGCGGCGATGTCGGGGTTCATGCCCAGGCACATCGAGCATCCGGCCCCGCGCCAGTCAAAGCCCGCGGAACGGAAGACCTCGTCCAGCCCCTCGGCCTCGGCCTGCTGCTTGACCTGCGCCGAGCCCGGGACGACCATCGCGTAGACGCTGTCGGCCACGCGGCGACCGCGGACCACCTCGGCGGCGGCCCGCAGGTCGCCGATCCGCGAGTTGGTGCACGAGCCGATGAACACGCGGTCCAGCGTGATCTCCTGCATCGGGGTCCCGGCGTCCAGGCCCATGTAGTGCAGCGCGCGCTCGTCCTGCTCGGAGTCGGGCTCGGGCACCGCGTCCCCGACCCCGACGACCATCTCGGGATTGGTGCCCCAGGTGACCATCGGGCTGATCGCGGCCGCGTCGACGGTGACCTCGGCGTCGAACTGCGCACCCTCGTCGGTGCGCAGCCCGCGCCAGGCGTCCGGGACGTGACGCGGAGCGGCCGGGCGCCCGATCACGTACTCGAAGGTCGTCTCATCGGGCGCGATCATCCCGGCGCGGCCGCCGGCCTCGATGGTCATGTTGCAGACCGTCATCCGTCCCTCCATGGAGAGGGCCTCGATCGCGGGGCCGGCGTACTCGACCACGTAGCCGGTGGCCCCCGAGACGCCGATCTGACCGATCGTGGCCAGGATCAGGTCCTTGGCGGTGACCCCGAAGCCGAGCTCGCCCTCGTAGCGGATCCGCATCGACTTGGGCTTGGTCTGAACCAGGCACTGGGTGGCCAATACGTGCTCGACCTCACTGGTGCCGATGCCGAAGGCCAGCGCGCCGAACGCCCCGTGGGTGGCCGTGTGCGAGTCGCCGCAGACGATCGTCATCCCCGGCTGGGTGACCCCCAGCTCGGGACCGATCACGTGCACGATCCCCTGCCGCTCGGAGCCCAGCGAGTAGACGGGGATCCCGAACTCCGCGCAGTTGCGCTCGAGCGTCTCGACCTGCACGCGGGAGAGCTCGTCGCGGATCCGCGACGCCACCGGCGTGCCGTCGGTGGGCACGTTGTGGTCGGCGGTGGCCAGGGTGCGGTCGGGCCGGCGGACCGGACGCCCGGCCAGGCGCAGCCCGTCGAAGGCCTGCGGGCTGGTCACCTCGTGGACGAGGTGCAGGTCGATGTAGAGCAGGCCGGGCGCGACCTCGTGGGCCGCCCAGATCTTGTCGAACAGCGAGGTGGGCATCGTGCGTCAGCTCCTTCTCAGGCCGGCGCTCACCACGGCGAGCAGGACGGCCGGCGTGTCGGCGGGGTTCTCGAAGTGGTGGGGCAGGTCGGCGTCGAAGGTGACGCAGTCGCCGGCGGCCAGCGCAAGCGGCGCGCCGTCACAGTGCAGGACGACGGTGCCGGACTCGACCAGCGCCGTCTCGCGGCTGCCCGGCTCGTGCATGGGCGGATCGCCGGGCCCTCCCGTCACCGCGCCGGCGGCCAGCGTGTGGCGCGAGAGCTCGGCGCGCTGGCCGGGCAGCGGCGGGGTGAGGATCTCGTAGCTGTGGCCGTGCCCGGCCGAGGGCCCGGTGCGGCGCTCGGCCGCGCGGACCACGGTGACCGCGCCGGACTCATCCAGGCGCAGCAGCTGTGAGAGGCGCAGCTCGAGCCCGTGGGCGATGCGCGTCGCGACCTGCAGGGTCGGGCTGGTCTCGCCGCGCTCGACCTGGGAGAGCATCGGCGCGCTCACCCCGGAGCGCACGGCCAGATCACGCAGCGACAGGTCCATCGCCTCGCGCAGGGCGCGGATCCGCGGACCCAGCGTGGTCACCGGCTCTGGCGCGGTAGCTGTCATACAAGTGTATGTAATCACATACGCCGACCGCGCCGGCCCTACCCCTGGCCCCGGGGCGCCGGAGCGCCGACCGGGCCTGAACCGGGGGCGGTACGGGTAGCCTCGCTGCGATGCGCTCCCGTCCCGACGTGCTCGTGCTCGGCGGCGGAGGCGTGCTCGGGGAGGCATGGATGCAGGGCGTCCTGGCCGGCATCGAGGACGGCTCCGGCTTCGATCTGCGCGAGTGCGAATCGTTCGTCGGCACCTCCGCCGGCTCGATCGTCGCCGCCCACCTCGTGTCCGGGCACTCGCCGCGGCGACCGTCGGCCGTCGGCACCGAGCTCGACACGAGCCACTCGCAGCCCGCGCGCGGTCTCGCCGTGGCCGCCGCGGGCGCGGTTCGCCGCGCGGGAGCCTTCGCCTTGGCGGCCAGCTCGACCTTCGCCCCCCTGGCCCTCGGGGTGGCCGCGCCCGGGGGCGCCGTGCTGCGCGCCTTCCTGCTCCGCGGCCTCCCCCGGCCCGCCGACTCCCTGACCGGCCTGCGCGATCAGATCCGCGCCGGCGGGGCCCGCTTCGACGGACGCCTGCGGGTGACCGCCGTCGATCGCGCCAATGGCCGGCGCGTCGTCTTCGGCCGCCCCGGCGCCCCGGACGCCTCGGTGGCCGAGGCCGTCGAGGCGTCCTGCACGGTCCCGTGGCTGTTCGCCCCGGTGCGCATCGGCGGCCGCGAGTACGTCGACGGGGGCATCTGGAGCCCGACCAACCTCGACGCCGCCCCGGCCGGCCGGGACACGCACGTGCTGTGCCTGAACCCGACCGCCAGCCTGTCCCCGGCCCAGACCCTGCTGGCGGTGATGCGCAACGTCTCGCGCTCAGCCGTGTCCCTGGAGGCGATGGCGCTCCGGCGCCGGGGCGCGGCGGTCAAGACGGTGGCGCCCAACGCCGAGTGCGCGGCGGCGATGGGCTCGAACTTCATGGA
>DASSZP010000007.1:0-4084 GCA_035713465.1 Solirubrobacteraceae bacterium | reverse complement strand
TCGTTGAGCGAGTAGTAGTGGAGGATCACCAGCTGCCCGGTGTAGCCGGCCTGATGGCGGATCGTGCTGACGATCCGGTGCACGTGGCGGCTGATCGCGGCCCGGGTGGCCGCGAACTCCGAGACGCAGCCGTCGCTGGTGTGGATCTGGCACAGGAACCCATCGTTGGCGCCGATCATCAGCGAGACCAGTCGCACGCCCCGGTGAGCCTTCAGGTACGCCACCGCGGCCGCCAGCTGAGCGCCGCGGTAGCGCACGTGCAGCGGGTAGAGCCTGCGGTAGCCGTTCTCGCAGCCCAGGCTCGGCGCGTCGGCGTTGATCAGGCTGGCCGATGTCTCACCCGGGCAGGCGAGGTTGGTCACCTTCAGGTGCAGGGCGGCGCCGACCAGCGCGGGGTAGCCGATCATGCGGCTGGCGCGGCCGTAGTCGGGGGGCGGGACGACGCTCGGCTCCTGATAGCCGAAGGTAACCGAGTCGCCGAGGGCGAGATAGCCCGAGCCGCGGGTCACGGGCGTGTCCGGGGTGAGCCTGGGGGCCCGGGCGTGCCGGGGGCTGGCCGTGGTGCCGCGAGCGGCGCGAGCGGGCGCGACGGTGGCAGCCGGCGCGGCGGGGGCCATGCAGGCGGCGAACAGGCCGGCGGTGACGAGCAGGCGCGTGAGGCGCGGGGGGAGGGCGGAGTCGGTCATGTCGCCTCGATGCGAGGGGCGGGGATGAGCTCCGGTCCGCAGTCGGTCGCGCCGCGGGGCGATCCGGCGAGCTGTCCGCCGGCGCAACCGCCGGCGGGGACCGGACGGCGCCGGCGCGGCTCCAGGGCCAGACCCCCGAGACCGGTGATCAGCAGCAGCCCGCCGCCGATCCCGACCGCGAGATGAAACGCGTCCCGTGAGGACGCGGCGGCGACCTGGGCCGCGAAGCGGCGCTGCCCGGGCGGGATCGCCGCCGCATCGATGTGGCCGAACGTGCGCCGGCGGGCGGCCCGGACCGCGGCGGACGCGCTGGCCGGCAGGCGATGGCCGAGCCGCTGATCCAGCAGCGCGCCGTAGTGCGCGGAGACGACCGCCCCCACCGCGGCCACGGCGATCAGAGCCGCGGTGCGAGCGATCGCATTGTTGACCGCCGAGGCGATCCCCGCCTCCGTGTCGCGAGCGTCGGCGAGCACGGTTGCGGTCAGCGGTGACACCGTGAGCGCGAGCCCGAGCGAGAACACGAGCATCGCCGGCAGCACGTCGGTGAACAGGGACACCGAGGTCCCGTAGCGCAGCATCATCACGAAGCCGCCCGCCACCAGCAGCGGCCCGGCGGTCAAGAACGGCCGCGAGCCGTACCGGTCGGCGAGCCGTCCCATCCGCGCGGAGAGCAGGAACATGACCACCGTCGGGACCAGCCCGGTCACCCCCGACTTCAGGGCGCTGTAGCCGGCGACCTGCTGCAGATAGATGGTCACGAAGAAGCCGAGGATCCCGATCCCGCCGTACATGGCCAGCGTCTGCGCGTTGGCCACCGCGAAGTTGCGCCGCGCGAACAGGTTCAGCGGGAGCATGGGATGGGCGGTGCGCCCCTCGTGGACGATGAACAACGCGAGCAGCACGACGCCCGCGATCAGCGTCCCCCCGACGGCCGGATCGGCGAAGCCGAGCACGGGCTGCTCGATCAATCCGAACGAGATCCCGGCCAGTCCGGTCGCGGCCAGTCCCGCCCCGGCCCAGTCGATCCCCACGTTCTCACCGTCCTGCGCACGGCCCGGGACGGCGATCCGGGCCAGGACCAGCGCGCCGGCGACGAGGGGCAGGTTGATGGCAAAGATCCACCGCCACGAGGCCGAGTCGACGATCTGGCCGCCGATCAGCGGACCGGCCAGGATCCCGATGCCGCCCCAGGCCGTCCAGCGCCCGATCGCCGCGCCGCGCTCCGGCGGCGGGAACACGGCGACGATGATGGCCAGCGCGGCCGGGGTCAGCAGCGCGCCCGAGACGCCCTGCAGGGCGCGGGCGGCGATCAGCACGCCGATGCTCGGTGCCGCCGCGCACAGGGCCGAGCCGACGCCGAAACCGGCCACCCCCGCCACGAACACGCGGCGCTCGCCGAGGCGGTCGGTCAGCGACCCCGCAAGCAGGATGAGCGCGCTGAGGGTGAGCAGGTACGCGTTGGAGATCCACTGCTGGGCGGCGAAGCCGCCGCCCAGATCACGCCCGATGGCCGGCAGCGCGACGTTGACCGCGGAGGAGTCCACGGCGGCGATCGCCGAGGCGAGGATCGCGCTGACCAGGGCCAGCCGCTTGACCGTGGCGCTCGCGGGCGCGTGCGCCCGAGCCGGCCCCGCTGACACCTAGGAGAGCATCGGAGACGGGGGAATCCGCGTCTCGCCGGTGACCTCTGAGATCACCATGGCCAGCTGATCGTCAAAGCACCAGCTCCACTCCTCGCCCGGCTCCAGTGAGCGGATGATCGGATGTCCGCTCGTCGCGGCGTGACCGCTGGCGTGGCGTCCGGGTGAATCGTCGCAGCAGCCGACGTGACCGCACTGCAGGCAGATGCGCAGATGCAGCCACACTCCGCCGGTGCGCAGGCAATCCTCACAGCCGTCGACGGCGGCGGGCAGCTCGGTGATCCGCACCGTGTCCAGATGCGTGCAGGGGGCGCTCATGAGGTCAGCATCGCAGGGCCGTCAAGCGCCGCCGGCACCGTCCGTGGCCAACGCGAGCAGGGTCGGCGCGGTCACGCCGCGCCCGGCGATCACGCAGGTGTGCCCGCGCCGCAACCACGTGATGAGCAAGGCGCCGGACGCGCGCGCCAGCCGGTAACGGACTCCTGCGCGCGTCACCACGCGGCCGCCCGAGGTGGCGATCGGGTCGCCGGTCACGATCGCGTACCCCACCCGGCGGCGGTTACGACCGCGGTAGAACACGGTGACGATCCGACGCCCGGCCACGGTGTCGGCGCGCACCCCGGTCGCGTGCCAGCCGACGGTCTGGCTCCAGTAGGGGAAGGGGATGCCCGCCACGCTGACGTCCAGGTGCGCGTAGCGCTCGGCCGGGGCGGGGGAGACGGCGGCGGCGAGGGTCAGCCGCACGGTCTGGGCGAGCGTGGGCGCGGGTGTGCCGGCGCCGCTGACCAGCACGACGAGCAGGGCGATGATGGCCGCCGCGACGGCGGGCAGCGCGAAGCCGAGTCCTCGCCGCGGCCGGAGCCGCGCCGCCAGGGGCCGCCGGGCCGGGCGCTCGGCCGCCTGAAGTTGTGCGGCGACCGCGGCGCGCAGCCGGTCGGGTGCGGGGCCATCCGCGGCGCGCATCAGCGCGACCGCCTGCTCCTGCTCGGCCAGCGCGGCGCCCAGCTCGGGGTCGCCCTCGGCCTGGCGGCGCAGCTGCGCGGCGCGTTCGGGATCCAGGGAGCCGTCGGCCACACGGGCCAGCTCGGCCTCGGAGAACGGCAGGGGGTTGTCCATAGCTTCGCTCATGATCAAGGACGCCTGTGCGGTGTAGATCCTTCCCCGCCGCCGCCCGTGGAGGCGGGCGCGCTGACCGCCGTCACCACCCGCCGGCGGGCGCGGTAGATCCGGGTGGTGATCGTGGCCTCGCTCGTGCCCAGCGCGCCCGCGGCCTCGGCGTAGCTGAGCCCGAGGATGTCGACCGCGACCAGCGCGAGCCGGAAGTCCTCGGGCAGTCCGGCCACGGCGGTGAACAGCTCGCGCATCTCGGCCGCACCGTCGGGCCGCTGGATCGCCCGGGGATCGACCGGTTCTGCGTCCGGCACTTCGGCCACCGTGCGCGGGCGGCGCGAGCGGGTACGCAGGGTGGAGGCGAACGTGTTGCGCAGGGCCTGCATCAGGTAGGCCCGCTCGCCCCCCTCCCGGATCGTCCGCGGCCGGGCGAGCACGCGGGTGAGCGTGTCCTGGACCAGGTCCTCGGCGTCCTCGCGCGAGCCACACAGAGCCCACGCCGCGCGATAGAGCGCGTCGAGGTGACGACCGAGCGAGGCGGGGTCCAGGCGCGGCACGGCGGCACCGATGCTACGCCCCGGACGGGCGTCGGACGACCGGGCCCCGCGCGTCGGTAGATTGCGCGGGCATGGGAGCCAAGGGTGGAGA
>DASSZP010000006.1:0-3130 GCA_035713465.1 Solirubrobacteraceae bacterium | reverse complement strand
GCACGGTGTCGCGGCTTTCGTCGCCCGCGCCGACCAGCTGGCCGAGAAGTTCGGCGATCGCTTCGCCCCGAACCCGTTGCTGCGCAAGAAGGCGGAGCACGGCGAGACCTTCTGAGCTGTTCGCCAGCAGCCCGACCGGGATTACTCGTCAGGCCGGTCGCGCAGCCGAGTGCACCGGAAAGGCATCCATGACCGGCCCGCTCTCCGGAGTGCGCGTGATCGAGCTGCCGGCGCTCGGGCCCGTGCCGTTCCTCGGCATGCTGCTGGCCGATCTCGGTGCCGACGTGGTGCGCGTCGACAAGCTGCCCGGTGCCGAGCCCGGGCTGGGCGAGACGATGGCGGCCGGGCCGATGGGACGCGGCCGGCGTTCGATCGGGCTGGACCTGCGGCGCCCGGGCGCCGCTGACGTGGTGCTGCGGCTCGCCGAAGGCAGCGATGCGCTCATCGAAGGCTTCCGGCCGGGGGTCGCCGAGCGGCTCGGGGTGGGGCCGGTCGAGGTGCACGCGCGCAACCCGGCACTGGTATACGGCCGGATGACCGGTTGGGGGCAGGACGGCCCGCTCGCCGGCACCGCCGGGCACGACATCACCTACCTGGCGATCTCGGGGGTCCTGCACGGGATCGGCGCGGCCGGCGCCGCCCCGGTACCGCCGATCAACTACGTCGGCGACTTCGGCGGCGGCGCGATGGTCCTCGCCACCGGGTTGCTGGCGGCGCTGCTGCATGCCCGTGCCACCGGTCAGGGCCAGGTGATCGACGCGGCGATGACCGAAGGTGCCGCCTACCTCGCCTCGATGACCCGCACCCTCCACGCGGACGGCGCGTGGCGCGACGAGCGGGGCGAGAACCTGCTCGATGGCGGCGCGCCGAACTACCGCTGTTACGAATGCTCGGACGGGCGCTATGTCGCCGTCGGCGCGCTCGAGCCGCAGTTCTGGGCCACGCTGGTCAGCGCGCTCGACGCCGATGCCGAGACCGTGCCCTCGCCGTACGACCCGCGGCAATGGGCCTCCTGTGCCGAGTGGTTGGCCGCGGCGTTCCGGACCCGGCCGCGTGACGAGTGGGCCACCCGGCTCGCGCACCTCGATGCGTGCGTGGCACCGGTGCTGACGCTCGCCGAGGCACCGCGGCACCCGCACCATATGGCGCGCGCGGCGTTCACCCGGATCGGGGCGGCAGAGCTGGCCGCCCCGGTACCGCGGTTCTCGGCAACGCCCGGCGCGCCGGGCGCCCTGACTCCCCCGGGCCGGGACAGCGCGAGCCTGCTCGCCGAGCTGGGCTACTCCCCTGCCGAGGTGGACGCGCTGCGGGCGGCTGCGGCAATCAGCTAGCTCGACCCGCTCAGGCGGTCCCGCGGCGCAGCGCGGCGGTGATGAGGTGGTCGACCAGCGCGGGGTAGTCGATGCCGGACGCCGCCCACATCTGCGGGAACAGCGAGATGGGGGTGAATCCCGGCATGGTGTTGACCTCGTTGACGATCACCGCGCCGTCACCGGTGAGGAAGAAGTCCACCCGCGCCAGACCGGCGCAATCCAGTGCGGTGAACGCGGTGCACGCCGCGCGCTGCAGCTCGGCGATCACGTCGGGCGGCAGCCGTGCGGGGATGTCGAACTCGCAGGCGTCCGCAAGGTATTTAGCCTCGAAGTCGTACCAGTCGTGCTCGCGCACGAACCGGATCTCGGCGGGCACGCTGGCCATCGGCCGGCCGTGCTCGTCCTCGAGCACGCCGCATTCGACCTCGCGCCCGATGACTGCCGCCTCGACGAGTGCCTTGCCGTCGTGCTCGAACGCGGCGTCCAGGGCAGCCGGAAGATCGCTCCAGTCGGTCACTTTCGTGATGCCGAGGCTCGAGCCGGCCCGGGCCGGCTTGACAAACACGGGCAGCCCGAGATGGGCCACGGCCACGGCCGAGACCGCCTCGCCTCGCCGGACGACGACGTAGCGGCCGACCGAGAGCCCCTCGGCATGCAGCAACTTCTTGGTGAACTCCTTGTCCATCGCCGCCGCGCTGGCGAATACGCCAGGGCCGACGTAGGGGATGCCCGCCATCTCAAGCAGCCCCTGGATCGTGCCGTCCTCCCCGAAGCGCCCGTGCAGGACGGGAAACACCACGTCCACCGATTCCAGGGCGCGCACGCCGACTGCGGGATCCACCGCCACCAACGACGCGGCGGTGGGGTCGGCGGGGAGCATGACCGCCGTGCCACCCGTGACCTCCGGGATGGAGCGGCCGGTGATCCGCAACGCCGCTGGGTCCGGATCGGTGAGCACCCACGCGCCGGCGGGAGTGATCCCGACCCCGACGACGTCGTACTTCTCGGGATCCAGGGCGGCGAGCACGCTGCCCGCCGAAACCACCGAGATCCCGTGCTCGCTGCTGCGGCCGCCGTAGACGACGGCGACCCTGATGCGCGCCACGACTGCCGACCCTACCGAGCCTCGCTCTTGACCGAGCGCGACATCAGCTGTTCGAGCATCGACGCGGGCGTCAGTCCGCGGAAACAGACCGCCTCGACCGCCTGGGTGATCGGCACGTCGACCCCGTGGTGGCGCGCGAGTTCGAGCACGGACCGGCACGACGTGACGCCTTCGGCCACCTGGCCGTGGGCGGCCCGCTGAGCGTCCTCGAGGGATTCCCCGCGCCCGAGACGCTCGCCCAGGCTGCGGTTGCGCGCGAGCGGCGAGGCGCAGGACGCGACGAGGTCGCCGAGCCCGGCTAGGCCGGCGAAGGTCATCGGGTCCGCGCCGAGCCGCGCGCCGAGCCGCGCCGTCTCGGCCAACCCGCGGGTGATGATCGAGGCGACGGTGTTGTTGCCGAAGCCCATTCCCTGCGCGATGCCGCACGCGAGCGCGATCACGTTCTTGATCGCGCCGGCCAGTTCGCAGCCGATGACGTCGGTGTTCGTGTAGGGGCGGAAGTACGGTGCCGTGCAGATCGCCTGCACCGCGATCGCGCGTTGCTCGTCGACACAGGCGACGACGGTGGCGGTCGGCTGCTCCTCGGCGATCTCGCGCGCGAGGTTGGGGCCGGTGACCACGGCGACCCGCGCCGCGTCGGCTCCGGCGACCTCGCCGATGACCTCAGTCATCCGTTTCATCGTGCCCAGCTCCACGCCCTTCATCAGGCTCA
>DASSZP010000005.1:0-3334 GCA_035713465.1 Solirubrobacteraceae bacterium | reverse complement strand
CGCGATCGTCGGAAAGGCCTTGTACGCAGGGGCTTTCACGCTGCCCGAGGCGCTCGCAGCAGTGCGGGGCTGATCAGCCATGCCGGTCGCGGTGCGCGTGATCCCCTGCCTTGACGTCGACGCCGGGCGCGTGGTGAAGGGCGTCAACTTCGCGGGGCTGCGCGACGCCGGCGACCCGGTCGAGCTGGCCCGGCGTTACGACGAACAGGGCGCCGACGAGCTGACCTTTCTCGACATCACCGCGTCGGCGGCCGGGCGTGAGACCACCTACGAAGTGGTGCGCCGCACGGCCGAGCAGGTGTTCATCCCGCTCACCGTCGGGGGCGGCGTGCGCGCGGTGGCCGACGTCGACGCGCTGCTGCGGGCCGGGGCGGACAAGGTCGGGCTGAACACGGCCGCGGTCCTGCGCCCGCAGCTGCTCGGCGAGATCGCGGAGCGCTTCGGCCGCCAGGTGCTGGTGCTCTCGCTCGACGCGCGGCGCGTCCGCGACGGGGCGCCCACCCCGAGCGGGTTCGAGGTCACCACCCACGGCGGAGGCCGCTCGACCGGCCGCGACGCCGTCGAATGGGCGCGCGAGGCGGCCGAGCGGGGCGCCGGGGAGATCTTGCTCAACTCGATGGACGCCGACGGCACCAAGGACGGTTTCGACCTGGAGCTGATCCGGCTGGTGCGGGCCGCCGTCACGGTCCCGGTGATCGCCAGCGGGGGAGCCGGCGCGCCGGAGCACTTTCCGCCCGCGGTCGCGGCCGGGGCGGACGCCGTGCTGGCCGCGAGCGTTTTTCACTTCGGGGAGCTGACCGTCGCGGCGGTCAAGGACGCGCTGCGCGCAGCCGGGGTGCTCGTCAGATAGCGATCTCGGCGCCGGTGACGGCGGCCACCTCGGCGGCTGGGCCGTCGTAGTCGAGCTGCGCGGCCCGCTGCCGGCCGAAGGCCAGCAGCGCGAGCTCGACCGGGTCTCCGGTCACGGTGACGACGGGCGCGCCGTGCCGGGCCCGCCAGCTCAGGATCGTGCCGTGCGCGGGCCAGGCCAGCTCGATGCCGGCCGCGACCCCCCGCAGGTTCAGGGGTGCGGCGATCCGCAGCCGCGACCAGATCGCCCGCTGCCGCGCGACCGGCAGGGCCCGAGGCGTCCAGGAGGCGCCGGCGCGGCGCACGTCCTCGTGGTGCACGACGTACTCCAGCAGGTTGATCGCCTCCCGTACCGGCGCCAACCACAGCGGCGACCAGACCGGGGGGCCGGCCTCGAACGCGGCGACGACGGCGGGGTAGCCCTCGCGCCGCAGGTAGTCATCCAGGCCGGTCTCAGCCCGCCGGCGCAGCGCGGCAACGGGCAGGCGACCGGCCACCTCGCTCAACGACCGTTCCCGCAGCACCAGGTGGGCAGCCAGCTGCCCGCTTGTCCAGTCCCCGCACAGCGTCGGGGCCTGCGGCCCCGCTACGCGAAGCGTGGTGGCGAGTTCGATGCGCTCCTGGACGGCGTGATGTTGCATGCTAGGAGCTTATTGACGGCGCCGCGGGTTCGCTGAACGAACCGCGGGGATCGTCTGACGGGAGAGCCGTGAACGACGACACCGAACTCGAGACGCCTCCGGCGGTGATCGGGTCGATCTCGGCCGGGGTGGGTCCGCTGCCGTTCCTGGCGATCTACGCGGTGCTGTTCCTCATTCACGGGTTCGTCTACCCGGTGCAGCCCCCGGACATCACCGGCTCCCAGGCCGGTGAGGGCATTGCCGGGATCATCGCGCTTGTGCTGTTCGGTGGCTGCGTGCTGACGATCTGGTGGTTCCTCAACGGCCGTCGCCGCTGGCCGTTCGTCGTCGCCCAACTGGCCACGCTGATCACCGCGATCGACTTCATCGCCAATGCGACCACCGGTTCTCCCGCGGTGCCGTTCGTGCTGGTGCTGACGTCGCTGGTCGCGCTCGCGCTGGCGTTCGCGCCCTCCGCGTGGCGCCACGTGGGCCAGGCTCCGTGGCGCGGGCGCGGGCGACCCGACAGCGGCGCGGTCGACCCCCTCACGCCCTCGTCGCGGCCCGATGAACCCGACCTGTTCGGCCAGCTGGCGGGCGACCCGATCGACCCCGGCCCCGACCCGGGCCCGGGAGCGGCAGCACTGCGGCACGATGCCGCCGACTGAGCGCAGCGCATAGCCGCCACTGAGCGCAGCGCATACCATGTGCACAGCCAAATCCCAGGCCCAGCTCAGCCGCAGCGCTCAGGGTGGGCACAGCGCCTACCTGGGGAACGCCGAGGGAGAGACACGATGAACGCAGCCACCATGGCGGTCGGCACCAAACGCCGGGTCCTCGTCGTCGATGACGAGGAGAACGTGACCCACCTCGTCTCCTCCGCCCTGCGCTTTGACGGCTTCGAAACGATCACCGCGGACAACGGCAGTTCGGCGCTCGCCGCCGTCGCCGAAGCCGAACCGGATCTGATCGTCTTGGACGTGATGATGCCCGGGCTGGACGGGCTCGGCGTGCTGCACAACCTGCGCGCCGCCGGTTCCCAGATACCGGTGATCTTCCTGACCGCCCGCGACGCCGCGTCCGACCGCATCGGCGGCCTGCGCGCCGGGGCCGACGACTACGTGGTGAAGCCGTTCAGCGTCGAGGAACTGCTGGCCCGGGTGCATGCCGTACTGCGTCGCTCCGCGCCCGACGAGGGGCGCGACGGGGTGCTGCGCATCGCGGACCTGGAGCTCGACGAGAACTCTCACGAGGTCACCCGCAACGGCGTCGAGGTGCATCTGACGGCCACCGAGTTCGAGCTGCTGCGCTATCTGATGCGCAACGAGCGGGTCGTCGTCTCCAAGGCCCAGATCCTCGACCGGGTGTGGAAGTACGACTTTCACGGCCAGTCCAACATCGTCGAGCTCTACGTCGGCTACCTGCGCAAGAAGGTCGATGCCGGCGAGCCCAAGCTGATCCACACCGTGCGGGGAGCGGGCTACGTCATCAAGGCCCCCCGCGCCTAGGACGGCCGTGGGGGCAGCTGGCGGCCGGATGAGCGCCGAGCCGGTTCTGCAGCCCGACCCGCGGTCGCCGCGCCACCGCTGGGGTCCCCGCAGCCTCACTGCTCGCCTGGTCGTCGGCGTGGTGACGCTCGTGGCCGTGCTGGTGATCGCTACCGGCGCCGGCACCTTCCTCGCGCTGCGCAGCTTCCTGCTCGGGCGCCTGGACCAGCAGCTCGAGGCCGCGGCGCAGCAGAACGCCAGCTACTTCGACCGGTGCCTGGACCGGCTGGCCGTCACCGGGGGCACCCAGTGCCCTCCCGAAGGGCTGCCGCCGACCCAGCGCGAGTGGGTGGCGTTGCTCCCCCCGCCCGGCACCCC
>DASSZP010000004.1:0-23383 GCA_035713465.1 Solirubrobacteraceae bacterium | reverse complement strand
GCCCTGGCAGGGGAGCCGATCGAGTTTCAGCTCGTCGGTGGAGGCCCGCTGGAGGCCGAGCTCAAGACTCGTGTCGCTGAGCTGGGGCTGCGCAACGTGACCGTGCGGCCCGGAGTCACGACCGCTTGCGTCGGCGAGCTGATGCTCTCCTGCCATGCACTGCTGATCTCGCTGAACGCCCATCCGCTCCTGGCCGACTTCATCCCCTCCAAGCTCTATGACGCCATGGCGGTGGGGCGAGCGGCGATCGTCGCCGCCCGTGGTGAGGCCGCCGAGTTCGTGACCGAGCATGGCTTCGGACTGGCGATCGAACCGCAGGATGGTGCCGCACTGGCGCAGGCCGCACGGCTGCTGGCCGGTGACCGGGAGTACGCAATGCGGTTGGGGGCGGCAGGCAAAGCGGCGGCCGGCGCTTTCGCCCGCTCCGCGCAGGCCGCACGGCTCCTGGAGTTGCTCGAATCAATAGCCTGATCTGCGGTGGATCTTCCGCTCTGGGTACGGGTTGGTGTCGGTGGCGGGGTGGGCCTCGCCCTGGCCTACGCCACGACGCCGTTTGCGATTTCCACCGCGCGCCGCCTGGCCTTTTACGACGTCCCCTTCGGTTACAAGGGCCACCGGGCGCCGACCCCCTACCTGGGTGGGGCGGCGGTCATGGCCGCGTTCATCGTCGCGCTGCTCCTGGGGGTCCCCGACCAGGCGGCGCGCACCCTTCCGCTGCTGGCCGGAGTGGCGGTGATGTTCATCCTGGGGACGATCGACGACCGTCGCACGGTCTCTCCCCAGCTACGCGTCGTCGTCGAGTTGGCCCTCGGCGCGCTGCTCGCCGCCGACGGCCTGGGCTGGCGCCTGGGCTCGGGCGGAGTCCTGGACGCCGTGATCACCGGCGTCTGGGTCGTCGGGGTGGTCAACGCGTTCAACCTGTTCGACAACATGGACGGGGCGGCCAGCTCGATGGCACTGGTCGTTTCCATCGGGATCTGCGCGCTGGGCGTCGTGACCGGCGACGTGTGGGTTGCGGCGGGCAGCGCGGCACTGGCGGGAGCGTGCCTGGGCTTCCTGCCCCACAACCTCTGCTCGCCGGCGCGGATCTTCCTCGGTGATGGCGGCAGCATGCCGCTGGGCTTCGCGGTGGCCGTGCTGGCCGCCAACGCCGCGCGGAGTGCCGAGCCGTCGTCGCTGGCGCTGCTGGTCGGGTTCCTGCTCGTCGGGGTACCCGCGCTCGACACCACGCTGGTGATCATCTCGCGCCGGCGGCGGGGAATCTCTGTGCTCACGGGCGGCCGCGATCACCTCACGCACCGTACCCGCCAGCGCCTGGGCACCCCGAGGCGGGTCGCGCTGGCTCTCGGCGCCGCCCAGGCCATCGTCAGCGCCGTGGTCATCCTCGCCAGCCGCGAGGGGTCGGCGACGCTCGTGTACATCGTGCTCGCCTTTGCCGTCTTCGGCGCCTGCGCGATCGTGGCCCTGGAGGACGCCATCCCGTCCGACGCCGACCGATCCGGCGGCCGGGCGGCGGCGGCCGTCGATGGTTCGGTCCCCGGTCGCTCCCGGACGCGCCATTTGCCGGCGGCCTGCCTGATCGTGATCGGTCTCGGGGCCGGCCTGAGCCCGCTGCTCTCGGCCTACTACGACCCCGGGCTGTGGGTGCCGATCGGCCTCGTGCTCGTGGTGGCCGCGGCGATGGCGATGATCGCCCGTCCCCGGCGGTTCGGACCTGCGGTGACGCTGGCCGTGGTCTCCCTGGCCGGGCTCGGGCTCTGGTCGCTGCTCTCGATGGGCTGGGCGGCGGCGGTTGAGCAGGCGACCGTCGGGGCGAACCTGTGGCTGACCTACTCCGCGCTGTTTCTCCTCCTGGTCGTCCTCATCCGGGGACGGCAGCTTCCCGAATTCCTGCTCGCCGCCACCGGCGCCGGGATCGCGATCGTGGCGGTCAGCGTCCTTGTGCGGATGCTGGGCAGCAATCCCGGTGCGCTGTTCATCGCCGGACGCCTGAACTCGCCTCTGGGCTACATCAACGGCGAGGGGTGCGTGTTCGCGATGGGTTGCTGGCTGAGTCTCGCCCTGGCCGAGCGCCGGCAGCCGGTGCTGGCCGCGCTCGGCGCGGCGTCCACGGTGATGATGGCGAGCCTGGCGCTGCTCTCGCAATCTCGAGGCGCGGCGCTCGCGTCCGTGGTCGCGGCGGCCGTGGTGTTGGTGGCCGTGCCGGGGTTCCGTCGGCGGCTGATGGCGCTGGTGCTCGTCGCCGCTGGCGTGGTCGCCGCATCGAGCGCCGTCCTGCGCGTGTACTCGGCCGGTGAGACCGGTGACCTGCCGGCCTCCGTCGCCCACCACGCGAGCGCGGCGATCCTCGCGGCGTCGGTGCTCGCCGGGCTGGTGTGGGGCGCGGTGGTGGTGATCACCAACCGGGTCAGCGCCCGAGGTGGCGCCTTGAACGTGCTGATGCGCCGTGTCAGTACGGCGCTGGCCGTCGCCGTTCTGGCCGCTCCCGCCGGCGTGGCCATCGTTCGGCTCTCCACCATCGAGCACACGGTGAGCCGGCAATGGCACGCCTTCGTTCATCTCTCCGAGCCGAGCACCGCCTCCGCGACAAGCGTCCAGACGCGCCTGCTCTCCGGGGCGGGCAACCGCTATGACTACTGGCGCGTCGCCTGGCAGGTGTTTGAGAATCATCCCGTTGCCGGCGTCGGAGCCGGCAACTACGCCCCCTTCTACTTCCGCGAGCGCCACACCCAGGAGGCGATCCAGAACCCCCACTCGATCGAGCTGCAGACGCTGTCTGAGCTCGGCGTCGTGGGCCTCGTTCTGCTCGCGCTGCTGCTGGCCGGGACCGTCCTCGGCGCGTGGCGACTGCGCGGCTTCGCTCTGGTCTCGCCCCGGGCCCGCACGATCATGGTCGCGGCCACCGGCGTGGCGATCGTGTGGCTGGTGGACACCAGCGGCGACTGGATGCATCTGCTGCCGGGGGTGACGGCGATCGCGCTGGCCGCGATCGCGGTGCTGTGCCGGGCCGCGGACGGCTACGCCACGCCGGAGGAGGACCGGCGCTCGGTGACCGGCGGCGGGCACGTGACCGGCGGCGGCCGCGTCACCGGCCCCGCGCGCGTCAACCCGCGGCTGGTGGCCCTGGGCGCCGCCGCCGCCGCGGTCCTCGTGCTCGCCATCAGCGGGGCCAGCCTGCTGCGCGCGGGCCTGACCCGCCTCTATCTCAACAGCGCCCGCGGCGAGCTGGCCGCTCATCCCGCGGCGGCGATCGTTGACGCCGGCCGCGCGCTGGCCCTGGATTCGGCCAACCTCGACGCCTACTACGTCAAGGCGGCCGGGATCGCGCGGTTTGATCGCGCCGCCCAGGCGCGCGCGACGCTTCTGCAGGCAGCGCGACAGGACCCGGAGAACTTTGTCACCTGGACGCTGCTCGGTGATCTCGAGGTCCGGGCCGGTGACCTGCGGGCGGCACGCCAGTATTACCGTCACGCGCTGTCCCTGGATCACAATGACCCCTCGCTGGCCGCGCTCGCCGCCGATCCGGGGCGCGCGTTGCCGGCCGGCTCCAGGCGCTGATCGGCCCGGTCTGAGCGCGCTGGATTTGGGGTAAGGTGAGTCTGGATGAGGTGGGCGGTAGCCGTGGTTACGGGTGTGCTGATGGCTTTTGGGTCATCGGTGGCATCCGCTCATTCGGGCCCGCCACCGGGTGTGCACATCGACCCCGGTTCTCCGGCCGGCAAGGTCTACGCCATTCCCATCGCGGGCGCCCGGCGTGAGACCTCGGGACCGGGTCAGTCCGGCGGGTCGGCAAGCGCGAACCCTCCCCTGTTCGGAAGCGGGATCACCCCTTCGGGGTCACCTGCAGCCAGTCGAGCCGGGCACGGGAGCAGCGTCACCGGTCAGGCCCGCGCCGGCGGCACCGGCGCCGGGGCCAGCCGCGCCGGGTCCTCGCGCTCCCGGTCACGGCACCGGCGGCGCGCGTCTCAGCAGCCAGCCGCGGCCGTCACTCGGACGACGCGCCTCGATGCTGCCGATCCAACCCACCCCGCCGCCGGTGCGGGTGGCTGGCTGGCCCTGGCCGGAGGTGGAGCGCTCGTCCTCATTCTGGGCGGTGGCGGCGGTCTCGCCCTCAGGCGGCGGCTGTAGGTATTGACGTGGAGCCCCTTTCGCAGTCAGCCGAGCCTCTGCGGGGGAATGTCACCCAACTCGCGTCGACCTCCGCCCGCGAACTGCACCTGGTGCGGGCGCGGGCCGCTGAGCTCGAGATCCGGGTGGCCGAGCTCGGGGCCCGCCTCGTCGACAGCGAGCAGCGCGCGGCGGAGCTTCTGCGTACGCGCGAGCGGTTGCGGCAGTGTGAGCACGAGATCCAGGAGCTGCGCCACCAGCTGAGCCTGCTGGAGACCGCGCGCGAGCAGGCCGAGGCTGCGCACGAGCGGGCCGCACGGGGCCTGAGGGGAGTCACCACCTCGGCCAGCTGGCGGCTCACAGCGCCCCTGCGCTCCGTCAAGACGCGTGCGCGGGCACGCCTCGGCCGCTAACCCTGCGACGGCGTAACCATGCGGTTCTGCTTCGTCACCGTGCGCGAGCACAACCATTTCATGACCGAGTTGCTGTCGATGATCTCGGCCGCCACCGCCGCGGCCGGTCACGACGTCGAGCTTGCCTTTGACGCCTTCCCCGCCCTCGACGACGACGGGGTGTACCTCGCGATCCCGCACGAGCTTCATGGCCATCTCGACGCAGGCTGGTGGCCGACCGCGGACCAGTGCGCCCGCACGGTCGCGCTGTGCACCGAGAACCCGGGCACGGAATGGTTCGAGGCCACGTGCCACCTGCTCCCACACTTCGGCGCCGCCGTCGCGTTCAACCGGGCCAGCGTCGACGAGCTCAGGCGGCGGGGGATCCCGTGTGAGCATCTTCAGCTCGGCTACTCGCCGCTGTGGGACCACTGGGGTCGCGACGAGCAGGCGACCCGGCCGCTCGAGGTTCTCTACCTCGGGGCGCAGGACGCCCGTCGGGACCCGATCCTGGCCAGCTACGGCCGGCATCTGTGGTCCCGTCAGTGTCAGTTCCTGGTGCCCGCGCTCGAGTCACGGGGCGCGCCCGGCCCCGACTACCTGACCGGAGCCCAGAAGTATGAGCGGCTGCGCGCGGCGCAACTCGTGCTCAATCTCCACCGCGCCGAGTCGGCGTCGCTGGAATGGGTGCGGTTCCTGGAGTCCGCGTGCAACGGCTGCGTGATGGTCAGCGAGCCGTGTGCCGACCATCAGCCCCTGCGGCCCGGCGAGCATTTCATCGCCGCCAGCGCCGAGAGCCTTCCGCTGGTCGCCGATCGCCTGCTTGACGATCCGGACCGCCTGCAGCGCGTGCGGCTGTCCGCCTATGACTATGTCCGCGATGAGCTGCCGATGGCACCCGGTGTGGAGCGGCTCGCCATGCTGGCTGAGACCACCCTGAGCAGTGCGCTGGCCAAGCCGCCGGCGTCGACCAGCGCGCCCGCCAGCAGCCCGCTGCCACCCCGGCCCGTCGCGGCGCCCGCGCCGACCCCCGCGTTGACCCAGGACCTTGGGGTGGCGGTGCGAGCCCTGGCGATCGAGACCCAGGAGCTGCGGCGGGCCGTCGCCGACGTGGCGCACCGCGTTCGCACCGGCAAAGCGCCCGAACTGGAGATCCGCGCCAGCACCCCGGCCTACGCCGAGGCCGTACCGCGGGTGACCGTGATCATCACTCTGCACGACTACGAGCGCGAGGTGGTCGAGGCGCTGGCCAGCGTCGCCGTCTCGGAATACCCCGCGTTCGACGTGCTGATTCTCGATGATGCCTCGACCGATGGCTCGCTGCCGGCCGCCGCGGGGTTCATGGCGCAGCACCCATGGCTGCCGGTCAGGCTCCTGAGCCAGCCGGTGAACCGGGGCCTGGCCCATTCGCGCAACACGCTACTTGAGCATGCCCGCGGGGAGTACGTGTTCGTGCTCGACGCCGACAACGGCGTCTACCCCACGGCGCTGGCCCGGCTCGCCGCCGCGCTGGACGCGGATCGTCAGGCCAGCTTCGCGTACTCGATGATCGCGGCGTTCCAGGATGGCTCCCCGCTTCGGCTCCTGAGCGGTCTGCCCTGGGATCCCGGCCGGCTGCGCCAGGGCAATTACATCGATGCGATGGCGCTGGTCAGGCGCGAGCACATCCTGGGCCTGGACGGCTATGCCACCGATCCCCGGATCACGGGCTGGGAGGACTTTCACCTGTGGTGCCGGTGCGCCGAGGCCGGGCTCTACGGGGTCATGGTGCCGCAGGTGCTGGCCTGGTATCGACGCCGGGCCCACGCGATGCTCGCTGACACCGAGAGCAGCACGGTCAGGGCCTGGTCGCTGATGCGCACGCGCTTCCCCGACCTGCTGGGTCGACAACCGCCCGGTGTGGCCAGCGGCCCCGCGTGAAGCTCGTGATGACGCTCCTCGTGCGCAACGAGGCGGACATCATCGAGGCCAATCTCGACTACCACCTCGCCCAGGGCGTCGACTTCGTGATCGTGACCGACCACGGCTCGACCGACGGGACCCGCGACTTGCTGCGCCGCTACGAGCAGGCCGGCGTGGTCTCGGTGCTACGTGAGGAGGGCGAGCAGCATCACCAGAGCCGGCGGGTGACCCGGATGGCCCGGCTCGCGCTCAGCCAGCATGGGGCTGACTGGGTGATCCACAACGATGCCGACGAGTTCTGGTGGCCGCTGGCCGGCAACCTGCGCGACGTGTTCTCCGCGATACCGGCCGGATACGGTCAGATCGAGGTGTCGCGGCGCAATTTCCTGCCCCGTCCCGACGGCCCCGGCCCGTTCTATTCCCGCCTGATCTACCGCGACCGCGAGTCCCAGAACCTGATCGGCCGGCCGGTGGAGCCGAAGGTGGCCCACCGGGCCCGTCCCGACGTGACCGTGGCTCCCGGCAATCATTCGCTCTCCGGTGGCCAGCTGCGTCCGGTACCCCTCAACGAGATGCTCGAGGTCCTTCACTTCCCGATGCGTAGCTACGAGCAGTTCGAGCGCAAGGTGATCCAGATCGGCACCGGCTACGAGACGCTCGAGCACCGCTCGCCCGAGGTGGGCCGAGATCAGCTGACGCTGCTGCAGATCTTCCGCGACAACGGGCTGCGCCAGTTCTACGAGGCCGCGCTGCTCGATGACGAGGCGCTGCAGCGGGGCATCGATGACGGGCAGATCGTCCTGGACCGCCGCCTGCAGGACTTCATCCGCGGGCTGCCCCGATGCCGCCCGGCAAACGACCGCCCCGACGGCCCGCAGGCGCGGGCGTTCATCGCCCGCGCGCTTGAGACGTCGCTCGAGGTCGAGGCCGCTCAGGGGGCGCACACCGAGGCGCAAGCGCAGGTGAAGGCTCTGTCTCGGCGCCTGGACGCAGTCGAGGCTGAGCTGACCGGCACGACCGAGATGCTGCAGCTGCTGCGGGAGAGCCGCGTGATGCGCTGGACCGCTCCGCTTCGCCGCCTCTGGTATCGGGCCAGATCACGCGCCGGCGCCGTTCGATGATCCGCCCGACGGGGGTGCGCGGAGGCCGGCCAGACCACTCCGGCAGGGTTGAAGTAGGGTTGTGAACCCCGATTCACAGGCGCCAGTCAGCGACAGGAGACACCGTATGGACCTCAACGACACGCCGGAACAGGCGAAGTATCGCGCAGAGGCGCGAGCCTGGCTGGACGAGCACAGGGCCGAGGCGCCGCCCCGGCAGGGCTCCTACGAGGACGAGAGCTACGTGGCCGCACGCCGCACCTGGCAGCGCAAGCTCGCCGAGGCCGGGCTGGCCGCGGTGACCTGGCCGGCCGAGGTCGGCGGCCGCGGGCTCGGCCCGATCGAGCAGGTCACGGTCAACCAGGAGATCGCCCGGGCGCAGGTTCCGGGCATCCTCGACGTGATCGGGATCGGGATGCTCGGGCCGTGCCTGATCGCCCACGGCTCCGACGAGCAGAAGAGCCGCTACCTGGGCCCGATGCTCCACGGCGACGAGGTGTGGTGTCAGATGTTCTCCGAGCCCGCCGCCGGTTCGGATCTGGCCGCCGTGCAGACGCGGGCGCGCCAGGTGCAGGACGGCCGCTGGACGCTCAACGGCCAGAAGGTGTGGACGACCAACGCGCAGTTCGCCGCCTACGGGCTGCTGCTGGCCCGCACCGACCCCGACGTGCCCAAGCACAAGGGGCTGACCATGTTCATCGTGCCGATGGACGCCGACGGCGTCACCGTCCGCGGCCTGCGTCAGATCTCCGGCGAGGCCGAGTTCAACGAGGTCTTCTTCGATGACGTCACGCTCGAGGCCGATGCGGTCGTCGGCGGGGTCGGCAACGGCTGGGGCACCGCGCTCACCGTGCTCATGTACGAACGGCTGACGATCGGCTTCGGCTCGGATGGCTTCGGCTCTCCGACCCGCCTGGCCGAGACGATCCGCGATGACGCCACGGCGCGCCAGGACTCCGATGCGCGCAAGCGCCTGGGTGAGGTCATCACCGAGCTGCTGGCCGTGCGCTTTAACGGCTACCGCGCCCTGACCGCGCTCGCGCGCGGGCAGATCCCCGGTCCCGAGGCCGGCCTGGCCAAGGTGACGATGGTCAACGCCGCGATCGGCGCCACCGAGCTCGGCGCCGACGTGGTCGGACCGCAGGGCCTGGCGCAGGACAGCGACTGGGCCTACCTGATCTCGTTCCTGCCCGGCCTGAAGTCGGCCGGTGGCACCGAGTCGATCCTGCGCAACACGATCGGCGAGCGCGTGCTCGGCCTGCCGCCCGAGCCGCGCCTGGACAAGGGCATCCCGTTCTCCGAACTCCGCGCCAAGGAGAAGGAAGGGGCAGCGAAATGAACTTCGCGCTCTCCGATGAGCAGATCCTGCTGCGCGAGGCCGCCCGCGGCTCGCTCTCACGCGTCAAGACGGTCGAGGCCGCCCGCGAGGCGCTGGAAAAGCCCGACGCCCTGCCCGATCTGTGGCCGCTGGCCTGCGAGGCGGGCTGGCCGGGACTGCTCATCTCCGAGGAGCACGGCGGCGCGGGCCTGGGCGCGTTCGAGGCGATGCTCGTGGCCGAGGAGTGCGGGCGCGTGCTCGCCTCCGTGCCCCTGATCGGGCTCATCCCGGCCACGGCGCTGCTCGATGCCGCCGGCGACGAGTCGCTGGCCGCGGCCGCCACCGGTGAGCTGCGGCCGGTGTACGTGCCCGCCCGCCCGCCGGGTGACACCGAGCCGCGCTGGACGGTCGATCCCCCGCACGGCCTCGGCCGCGCGGACGCCCCGCAGGCCACCGTGGACGGGGACAGCGTCACACTCAGCGGCTCGGTGGCCTTCGTGCCCGACGTCCCCGGCGCCGGCCTGCTCGTGGCCGTCGGAGTCACGCAGGATGGTGAGCCGGTCGCGGCGGCGATCGATCCGGACGCGTCCGGGGTCACGGTCGAGCCGGTCACCGTCTATGACGCGACGCGGGCCCTGGCCCACGTCCGTCTCGACGGGGCCACCGGACGGCGCCTGGACGTTGGCGCCGACGCGATCGCCGACGCCTGGTACCTGGCTCAGGGCCTGCTCGCCGCCGAGTCGCTCGGTGCCGTGCAGACCTGTCTGGAGGTGAGCGTCGCCTACGCCAAGGAGCGGTTCACCTTCGGCCGGGCGATCGGCTCCTATCAGGCCATCAAGCACGAGCTGACCGAGGTCCTGCGCCGTCAGGAGAACACCCGCGGGCTGCAGTACTACGCCGGCTGGGCCCGCGGCGCGGCACCCGAGGAGTTCCCGCTGGCGGCCAGCGCCGCGCGCTCGGCCGCCGGAGGGGCGCTGGACTTCGCCGCCCGGGCGATGATCAACGTCCACGGCGGCATCGGCGCGACCTGGGAGCACGACGCACCGCTGTTCTTCCGCCGCGCGCAGCTCGCGCGCCGGCTGCTGGGCGGCACCCACGACGCGACCGACCGCGTCGCCGAACGAGCGATGGCCACCGCCGGAGCGTGAGCACGCGCAGGCTCTGGTCGCCCTCCTGGCCACGGCCGGGGCGGCGGCTAGGAGCCTGCCTGGTACTGGCAGCTGCAGGGCGCGCCGCGCCGGCACGCGGTCCAGATCTCGGGCCTCGATGCGTCGCGACGGTGGGCGTGTCGATGCGAGGTGCCAAACAGATGGTATGCATTTGGTAGCTTCAAGGCATGCGCGCAACCCTTGATCAGGCAGGTCGGGTGGTCATCCCCAAGCAGCTCAGAGACGAACTGGGGTTCCGTCCCGGGGAGGTGGAGATGACCGCCGACGGGAACGTCCTCCGCGTCGAGCCGGTCACCGGCGAGCGGCTGCAGGAGCGCAACGGTCGGCTGGTGATTCCCGCCGAAGGGGCAGCCATCGACGACGCGTTTGTCCGCGCAGCGCGCGATGCCGGGCGGCGCTGACGCGGTTGCGCTCGTCGATACGAGCGTCGCCGTGGCGCTGAGTGTCGCCGATCACTCTCACCACGAGTCAACTCTTCAGGCGATTGGCGATCGCGCGCTCGGGTTGGCCGGACACGCGGCCTTTGAGACCTACTCGGTCCTCACTCGGCTGCCGCCGCCGGCGCGTCGTAGCCCGCAGACGGTCGCGCGTCTCCTGGCCGTGAGCTTTCCGCACACCAGGCATCTGGGCGCCGAGGCGTCCGCCGTCTTGGCCCATGAGCTGGTCAGCGTCGGCGTGGCCGGGGGCGCGGTATACGACGCGTTGGTGGGCGCCGCCGCAAGAGAGCATGATCTGCCGCTGTTCACCCGAGACCAGCGTGCAGCCGAGACCTACCGAGCACTCGAGGTGCGGTTCGAGCTGCTGACCTAGCGGTGCGATGCTTCTAATGGCGCGATGTTGCGATGTGAATCACGATTCACTACCGTGTGAATCGAGATTCACCAGCGACGAAGGAGAACGGCCCATGTCAACGCTTGAGACCGCCGATCCGGCCCGCGAGGTCCTCAACCAGGCCCCGCCGCTTGCCCCGATCAGCCTGCTGGACTCCGATCTCGCGCTGCGTGAGGCGCTGGAGCGCGAAGGTGGCGCGTGGGGAATCGAGCGGGTGCGCGAGGCGGGACAGGTCGCGGGCAGTCAGGAGGCACGCGAGCACGGCCGCCGGGCCGAGCGCAACGAGCCGAGGTTGCTCACCCACGACCGCTTCGGTCACCGGATCGATCAGGTCGAGCTCGACCCCTCCTGGCACTGGCTGCTCGGTGGGGCGGTCGCCCGTGGGATCCACGGGCTGCCGTGGCGCGAGCCGCGGGCCGGAGCGCACGTCGTCCGGGCCGGTCTCTTCCTGCAGTGGTCAAACGCCAACGACGGCGTGATGTGCCCCGTCTCCATGACCTACGCGGCGATCCCCGCCCTGCGCGAGGGGGCCCCCGACCTCGCCGCCCGGTGGGAGCCCCGGCTGACCGGCACCGACTACGCCACCGGCGCGCTGGCCGGCATGGCCATGACCGAGCGCCAGGGCGGCTCCGACGTGCGGGCCAACATCACCCGGGCCGAGCCGGCCGGCGACGGCGCCTACGAGATCCACGGCCACAAGTGGTTCTGCTCCTACCCGCCCTGCGCGGTGTTCCTCGTTCTGGCCCAGGCCCCGGGGGGCCTGTCCTGCTTTCTGGTCGAGCGCGGACCGGGCATGGAGTTCCAGCGGCTCAAGGACAAGCTCGGCACCCGCTCGCTGCCCTCCTCCGAGGTCGAGTTCCGCGGGATCGAGGGCCGCCTGGTCGGCGAGGAGGGCCGGGGCGTACCGGCGATCATCCGCATGGTCAACCACACGCGTCTGGACTGCATGCTCGGCTCGACCGCCGGCCTGCGCCGCGGCACGCTGGAGGCGATCCACCACGCCCGCCACCGTCAGGCCTTCGGCGCCCGGCTGGTCGATCAGCCGGCGATGCTCAACGTGCTCGCCGACCTGGCCCTGGAGTCCGAGGCCGCCACCGTGGCCGCGCTGCGGGTCACCCGCGCCTACGACGAGCCCGGGGAGGGGGCGTTTCGCCGCTTTGCCACCGCCGTGATGAAGTACTGGACCTCCAAGCGCGCGGCCGGCCACGCCGCCGAGGCGCTGGAGTGCCTGGGCGGCAACGGCTTCGTCGAGGACTCGGGGATGCCGTTGCTGTACCGCGATGCGCCGCTGAACTCGATCTGGGAGGGCTCGGGCAACGTGGCCGCGCTCGACGTGCTGCGGGCCACCGTCCGCGCCCCCGAGGGCCTGGCCGCCTTCGCGGCCGAGTGCGACCTGGCCCGGGGGGCCGATCCCCGCCTGGACGCCCACCTGGATCGGACCACGGCGGCGGTCCAGGCGCTGTTCGCGGGCGGCGAGGGCGCCTCGGCTGAGCAGCGGCTGTTCGACAGCCAATTCCAGGCCCGGCGGATCGTCGAGGACCTCGCGGTCGGCCTGCAGGGCTCGCTGCTCGTCCGCCACGCCCCGGCGCCGGTGGCCGACGCGTTCTGCGCCGCCCGTCTGGGCGGCGACGGCGGCCGGGTCTACGGCACGCTGCCGGCCGGGGTCGATGCGCGCGCGATCGTCGACCGCGCCCTGCCCGTCTAGCTCGCGATGGGGGTGATCGAGTACGCGGTCGGCGACGGGATCGCCCGCCTGACCCTCAACCGGCCGCAGCGGGGCAACGGCCTCAACCGCGAGCTGATCTCAGAGCTCGAGCGGCTGGTCGAGCGCGCCGACCTGGATCCCACCGTGCGGGTGCTGCTGCTCTCCGGCCGCGGGCGGGGCTTCTGCGGCGGCTATGACCTGGTCGAGAGCGCCGAGGGCCAGGGCCGCCTGCAGGGCGCACTGGCGGACCCGCCGCCGGCCGGCTCACCCCTGGATCCCGAGGTGATGGCGGCCAACCACGACCCGGCGGGGACCTGGGACCCGATGGTCGACTACGCGATGATGAGCCGCAACGTCCGGGCCTTCATGGCCCTGTTTCACTGTTCAAAGCCCGTGGTCTGCGCCGTGCACGGCTTCTGCGTGGCCGGCGGGACCGATCTGGCCCTGTGCAGCGATCTGCTCGTGATCGCCGCCGACGCCCGCATCGGTTATCCGCCCGCGCGGGTCTGGGGCTCGCCGACGACGGCCCTGTGGGCGCACCGGCTCGGGCCCCAGCGGGCCAAGCGGCTGCTGTTCACCGGGGACCTGATCACCGGCGCGCAGGCCCTGGAGTGGGGGCTGGCCATCGAGGCACCGCCCGCCGATGCGCTGCACCCCACCGCGGACGCGCTCGCGGCGCGGATCGCCCTGATGCCGCTCAACCAGCTGCAGATGATGAAGCTGCTGGTCAACGAGACCGTCCACGCCCAGGGCCTGCACGCCTCCCAGGTCCTCGGCACGGTGTTCGACGGCGTCGCCCGCCACACCCGGGAGGGCTACGCCTTCCAGGCCCGCGCGGCCGCCGAGGGCTTCAGGAGCGCCGTGGCCGCCCGCGACGCACCGTTCGGCGACGGGTGATGAGGGCGATCACGCGGTGATGGAAGCGATCACCGGTACCACGCGCGAGCGGCTGCTCGCCGCCGCGCAGAGCCTGATCGAGGAGGGCGGTTACGGCGCCGCCTCGGTGGTGGCGATCGCCGAGCGCGCCGGGGTGGCGGCCGGCACCCTGTACCGCCACTTCCCCTCCAAGGAGGAGCTGTTCGCCGAGGTGTTCCGCTCGGTCTGCGCGCGTGAGGAGCGCGCGATGCGCGCCGCCGCCCGCGAGCTCGATCCGGGCGCCCCGGCCGCCGAGCGCCTCGCGCACGTGCTCGCCACCTTCGCCCGGCGGGCGCTGCGCAATCCGCGGCTGGCCTGGGCGCTCATCGCCGAGCCCGTCGACCCCCTGGTCGACGCCGAGCGGCTGGCCTACCGCTCGCGCTACGCGGCGGTGATCGCCGAGGGGCTGCGCGACGGGATCCGGGCCGGTGAGCTCCCCGAGCAGGACGCCGAACTGACCGCGGCGGCCCTGGTCGGCGGCTGCGGCGAGGCGCTGGTCGGGCCGCTGGCCCCGGCCGCGGCCGCGATCGTGGACCCCGAGGCGCTCGTGCAGGCCCTGCGGACGTTCGTCGGGCGGGCGGTGGGCGCACGGTGAGCGCCGTCACGGTCACCTGCGACGGGCCGGTGACCACCGTCGTGCTGTCGCGGCCGGAGCGTCGCAACGCCGTGGACGGGCCCACGGCGGTGGCCCTGACCGAGGCCTTCCGGGCCTTTGACGCCGATCCTGACGCGGCCGTGGCCGTCCTGCACGGGGCGGGCGGCACCTTCTGCGCGGGCGCGGACCTGATCGCCGCCGGCGGTCCGCACGGCAACCGGGTCGCCCCCGACGGGGACGGTCCGATGGGCCCGACCCGGCTCAGGCTGTCCAAGCCGGTGATCGCGGCGATCGCCGGCTACGCCGTGGCCGGCGGCCTCGAGCTGGCCCTGTGGTGTGACCTGCGCGTGGCCGAGAGCAACGCGGTGCTCGGCGTCTTCTGCCGGCGCTGGGGGGTTCCGCTGATCGACGGCGGGACCGTCCGGCTCCCCCGGCTGATCGGCGCCTCGCGAGCCATGGACCTGATTCTCACCGGCCGCCCGGTGAGCGCGGAGGAGGCCGAGCGCATCGGCCTGGTCAACCGCGTCGTCGACGCTGGGCAGAGCCTGGCCGCGGCGCAGACGCTGGCCGCGGAGCTGGCCGCCTTCCCGCAGACCTGCCTGCGCGAGGACCGGCTGTCCGTGCTCGAGGCCGAAGGCCGGGAGGAGGCGGAGGCGATCGCCCGGGAGTTTGAGCACGGGTTGCGCTCGCTGGCCGAGGTCGCCTCCGGGCTCGAGCGCTTCCGGGGCGGCGCCGGGCGCCACGGCGCCTTCTGACCCCGCTCACAGGCGCGACGCCCAGGCCTTCAGCCGGTCCCGGTCAGCGGCGGTGATCCCGACCGCGGGGTCGGTGGGGACAAGCAGGGTCGGGCCCGCCCGGCGTGCGGCCCACTCGCGGCAGCTCGCGTCGAGGCCGTCATCGACCCAGGCCAGCGGCCGGCACTGGCCGGCGAATGCGTCAATCGCCTCGAGCTTCCAGTGACGAGCCGGGCCCAGCGCGGGTCCGAAGACGAGATGGGGCCGCCCGCCGGGCAGGCCGAGGACATGGGGGAGATGCTCATCGGCCTTCTCCTCCCAGCCGGTGCACCAGACCAGGTCGAAATCGCCGCACAGGGCGAGCACGTGGGCCGCGCAGGCGGATGAGAGCAGGTGCGGAATGCCGTCGACGGAGACGAAGTGACCGTCGGGCGGGGAGGCCGCCGGGAAGCCGAACAACGACAAAACCCCATCGACGTCTAACAGAAGAACAGGTCGGTCCATAGGTAGCCCTTATGTCGGTCCGTCACCGTACCTGGCCACCCCGAGCCCGGTACTCTGCTCCGGCCGTCCCAGTTGTTCGTGGACACCTCGGCCACAGCGCTCAAGTGAGCCCGGCCGATGCCGACACAGAGAGAGACGGCTTTCTCCGAAAGCCCCGGCTCGCCTCCAGAAACCAATGACCCCCATCCTCGGCATCATTCTCGCGCTCGCCTGCGCCCTGACCACGAACGTCGGCTTCCTGTTCAAGCACCGCGGAGCCTGCGCCGCTCCGCCCGTCGACTTCCGCCATCCGCTGCGCAGCGGCAAGGCTCTGTTCGCCTCCAAGCTCTTCAGCCTGGGCATGCTGATCGCCGCCTCGGCCTGGATCTTCCATGTCGCCGCGATGGCCGTGGCTCCCCTCTCGATCGTCCAGGCGGTGCTGGCCGGCGGCGTCGTGCTGCTGGCCATCATGGCCGAGCGGACCTTCGGGCTGTCCATCTCCCGGCGCCAGTGGGCGGGGGTCATCCTCACCGCGGTCGGCCTGCTCATCCTCGGCTTCAGCCTCCCCGCCGTCCACGGGGCGCACTCGCGCTTCTCGCTGCCCGGCATGATCGGCTTCGAGTGCGGCCTGCTCATCGTGGGCAGCCTGCTCATCGCCGGCCCCCGCATCGGGGCCCCGGTCCGCCACCACGGCTTCATGCTCGGCGCGGCCTCGGGCATCCTCTTCGGGGTCTCCGACGTGGCCGTCAAGGCCATCTCGGGCCTGATCTCAAGCCAGGGCATGATGGGCCTGCTGACACCGTGGCTGGCGGTCACGGTCGTCGCCTCGGTCGCCGCCTTCTACAGCTCGGCCAAGGGCCTGCAGGACGGCGATGCCGTCCCGGTCATCGCCATCACCGGAACCGCGGCCAACGTCTCCGGAATCGTCGGCGGAATCCTCGTGTTCGGTGATCCGCTGCCCGGCCACCCGGTGATGCTGATCGCCGAGATCCTCGCCTTCGCGCTGGTCCTCGTCGCCGCCTGGCTGACCCCGGGCCCGGTCCGGGCCGCCGAGTCGGGCGTCACGCCGGCTCTCGCCTAGCCCACCGCTGTCGCATCCCCCCCGGCTCTGGCTTCGCCCCGCCGCTGTCGCATCCCCGCCGGCTCTGGCTCTAGTTCCACCGCCCTCGCCACAATGGGGGCGTGAGCTCCCCGCTGATCAGCGCCGCGGACCTGCAGGCGGCCCTTCAGGGCCCGGTACCCCCGGTGCTGCTCGACGTCCGCTGGGACCTCGCTCACGGCGCCCGGCACGATCTGTTCCGGGCCGGGCACCTGCCCGGGGCGGTGTTCGTCGACCTGGGGGCCGAGCTCGCCGACCCGCCGGCGGCTTCCGGGGCCGGGGGCCGCCACCCGCTGCCCGAACCCGGCCGGTTCAGCGCCGCCATGCGGTCGGCCGGCGTGAGCGCGCGGCGACCCGTGGTCGCCTACGACGGCACCGGCGGTCTGGCCGCGGCACGCGCCTGGTGGCTGCTGCGACACCACGGGCATGATGCGGTGACCGTGCTGGACGGAGGACTGGACGCCTGGCGCGCAGCCGGCGGATCACTCGCCTGCGGCCCGGCCCAGGCTCCGGTGGCCGGCGACTTCGTCGCCGCTGGCGGCCGGCTGCCCGTCCTGGACGCGGACGGCGCCTGGCGCACGGCCGGCGACGGCGTGCTGATCGACGCCCGCGCCGCCGAGCGCTTCCGCGGTACGACCGAGCCCGTCGATCCCGTGGCCGGCCACGTTCCCGGCGCGCGCAGCCGCCCCACGACGGAGAACCTGGCCGCGGACGGCTGCTTCGCGTCGCCGGCGGCCTTGCGCGAGGCGTTCGCGGCTCTCGGAGCCCGGCCGGGGGTGACCGTCGGCGTGCACTGCGGATCGGGAGTCACCGCCTGTCATGAGCTGCTGGCCCTGGAGGCGGCGGGGGTGCAGGGCGCGGCGCTGTACGCGGGATCCTGGAGCGACTGGATCTCAGATCCGTCGCGGCCGGTCGCCCGGGATTGACCCGGCACGCGGCGCGCTGCCCGCTGACGGGCCAGCATCGCCGCTGCCCCTGACGCGGACGGGTCGCGCCGCGGTCAGGCCGAGGTCTCGAGGATCAGGCGGGCCACGGCGGCGGGATCGTCGTACATCGGAACGTGCCCGCAGTCCTGCAGCATGACCACGCGAGCGCTGGGAATCGCCCGCGCCGCCCGCCGCGCCTGCCGGGGCAGCAGCAGCCGGTCCTTGGTGCCCCAGCCGATCGTGACCGGCACCGCGATCTGCGCCCCGTCCCGAAAGGCCATCGGCCCCACGGTCGGCAGCGTGGCCGCGAACCAGGGCGCCGAGGCGAGACCGCGCAGGTTGGCGGCCGCATCGGCGGCCGACATCCGCTCGGGATGCGCAACCGTTCCGCTGTAGGCGACCCGCCGCGCGAGCGGTGACCGCATGAGCCGGTCGGCGCGGCCCGACAACCGGCGGGCCAGCGCGGCCGAGACCCGCAGGGTGCCCCGCGCGCCGGCCGATTCCGCCCGGTTGGCGAAGCCGGCGGGGGACAGCGCGGTGGCCGAGCGCACCAGCCCCCGGCGGGCCATCTCGAGCACGATCAGGCCGCCGAGGGAGTTCCCGGCCACGTCCGGACGCTCGATCCCCAGGTCGGAGAGGAACGCGCCGGTGAGCTGCACGAGCGAGTCGATCCCGGGCGCCGTGCCGGCGGCGGGCATCGGCGACGCTCCGAAGCCGGGCAGGTCCAGGGCGATCACCTCACGTTCGGCCTGTAGCGCGCCGAGCACGGGCTCCCACACCTGCCAGCGGCTTCCGATGCCGTGGATGAGGACAAGGGGACGGCCCCGGCCGCCGCGGTGAAAGACGGGTCCGCTCACGGCCGGCACGATACCCGCATCGCGCCGATGGACAGGCCGCCGGGCACGATTACGCCGCAGCGGACAATTGAGTGGCCGACTCGGCGCCGGTACCGTTGTACAAAACGTCCGAAGCGAGGGAGAACCGATGGCGAGCACCGACGAGGCAGAACGCACCCAGGAGAGCACCCTCCAGGAGCTCGGACGCCGCCACCTGTGGATGCACTTCACGCGGATGGGCGCCTACGACGATCAGGAGATCCCGATCATCACCCGGGGCGAGGGTTGCTACGTCTATGACGAACACGGCAACCGCTACCTCGACGGGTTGTCGGCCCTGTTCTGCGTCAACATCGGCCACGGCCGCGCCGACCTCGTGCAGGCCGGCGCCGAGCAGGCCAAGGAGCTGGGCTTCTACACCAACTGGTCCTACGCCCACCCGCGCGCGATCGAGCTGGCCGCCCGGGTCGCCTCGCTGGCTCCCGGTGACCTGAACCGCGTGTTCTTCACCAGCGGCGGCTCGGAGGCCGTGGAGTCCGCGCTCAAGCTCGCCCGCCAGTACCACAAGATCACCGGCAGCCCGCTGAAGACCAAGCACATCGCGCGCGAGATCGCCTACCACGGGACCAGCCTCGGCGCCCTGTCGGCGACCGGCATCACGAGCCTGCGCCAGGATTTCGAGCCGCTGGTTCCCGGGGGCTGCCACGTCCCCAACACCAACACCTTCCGCATGCCCCACGGCCTCACCGCGTCTGACCTGGCCGAGACCGTCGCGCACCGGATCGAGTTCGAGGGACCCGACACCGTCGCCGCCGTGATCATGGAGCCGGTCCAGAACGCGGGCGGCTGCTTCACCCCACCCGAGGGCTACTTCCAGCGCGTGCGCGAGATCTGCGACTACTACAACGTGCTGCTGATCTCCGACGAGACGATCTGCGCCTGGGGTCGCCTGGGCGAGTGGTTCGGGGCGATCCGCTACGACTTTGAGCCCGACATCATCACCACGGCCAAGGCGCTGACCAGCTCCTACGCGCCGATGGGGGCGGTGATCGCGTCCGACCGCGTCGCCGAGCCGTTCATGCACGGCACCGCGAGCTTTAACCACGGCTTCACCTTCGCCGGGCACCCGGTGTGCGCCGCGATCGCCCTGGCCAACCTCGACGCGATGGAGCGCGAGGGGATCCTGGAGAACGTGCGCACGCACCAGGACGACTTTCAGAACATGCTCGAATCGCTGCGTGACATCCCGATCGTCGGCGACGTGCGCGGCGCCGGGTACTTCCGGGCCGTCGAGCTCGTCAAGGACCAGGATTCCGACGAGCAGTGGTCAGACGAGGAGTCAGAGACGTTGCTGCGCGGCTTCCTCTCCGGAGAGCTGTTCCGTCGCGGGCTGATCTGCCGCGCCGACGACCGCGGCGACCCGGTCATCCAGCTGTCGCCGCCACTGATCGCCGGCCCCAAGCAGTTCGAGGAGATCGAGGGCATCCTGCGCCCCGTCCTCACCGAGGCCCACGAACGCATGCACGCGCACAAGGCGTAGCCGGCTGATCGCCGGCGCCACCCCGACGACAAGCGCATGCTCACCGTCTCAGAGCTCCTGAACGGTCTCGACGTCCGCCTGCTCTGCGGCGAGGCGTCCGTCGAGCTGCCGGTGCGCTGGGTCCACATCTCCGAGCTCGAGGATCCGACGCCGTGGCTCTCGGGCGGTGAGCTGCTGCTCAGCACCGGGATGCTGCTGCACACCGAGGCGGCTCAGCGGGAGTTCGTCAACCGCCTGGCCGACCACCAGCTCGCGGGACTGGGGTTCGGCACCGGCTTCACCCACGAGACGGTCCCCGCCGCTCTGCTGCAGGCCGCGGTGCAGCGCGACTTCCCCGTCTTCGAGGTCCCCTACGACGTCCCGTTCATCGCCGTCACCGAGGCGGCGTTCTCCAAGCTCGTCAACGAGCAGTACGCGGTCATGCGCCGGGCGATCGCCGCCCACGAGCGCCTGGAGCGGATCGTGCTCTCCGAACGGGGGCTCGATGCGCTGGCCGGCACGCTGTCGACGCTGACCGGAGCCGCCGTGCTCGTCTTCAACGCCCGCGGCGAGCCGCTGGTCTCCCGCGCCTTCCGGCGCGAGATCGAGGCCGAGACGGTGGATACGCTGCGCACGGCGCTGCTCGAACGCGCGCGCCGGGACGAGCACCGCGCGTTCCTGCCCCCGCTCGGCGATCAGGCCGAGCGCGCCCTCGCTCTGCCCGTATCGGCCGACGGCGCCACCGGCACCAACCGTGAGCGCACGCCCGAGGCATGGCTGGTGGCGATCAAGGACTCCGGTCCCCTCAGCGACTTCGACCGGCTCACCCTGCACCAGGCGGTGATCATCGTCGCGCTCGAGCTGCTGCGCGGCCGGGTCGCCGGCGACACCGAGCGGCGGCTGGCCGGGGACGTCCTGTCCGCGGTCGTCGGGGGGGATCTGGCCGGGCCCGAGCTGACCCGTCGCCTGGAGCCCTTCGGCCTCGCCGACCGGATCGCCGCCATCGCCGTCCAGACCGCTCCCGGCGACCGGACCCCGGTCGGCACGGTGGAGGACGCCCTGGTTCTCGCCCTGCGCGAGGAGGCCTCACCCGGCCTGGTCGCCTCGACGCAGAGCCTGACCTGCGCGCTGGTCGCCGGCCGCGACGAGGACGAGCTGTTCGGGCTGGCCGCGCGCGTGCTGCGCCGGCTCGAGACGGCGATCGGCGCCGGCCTGCGGGTCGGCGTGGGTCGCGCCATGCCGGGCGCCGACGCGCGGCGCAGCTTCCACGAGGCCCGATGCGCGGTGGAGGCGCTGGCCCTCGGGGTCGGCGGCCACCACGCCAACGGCAACGGAAGCACGAACGGGCAGGGGCCGAGCACCGGTTCCGTGGCCACCTACAAGGACCTGGGTTCCTTTCAGCTGCTGCTCTCGCTGCAGGAGGACGAAGCCCTCAAATTGTTCTGTGACTCGATCCTCGGGCCGATAGAGGCCAGCGAGGGACACTACGGAGGTGAATTGATGCGCTCGCTGGAGGCGTTCATCGAGGAGAACGGGCAGTGGGAGCGCGCCGCGCGCCGCCTCTACTGCCACCGCCACACGCTCAGGTACCGGATCAAGCGCGTGGAGGAGCTGACCGGGCGCAACCTCAGCTCGGCTCGTGACCGGATCGAGTTCTGGCTGGCCCTGCGCGGCCGGGAGCTGGTGGCATGAAGGTCGGCGTCCCCAGTGAGGTCAAGACCGACGAGTACCGCGTCGCCCTCACCCCATCCGGCGTGCGCGAGCTCGTCGACGCCGGCCACGAGGTCGTCATCCAGCACGGCGCCGGCGAGGGCTCGGCGATCACCGACGAGCAGTACACCGCCCAGGGCGCGACGATCCTGCCCGACGCCGACGCGGTGTTCAGTGAGGCGAGCATGATCGTCAAGGTCAAGGAGCCCCAGCCCGAGGAGATCGCCCGGCTGCGGCCCCACCACACGCTGTTCACCTACCTGCACCTGGCCGCCGACGCCGACCAGACCCGGGGGCTGATGGAATCCGGGGCGACCTGCATCGCCTATGAGACGATCGAGGACAGCCGCGGGCGCCTGCCCCTGCTCGCCCCGATGTCGGAGGTGGCGGGCAAGATCGCCACCCAGGCCGGTGCGTTCATGCTCGAGAAGCCGCTCGGCGGCCGCGGCATCCTGCTCGGCGGGGTCCCCGGGGTCGCCGCGGCCAACGTGATGGTCATCGGCGGCGGCGTCGTGGGCATGAACGCCGCCTTCATCGCGCTGGGCATGGAGGCGACGGTGTTCGTGTTCGACCGCAACATCGACCGCTTGCGCGAGCTGGACATCGCCTTCGGCGGCCGGGCCGACACGTGCTTCGCCTCGACCCTGGACATCGAGGAGCGCCTGCCCTACATGGACCTGGTCATCGGCGCGGTGCTCGTGCACGGCGCCCGTGCCCCGCACGTGATCACTCGCGAGCAGCTCAAGCTGATGAAGCCGCAGGCCGTGCTCGTCGACGTCTCGATCGATCAGGGCGGGTGCTTTGAGACCTCGCGTCCCACCACCCACTCGGACCCCACCTACGAGGTCGACGGGATCACCCACTACTGCGTGGCCAACATGCCCGGCGCGGTGCCGATCACCTCGACCTATGCGCTGACCAACGCGACCATGCCGTACGTGATCCACCTCGCCACCGACGGCGTGCACAAGGCCGTGGACGCCAACCCGGGCCTCAAGCTCGGGGTCAACGTCGCGGGCGGCCAGGTCACCTACAAGCCGGTCGCCGACGCCGTCGGGGTGCCGCACGCCGACGTCGACGAGGTGCTCGCCGGGGTCTCGGCCTGAAAACAGCGTTCGACAGGGGGCGCCCGCGCGGCGCCCCCTGCTAATCTGCGCCGTCGCATGCCGACCACCAGCCAGCTGATCCGCAAAGGCCGCACCGCGCCCAAGAAGAAGCTCGCCACCCCGGGCCTCAAGTCGGGCAAGGGCCGCAAGAAGAAGGTCGCCGCGCCGCAGCGCCGCGGCGTCTGCACCCGCGTCTACACGACCACGCCCAAGAAGCCGAACTCGGCGCTGCGCAAGGTCGCGCGCGTCCGGCTCACCAACGGCATGGAGGTCGGCGCCTACATCCCCGGCGAGGGACACAACCTTCAGGAGCACTCGGTCGTGCTCGTGCGCGGCGGCCGCGTCAAGGATCTTCCCGGCTTCCGCTACAAGGTGATCCGCGGCACCCTGGACGCCGCCGGCGTCACCGACCGCAAGAAGGCGCGCTCGCAGTACGGCGTGAAGGCCAAGTAATGCCCCGCCGCGCCGCCGCCCAGATCCGGCCGATCGAGCCGGACGCCGTTCACCGCAGTCGTCTCGTCCAGCAGGTCATCAACAAGGTGATGCTCGACGGCAAGAAGTCCACCGCCGAGCGGATCGTCTACGACGCGATGGCCATCCTCGAGGAGCGCACCGGCAAGCCGGCACCCGAGGTCCTGGAGGCCGGGGTCAAGGCTCTGACCCCCGTGCTCGAGGTTCGCTCCCGCCGCGTCGGCGGCGCCACCTACCAGGTGCCCGTCGAGGTGCCCGCCCGCCGGGCCCGCACCCTGGCCGTGCGCTGGCTGGTCAGCTTCGCGCGCGATCGTCGTGAGCGCTCCATGGCCCAGCGGCTCGCCAACGAGCTGCTCGACGCCCAGCAGCAGCAGGGCGCCGCCTACAAGCGCAAGGACGACATCTACCGCATGGCGCAGGCCAACAAGGCCTTCGCCCACTACCGCTGGTAGTTCGCCCCCGGCT
>DASSZP010000003.1:0-16117 GCA_035713465.1 Solirubrobacteraceae bacterium | reverse complement strand
GCGCGCGCATGCTCGAGGCGTTCCCGTTCGTTCCCCTCGGTGGCCACGTCCGGATCGGGATCGCCATCTTCTCCTACGACGGCGGGATCAACTTCGGCGTCACCGGCGACCTCGACACCGCACCGGACATCAACGTCCTCTGCGCCGGGATTGAGGAGGGGATCGCCGAGCTGCTGGCCACCGTTCCCGAGCCCCCGACACGCGCAAACGGGTCGCGCCAGGCCAAGGCCCGGGCCCCGAAGAGCTCAGCCGCGAGCCGCAGCAGCTGACCCGGAACCGGTCAGGCGTGCACGGGGACCGCGCTCCACAGGCCATCCTGCCCGATCTGCTCCTGGGCGGCGACCGCCTGTAGCTGCTCGCGCGCCTCGTCGAGGCTGATCCCGCAGACGGCGGCGACCTCGGCGCAGGCCAGCGGCTCACCGGCCCAGCGCAGGACCTCGGTCACGTCCTCGGGGTCCTCGCGACGCGTCAGCTCGGGGTCCAGGTTGGCGATCGCGACTTCGTAGGCGAGGGTCGGTTCAAAGCCGGGCGCGCTCAGCGCGTGGCCGTTCTGCCTCAGCTCATAGGACGGGCACGTGTAGCGGTACCCGCCGTCATCGGTGGCGGCCAGCTTGTGGGGCAGAGCGAGCGCGGCCGGGGTGGGGCGCCGCGCCTGGGCCAGATCCTCGGCGAGCAGCGCCTCGGTCTCGGGCTCGGCCAGCCAGCGCTCCAGGTCACCAGGATCGACGTCGGCGCGCTGCGCGGCGGCGGCGAGCGTCGAGGGCTCGTCGAGCAGGGATCCGGAGAAGTGCAGGATCCGCAGCGCGCGCAGCATCGCCGCCTCGCGCTCGGGGGCGTGACGGCGCACGGCGACGACGGCGCGGCAGGCCGGGATCGTCCCCGCCATCCGCGGGCGCAGCGACGTGTCCATCGGCATGCCGTGCGCCTCGGCCAGAGCCGCAAACGACTCCGACATACGCTCGGGGGTGAAGCCCTTCTCCAGGTATTCCTCGCCCCTCTCGGCCAGGCCGACCATCCGCAGCTGCCACTCGAGCTGGTCGCCGTAGAGCCACTGCAGCCGCCGGCGGGACGGCTCGGCGGACCAGGCGAACGGACAGCCCGGGTCGGTGAAATGGGTGATCGTGATCGAAGGCATACCCAGAACCTAGCCACCCGCGTCGCTCGGCCATCGGGCGCCCGCGCGGGACGGGCGGATTCAGCGCGCAGGGTCAGCCCGCGCGATCGAGCGCGCGCACCGCGCGTGCGGCCTGCTCGAGCTCGGCGCCGGCCTGCTTGGCGCGGTCGCTCGCCTCGGCCAGGGACGCGGCGGCCTGGTCCAGCGCGGCCTGCGCCTGCTCGTGCTTGGTGCGGGCGGCCTGCAGCGCCTTCTCCGCCCGGCTCATCCGCCGCCTGGCCTCGGTCTGCGCCTGGCGCGCCGCCGTGAGCGCCTGGGTGCGCTCACGCTCCGCCTCGGCCTCGGCGGCCTCCGCGCCACCCGCCCCCCGCGAGCCGTCAGCGTCAGCCTCGGACGAGGCGGGCGCGTCCGCGGCCACCATCGGCAGATCTCCGATGCCCAGGCCGGCGAACTGAAGCTCCTGGGTCAGGCAGCCGCCGGCCACGCGCTCGCGGGATTCGGCGTCGATCGAGGCCGCCCGGAGGGTCTCCCGCACGCGCTCGAGCGTCACCGGGCTCAGGGGATGGCCGTGTGAGCTGAGCAGCCCCTCGGCGCCCGACATCAGTTCGTCGATCGCCTCGCGCTGCTCCCCGCTGGCCTTTCTCAGCGCGTCGGCCTTCCCGCCGGCCTGGGCGGTGGCGATCGCGTCCCCGGCCTCAAACAGCCGCGTGACCGCCCTGCCCTGGGTGCGGATCAGCTGGTTGACCGCCCACGCCGCGACCGACGGCTTGCGCAGCGCGGCGACCTGCGCGGCCTCGTCGCGGCGCTTCTGCGCCCGCAGCGCCTTGACCCGCGCCGAGCGCTCGGGGATGAACTCAGCCAGCGGCAGCCCGTACAGCTCGGTGGCGGGCGAGTCGGCCATGCGCGGATCCTATGGTCGCCTGGCGCGGATCGCTGGCTCAACGGCACACGGACATAGTGCAGAACATGACAAACCGCGCAGTCCACCGATGGATTGGCACAGAATGCCCGCCAGGAGGTGCATTTCACGCCCAGATCCCCGGTCGGACCCGTGGATTGGCGCGTTGTGCACGCTCGGCCCGGATGACGCGGAGGAACCCAGCGGGGAAGGCCGGCCCAGAGAGCAACCCATCCGCGCAGACGCGCCGCGCGTCGGCCGGGATTCAGACCGCCGCGTCCATCGTCGACCGTGCGTCATCGGTGCGGATCAGTGTCCAGGCACACAGCGTGCCCAGCAGGGCGATGACCGCGCCGGCCAGGTAGGCGTCGTGGAAGGCGATGACCTGGCTGCCGCCCACGCCGGCCACGACGGTCGTCACCACGGCGACGTTGAGCGCGATCGTCGACTGGCGCTGCGTGTTGTAGATCGCCGACGCGTGCCCGGTGTCGCCGCCGGAGATGGTGGTGAACATCGAGGTCTGCACGGCCAGGAACGCGCCGCTGTTGCCCAGCCCGCCGAACAGCATCAGCGCCCGCACCAGCCACAGGTTGGTGTGGGCGTCGACGAGCAGGAACAGCGCGAGGTAGATGGCCAGGCCGCCGGCGCCGACGCCGGCCATCACCCGCGGGCCGACGCGGGGATACAGCCGCCCCAGCGTCTGGGCGCCGATGGCCACGCCGACGGCCTCCACGAAGGTGGTCGTGCCCGAGCTGACCGGCGACTGGTGCAGCACCTCCTGCAGGAAGATCGGCGTGAGGTACAGGCTGGCCAGAAAGGGCCCGGTGCTCAGGGCGAAGACGACGTTGGTGGCCCGGAACAGCCGGTCGCGCAGAAGGCCCAGCCGCAGCAGCGGGTCGCTCTGGCCCAGCGTGGTGCGGACGAACAGGGCGAGCAGGCCCACGCCGCCCAGGCCGCTGAGCGCGATCGGAGCCGAGCCCCAGCCCAGCACCGACCCCTCGCTGATCGCGTAGAGCAGCGCACTCAGGCCGCAGCCGGAGATGATCAGCCCGCGGACGTCGAGCCGGCCGCCCTGCTGGGGCGGCTCGGCGGGCAGGAACAGGTAGGAGAAGGCCAGCGTGGCCAGACCAATCGGGATGTTGACCAGGAACACCCATCGCCATGAGATCGACTGGGTCAGCGCCCCGCCGAGGATCGGCGCGGTGCCGGGGGCGACGAGGATCGGGATCATCAGCGTCCGCGCCACGCGGGCGCGCTGCGCCGGGCCGAAGACGCGGTAGAGCATCGCGGTGCCGGTCGGGGTCAGCATCCCGCCGCCGACCCCCTGCAGGGCCCGCGCGGCGATCAGCTCACCGAGATTCTGCGCCAGCCCGCACAGCGCCGAGGCAGCGGTGAAGATGGCCAGCGCGACCAGAAACGTCCGGCGCGTGCCGACCCGGTCACCGATCCAGCCCGACGCCGGGATCACCACCGCGAGCGTGAGCAGGTAGGCGATCACCGTCCACTGCACGTCGGGCAGCGGCGCGTGAAAGGTCCGGCTGAGGGTCGGCAGGGCGACGTTGACGATGTGCATGTCCATCGCCGTGACGAAGATCCCGCTCACGTAGGCGACCGCCACCGCGGTCGAGGCCTTGGGCCCCCAGCGGCGCGCGGGCCGCGGCGCCGGCGGCCCGAGCTCGGTCGGATCGGGGGCGTGCGTGGTCACCCTCTGAACCTAGAGGACCGCTGTGCGCGCCCCGGGCATCAGTGTCAGGGATCTGCGCGTCCGGCGCCGGGACAGCGCCGCGCGCACGGCGGCCGCTCACTCACCAAGGCGGTCGTCCCGCCGGTCGCGGTACTTGCGGGCCACCGCCTGATGAAACGGATCAAGCTCCCACCCGCGAACGGTCCGCAGCCGCCGCCGGGCCCGCAGCAGGCCGACCAGCCCCACGCCCCAGAACAGGTACTGGACGCAGAAGGCCAGCCGGAAGTCATCCAGCGTGTAGCTGGTCGGACCGCCGCGGCTGAGCAGGCTGAGCACGATCCCGATCAGCGCGATCGTCATCAGCGAGGCGACGAAGCCGCCGACGTTGACGATGCCCGTGGCCGAGCCGATCCGCTCGGCCTCGTTCTCGGTCCGGGCGTAGTCAAAGCCCATCAGCGAGCCCGGGCCGTTTGAGGCGAGCACCACCACGAGCAGGATCAGCAGCGCGAGCGGCGCGCGACCAGGCCAGGCGAGGACCACCGTCCAGACGGCCACGGTCGAGCCGAGGATGGCCAGAACCGGAGCCGAGCGCCGGAACGGGAAGCGTCCGGCGAGGTGGCCGAGCACCGGACCGACGATCATCGCCACCAGCACGAGCAGGGTGATCAGCACGCCGGCCAGCGCCGGGCTGCGGCGCTCCCCGACGACGAGGAACGGATAGCCCCACAGCAGCGCGAACACGGTGCCGGAGAACTGGGTGACGAAGTGAGTCCACAGCCCCAGGCGCGTCCCCGGCTCCCGCCAGGCGTGGCCCAGGTGATGCAGCGCCTCGCGCCCGCCCGCGGGGGCGGCCAGCGGCGGCGCGCCCGGCGGGGTGTCGCGGAGCGAGACGATCACGCTCACGCCGACGAGCAGCCCGGCCGCGGCGGCGATGAGATAGGCGGTATTCCAGCCCGCGCCCTGCAGCAGCGCCACCAGCGGGTAGGCGGCCACGATCTGCCCGAGCTGCCCGAGAATGCCGGTCAGCTGGGTGAGCAGCGGAACCTGGCGCGGGGCAAACCACGCGGCGATCAGGCGCAGGACGCTGATGAACGTCATCGCGTCACCGGCGCCGACCATGATCCGACCGATCACGGCCAGCGGGACCGCATGCGCGGTGGCCAGCACGCCCTGACCGACGCCCATGGTGACGGCCCCGAGGGCGACCAGGCGCCGAGGCCCGACCCGGTCCAGTACGACGCCGACGGGGACCTGCAGGCCGGCGTAGACGGCCAGCTGCAGCACGCTGAACAGGCTGAGCACCGCGGCCGAGGTGTGGAAGCGGTGCTGGGCCTCGACGCCCGCCACCCCCAGCGAGGCGCGCTGAAACACCGCCACCGCGTAGGCGGTGACGCCGAGCCCGAAGGTCAGCCACGCGCGCCGGGGGGTTCGCTGTGCGTTCACGCGGCCGGTTCTACCCGGTCGCGGCGGGCAACGTCCTGCTGATGCGCGGCGAATTCGGGTAGGCCCTGCGCATGTCCCCTTCACCGCTGAACACGCTCGCCGCCCGGCTGGAATCGATCACCGCCCTCGACGGCCCGGCCGGGGCCGCCGCGGGGGTCGTCAACACCGCACTGCCGGCGGGTCCGGCCAAGGATCTGCTGAGCGGCACGTGGCTCGGCCACGCCCTGCACCCGCTGGTCACCGACGTGCCGGTCGGCGCGTGGACGAGCGCGGCGATCCTGGACTGGACGGGTGGCCGGGACAGCCGCGGTGCCGCCGACCGGCTGATCCTCACCGGGCTGCTCGCCGCCGGCGCCGCCGCGGTCACCGGCTGGTCGGACTGGGCCGACGCCGAGGCCGACAGCCCCGCGGTGCGGCGCTCCGGGCTCGTCCACGCCGCCCTGAACGGCACCGCGGCGACGCTGATGATCGGCTCCTACCGCGCGCGGCGGCGCGGCGATCGCGGGCGCGGCCGGCTGCTCTCAGTGGCCGGAACGGCGGCGCTGGGCGCGGGCGGATGGCTCGGAGGACACCTCAGCTACACGCTGGGCTCGGGTGTCTCTTCGCCCGCCCCCGCGGCCGGAGCCCAGTCCGCGGCCTGACCCGCCTGGAAGGAACCACCGACAGCCCGCGCCACAGGCCCATCCCCGGACGCAATAATCCCCGCCGATGGCCCCGACGCTGACCGAGCTCGTCCTTGACCGGGCCCACAACGCGGTCATCTGGCTCGACGAGCGTGGTTGTGTCACCTACTGGAACCCGAGCGCCCAGCGGATCTTCGGCATCAGCGCCGAGCAGGCCCTCGGCCGGCCCGTCGCGTCGCTGATCATTCCCGAGCGCCTGCGGGCCGCCCATGAGGCGGGCATCGAGCGCTTTCTCGCCGACGGGACCGGGGCGATGCTCGACCGCCGGATCGAGATGCCCGCGCTGCGCGCGGACGGCACCGAGTTCCCGGTGGAGATGACCATCTCCGCGCTGCCCCAGGAGCCGGGCTGGCTGTTCAGCGCCTTCATCCAGGACGTCACCGACCGGGTCCAGGCCGATCGCGAGCGCGGCCGACTGGTCGAGGAGCTGCGCCAGGCCCTGCACGGCAGCCAGCGGCAGTTCGACGCGATCGTCGGGGCGCTGAGCGATCCCGTGACCATCCGCGATCGCGATCACCGGCTGATCTACGCCAACCGGGCCGGCCTGGATTACCTGGGGCTGGACTCGGTGCAGCAGCTGCGCGAGACCTCCGCCGAGCAGATCATGGACGCCTACGAGGTCCGTGCCGAGGACGGGACGGAGCTCTCGATGGACGACGTCCCCTCGGTGCGCATCCTGCGGGGCGAGGAGGCCGAGCCGCTGCTGATCCGCACCGTGGACCAGCGCACCCACGAGGAGCGCTGGAACCTGCTCAAGGCCGCTCCGCTGCTCGGCGCCGACGGGACGGTGGAGGCGACGATCATGGTCATCGAGGACGTCACCGAGCACAAGCGCGCCGAGCGGCGCGCGGCCTTCCTGGCCCGGGCCAGCGAGCTGCTCGCCTCCTCCCTGGACTACGAGCAGACGCTGCGCACCGTGGCCGAGCTGGCCGTGCCCGACATCGTCGACTGGTGCGCGGTCGATCTGTTCGACGAGGACGGGGACCGCGTCCCGGTCGCCGTCGCGCACACCGATCCGGCGCGCGTGGCCCTGGCCGAGGAGCTGCGCGCCTACCGGCCGGACCGCCTTGATCCCGATCAGGGCCTGGGGGCCGTACAGCGGACCGGGGAGCCGATCCTCTACCCCGACATCCCGGATGAGCTGCTGCGCCGCAGCGCCGCCGACGAGCACCACCTCGAGCTGCTGCGCAAGGTCGGGATGCGCTCGGTCGTGCTCGTCCCGATGAAGCTCGGGCGCCAGATCCTCGGCGCGCTGACGATGGTCAGCGCCGAATCCGGGCGGGCGCTCGAGAGCTCAGATCTCGCGGTGGCCGAGCAGATCGCCGCGCGCGCCGCGGTCGCGATCGAGAACGCCCGGCTGTTCGGGGAGCGCGCGCGGATCGCCCGGGTCCTGCAGGAGAGCCTGATCCCCACCGAGCTTCCGGAGATCGACGGCTACGAACTGGCCAGCGCCTACCTGCCCGCGGTCCAGGGCACCGAGGTGGGCGGAGACTTCTATGACGCGTGGGCGGTCGACGACGGCTGGATGATCACCATCGGCGACGTCACCGGCAAGGGCGTGGAGGCAGCTGCGCTCACCTCGCTGGCCCGTCACACGCTGCGCACCGCCTCGGAGTTCGTCTCCAGCCCGGCGGCATTGCTGGCCCGCCTGGACGGCACCCTGCGCCGCACCGGAGCCATGTCGATCTGCACGGCCCTGTGTGTGCGGCTGCGGGGCGACGAGGTGACCCTCGCCGCCGGCGGCCATCCGCTACCCCTGCAGGTCAGCGCCGACAGCATCACCGCGCTGGGTGAGCACGGGCCGCTGCTCGGCGGTCTGCCCGACCTGCGCTGGCAGGACACCACCGTGCGGCTCAGCCCGGGAACGACGCTGGTCCTGTACACCGACGGGGTGACCGACGCCTGCGACGAGTCCGGCGCGCGGTTCGGCGCCGAGCGGCTCACCGCCGTTCTCGCCGCGCACCGCGACCAGCCCGCGGCTGGGGTCGTGGCCGCGCTGGTCGAGGCGATCTCCGCCTTCCAGGTCGGCCCTCACGCCGACGACGTGGCCATCCTCGCCGTCCGGTACACATCCGTCGACGCCGGAGGCGACGATCCCCCGGCGACACCGGACACGGTGGCCGCCCCGGCGGGAGCGGGCGCGAATGATTAGACCGACCAAGTTCGAGATCACCGACACCCGCGACGGCGACCGGCTCACTTTGGCCGTCACGGGCGAGCTTGACATCGGCAGTGTCGGCGTGCTGGCCGAGCGCGTCGAGGCAACCGTCGATCCGGACCTCAGCGAGCTCACGCTCGACCTGCGCCGGCTCGACTTCATCGACTCGACCGGGCTGCGGTCGGTGATCGAGCTCAGCCAGCGGGCCGAGCAGGCCAGCTGGCGCCTGCGGCTCCTCGCGCCGGAGGGCGAAGCGGCACAGCTCGTGTTCCGCATCACCGGGATGGACGCCGTCCTGCCCTTCGATGAGGGCAGTCCGAAGTGAACCCCGCGCCCGTGAGCGTCGACGGAGAGCAACCTCCGGCTGATCTCGCGCTGTCGCTGGACCGCGACCCGGGGGCACCGTCCGTTGCCCGGGCCGCAATCACCGGCTTCTGTGAGGGTCGCGACCTCAGCGGCGCTGTCCTGTCAACCCTGCTGCTGCTCGTCTCAGAGATCGTCACCAACGCGGTCGTCCACGCCGATGCCCCCGGCTCGGCGCCCGTCCGCTTCGCCGCCTGGCTGCATGCCGCGTTCGTCCGCGTCGAGGTCACCGACCAGGGCAGCGGCTTCACCGCGCAGCCGCGCGACCCCGATCGCGTGGACGGCGGGTACGGGCTGTTCCTGCTCGAGAAGCAGGCCCGGCGCTGGGGGGTCAGCCGGGCGCAGGGAACGACGGTCTGGTTCGAGGTCGAGACCTCGCCCGCCTAGCCGCGCGAGCGGATCCGGATCGCGCGGCGCAGCAGGACCCGCCGGCCGTGCCGGACGATCAGCGTGTAGCGCCCGGGCTTGGGGGCGCGGGCCCTGACGCGGAGCACGAGCGGGTGCTCGTGCGTGGTGAGCCTGTGCAGCGCCGCCCGGGTGACGCGGCGCGCTCCGTGGTGAAGCTCGACCTCGAGGCCGGTGAGCGCGCCGTGTGAGGTGCGCAGCTCGAGCAGCAGCCCGTGGCGATGGCGGCGAACGCCCAGATCGCGCAGCTGGACACGGATCGGCGTCGCCCGCGGCGCGGGCGGCGGCGGGGGCAGGGCAGGCGGGATCTGTCCCGGGCCCGACTTGGCGCAGGCCAGGGTCTGTGGGTTCTCGCCCGGCCCCGGGAGCATGGGCAGCTCCGGGAAGGTCGGGTTTCCGGCCGCCATGCCCGGCAGATTCAGGAAGTCGGTCAGATCGTTGGCGTTGGCGTCACGGTAGGTCAGCGCGGGCAGGTTCCACTTGCGCTCGACGAAGGCCAGGATCGACGTGTGGTCATAGACGACGTGGCTGACGTAGTCGGTCTTCGCGTAGGGGCTGACCACGACCGCGGGAACGCGGAACCCGTAGCGGGCAAAGCCGTCGTAGGTCGACTCGCCGGGTAGGACCTGCGGTCCGATCGCGTCGGGCGCGATCGCCGCCGGGGGCGGCACGTGGTCGTAGTAGCCGCCGTGCTCGTCGTAGGTGACGATCAGCATCGTCCGCCGCCAGGCCGGCGACTGGCCGACGGCATCGACGACCTGCGCGAGCAGCGCCTCACCGGCGACGATGTTCTGCGGGTTCTCCTGTGACTGGGTGCCGTAGTCGGGGTCGATGAGGCTGAAGCTCGGCAGCGTGCCGGCCCTGGCGTCGGTGAAGAACTGCGCGAGCGGCTTGACGTTGGTGGTCAGGTACGCGCCGTCGTTGCCGGGGTAGAGGTTCAGCGTCGCGCCAGTGGTGTTGTTGGCCGCGTAGTCGGCCCAGGTGACGCCCGCGGCGGTGAAGCGGTTGAAGATCGTGCCGTTGGCGGGCACGCCCAGCCCGGCGTCGCCTTCCGGGTTGCCGCCCACGTCGCCGGTCATCCCGCTCGAGGTGGCGGCGATGAGAAAGCGCCGGTTGGGGTCGGTCTGGGCCAGGCAGCTGGAGAACCAGCGGTCGCCGATGGGGAAGCTCGAGGCCAGCCCGTGGGTGAAGGGCAGATCGGCCGCCGTCCAGTAGCCCATGGCCACCGGACCGCAGATCTCCGAGGTGGTGGGGGAGACCGGCGCGCGTACGAACCCGTCGTTGGCACCGCCGTCAAAGGCGACGTGGCAGGCCGTCCACTCCTGGCTGGGCTGGCCGGGCAGCTGGCAGGTGGTCGGCATGCGAAACGCGCGCTGCAGGCGGCCGTCGGGGTACGGGCAGGCGGCGGTGGGCAGACCGTCCCGCGCAAGCGTGAACCCGTCGCCGCGGGGCCGCTGGCCGCGGTCGCGCCCGAGCATCCCGAGGAAGTTGTCGTAGGAGTGGTTCTCCAGCATCAGCACGACGACGTGCTCGATCTGCGGCATCGTGTCGACCCCCGCGGGCAGGGCCGGCGCGGGGAGCGACTCGGGGTGGCGCAGGCTCGTGCGGCCCAGCACCTGCAGCGCGTCGGATACCGAGGGCCGGCGCGCCCGTGGGGCACCCAGGGCCGGCGCGCCGCCCAGCAGCAGCGGGCCGCCCAGCGTGGCCCCGGCCAGCGCGCCGGCGCCGTGGGCGATGAAGCCGCGGCGGGTCTGTCCGCGCCGGTCCCCGCCGGCGGGTTCCCCGGGCCGGCGTTCGAGCGGTGTGGTCAGGGGGTCGAGTCCAGGCACGGGAAAGCAGAGCGACGGTAACAAGCCACCGGCGCGGGATGTGAAGGTTCTGGTCAGCCCGGCCGGCGCGCAGCGGTCAGGCGTCGGGCGCGAAGTTCACCCGCACGAGCGGGCTGTCGGCCACCCACTCGTCGAGCACCGCGACCGGATACGGGCCGTCGGGATCGCGGCGCGCGTTGAACTGCTCCACGAACACGGAGAGGATCCGCCGCCGCTCCTCGGGGTCGGTGATGACCTCGGCGCTGGCCGGCACATCGGCGGTGACCTCGTGCTTGAGGTGAAACGTGAAGTGAGCCTGGGCCTGCATGTTGAGCAGCCACGCGCGCGGGCGCGAGGCGGGGATGCCGCTCAGGTAGATCTCGTCGTCGAAGCGGTAGAAGACGGTTTCCAGCCGGCGAGCCTGGCCGGTTTTGCGGCCGGTCGTGGTGATGTCGATCGTCCGCTCCTGCATCGTCGAGGAGGGCCCGATGGCCAGCGCCTGGCGGACGTCGTCGCGCATGATGAGCCCGAGCTTACTCCGGGCCGCCGTCGGCGCGCTGCATACACGCTGCATGCGATTCTGCATACAATTTGTCAACGAGATCGCATGCGCAGTGTATGCGAGGCGCTACAATCATCCCGGTGGCACGCACCCTCGATCTCAACCCGTTTCGCTTCTCGGGCCCGCTCGCGCCCGACGACATGATCGATCGCGACTCTGAGGCCGACGAGCTGCTGGCGCTCGCCGAGGGCGGTCACTCCTTCCGCCTCGTCGGGCCCCGGCGCTACGGCAAGACGACCCTGCTGCGCCGGGTGCTCGAGGCCGCCGACCACGAGGGGATGGCCACCGTGCTCGTCGATCTGCAGGACGTCCTCTCCATCGCCGAGATCGTGGTCCGGATCGAGCGCGGCTACGACCGGCTCAAGGGTCCGGTCCGCCGGCGCGTGGACACGCTGCTGCGCAGCTGGAACATCGGGCTCTCGCTCGGCGGTGGCGGCTTCACCGCGACCCTGCAGCGCAGCCCCAACGTCGACGCCGAAGCGGTGCTGCTGCGCCTGCTCGAGCTCCCGGCGGCGCTGTTCGAGCGCGACGGCACGGTCTGCCTGATCGCCTTTGACGAGATCCAGGACGTGCTCGCCGTGCCCGGCGCGGACGGCAAGATCCGCAGCGTCATCCAGCATCAGGGCGAGGCCGCGACCTACGCCTTTGCCGGCTCGGCCCCCGGGGTGATGCAGCAGCTGTTCGCCGATCCCAAGCGACCGCTGCTGGACCAGGCTGTCCCCAAGAGCCTGGCTCCGCTGCCGCTCGATGAGGTCGGGGAGTACGTCACCGCGCGCTTCGCGCGGACCGGCCGCGAGGTGGGCACCGCGCTGACCCCGCTGCTGGAGTTCGCCCGCGGGCACCCGCAGCGCAGCATGATGCTCGGCCACTACCTCTGGGCGCTCACGCCGCGCGGGGGCACGGCGGACGAGAGCACCTGGCTGGCCGCTCAGGAGCAGGCCACCGCTGACGCGGCCCCGCTGATGAACGCGATCTGGCGCGCCCTGACCCCCAACGAGCGGCGCGTGGCTCGGGCGATTGCGGTGGCCGCCACGCCGCTCTACAGCGAGGACACCGCCGTCGCGGTGGGGATCAAGCGCTCGAGCATCGGCCGCGCGCTGGAGAGCCTGGTCGCCAACGCCGACGTGATCGACGACCGCGGCACCCCGAGGCTGACCGATCCGATGTTCGAGCAATGGCTGCGCGCCCGCGGTCTGACCCCCCTGGCCGGCGACGACGCCGACGACTCCGGCTGATCAGAACGCGGACCCGTCGGACCAGTCCGGCTGATCAGAACGCGGACCCGTCGGCGAGCGCGGTGGACAGAAAGCGGTGCGTCCAATCCTCACAGTGGCGGCGGGAATCCAGAAACAGCATCGGGACCTGCGGATAGCGGGCCTGGAGGCGGACGAGCTGGTCGGCCAGCCAGCCTCCGGGTGCGTGCTCGTAGCCGAGCAGCGCCGAGTAGCGCCCTTCGACGATCACCGCGGCCAACGGCACCTCCATGAGGCGGCTCAGCTGGAAGGCGAGGGTGCCGTCCGACAGTGAGCTGGCCAGGTTCTCAAGCGTCTTGCGCTCGACCACAGCGAGCAGCGCGCCGTCCGGCGCGCGAACCCCGTAGTCGCCGGCCGGCAGCGCCTCCCGGACACGCTCGACCGCCAGGCCGGCGAACCGGTAGGGGTAGCGCTCGCGCGTGTCGACGATGATCGCGAGCGCGTCACGCAGGGCGCGGGCTCGGGGCACCCGCCCCCCCGGGTTGGCCGCTCGCGCCGTGCGCTGGGTCTGCCAGAAGATCGCGTCGCGCCCCCGGACCTGGGTGAAGATGAACTGCGAGCGCGCGTGCGAGCGGCGCTCGAGCACGAGGTCGACGGCGGCCCCCCGGCGCCGGCACAGCCGCACCGGCTCGCGCTCGATCACCTCCGCGTCGGTGGGCCAGGGCTCCTCGAACCGGTGGCAGTACACGCGGGCGCTGGACGGCCACGTGTCTCGTGCCTTGAGGACGAGCCCCCCGTCCACCGGCAGGCGCACCAGGTAGGGCAGCTTGCTGTCGACCTGCGGATTGCGGGCAACGATGAACTCGATCGCCGAGGCTGCGTCCGGACCCACGAGAGCAGTCTCGCACCTGCATCGGCTGCCCTGCTCAGACCAGGTGCACGGCGTCGCCGCGGCGGATCGTCCCCGCCTCGGGCTCAGGGCCGGCGGCCGAGCCGTCCCGGGGCCCACCAGTTGGCCCGCCCGAGCAGCGTGATCAGCGCCGGCACGATCAGCGCTCGCACGACGGTCGCGTCCAGGGCGATGCCGACGGCCAGCCCGGTGGCCAGGATCTTGATCTGCGTCTCGGGCGTGGCCCCCAGGGCAACGAAGGCCAGGAACAGGATCAGCGCCGCGCTGGTCACCAGGCGGCCGGTGTGGCTCAGGCCGGCGATGACCGCCCGTGGCGTTGAGTCCGAGCGGTCGTACTCCTCGCGGATGCGGCTGAGGATGAACACCTCGTAGTCCATCGACAGGCCGTAGAGGAAGGCGAAGATGGCCAGTGGGACCCAGTTGGTGATCGCGCCGGTGCCGGGCAGGCTCCCCAGCAGCTGCGAGCCATGCCCGTCCTGCCAGATCAGCACGACGACCCCGAACGCGGAGCCGATCGAGAGCACGTTGAGCGCGATCGCCTTCAGGGGCAGCACGATCGAGCGCAGGGCGACCGCGAGCAGACCGAAGGTGAGCACGGCGATGAGGGCGATCATCAGCGGGAAGGAGCCGTAGATCGCGTCGGTGAGGTCGCTGTTCTGCGCGTTGACGCCGCCGACCAGCACGGTAGCCGAGTGCCGGGCCCGCACGGCGTCGAGCGTGGCGCCCCCGAGCGGGGTCGCCGAGTCGGCGGACGGCAGCACCTCGAGCAGCTGTTGCCCGTCTCGGCTCCAAGCCGGCCCCGGCGGGTCGAGCACGGTCCGGACGCCGTGGATGGAGGCCAGGCGGCGCCGGGTCTGCGCGGCGGATCGCTGCGGCGCGAGGACCTCGATCGGGGTCAGCGTCCCGTCGCCCAGGTCCGTCCGCGCGATCGTGTCCAGTGCGGCCCGGGCCGGTCCCGATGCGGCCAGCGAGAAGCTCGACGGCTCACCCGGGTTCAGACCGGTGGCCACGACGGCGAGGACGATCATCACGGCCAGCCCGGCCCCGGCGGCGACCCAGCGGTGGCGCACGACGAGCGCCGACCACCGCTCCCAGGCCGGTGTCCGCGGTTCGCGGGCGGCCCGGCGGGCGTCGCGGCGCCGGTCCAGGCGCGGTCCCAGGGAGGACAGCAGGCCGGGCAGCAGGGTGAGCGTCACGGCGACGCTGATCAGCGGGATGAGCATCCCGCCGACGCCGATCGAGCGGATGAAGGCGACCGGCACGGCCACGAGCGCGATCAGGCCGATGCCGACCGTGATGCCGCTGACGAAGATCGAGTGACCGGCGGTGACCATCGCGCGACGCACCGCGTCGTCGGGCGCGGCGCCGGCGTCGCGCTCCTCGCGCCAGCGCACGATGAGCAGCAGCGAGTAGTCGATGGCCACGCCGAGCCCGATCAGCCCGGCGAGGAACTGCACGACGAAGGAGATGGTGAAGCCGGCGGCCAGCCCGCGCAGGACGAGGAACGTGGTGAGGATCGAGATCGCCGCCACGATGATCGGCACGAGCGCCAGCGGGGAGCCGAACACGAGCACGAGCACGACGAGCGCGCCGAGCCCACCGAGCAGCGTCTCCACGAGCAGCCCGGCGCCCTTGGAGCGCGAGCCGGTGGCCAGCGCCCGCGACCCGGTGACCTGCACGTGGGCCGTGGCCGCGGCGCCGCGGGCCGCGGCCAGCGCGGCGGCGTTGGTGTCCGGCGCCCTGGGCCCGGGCGCGGGGAAGACGAGCGCGGTGACGACGGTGCCGTCGGCGGAGGTCAGGCCGCCGCCGCCGATCACGGCGCGCGCGTGCGGCACCGCGGCGGCCACCCGCCGCAACGCGCCGGTCTGGCCGCGATGGCCGACCAGCACGATCGGCGCGATCACGCCGCCGGTCCCGAAGTGGCGCACGATCTGAGCGTTGGCCTGGAAGGCCGGCCGGTCCGGCGCGTCAAAGCGCTGGGACAGGTGGCTGCTCAGCGTGCTCGCGGCCCAGCCGCCCGCGATCGCCAGCAGCAGCCAGCCCAGGGCGATCCAGCGCCGGCGGCGCAGCGTGAACTCGACCAACGGCGACGGCACGCGCGACAACTTATCGAGCCGGCGTTCGCTGCTGCCGCCGCCCCGGAGGGGTTGGCCCCGCGGCAGGAGCCCGCAGCCCGGCCGCGCAGAATGACCGCGCACCGCGGATCGCGTAGGCTCGTCAGCATGACGCCCGAGCCCGGAGACCTCGTGACGGTGGCGGGCAGCGGAGCTCCGCTGGACGGGATCGTGTTCGAGACGCCGAGCGCGGCCAAGGCCGTGGTCGCCGTCGTCGACGCCAAGAAGGGCCCGGTGTTCCGCTCCGTGCACCCGGACACGCTCAGCGCCCGGGAGGGCGAGGGGCCTCATGACCGCGCGCTGCGGCTGCTGATCAAGCGCACGCCGCCGGCCGCCCACGGCGCGACGCGCGGCCCCAAGGGCTCAGAGCGAGGCCGCGCCGGGTTCACCCGGGGCACCGCGCACCGCTCCACCGGCCGCTAGCGGAAAACACCGCGCCGCGCTCCACCGGGCGCTAGCCGAACCCCCGGCGGTCAGTCCGATTCACGCTGGCGGTCTGGGCTGCCGATAGGGGAGGGCTCGTCCGTCCGAGCCTCTCCGATCCGAAGGGTGCCCCTGCTCATGTCGTACCTCCCACACCGCCGCGCTCGCGCCGTGCTCGCGCCGGCCGCGATTGCGGCCGTCGCGTTCGCCGTCGCGGCCCCGTCGGCGATGGCCGACACGCTCTTCTCGTGCACGACCCCGGGCGCCGGGCAGAACATCACCGTCCCCGCCGGCGCGGTGAGCGCGAACGTCAATCTTCAGGGCGGAGCCGGCGGCAGCACCCCGTACGCCGCCGGCGG
>DASSZP010000002.1:0-19816 GCA_035713465.1 Solirubrobacteraceae bacterium | reverse complement strand
AGCCGGGTGGCGGTGATCGACATCGGCTCGAACTCGACCCGGCTCTACCTGGCCGAGGTCGCCGACGGCCACGTGACCCGGGAGCTCGAGCGCCGCAGCACCGTGACCCGTCTCGGCACCGGGGTGGACCGCGACGGGCGCCTGCGCGACGACGCCATGCAGCGGGTCTACGACGCGCTGGAGGAGTACGAGCAGCTGATCGCCCCGCACGGTGAGACCGACCGGCGGATCGCCGTGCTGACCAGCGCGGTGCGCGACTCGGCCAACGGCGAGATGTTCGCCGGCACCGTGCAGGAGCGCTTCGGCTTTCTCCCCCACGTGCTCTCCGGCGATGAGGAGGCGCGGCTCACCTTCCTCGGGGCGACGAGCGAGCGCGACCCCGACGACACGACGCCGACGCTCGTGTTCGACATCGGCGGCGGCTCGACCGAGATGGTCATCGGGCACGGCCGCGAGGCGGGCTTTCACGTCTCCACCCAGGCCGGCGTCGTGCGCCAGACCGAACGCCACCTGCACGACGACCCGCCCCCGGAGGAGCAGCAGCGCGAGCTGACCGCCGACGTGGAGGCGATCATCGCCGGCGCCGTGCCCGACGCGGAGTCGGCCCGCGTCCGGCGGGGGATCGGCGTGGCCGGGACGGCGACGTCACTGGCCGCGATCGCGCAGTCCCTGGATCCCTATGACCCCGACCGCGTGCACGGCTATGAGCTGTCGGTCAGCGAGGGGGAGGAAATCGTCGCCCGGCTGGCCTCGATGGACCTGGCGCAGCGCCGCCGGGTGGCCGGGCTGCACCCCGACCGCGCGCCGACGATCATCGCCGGCGGGCTCATCTTCCTCGCCGTGGCACGGCGCTTTGGCCTGGAGCAGGTCGAGATCTCCGAGCACGACATCCTGCGCGGCGCGGCGCTCGGCCTCGGCGCCTGAGGCGGCCGGGCGCGGTTCTGGCCGGGGCGACCGGGTAGCACGACGGCATGACCCCCTCTCCCCTGCACTGGCCCGACGCCGCGGTCACGACGGCATGACCCCCTCCCCCCTGCACTGGCCCGACGCCGCCCTCACCGGGCTGGCGTGCGGGATGCGCTCGTTCGCCGGCCCGGGGCTGCTTGCCGTGCGCGGCGCCGTCCCGGGCCGCGCGCGCTATGGCGTGCTCGCGCTCGCCGCCGGTGAGCTCGCCGCCGACAAGACCCCGGTCGTGCCGTCGCGGACCCTGCCGCCCGCCGTGGCCGGCCGCGTGGGCACGGGCGCGCTGAGCGGGCGCGCGGTCGCCGGGCTGCCCGGCGCCGGCGCCGGAGCGGCCGCGGCCCTGGCCGGCACCTACGCCTCGGCCCGGGCGCGGAGCCTCGTGGTCGAGAGGACCGGGCTGCCCGATCCGGTCGTGGCGATGGGCGAGGACATCCTGGCCTATGCCCTGGCCGCCGTGGGCACGCGCGCGCTGGGCCGCGGCCAGGCGGGCGGCGACGCTTGAAGCGACGCCGGCATCGAGCCCAGCCAGGACGAGCCCGCGACCCCGAGGCGCTTACCGCTGCGCGACGAGGTCGTCTCCGGTCTCGGGGCCGGCGCGACGCTGCGCGCGGTGCGCCGCCGGGGCTGAACCTCCGCGTCGCGGGGCGACGGGCGTCAAAAAGGCACAAAAGCGCACCAGACCGACCAAAATGGACGAATGTTCGATTGTCGTACCAAATAGCCCGGATCATCATGGCCTCGGGCGGTTGGGGTGTTTCGACGCACTTTCCGTCCGCATAGGCTCGGACGTAGCCGCAGACAATCGGCGCCTCCCGCCGTCCGAGTCGCAGACCGGCCCCATCTGGCACGTAACCCTGCCCGTCCCGATTGGGCCACACCTGGATCGGAAGCCGCCCGCCTCAACCGCGGGCGGTTTTCGTTTAACCGCTCAGGCGAGGTTCGAGCGCCGCGGGTAGGCGACGGAGGGATCGGTGAGCACGTTGACCAGCGCCGGGCCGCCGGCCGCGAAGGCGCGCTCCAGCGCCGGACGCAGCTCATCGGGCGAGCGCACGAGCTCTCCGTGGCAGCCAAGCGCCTCGGCGACCTGGTCATAGCGCCGCTCGGGTGCGAGCTCGGCGGCCACCGAGTAGCCGTAGAGGAACTCCATCGGGTACTTCTCAAGCGCCCAGATCCCGTTGTTGCCGATGATCCCCACGACCGACACGCCGTGACGGGCCAGGGTGTCGAACTCCATCCCGGCAAAGCCGAAGGCGCCGTCGCCGAGCAGCAGCACTACCTGGCGGTCGGGATGCGCGAGCTTGGCCGCCAGGGCCTGGCCCGGACCGGCGCCGAGGCAGCCGAACGGGCCGGGGTCCAGCCAGCATCCCGGCGCGTAGGAGTCAACCACGCGGCCCGCGTAGGAGACGAAGTCCCCGCCGTCGCCGACGATGATCGCGTCACGGTCGAGCATCCCGGCCAGCTCCCCGTAGATGCGCAGCGGATGCAGCGGCGCGCGCGGATCGGCGAGCTCCTCGCGCTCGGCCTCCCGCTTCTCGGTCTCCTGGCTGCGCAGCCGCCCCACCCACTCCTCGCGGGCGCTGAGCACCGACCCCGCCGGGGCGCCGGCCGCCTCGGCCAGCGCGGTCAGCGTGGCCGGAAGCGCACCGGTGAGCTGAGCGGCGACCTCGCGCGGCGAGGGGCGCTCGGGGGGCGCGGCGTCGAGCGCGATGATCTGCGCCCCGGCGTCGAAGGCGGCCCCGAAGGCGAGTCGGAAGTCGAGCGGCACGCCGATGACCAGCGCGACGTCGGCGCCGCCCAGCCCGGCGCTGCGCACCCGGGAGAAGGCCAGGTCGTGGTCGGCGGGCACGCAGCCGCGGCCCAGGCCGTTGAGAAACACGGGGATGCGCAGCCGCTCGGCCAGCGCCCGCAGTGCCTCCTCCCCCCGTCCCCAGTACAGCCCCGAGCCGGCCATGATCACCGGCCGCCGCGCGTCGCGCAGGAGCGCCGCGGCCGCCTCCACGCCGTCGGCGGCGGGGCCCGTCCAGGCCTGCGGCAGGCCGGTCGTCACCTCGGGGGCGTCTGACTCCATGAACACGTGGTCCATCGGGAAGTCCAGGAAGACGGGGCCGTAGTGCGGGGTCATCGCCGTCTGCATCGCGGCGTCGAGCAGCTGCGGGATCTCGGCCGTGGCGGCGGCGGTGGCGGCGAGCTTGGTCAGCGGGGCCATGAACGGCACGTGATCCATCTCCTGCAGCGAGCCCTGGCCCCAGCGGAAGGCGGGGGCGCGCCCACCCAGGGCGAGGACCGGCGAGTGGTTCTCGCGCGCGGAGGCGATCGCGCTCATCCCGTTGGTCACCCCGGGACCCGCGGTCAGCGCGCAGGCGCCGAGCGAACGGGTGACCTTGGCCCAGCCCTCGGCGGCGAACGCCGCGGTCTGCTCGTGGCGGACGTCGACGATGTCGATCCCCTCCGCCCGGCAGCCGTCGTAGATCGAGAAGATGTGCCCGCCCGAGAGCGTGAACAGCTTCGACACCCCGGCCGCGCGCAGCCCGCGGGCGACGAGACGGCCGCCGTGCAGCTGCTGGGTGTCTGAGCCGGCGGCCACGGACGGCACGCTAACAACCCGGGGCCGGCACGGGTGTCACACCGCCCGGATGCGCAGCGCGTTGACCACCGCGCCGGCGAGGATGATCAGGGCCAGGATGTAGAACCAGGCGAGCATGATGAGCACGAACACGATCGTGGTGCCAAAGCGCGCGATCGTCGAGATGTTCGAGAGGTAGAGCGGGAAGGCGTAGTCGATGACGACAATGGCCAGCGTCGCGCCCAGGCTCCCCGGCCACACCGCCCGCCACGGCACCCGGCGGTTGGGCACGCGCAGGTAGATGATGGTCAGGCAGCCGAACAGCAGCCCGATGCCGACGGCCAGCGAGGCGATGTAGACGAACACGGCCACGTGGGCGAGGTCAAAGGGCAGCACGGCGGCGCCGGCGCGCAGGATGCTCTGGGCCGCGGGCACGGCGACGGTGGCGATCATGAACAGCAGCACGACGAGCAGCATCGACAGGGCAAAGCGCTTCTGCTCCAGCCACCGCCGCGAAGCGCAGCCGTAGATGCGGGCAAACGCGGTGTCCAGCGCGCCCCAGAACGAGGAGCCGAGCCACAGCGCGGCGACGATGGCCAGCACGCCCGTGCTCGTGGTCGAGGTGGTGATCTCGGTCAGCAGGGCGTTGAGGGTCTGCTCGGCCGTGCCCGGGAAGACCTCGCGCAGATCGGTGACGACCGAGGTCTGCACCGAGTGGCTGGAGAGCACCTGCCCGGCCACGAACAGCCCGAGCAGCGCGATCGGGATCACCCCGACGAGCATGTTGTAGGCGATCATCGCCGCCTGCCCGGTGATGTTGGCGTCCCAGGCGATCTTCCAGAAGCGGCGCAGCGCCCCCGAGGCCCGGCGTCGCCGACGTCGGCTGCCAGACGTCGCCCCAGGTCCCGGCGGCGCCGGGGCGGCGCGGTCCGGCTCGGGGTATGAGGCGGTCATCTCGCTCCCAGTCTGTCAGCGATGGCCGCCGGGTCCGCCACCGGACCGCGGCGGGCGGGCGGAAAGCCGCGGCGGTCGCGCTGCGCCGGGCGGGCGAGCGGGCGGCATGCCGCCGGTGCCGCCCGTTCAGCCGGCGGGGGCGAGCGGTGTCCCGCCCGGGTAGGCGAGCACGGTCGCGCTGGACGCCGAGGCCGCGCCCTGGACGCGCGCCGGGGCGCCGTCGGCGCTCTGCCCCCGGCCGTTCAGCGCGGCCGCGACCGGCCAGCCGGCGTGGCCGGCGAACCACCGCTCGCCCTCGCGCAGCACCGGCAGCTCGGTGACCTGCCGCTCGCGCAGCAGTTCGGCGGCGGCGTCCAGGCGCACGTCCCAGCGCGTGTCGGCGGCGGCCTGCAGGCACGTCCCGAGGGGAACCGCCGCGGCCGCGGCGGCCTCGGCCAGCGTCTCGGGATCGTCGAGATCGAAGCCACCGCAGAAGGCCAGCCGCCCGGCGGCGAGGGCGAAGCGGGCCCCGGCGCCGATCTCGGCCGCGAAGGTCGCCGCGCGCAGGGCGTGGCGGTGCTCGGCGCCGATGTGGTCGGGCCAGACGAGCGGCAGGCGCAGCTGCTCGGCCTGGGCCTCGGCCCGGCGGCGCAGCCGGGCGCGCTGCGAACGGCTCAGCTCACCGTGGACGGCCAGGCCCGAGACCGGGATCCAGTCGACCCGGCCGAAGCTGCGCTCGGCGTGTTCAGCGGCCAGATAGGACAGCGGGCAGCCGACGTCGACGAACAGCGTCCGCGGCGGGCGCGCGGCGGCGACGGCGTGGGCCGCGCGCCGCGGCTGAAGTTCGATGAGTTCGCCCATTCGGTGCTGATAACGACGGGGCGACGACAAACTGGCGTAATTGCCGGAAGACAGTCCTTTTGTCGGATATGCTGGTTCTCGGTAGGTGGAAATACGTCCAACCAGGGGGGATCACCATTTCGCACGTACCACCCCCAAAGCGGCACCCTTACGATCAGTGGTCACCCGACGCCCGCGCGCTGGATCTCGTGGGCGACAAGTGGACCCTGCTGATCATCCGTGACCTGATGTCCGGGCCACGGCGCTTCGTCGAGCTGCAACGGGTCCTGCCCGGGATCTCGACCGAGCAGTTGCGTTCCCGGCTCAACCGCATGGTCGCCGACGGAATGCTGACCCGCCAGCGCTACCGCGAGGTGCCGCCACGGGTCGACTACGAGCTGACCGAGCGAGCCCGCGAGCTCGCTCCGATCCTCGGAGAGCTGGCCCGCTGGGGCTACAACTGGGCCTGGAGCCAGCCGCGTGAGTCAGAGCACATCGACATCGGGGCCATCTTCCGCCTCCTGCCGGGGCTCGTCGCGGATGGATCCACCGGTCTGGGCTCGGTGACGATGACCGTCACCGACGGCCACGCCGGCGAGTCGATCACCTACCGGGCGACGTTCTCCTCGGCCGGCGCGGCGATCTCCGAGAACGACGCAGGCCCGGCCGACGCCGCCCTCGAGGGGACGACACAGGCCTGGGTCGACGCGCTGGCCCCCAGCGGGGACCGATCCGGCCTGGAGCAGTCCGGGAAGGCCAAGCTCGCCACTGATCTGCTCGACGCCGTGGCGCTGGCCGGGGATGCCCCGGTCGAGGTCGCTCCGGCGGCCGAGTCGGCCTAGCCGCCGGCTCGTCGCGCACAACCTGACCGCTCGGCCGGGTTCGCCCGGTCGGGGGTCCGGTCACGCGGTTGCGCGCCGGTCAGGTGAGAACCACCCGGCTCGGGGCGGCTCGGACCCGGCCTGAGGAGATCGTGAGCAGGAAATACCGCGTAGGGGCAGGTTTCCTGCTCACTATCGTCGCGAGACGATCCCCGCTGCCCGGCGATGCGAACAGGAGGGCGGTGCTCCTCCCGGGCCTCGGTGCTCCTCCCGGGCCTCGGTGCTCCTCGAGGCGGGCCGGCACAGCTCGGCGCTCTCCCGGATGGCGCGCCCTGAGGGAGCGCTCGCTACCTGCTCGAGTAGTGCTTGGCGACGACGTGCGGGAAGCGGCTGGCGTTGTTCTGCCCGATCAGGTTGGACAGGTTGGGCGCCACCCAGCAGGCCTGCTGACCCTGGCTGGTCAATCCCGGCGCGGTGGTGCCGGCCGGCTGCTCGCCGTTGCCCGGCGCGCCGGTGTTGTTGCAGTCCCAGGACGGCAGGGCGAAGCTGCCGGGGTACTTGCCGCCGGCGCTGAACGCCTTCGGGTTGGCCAGCCACAGCGGCGGCGGGTACGTGTTGCCGCGGTTGTCGGGATCGCGGTTGGCGGCGAACGACAGCGTCTCGGCCCCGACCGGACCGAACTGCCGCAGGTAGTGGCCGGTGCCCTGGGTGCCGAAGGTCGACGTCGTCGCGGCGATGCCGCCGGCACCGTTGGAGATGAAGTCTGAGATGAGCTGCTGATGCAGCGACAGCCAGGTCAGCACCGGGTTGAGCTGCTCCAGGAACGGCCCGAGGGAGGCCAGCAGCGGCGTCGTGCCCTTCAGCACGTCGCGGATCGCGGGCAGGCCCGTCTTGGAGGCGGTGATGAGCGGACCGAGGTTGGTGAAGAAGGCACGCAGGTACGGGGAGAGGTCGCGGACCGCGATCAGGGTCGGGCGCAGCTGCTGCGCGACGGGGACCAGCTGCTTGACCAGCGGATCGGTGTTGCGCGCGAAGGATTGCAGGCGCGTCATCGTCGCCTTGGTCTCATCCAGGAAGGTCGGGAAGACGTGGAAGGTGGCCGCGATCGAGTTGGCGTTGGCCGCGGTCGTGTGGAACGTCTGCTCCCCGGTGGTGATCAGCGTGCGCAGCGCCGACTGGCTGTGGTCCAGCGCGTTGAACACGGTGCCGCCGTTGCGGACCAGGTTGACCACGGCGCTGTGCTGGACGTCGAGCACCTGGAGCAGGTTGGTCGCGTCGGCGGCGAACGAGGGCAGGTTGCCGAGCACCGAGGAGAGGTTCTGGTCGTTGTTCTTGACCGAGACCGCGAGCTGCTGCTGCCACTGGCGGAAGGCGGCCCGGGTTCGTGGATCGAGCGCATTGAAGATCTGATCGAGCTGGACGGCGGGCTGGACGTTGGAGCGCGCCAGCATCTGGCCGTCTCCGAGCATCGGCGAGTTCGGGGAGCCCGCGGTCAGCTGGACGTAGGTCTCGCCGAGGATCGTCTTCTGGCGCAGGATCGCCGTCGTGTCGCGATGGATCGGCGCGAACTGGTTGTTCATCTGGATCGTGGCCACCGTGCGGTTGCCGCGGGGGTCCAGTGACTTGCCGATGACCTTGCCCACCGAGACGCCGGCGATCCGCACATCGGCCTGGTCGGCGAGCTGGCTGGCGTCCGGGAAGGCGACCTCGAACCGGTACCCCTGCGGGTTGAACGGGATGCCGCCGCCGAAGGACAGCCACAGGAACAGCAGCAGGCCCACGCAGGACAGCGCGAACAGGGCCATGCTGAGGATCTTGGTCAGTGACGGGGAGCCGGTGTCCATGTCAGTCGCTTCAGGGCTTACTCGGGTTCAGCAGGGACGTGGCCGCGCCGGAGGCCGCGGTCGCGGCGGCCTGGGCGGCGGAGGTCGCGGTCTGCGCGACGTTGGGGGACGAGCTGGTGGTCGAGCCCGCCGCCGGTGCGGCGGGGGCGGTGGACGAGCTCGCGGTCGACGTGGACGAGCTGGAGGCCGGTGCCGTCGAGGAGCTGGGGCTGGTCGTCGCGCTCGAGCTACCGGCCCGACGGTTGCCGCGCCGGGACAGGCCGCCGGGCAGCGGGATCGGGCTGCCCGCGCTGCCGGCCTCGCACAGTCCGGTCGGGCCGATGATCGGGGCCAGATTCAGTAGCGCCTCGGAGCCGCTGACGCCCTGGGCGATCTGGTTCAGGGCCGCGCAGCTGCCCTGCAGGAACAGCGGGCGGTACACGCCGTTGGCGTCCTGGATCGAGAACAGCGTGCGGGCGTTGTGGTCCAGCCAGGCCAGCCACCACAGCCAGCCGTGCTCGTTGTTGCCGGTCGGGTAGTAGCCGAGGTCGTTGAACAGATGGTTCAGGACCGAGAAGGTGCCGGTCAGGCCCGGGGTCGCCTTGGCCAGGTTGATCGAGGCCGGACGCAGCTGGCGCACGAGCGGGCGCGCGGCGACGACGAAGGGCCGGATCTGGTTCTGGACGATCGGGGTGCTCGGCTTGGCCAGCGCGACCAGGGCCTGGTTGGCCGCGGGCAGCGAGCGCGCGGCCGGCAGCAGGTTGGTCGAGGTCGGGCCGAGCAGCTTGGCGAAGGTCGTCACGCGCTGCAGCGTCTGGGTGGTCTGGCTCAGGGTGCCGGGCAGATCGACCAGGGCGCGGCTGATGTTGCCGTTCTCGGAGGCGAAGTCGCGGAACACGCGCGAGCTGGCGTTGACCAGGGAGACGATCTGCCCCTGCTTGGCCACCAGCGCGACGTTCAGGCGCTTGAGCGAGTTGACCAGCTGGCGCAGGTCGCGGCCGCGGACGGCGACGGCGGAGTTGACGCGGGCCAGGTCGCGGTGGGTCGGCTCAAAGCGCTCGAACACCTGGGCCAGCTCGGTGCCGCCCTTGCCCGACAGCCCGAGGCCGGCGCCGTTGACCAGCAGCTGCAGGTACTGGCGGGTGTCGCCGTCCAGGGAGCTGAGGATCTCGTCGGTGTTGACGTCGGGGTTGGTGTTGGAGACCGGCATCGTCCACCCCGGCTGGGCCACCGGGGCCGACTTGCTGCCCGGGTCCAGCTCGATGAACATGTCCTTCAGGCCGGTCTTGGGGCGCAGCAGCGCGGTCGCGTCGGTGTGGATCAGCTTCTTGTACTGATCGTCGATCTGCATCTGCACGACGGCCATGCCGTTGCGCAACGTCACGTTGCCGATCTCGCCGACCTGCACCCCGGAGATCCGCACCGACTGGCCCTGGCCCGGGGTGACCGCCTGGGCGGTGGAGAACTCGGCGTTGAGCGTGTACGGCGTCGACTGGATGAACGGGAAGCGGAAGCGCTCGTGGCTGAGCACGTAGCCGGCGACCACGACCGACAGCACCAGCAGCACGATGATGGCCGCGAAGTCGGTGGCGTGGGTCTTGATCGCGCGCTTCATTACTTGGGCATCCCGGGAACGAGGCGGACCTTGAGACCGTCAGCGGCGGCGGTCTTCTTGATGATGCTCATCAGGTCGGCGGCGGACTGCTTCTCCTGGTTGCGCGCGGCCAGCGCCCGGCGCTGCAGCGGCAGCGGCAGGCTGGGGATCGGCAGGTTGGGCAGCGGCAGCCCGGTCCCGTTGCCGTTGCCGTTCAGCGCGCTCATCGGCGGGCCCGAGGGCGCCGACAGGTCGGTGATCGCCTTCTGGGTCTCACACGGGATCGTCTCGTTGTAGGCCGGACGCGCATCGTTGGGCGGCAGCTGCGGCTGCACCGAACTCAACGGGGCGAGCGACTGACCGAACAGATGCGGGGAGAGCGAGTAGGTCAGCGTGCCGCCCACACCGAGAATGCGGATGTAGGGGCCGTTGGCGTCGAACACGCGCGACTCACCGGCCAGACCCGGCAGGTAATCGACGCCTTCGACGTAGACCTGGCGGGCGGGGAAGCCGTTGGAGGCGTTGAAGTGCGAGTCGGGCACGGTCAGGTGCGTCCAGGGGAGGATCACGTGGGCGGCGCAGCTGGAGGCGGGCCGGACCTGGTTTTTGAACAGCGGGATGCTCTCCTGGGTCAGCTTGGCCAGGGCGGGCACGGTCGGGCTGAGGTCGTGGGTCAGGCCCCGCAGCTCGGAGGGCTGGACGAGCAGCCGCAGCTGGGTGATGAAGGGCAGGCTCGCGTCCACGGTCGGTCCGGTCGAGCGCACGCCCGGCAGCAGCGCGCGGGCCAGCCGGCGCAGCGGCGGGAAGGCGGAGTTCAGCGCGTTAAAGGCGGGGATCGCCGCGGTCAGCGTCTTGGGCAGCTCGGCCACGGTCGCGCGCAGGTTGCCCTGCTCGCGGGCGAAGGCGAACGCGGTCGTGTTGAAGTCGGTGACCAGGCTCTTGAGCGCCGGCGGGTTGTGATCGATCGCGCCCGCCGCGGTGCCCTGCGCGGCGATGTAGTTGCTGAGGTCGTGGGGCTGGATGCCGAGCGCGTCGTGGGCGACGAGCGAGGAGTACTCGTAGGCGGGCAGCCAGTACTGGATCGAGCGGTTGTAGGCCGTGCCGCTCTCCCTGACCGCCTTGCCGTATTGCTGCAGCAGGGTCTGCAGGTTCTTGCGGGTGTCGGCCTGCAACCCGGTCAGCACCTGGTCCAGCTGCACCGGCTCAATGCCCTGCCCGACCGGGAACGTGTAGCCGTCACCGGCGATCGGGGCGTTCGGCGTACCCGGTGAGACGTCGACGAAGAAGTTGCCCTCCAGGAAGATGCGGGGGCGGATCGCGAAGGTGGCGTCCTTGTGGATGGGCAGGCCGTTGGAGTCGATCTCCATCGTCACGTCGGCGGTGTTGCAGGCGGTCGCGGTCGTGGTGGCCGTCTTGCAGCCGGGCTCGGTCGAGACAGCGGTCACCTTGCCGACGTTGACGCCGGCCACGCGCACGAGCGAGTCGGCCTGCAGCCCGTTGGCGTTGGCGAAGATCGCGTGCACCGTGTAGTGGCTGGCGAACGGGTTGGCGAACTTGGTGTACGCCGCGTAGGAGAACACCACGATGGCCAGGATCCCGATCGCCCCGGCGGCGAACAGGCTCATGCCCTTGCGACGCCGCTTCTTGCGCCTCATGAGTTCCCCGGAACGGTCGCGAGTTGCGGGCCTGACTGCGGGTTGCGCGAGAACGTCTCGCCCGCCGGCACCTTGGCCCGTCCGGCGAAGGTCGGCCCCTGGTCACCGGGCGTGTGGACGTCGGTGGCCAGCAGGCGGCCCTGCGGATCGAAGTAGTTGAGCTTGTGCACGAAGCCGCGCTGCCCGGTCTCGCAGTCGGCGTGGCCCTGGTTGTCGACGGCGGCACCGTAGGGCTGGGCGTGCAGGTACTCGTTGCCGCCGGTGATTGAGTCAGAGCCGCCGCCGTTGACGGGGGCGATCGCGCCCGCCTGGCCGACGTTGTTGGGCTGCGCGGAGTTGCCCGTGTTGATCAGCGCGCGCTGGGCAAAGCCGAAGTCCGTGGGCTGGGACAGGTGCTCAGACAGATAGGTCCAGAAGTAGTTCCAGTCGTCGCACACCGTCTGGTAGGGCCCGAGGTAGCGGATCATCGGATTCAGCGTCGTCGAGGTGTCGGTCAGCGCGTTGATGGCCAGGTTGGTGCCCGGCGCCTGGGCCAGGTTCTGCAGCTGGTTCATCACCTGCTGCAGGTTGGCGTTCAGCGACGGCGTGCGCGCCAGCGTCCGCGTCCCCACCTCGATCGCGGGGTTGATCGTCGGCAGCGACTGGGCCAGCGCCTTGGTCGCCGGGGCCATGTTCTGCCCCAGCACGGTGAGGTCGGCCAGGAACGGCTGCTGCACCTTGAGCGACTCGGTCGAGACCTGCTCGGTGGAGGGCGACTTGGCGATCGTCTGCTCCAGCGCATTGGGATCCCGGGAGATCGCGGCAAACGTCGTGGCCATGTCGGTGAACAGCCGCGCGTTGGTGCCCGCCACCGGCGCGATCGTCCCCATGAACCCTTCCAGAGAGTTGAAGAACCGCGTCAGCTCGGTGTTGGGATCGGCCAGATACGAGGTGACCGGCTGCAGGTAGTACAGCAGCCGCGGCAGGCTGGCGAACGTGTCGTTCAGCGCCGAGCCACGGCCGGCGAACGCATCCCCGAAGCCGACCAGGTTCTTGTCGATCGCCGAGCGGGTCTTTGCGTCAAAGGCCTGAAAGACATCCTCGAACTGCACCGGCACGCTGGTGTGCGTGATCGGCATCGTCGCTCCATCGGCGTACTTCTTACGCGCCGTCCCCACATGCAGGTCGATGTACTTCAGCCCCAGCACCGACCGCGGGCGGATCGACGCCGTGGAATCCACCGGCACGCTGCCGTGCGCCTGATCGAGCTGCAGGGTCAGCTGCGCCCCCACCTGACCGGACTTCAGCTGCACCGGGGTCATCGCCGAGACAAGCCCGATCCGGAATCCGCCCTCGCGCACCTCGTTGCCGATGACCAGGTCCGAGCCCGAGGCGATATCGACCTTCAACTCCCGGGTGGGCACGAACGGCAGCCCGTTGTTGGCGTTATAGGCCAGGAACACGGCGACCATGATCACGAGCACCGTCATCGCGCCCACGAGCACCGGGTTGGCCAGCGCCGAGGGCTGGCTGCGGCGGGTGTTGGACGCGGTGCTCATGGAGCGAGCAGGTAGTTGAGGAGGGCCTGGGCCGAGCTTCCGCCGGGCGTGCTCGGGCTCGAGCCGGCCCCCGCCGAGGCGGCGGCGCTGGGTGCGTGTGAGGTGCCCGTGCCGGTGATGATCTGCCCGATCGTCTGATGCAGGTTGATCGCCGGGCCCGAGCTGGACCGGCTCGTGCTGGTCGACGCCTGGGGCGTCGTCGAGGCGACGGCGGCGGTCGTGCTGGCCGTGATCGGCGGCGTGGTCTGCGTGGCCGTGGTCAGCGCGTGGGCGACCCGGGCCGCGGCGGTCACATCGGCCGCGGTCAGCTTCTGCGCGCTGGTCTGCGCCCCGGTCTTGCCGGGAGGCGCGCCACCCGGATCCGGGATCTTGGCGCTGGGGTCAGAGGGGTCGGTCGTGCTCACGCCCGGCTGGTTGGGGCCCAGCCAGCTGTAGCACTGGCGGGCCGACGGGCCGTTGGCGGCCAGGCTGATGGCCAGCGAGGCCGCTGACTGATAGGGCGAGCACTCCTTGGAGAAGAAGGCGTCGACGGCGAGCACGTGGCCGTAGGGGCCGTAGGTGTTGATGGCCAGGGCCTGGTTGAACACGTAGCCGAGCAGCGCCTGGATGCCGGAGAAGCCCTTGCCGCCGGGGCTGCGCGGGTCGCGCTCGACCGCGCGGCTCTGGGTGTCGAGGTCGTGCAGGACGATCGACAGGTTGTTGGCCAGCTCCGGCGTGGGCTTGGCGAACGCGTTGAGGTCGGTGATCGTCGGCTTGGCCGCGATCACGGCCGTCTTGCCGGTCACCGACGCCTTGCCCAGGGACTTGATCGCGGGCCGGGCCGAGACCGAGAACTGAGGCAGGTCGGTGAAGAAGCGGTTGAGCTGGCCGGCGGCCGTGTTGAGGTTGTTGAGCACTGGCGTGTTGGCCACCGCGGTCTGGCTCAGCTTGGCCATCGCCGGGCGCAGTTGCTCGAGCGTGCCCGGCAGGCGGGCGAAGGTCTGGCGCAGGTTCTGATCCTGGTGGGAGGTGGCCACCGCGGTGCGGTTGGCCTCGACGATGAAGCGCTGAACCTGGGCGGAGTTGTTGGCCAGCGCGGTGATCACCGTGTTGGAGTCCCGGGTGAGGTTCTGCAGCGTGGTCGAGTCGTTGGCCAGCAGATTGAGCAGCCGGTCGGTCTCGTCCAGCGCGGGAACGGCCCGGTGCAGGGCGGCCTGCAGATCCCCCGAGCGCGCCGCGGCCGCGGCCCCGAGCTCGTTGACGATCAGCGAGAAGCGCTGGCGGTAGGGCAGGCGCATCACGTTCTGGACCAGGTCGGCGGCAATCGTCGACTGGGTGTGGCTGACCGGGATCGTGCCGCCGGGCTTGATCACCGGCCCGGAACTGCCGGGGTTGCAGTCGATGAAGTACTCGCCGATCAGCGACTGCGGCCGCGATTCACAGGTCGCCGACTGGTGGAAGTGCCCGAAGCCGGCCCGCGTCACCGACACCGTGACCACCGCGTGCAGGCTCTTGCGGTCGAGGTTGATCGCCTCGATCGAGCCCGCGGGCACGCCGGCGACCTTGAACTGGGCGCCGGTGACCAGGCCGAAGGCGTTGTCGAGCTGGATCTTGTAGGTGCCGTTGGCGCTGCCGTTGGAGGCGCCGGCGGCGACGATGATGAACGCCGCGGCCATCGCGAGCAGGACGGCGGAGATCGCGACCCGTCTCATTTGCCCGTCGGAACCTCACTCGGAGTGCACGGATAGCCGCTCTCCGGGTAGTAGACGGCGCCGCGCTCCATCGAGCCCGGGCAGCGGTCGCCCTGGCCGGTGGTGAGCAGCCCGCTCTGGCCGTTGCCGCCGAAGGCCAGGACCTGGCGCAGGGCGAACTGGGTCGGATCGGTGAGCAACCCACCGTTGTCGAAGATGTTCAGCGCGCCGTTCTCGATCGAGCCGATACCGACGACCGGGGCGACGCGGCTGGTGCCGCCGTTGGCGTCATCCTGGCCCGGATGGGTGAAGCCCTCGAACCAGCCGGTGAGGTCGACCGCGTAGGGGCGGGCGGTGGCCAGCTCGGGCGTCGAGCCGTTCAGGGCGTTGATCGACTCCGGGAAGGTGGCGGTGCGCTTCTTGCCGTTGGCCACGACCGGGCGCACGGTGGCGGCGGCCAGCGGCACGCCGAGCTTGGTCAGCTCGATCAGGTCGTTGTTGGCGCCGGGCCGGTGGATGATGTTGGACAGGTCGCGCACGGTCGGGACCGAGTCGATGGCCAGCGGGCGCAGCTGCACGAGCAGCTTCTGCAGCTTGGGCGCGACCGGCTTGGACGCGTTGACCAGCGGGGTCAGATCGTTCAGGGCCGCGCGCAGGTTGACGAAGGTCGTGTTGGCCAGGCGCATGAACCCGGGCAGCTGGCGCAGCGAGGAGCCGAGCGCGGCGCGCTGGGAGGCGAGCGCTGCGGTCGTCGTGGAGAGGTGTGAGACGAGACCCGAGAGGTCGGTGGAGCGCTGAGCGAGGTCGGTGACCAGGCTGCCGGTCTTGACCACGAAGTTGGTGAACTGGCCGGTGTTGCGGTCGATCTCGTTGAACAGCGTGCTGCTGGCCGCGATCGCGGGGTTCAGGTAGGCCAGCGCGGCCTGGGCCTTGGCCCCGGCGCCCTTCAGCTGCGCGGCGGAGCCGAGGAACACGTTCTGCAGGCCCTTGCGGGTCGGCCCGTCCAGGGTGTTGAAGATCTGGTCGAGGTCGACCTCACTGGTCGTGTTGTTGGCGGCGATCGTCCCGCCGTCGGGGATCGAGGGGTTGCTCGCCGGACCGAGCGTGAGGTTGACGTAGCGATTGGCGATGCCCGACAGCGAGGCCTCGCGGACGGTCGCCTGCGTCCCCTGCGGCAGATGCTGGTAGGCGGCGTTGTTGATGCCCAGCGTGAGCTGCGCCAGCCCGTCGCGGGTGATGGCGATCTTGGAGACGGTGCCGATCTGGTTGCCGGCGACCTCGACGAGATCGCCCTGCACGATCTGGCTCGCGTTCTGGAAGTCCGCGCGCACGGAATACGTGCTCCCGCTCGAGAGCAGGATCACGGCCACGGCGACGATGGCCACGACGACCGCCGCGACAGCGGCGACCCGGCCGATCACACTTGAGTTCCGCACCGCCGCGTCCTGCGCAAAGGTTGATCTCCTCCCGCGCGCGGACTCCATGTCCCGCGGCGCGAATCAGGGGGCGAAGCTAGCAAGGCTCGCGATGCACTGTCAATTGGGAACCGTCCGTGGTGGCGGGGGTTCACGCACCGTCTGAGAACCTTCACCACCGCCCCGTCGACCGCTAGCGTGTGCGGTCCAGAGCCCGGGTGGTGGAATTGGGTCAGACACGGTCGCCTTAAGAGCGATTGCCCTAGTGGCGTGAGGGTTCGAGTCCCTCCCCGGGTATCCCTGCCTCCGCGGGGTGCGCAGAGCAGACATGGACCGTGCCGTCCGCCCGCGGCCGGCACTGGCGTGCAGATCATCATCGAATCCGCAATGTTCGTTGACGGGCGCAACTTTTGCGCCGCTACCGTGTCTGGCGTGACGAGTACCGAAGGGCCGGCCTGACTCACGGTGGAAGTCTCAGCGCTCAGATATTCGGGAGGACTCGGGCTGCACGGCAGGCCGTCACTGCTGCGCCTGCAGTCCGACGAGCGCCTGATCGCCTACATCCGCCGGGGCAACCAGGGTGCCTTTGAGGTTCTGGTCAGCCGCTACGAGACCCGGCTGCTGTCCTTCTGCCGCCACCTGCTCGGCTCCCGGGAGGACGCCGAGGACGTGCTGCAGGAGGTGATGACCGCCGCCTTCAACGCGATCCTCGCCGACGACCGGCCGATCAACGTGCGGCCGTGGCTGTACCGGATCGCCCGCAACCGCAGCCTCAACCACCTGCGCCGGGCCCGCGCGATCGCCTCCGACGAGATGGACGCCCATCTCTCCGATCACGGTGCGACGACCGCCGACAAGGCGCATGAGCGCGAGGAGTTCCGCCTGCTCGTCGGCGACATCCACGAGCTGCCCGAGAGCCAGAAGACGGCGCTCGTCCTGCGCGAGATGGACGCGATGTCCTACGAGCAGATCGCCGAGGCGATGGAGACCACGATCCCCAGCGTCAAGTCGTTGCTCGTGCGCGCCCGCGTGTCCTTGGCCGAGGCCGCCGAGGCCCGTCTGCTCTCCTGTGACGAGGTCCGGATCGAGCTGGGCGAGATCGCCGAGGGCCTGCGCCGCCGGCCCAGCCCCCTCGTGCGCCGCCACCTGCGCAGCTGCGACCGCTGCAGCGTGTTCCGCAGCCAGCTGCGCCAGACCAACAAGGCGCTGGCCGCGCTGCTGCCGATCGGCCCGCTGGTCGCGATCAAGCAGTTCGCCTTCGTCCACTTCGGCCATCACGCCGGCGCCAGCGCCGCCTCGCACGCAGCCGGCGCCGGGGCGCATGCCGCGGGTGCGGGAGCCGGAGCCGCGGGAGCCGGCGCGGTGGGAGCCGGAGCCGCGGGAGCGGGCGCGGCCGGCGCGGGCATCGCCGTGTCGGGCGCGGCCGTCGGGTCCAGCATGACCGCCGGTGGGGGCATCCTGTCCGCCGGCCTGGGCGCGATCGCCGGCAAGGCCGCCGCCGGCCTGGCCGCCGCGGCGATCGTCACCGCGGGCGCCGTCGAGGCCGACCACGGAACGGCGCGCCATCAGCACCACCATGCAACCGCGGTCGCCGCCGTCACCCCGGCGGCCACGGCCGCGCAGGTCTCCCCCACTCCGGTGGCCACCGTCGCGCAGCCACGGTCGTCCTCTCTGCTCGTCCACCACGCGCACCACGCCGCCGCCACCACCCCCGTCAAGACGACGCGAGCCCAGACGACCACGGCAGCGACCGCGGCGACCACCACCACCGCGGCAACGACGACCACCACGACGGCATCGACGCCGACCAACACGCCGACCACGCCCGACGGCCGCAACCAGACCCAGTCGGACCCGACCGTCCTGCCCATGCCGGCCGACCCCGGGACGACCGGCACCGCGGTGCCCGCGGGCTCAACCACCGCTCCGGCGTCACCGAGCCCGACCGGTTCCACGACCACGGCCGGCACGCCCACGACCACGTCCGGCACGACCACCACCTCCTCGGGCTCGACGACCACCACCTCCTCGGGCACGACGACCACCACCGATCCGGGCTCGACCTCGACCAGCACCACCCCGGCGCCGCTGTCCTCACTCACGGTCATCACGACTTCGCTCTCCAGCCCGTCGGCCGGCGATGGCTCGACGGCGCCGCTGGGGATCACGGCCGGCGCTGCCGGTCGCTGAGCGCATGTTCCTCGAGTACCAGGAGTTCCTCGCCGTCGACATGCGCGTCGGGCGCGTGCTGGCCGTGGAGGAGTTCCCCGAGGCCCGCAAGCCGGCCTGGAAGCTGACCATCGACTTCGGTCCCGAGATCGGGACCAAGCGCTCCTCGGCACAGATCACCTCGTATGACCGCGACGAGCTCGTGGGCACGCTCGTCGTGGCGGTGGTCAACTTCCCGCCGCGACAGATCGGGCCGTTCATGTCCGAGGTGCTCGTGCTCGGCGCGATCGACGACACGCTCGGGGTCGTGCTGTTGCGCCCCGACCGCGACGCCGAGCCCGGCTCGCGGATCGGCTAATCGCCGCCGGACGGCCCGGCGCCGCCAGCCGGCTAATCGCCGTCGGACGGTCCGGCGCCGTAGACCTCCATCAGACGGGCGTGGTAGCGCGTCTCGTCGAACAGCTCCCGGGCGCGGGCCAGGGCGTGCCGGGCGGCCCTGCTCCTCGCCTGCGGGTCGGCGTGAAGGGTCGTCAGCGCGGCCGCCCAGGCCCCCACGTCACCGGCGGGCAGCGTCATCTCGGCGCCGACCATCTCAGGCAGGCCGCCGCGCTGCGAGGCGAGCACGGGGACGCCGGCGGCCATCGCCTCGGCGACCGCGTAGGGGCAGGGCTCCTCCCAGCGTGAGGGGGCGAGCACGACGCTGGCCTGCGCACGCAGGGCGGCGACGGCCTGGCCGGTGATCTGGCCGGTGAAACGGACCTCGGCGCCGGCGGCGAGGGCCTTTAACCGCGGCCCGTCGGGGCCGTCCCCGGCCACCACCAGGGGCACGCGGGCCGCCCGGGCGGCGGCGATCGCGGTGTCAAAGCCCTTCTCGGGGACGAGCCGGCCGACGGCCAGCGCGTGGACGCCCGGGCCGGGGTCGGCCTGAGCGACGAAGCTCGCGTCGGGGAGGAAGTTCAGCAGCGGTGTGGCCCGCTGGGCCGAGAGCCCGAAGCGGCGCAGCGTGTCCGTCTGGGCCTGTGAGACGGTCACGATGCGGTCGGCCTGCCGAAGCAGCGCGTCCTGCTGGCGGCGCAGCCCGAGCGCGTAGACGGCCGCCTCGGGCAGCGACCCGCGGCAGCGGTGGCGCACGCCCGGCCACGTGTCGTGCCCGTGGCACTGATGGCAGGGCGCGCCGTCGCGCCAGGCCACGCCGATCGCGCAGTACAGCCGGTAGTTGTGCAGGTGCAGCACGGTCCGGGCACCGGCCCGGCGCCCGGCGGCCAGCGCCCGGAAGCCCAGCGTCGGGTGCAGGTTGTGGGCGTGCACGACGTCCGCCTCAAGCGCGCGGGCCGCCGCCTCGACCTCGCCGGGCTCAAGGCCGCCGGTGAGCATTCCGCGGGCCGCGCGGCCGCGCTCGGTGCCCGCGCTGGCGCGCTGCAGACGGGCGACGGTGTGCCCGTGGCGGGCGAGCATCGCCTCCAGGTCGGCCACGGCCCGCTCCTCGCCCCCGGTCGCCCGGTAGCGGTTGTGGATGATGAGCACGCGCATCGCTTGAGCCATCATCTCCGACGTGACCGTCGCGCTGCTCACCAACCACCTGGTGCCCTACCGGCTGCCGCTATTTGCCCGGCTGGCCGCCGAGCACGAGCTGGAGGTGCTCTGCTACGGCGGCGGTGAGCGCTACATGGGCCAGGCGGCCGACCTGGACCGGGCGGTGGCCACCGCGCCGTTCCCGGCCCGGCGGATCGGCGGCTGGCGGGACGCGCTGGCCGCCGGGCGCGATCACGAGGTGGTGATCGCGCCCTACGCCGGCGGTCCGATCCTCCCCGCCGCCTACCTCGGCGCTCACC
>DASSZP010000001.1:0-41619 GCA_035713465.1 Solirubrobacteraceae bacterium | reverse complement strand
CCGCTGGGCACCGAGCTGGTGTGCGCCTCGGTGCTGGGCTCGGAGGACGCGGCGACCGCCGGCGGCGTCTCCGGGGCGGGCGCGTCGAGCAGATCGTCCTCGCGGCCGCTGACGTAGATGTTGAACTCGTCGCGCTGCTTGCGACCCTCGACCCTGTCGTAGATCTTCTCCAGCGCGTTGAGGTCGTTCTTGGCCAGCTTGTGCCCGAACAGGGCGATCTTGGGGCTCATCTTGCCGCGGATCACGCCGGTGATGACGGTCGACAGCGAGGACAGCAGCTCCTTGCCCGCGGCCGGGTGGAACTTGCCGAACCACGAGTTGCCGCCGTAGCTGCGGGGCAGCAGCTCGGCCTCGTTAAGCAGCCCGTAGTCCTTGACCAGGGTGACGAACGCGTCCTCGTGGCGATGGCCGTTGTTGCGGTCGACGATCCCGTGGTCGGTCCCGGCCCGGCGGCGCAGGCGCATGATCTGGCTCATCGGCGCGACCCCCTTGGGGCAGGCGTCGATGCAGTTAAAGCAGTGGGTGCAGTCGTAGATCCCGTGCTCGTCCTCGGAGAGGTCGTTCAGCCGCTCGTAGTGCTGCGCGTCGCGCGGGTCGCCGACGAAGCGGTAGGCCTTGGCCAGGGCGGCCGGGCCGATGAACAGCGGGTCGATTTCCATGGACAGGCAGTCCGATACGCAGGCGCCGCACTGGATGCAGGCCATCGTCTGGGTGACGTCGACCATGTTCTCGTGCGGCACGATGTACTCGCGCTCGGGCACCGGCTCCTGGTTGATCAAGAACGGGGTGACGCGCTGGATCTTCTTCCAGTGGACCGCGTCCATATCGACGATCAGGTCCTTGATGACGGGCATGTTGCCCATCGGCTCGACCTCGATGATGTTCGCCCCGGTGCCGTTGCCGTGCTCGGCCGCGTGTTCGGTGGCGTTCCAGCCGGTGCCGTGCATGCGCGCCGCGGCCTCGTCGAGGTGGGTGTTGCAGGCCAGGCCCGGCTTGCCGTTCATCCGCACGCCGCAGGAGCCGCAGATCGCCTGCTGGCAGGAGCAGCGGATCCCGACCGAGCCGTCGACGTCATCGCGGACCTTGAGGATCGCGTCCAGGACGGAGTTGCTCGCCCCCAGCTCGACCTTGTGCTCGTCCCAGTAGGCCGCCTGCCCGGACTGCGGGTCATAGCGGCGGATCCTCAGCGTGTACTCGGGCACAGGGCCTCCGTGGAGATCGGGGTACGGGTGTCGCTCGGTCCCATCAGTAGGTCCTCTCCTGAGGCTCCCACTTGGTGATCGTCACCGGCGAGTAGCTGATCGTCGGCTCGCCCTCACCGTCAACCGAGACGTCGATGTGCTTGAGCCATTCGTCGTCGTTGCGCTCGGGGAAGTCGGTGCGGAACTGAGCCCCGCGAGACTCCTTGCGCTCCAGGGCGGCGACGACGATCGCCTCGGCGCAGTCGAGCATGTAGCCGAGCTCGATCGCTCCGATCACGTCCTGGTTGAACACCGTGCCGCGGTCGTCGATCGACGCCTTGGGCGCCTCCTCCTTGAGCCGGTGGATGATCTCGTGCGCGGTCTGCAGCCCGGCCTGATCACGGAACACGGCCGCGTACTTGTTCATGGTCTGCCCCAGCTCGTCCTTGATGGCCGACACGCGGCGACCGTCTCCGGGCCGGTTGATGATCGCGTCAATCGCCTCGGCCGTCTTGTCCACCCGGGACACGGGGGTGCTCGGCATCGCCCGGTCGCGGGCGTGCTCGGCGGCGTGATGGCCCGAGCGCCGGCCGAAGATGAGCGTGTCCAGCAGCGAGTTGGCGCCGAGCCGGTTGCCGCCATGAACCGAGACGCAGGCGACCTCACCGGCCGCGTACAGGCCGGGAATCGTCGTCTGGCCGTCGACGTCGGTCTTGACCCCGCCCATGATGTAGTGCTGGCCGGGATGGATGTGGATCGGCTCGCGGGTGATGTCGACCCCGGCGAAGTCGCGGCCGATGTTGACGATCTCGCGCAGCGCCTCCAGCGTGCGCTTGCGCGGGACCTTGGTGATGTCCAGTGCGACCGTTCCGTCGGGGAAGCCGCGGCCCTCGTTGATCTCGGTCTGCTCGGCGCGCGAGACGACGTCGCGAGAGGCCAGCTCGAGCTTGTTGGGCGCGTACTTCTCCATGAAGCGCTCGCCCTTGGCGTTGAACAGCTGCGCGCCCTCACCGCGGGCGCCCTCGGTGATCAGCAGCCCGTTGCCGGCCAGCGTGGTCGGGTGGTACTGGATCATCTCCATGTCCATCAGCCGCGCGCCGATGCGGTAGGCCTGGGCGATCCCGTCGCCGGTGACGATCAGCCCGTTGGTGGTCGGCTTGTAGGCCTGCCCGGCCCCGCCGCAGGCCAGGATCACGGACTTGGCGTTGAACAGCTGCATGTCGCCGTCGCGCAGGTTGCGGCAGATCGCCCCGCAGCAGCGGCCGGTGTCGTCCTGGAGCAGGTCGGTGGTGAACCACTCCTCGTAGCGGTCGATCTGCTCGGAGTACTTCATCAGCTGCTCGTAGAGCACGTGCAGGATCGCGTGGCCGGTGATGTCGGCGACGTAGTAGGTGCGCGCCGCCGAGGCGCCGCCGAAGGCACGCGTGCCCAGGTGCCCGGTGTCGTTGCGGTGGAAGGTCACGCCGGCGTGCTCGAGCCAGAGGATCTCGTCGGGGGCCTCGCGGCACATGATCTCGATCGCGTCCTGGTCACCGAGGTAGTCCGAGCCCTTGACGGTGTCGTAGGCGTGGGATTCCCAGGTGTCCTCGGGGTTGAGCGCGGCATTGATGCCACCGGCGGCCGCAACGGAGTGCGAGCGGACGGGGTGGACCTTGGAGATGATGGCCACGGAGGCGCCGGCCTGAGCCGCCGCAAGCGCCGCTCGTTGGCCTGCGAGGCCGGCGCCGATGATCACAACGTCATGAGAGGGCACATCTGGAATATAAGCGAGCAGACCGTCCGGCCGATCCGTGGAAGTCCCCCTACCTGACTCAGGGGACGATGGGCTGTGTCCCGCCCGTCTGCGCCGCGTGCACGGAGCGGCGGCTGTCGCGCGCTGCGGCCCGGCCGGTGCTCACCGGCGGGCCTGCGCGGCGACCGCGCCGAAGGCCGACTGCAGCGCCCGGCGCAGCTGTTCGAGCGTGACCATCCCCTGCAGCGTGCCCTCGGCGTCGACGGCGACCAGGGCGCCGAGACGCGGCAGAGCCTCGGAGCCGAGCAGCTCCGAGATCGGTTGCTCGGTGTCCACCCGCCAGTCGGAGGTCTCCGGGGTCTCGATCACCGAGCCGACGGTGATCCAGCCCTCGCCGGCGTCATAGGCCTCCTGGGCGCGCCGGGTGGTGGCGATCCCGGTCACGTGCCCGGCTTGGTCGACCACCGGCAGCCAGTCGGCGCGGTAGCGCAGCAGGTACTCGTCCAGCGCCTGGGTGACGGGGGTGGCGAGCGGGATCGAAACCGGGTCCCCGTCCATGATGTCGGCCACTCGCACACCCTCCATCCGCGCCCCGAGCGCGGACTGCACGACCGCGCCGCGCGCCGCCTGGCCGAGCAGGTAGGCCAGCGCGAGCAGCCACAGACCGCTGAAGCTGCCGTAGCTGAGCATCAGCCACAGGCCCAGCCCGGCCAGCACGACGGCGAAGCCCTGGCCCAGCCGGGCGGCCGCCCGGGTGCCCCGGGCCTTGTCCCCGGTGACCCGCCAGACCACCGAGCGGGCGATCCGGCCCCCGTCCAGCGGGAAGGCGGGGACGATGTTGAACACCAGCAGCAGGATGTTCATCGGAACCAGCCAGCTGAGCGCGAGCAGCACCGGGGTGATGCGGATGTCGTCGGCGAGCAGGATCGCGTGCAGGAGCCGGTGCGGTCCGACGATCGAGACGTCGACAGCGAGCCCGACTAGGATCACCGCGAGCGTGGCGACGGGTCCGGCGACCGCGATCTTGAAGTCCTCTCCGGGGGTGCGCGCATCGCGGCCGACCCGGGTAAGACCACCGAACAGGAACAAGTCGATTCTCTTGACCTCGATCCCCTGCCGCCGTGCGACGATCGCATGGCCGAGTTCGTGCAGGATGAGCGAGGCGAAGAGCAACAGCACGCTGACGACCGTGGTCAGGTAGGCGATCCCGTCGGAGCTGTGCAGGGTCGTGCGAAACGACCCGGAGAGGGTGAAGATGAGCAGGAAGAGGACGATGAACCAGCTGGCGTCCACGCCGATGCGAATGCCGAACACGGTCATCAGCCGCAGCGATCCCGAGCGCCTGAACATCGGGCCATCCTGTCACAGGGCCACCCGCACGCCGGCCGGGCCGTGGGCATGAGCGAGCATGTCGACGCGCTCAAGCGGCGCATGGGGGCGATGGCCGATCTGCAGCACCTGGCGATGCTGGCCGACTGGGACCAGCAGACCCAGATGCCACACGGCGGGGGTGAGGCCCGGGCCGAAGCGATGGCGACCCTTGAGCGCATCAGCCACGACCGGTTCGTCGACGACGAGACCGGGCGGTTGATCGAGGGAGCGGCCGACGAGCTCTCCGGGGCCGATTCCGACTCCGATGACGTCCGGATGGTGCGCCTGGTGCGACGCCAGTACGAGAAGGCCCGCCGGGTCCCGACCGAGCTCGCCGCCGACCTGGCTCGCGCCGCCTCGGCCGGCCAGGAGGTGTGGGTGGCCGCCCGCGAGAACAACGACTTCGCCGCCTTCGCGCCGGCGCTGGAGCGCAACATCGAGCTGGCCCGGCGCTACGTCGACTGTCACCTGGGCTCAGACGGATACCAGCGCGCCTACGACGTGCTGCTCGACGACTACGAGCCGGAGATGAAGTCAGAGACGGTGCAGGCGCTGTTCGGCGAGCTGATCGCCGAGCTCGTGCCCCTGCTGGGGCGCCTGCGCGAGGAGGGCACCCCGCCCGACGTCAGCCTGCTCGGACACCACGCGCCGGTCGCGCGCCAGCGCGAGCTGGTCGCGGCCACCGTGGCCATGATGGGCTTTGATCCGCAGGCCTGGCGCATGGACGATGCGGTGCATCCGTTCGCCGTTCGCATCGGGCCGGGGGACGTGCGCGTGACCACACGCTGGGACGAGGGCTACTTCCCGATGGGCCTCTACGGCGCCATGCACGAGGTCGGCCACGGCCTGTATGAGGCGGGGATCCCGCGCTCGCTGGCCCGCAATCCGCTCGGGAGCGCGGTCTCGCTCGGGGTCCACGAGTCACAGAGCCGGCTGTGGGAGAACATGGTCGGGCGCGGCCGTCCCTTCTGCACCGTGCTCGCGCCGCTGATCTCCGACCGCCTCGGGGGGGAGCTGAGCGGGGTCGACCCCGAGGCGCTGTTCCGCGCCGTCAACCGGGTGACCCCGTCGCTGATCCGCGTCGAGGCCGACGAGGTGACCTACGGCCTGCATATCGCGCTGCGCTTCGAGCTCGAGCAGCGGCTGATCGAGGGCACGCTCGCGGTCTCGGACCTACCGGAGGCGTGGAACGCCCGCTTTGCCGAGCTGTTCGGGATCGAGGTCCCCGACGACGGGCAGGGGGTGCTGCAGGACGTGCACTGGTCGGGGGGGCTGATCGGCTACTTCCCCACCTATTCGCTGGGCAACCTGATCGCCGGCCAGCTGTGGGCCAAGGCGCGGGACGACCTGCCCGACCTCGACGAGCGCCTGGCCGCGGGCGAGCTGGGACCGCTGCGCGAGTGGCTGGGCGCGCACGTGCACCGCTACGGGTCCAAGTACACGACGACCGAGCTGCTGGCGCGGGCGGGCCTGGGTGAGATCTCGGTGGCGCCGTTCGTGTCCTACCTCAAGGAGAAGCTCGGGCGCGTCTACCAACTCGAGGCTCTATAGGATCGCCAGCGGAGCCGTGAGCTCCCCGCGGTCCTCACCGCGGTCACCACTCACAAGCGAACGTCTGCCGGCCGATGACCCGGCCGTCCCGGGCCCGGCGCCGGCAAGGAAGGGAAATGAACGTGAGTACCGCCTCAGACAAAACGCCCGTCAAGGTGGCCGTCACCGGCGCCGCCGGGCAGATCGGCTACGCGATCCTGTTCCGGATCGCCTCGGGTCAGCTGCTCGGTCCCGACACCCCCGTCCAGCTCTCGCTGCTGGAGATCCCGCAGGCCGTCAAGGCCGCCGAGGGCACGGCCATGGAGCTCGACGACTGCGCATTTCCTCTGCTGCGCTCCGTTGACATCTACGACGATCCCTCCGCCGCGTTCGACGGGGTGAACATCGCGCTGCTGGTCGGCGCGCGCCCGCGCAGCAAGGGCATGGAACGTGGTGACCTGCTGGAGGCCAACGGCGGCATCTTCAAGCCACAGGGCAAGGCGCTGAACGACGGCGCGGCCTCTGACGTGAAGATCCTCGTCGTCGGCAACCCGGCCAACACCAACTGCCTGATCGCCGCCTCCCACGCGCCGGACATCCCGCGCGAGCGTTTCACCGCGATGATGCGCCTGGATCACAACCGCGCGATCGCCCAGGTGGCGGCAAAGGCCGGGGTCACGGTCAGTGACGTGACCAACATGACCATCTGGGGCAACCACTCGGCCACCCAGTACCCCGACGTGTTCAACGCCAAGGTCAAGGGCCAGGCGGCCGCCGAGGTGATCGGTGACCAGGGCTGGATCGAGAACGATTTCATCCCCACCGTGCAGAAGCGCGGCGCGGCGATCATCGAGGCTCGCGGCGCGTCGAGCGCCGCCTCGGCGGCCAACGCGGCCGTGGACCACGTTCATGACTGGGTGCTTGGCACCCCCGACGGTGACTGGGTGTCGATGGCGATCCCCTCGACCGGCGCCTACGGCATCGAGGAGGGCATCTTCTCCGGCCATCCGTGCACCTGCTCGGGCGGGGAGTACACCGTCGTGGAGGGTCTCGAGCTCGACGAGTTCTCTCGCGGCCGTGTCGATGCGACGGTGGCCGAGCTGCGCGAAGAGGCCGCGGCGGTCAAGGACCTCGGCCTGATCTAGACCCGCTGCTCAGGTGGCCGGCGCGTCTGCCGGCCACCTGCTGCGCGGTGCGGCGATCAGCCCTGGCTGGAGGTGGAGGCGCCGTTGGCGGCCTGCGCGGGATGCCAGCCCTGACCGTCACGCTTGACCACACCGTCGGAGACGAGCTTGGGCATCACGCGGTACAGGTAATTCGGCTCGATCTTCAGCGACTCGGCGATCTGCGGGATGGTGATCCCGGGCTGGGTGCGCACGAGCTCCAGCGCTTGATTGGCGCGGGTGTTGCCACCGCGACGGCCGCGCGGCCGGCCGGGCCGGCGTGCGCCGGGACGGCGGGTCGAGGTGGCTGAGCCGGGGGGACGGCCCGGTCCGCGGCGCGTGCCCAGCAGCGCCGCGCGGGCCGCCTGGAGGCGGTCGACCTCCTGGCGCAACTCATTCAGGCGACTGTCGATGTCACGCACAGTCGCGTCTACAAATTCCGTCATGGTTACCTCCGGCTCTGTGTCTCAAATCGCCCCCACCAATAAGACTGTACAGACGAAATCCCCCGCCCTTGGCAGGTTTTCCTGCTCGCGTCAGGATTCCAGGAGCCGCTTTAACTTCTTGAGTGAATTTTGCGCCTCGCGCTCGGAGGTCGCGCCGACGATGAACCGGCTCGCGATCGCACCCAATCGACCCCCGGGAGGGTGAAATTCGTTGTGATAGGTAAAACGCGTGCCAGACCCGTTCTCCGACAACTCGTAGCGGATCCGGGCCTGCGAACGCGCCGGTCCGGTGCCCTGCCAGTCCGCTCTCTGGGGCGCCTTGACGCTGGCCAGATTCCAGTGCACCTTAAAGGTGACCCCGCGCACCGCCATGCACTGTTCCATCGTCGCTCCGGCCGCAAGCGGCGGTGACGAAGCATCTTTCACCGATTTATGGATGGTCACCCAATCGCCGAGGCGCTGGGGGTCCATGATCGTCTCCCAGACCGTCTCGATGGGAGCGTCGATGTCGATGTGGGCCTTGACCTCACTCATACGGGTCCGGGCAGCCTAGCCGCTCCGCGCCCCCGGCAAACCGCGTCCGCGCGTCGCATCCGGTCAGCGTGCCTTCAGCGGCTCGTCGCGCTCCCACACGCCGAGCGCGTGCTCGATGGCCGCGTCGAGCCGGTGGCGGCGGATCTCCAGCAGCGCGGCGGCGAGGTCATCGCGCGGCAGCAGATCGGTCTCAAGACTCTCCATCAGCGGTCCGATCAATTCGTGATCCTCGCCGGCGATGACCGCCGCCACGCGGCTGGCGATCGGGGTCAGGCTGAGGCGCCCGAGGCGCAGGCCGGGACGGCCGAGCAGCATTGAGTCCCGGATGCGCTCGATCAGCTGCCCGTAGGAGACCACGTCGGGTCCGACCGCGTCCAGGGAGCGGCCGCCCGCGTCCGGGTGGCCGGCGGCGGAGACGAGCATGGCCACGATGTCGCGCTCGTCGATCGGCTGCGTGCGATGCTGCGCCCAGCTCGGGAAGGCGATCACGGGCAGGCGCTCGACCAGGCGCACGAGGAAGCGGAAGGACCGTGACCGGGCCCCGATCACGATCGACGCGCGCAGGGCGACCGAGTCGGGGATCGCCTGCAGCAGCACACGCTCGACCCCAAGCCGCGAGGCAAGGTGCGGAGAGGCCGCGCCGGCGGCCGGGATCAGGCCACCGAGGTAGACGACCCGCCGCACACCGGCTCTGACCGCGGCCGCGGCAAAGCGCTCGGCCCCGCGGCGCTCGCGCTCGGCGAAGGTCCCATCGGCCGACGGCTCCATCGCGTGGATCAGGTAGTAGGCGACCTCAACGTCGTCGAGCGCCTGGTCAAGGCCCTGGCCCGAGATGACGTCGCCGGGCAGCACCGGCACGTCGAGGCGGGCGCGGGTCGGATCACGGCTCAGGCCCCTGACCTCGTGCCCGGCCTGCTGCAGGGCGGGGGCGAGCACCGCGCCGACGTAGCCGGTGACCCCGGTGACCAGGACCTTCATCGCGCCCACGGCGCGTGGGTCACGAAGCTTGCGTCCAGGGCGCGGGCCTGCGGGCAGCCGACCAGCCCGAGCGCATTGTCGATCTCGGAGAGGAGCGTCTCGATCACCCGGCGCACCCCGGTCTCACCGGCGACGGCCAGCCCGTAGACGACCGGGCGGCCGATCATCACCGCACGGGCTCCGAGGGAGAGGGCCTTGATCACATCGGTGCCGCGGCGCACACCGCCGTCGACGATCACGTCGAGCTCGTCACCGACCTCGTCGGCGATGTCGGCCAGCGCGTCGGCCCCGGACAACACGGAGTCGAGCTGGCGCCCGCCGTGGTTGGAGACGATCACCCCGGCCGCGCCGTGCTCGACCGCGCGCCGGGCGTCCTCGGGGCGCAGCACGCCCTTGACCAGCACGGGCAGGCCGCTCTCGGCCGCGAACAGCTCGAGGTCTGACCAGCGCAGCTCCGGATCGACGAGGTCCTGCAGCGAGGCGGGGGTGGCGTGGCCCTGCACGCCGGCCTGCGCCGCGTTGGCGACCTGTGACGGCGGCGTTTCGGCGTCACCGGTGCGCAGCTCGCGCTCGCGCCGGCCGAACAGCGTCAGATCCACGGTGACGACGAGCGCCTCATAGCCACAGTGGGCCGCGCGGGTGACGATCTCCCGCGTCACCCCGCGGTCCTTGAACACGTAGAGCTGAAACCAGCGGGTGGCGTCGGGGGCAGCGGCGGCGACCTCCTCGGGGGAGCTGGTGGCCAGCGTCGAGAGACACATCACGGTCGAGGTCGCCGCGGCCGCGCGGGCGGTGGCCGGCTCACCGTCGGGATGGGCGAGGCGGTGGTAGGCCGTCGGCGCGATGATCACCGGATGCGGACGGGGGCGGCCGAGCAGCTCGACGCCGGGGTCGCGGTGGCCGACGCCGACCAGCGCCCGGGGGCGCAGCGCGTACCGGCTCCACGCCGCGCGGTTGTCGCGCAGGGTGATCTCGTCGGTCGCTCCGCCGGCGATGTAGGCGTGCGCCGCCGGGTCCAGTGCGGCCTGCGCCGCCCGTTCCCAGTCCTCGGGCGTGATCAGCCGGTCCAGATCGGGCTCGGTCATCGACACAAAGCTACGGAAATAGCGGGGCGGCCCAGCGCCAATTGCGAAAAGGCCCGCACTTTGCAGGGATTTCGTCTGAGAGCAAAGTTCCTGCGTTTTCCGGGAATGGGCGTTGCACGGCCGGGTGGCGATCCGCTTTGATGCTCGCCGCAGGGCAAGTCCGAAACGTCATCATTCGAGGGGTCGAGGTCGCAGATGGTCAATGGCCGGGTCAGCGCCGCAACGGCGAGCTGTGAGAACTGCTTCTTCGCGCAGAACCAGCTGTGCGCGATCGCGGGGGAGCCGTGCCCGACCTTCCGTCCCGCCCACCCCGACGGCTTGCGGCCGCCCCGCCAGATGCGGTTCGTATTCCGCCAGGAGCGCAGCCAGCGGGTCTGCTTCGCGTTCCCGTCGCCCAGCGAGCAGGTCGCGCTGCACGCCTGATCCGGGTCCACCGGGGCGCGGTGTCCCGATGGCACGCGCTCTCGAGCGACCCTCGGCAGCCTGACGCCCTGCGCTCCGATATGGTGCCGCGCATGTACTGGCCGTTGCTCGGCGGATTCATCGCCTTCGTGCTGTTAGCGGTGCTGATGGGCTGGATCACCGGCCGCGGCGGCACCGACGCCAACCGCCACTAGGCCCGCGAGCCGAGCTCGGTCTCGGCCGGCCCGGCCTCGGGCGTCCCCAGCGCCGGGGCGCCAGACGCCCGCTCGGCTCGCCGCGCGAGCCATTCCGAGCCGGCCGTGTCGGTCGCGCCGTGCACGAGGATCGAACAGAACGCGGTCAGCGCGGCCAGCGCGAAGATCCGCCGGCCGTTGCTCACTCCATCGGCCAGCACCAGCAGCGAGAAGGTCATCGTGGCCACGCCCTTGGGTCCGAACCAGGCCATAAAGCCGCGGGTGGCGGTGTCGGTCGCGGTCCCGGCCAGGGCGGCGAACACGGCCACCGGCCGGGCGACGAACAGGCACACGACGACGACCGCGACCGCGCCCCAGCCGGGTGCGGCGAGCATGTCGAGCGTGAGCAGCGAGCCGAAGACGACGAAGATCCCGAGCTTGACCAGCTCGACCAGACCCGCGGCCTGCCGCTCGAAGTAGTGGCGCACCTCGGGCCGGCGGATGCCGAGCGCGATCGCGGCTACGAACACCGCGATCAGCCCGTTGCCGTGGGGCAGCAGGTCCGCCACGCCGTACGCGGCGCAGGCCACCCCGAGGCCGAACAGCGCGCGCTGGTGGTTGGGGATCCCCTCCGCCAGACCCCGGCGGCCGGGCACCAGCTGGGCGCTGATCAGCCCGACGGCGAGCCCGACCACGAAGCCGAAGCCGATGTTCTCCAGCGCGAAGCGCCACCACACGACGTGGCCGGCGCCCAGCGCGGCGGCGAACACGAGCACGGCGGGCAGGGCGAGGCCGTCGTTGAGCCCCGATTCGAGGTTGAGCGAGTGGCGCACGATCCGGGGCACACGCGGGTTGGTGACCACGCTGGAGGACAGCACGGGGTCGGTGGGGGAGAGCAGGGCGCCGAGCAGCAGCGCCTGCGTCCAGCTCAGGCCCGCGGCCCAGTGGCCGGCGGCGGCGACGATGATCGCCGTCAGCGGCATGGCCAGCACAAGCTTGCGCAACGGCAGGTGCCAGTGGTTCTGGAGCATCTCGGCCTCGACCTCGAGACCGTCGCGGAACAGGATCACGATCAGCGCGATCGTGGCCAGGTCGGCGACGAAGCCGCCGCGGGCGTGGAAGCTGATCACGTCAAGACCGCCGGCGCCGAGCAGGAAGCCGGCCAGCACGAACAGAGCGGTCAGCGTCACGAAGCTGCGCCCGGCGAGACCTGAGGCCAGGGCGCCGAGCACCAGCAGGGCGCCGAGCACGAGCACGACGGTTCCGAAGTCCGCCGAGACGACGGCCGGACCAGCGGTAAGCAACCCTCCGAGGACGGACACGGGTTTAGAGTGTCAGACGCCGAGGGCCCCGCCAGCGGCCCGGAGAAGAGGAGAACCGATTTTGCGCGTCACCGTCCTGGGCAAGTCACCGTCATGGCAGGACGCCGCCGGGGCGTGCAGCGGGTATCTCGTCGAGCAGGACGGCTTCCGGTTGCTGCTGGACTGTGGCAACGGCGTGTTCTCCAAGCTGCGGCGCATCTGCGACTACGTCGACATCGACGCCGTGCTGATCACCCACCTGCACGCCGATCACTTCCTCGATCTCGTTCCCTTCAGCTACGCGCTGTCCTATGCCCCGCGCCAGCAGCCGGTGCCCGTCGGCGGGTGGCCGGGAACCGACACCCCGGCCCGTCCTGATCTCTACGTGCCTCACGGCGGTCCCGCCGTGTTCAGGCGGATCGTCAGCTGCTGGGGGCAGGAGGATCTCGTCGACCGGGCCTTTGCGCTGCACGAGTACGGCGCCCAGGACGAGCTGACCGTCGGGCCGCTGCAGCTGCGCTTCTGCGAGGTTCCGCACTACACGCTGACCCACGCGGTGGAGCTGACCAGCAACGGGTCGCGCTTCACCTTCTCGGCCGACTGCAGCCCCAACGACGCGCTCGTCGCCTTCGCACGGGCCACCGACGTGCTGATGATCGAGGCCACGCTGCCCCGCCCGGAGCGCACCGGGGTGCGGGGACACCTCACCCCGGGTGAGGCCGGTGAGCACGGCCGGCGGGCGGGGGCGAGGCGGCTCGTGCTCACGCACTACTCCGATGAGATGGACGCCGAGTGGGCGCGCACGGAGGCCGCGGCGGCCTACGGCGGTCCGGTCGAGATGGCCGCCGAGGGCGTCGTCTACGAGCTCTGACGCCCGGGCGGGTCGCTCCTTAAACGACCAGACCGGGCACGCATCCCTGCGCGCCCGGTCTGGGTCCTACGTGCCGCACGGCCGGGAGGGGAGGCCGGCGGCGGGTGAGGGGACTAGCTGATGAAACCGTCCTTGGTCAGGATCGCGGCGGCCTTGCTGGCGGCCAGCGGCTTCGGGAAGGAGGGGAGCACTCCGTGACCGCCGTTGGCGGCGTCGAAGAAGCTGAAGTGCGACGCCTCGTTGGCGGCGACCGCGGCAGCGGCTTCCTTCAGCGCGGTTGAGCTGAACGTGTTGACGGCCCCGAGGTAGGTCGAGACGAAGGCCGCCTCGAGGGCGACGCCGGTGCTGGTCAGCGCCTTGGTGCTCTTCACCGCGGCGGACGGGATGTGGAGCCGGAAGCCCTTGGGCGTGTGCTTGGCGCCCAGCGCGTCCTTCCACGCCTGCTTGTGGGCGACCTCGTTCTTGAGCGCGGCGACGAAGTAATCCTTGTTCTTCAGCCCCTTGAAGCTTGAGAAGTTGTCGATGATGGTCGAGTAGACCTTGACCGCCAGGCTCTCGGCGATGTAGCCGACCTGCAGCGTGGCGATGTCGCTCTTGGTGACGCCCTTGGCGAAGGCCACTCCGTCCATGGTGGCCAGCGCGCCGCCGGCTCCGACGAGCACGAGGCTGCCCTTGGCTCCGTTCTTGATGAACTGCCCGCGACTCACTGCTGACTGCGTTACGTCCGTCATGCGTGACTCCTTGAGGTTTCGATTCGACCGCTGTGACCGGCCTACGGATCCGGAGCCCGGCCGGATCACCCCCGCGGAGTTGCTAACGCGATGTCAACGTGGTTCCCCTGCGCGCGTGCGGGGAGGGAATGGCGGGTATCTCGTATGCTCAGAGACACCGCCAAGCGTCGAGGGAGACCAATGCCATCGTTCCGCAAAAAGGCCAAGGCGGCGGTTCCGTTCAACACCGCCGACCTGGCTGACATCAAGAACAACCCCTACGTCCAGCGTCTGATCGAGGACTCCGAGCTGCGCGACAACGTCAAGACCGCGCTGGACTCGGGCAAGAGCGCCTACGAGCGCCTGACCTCCGCCAAGGCGCCGCATCGCGCCGTGCTGGAGGACAAGAAGCTCCAGTCCGATGTGCGTCAGGCGGCCGAGGCGATCCGTGACGCGACACTCGGGCTCACCAACGCGCCCAAGCGCAAGGCCAAGAAGCGTCGTCTGGGCCGCACGTTGCTGATCGCCATCGTCGGGGCGACGGCCGCGCTGGCCGGCTCTGAGAAGCTCCGCGGCAAGGTGCTCGACACCCTGTTCGGGGCCGAGGAGGAGTTCCAGTACACGCCGCCGGCGAGCGCCCCCGCGCCCGCTCCGGCCGCACCGGTCACCGCCGCCTAGCCACGCCCGACATCCTGCTGTGCGCGAGAGGGCGTCCCTGCGGGGGCGCCCTTTCCGCGTTAAGGCCCGGTGCTCACCGTGGCCCCCGCCCGGGATCGCGGCCCTAGACTCAGGCCCGATGGAGGCGGCCTCAGCAACCCCCCGCGAGCTGTCGGGCGAGAAGGCGACGCGGATCGTTGAGGCGATGCGGGTGAGCGTCGCCGCCCGGGGCATCGCAGGCTCCACGTTCGACGTCGTGGCCCGCTCGGCCGGCGTATCCCGCGGTTTGCTGCATTACTACTTCGCCACCAAGGAGCGGCTGCTCGTCGAGGTCGTGCGCCGCGAGACCGCCGTCCGCGGCGCGATGCTGCGCGAGGCGGTCGCCGCCGCCCGCGGCGCCGACGAGCTGATCGACGGGCTCGTCCGCAGCTTCGAGGATCTGCTCGGCACCGGCACCAGCGACGTCGTCATGTTCTACGAGCTGATCACGCTGGCCCAGCGCAACGAGGGCATCGCCACCGAGCTCTCCGAGCTGTCGCGAACGCTGCGCCTCGAGCTCGCTGGAGCTCTGCGCGAGGGGCGCGACGCGGGTGTGTTCGAGTTGCGCGGAGATCCGGAGCAGGTGGCCGCCTTCCTGCTCGTGCTCGCCGACGGCGTGATGATCCGCCGCATGAGCGAGCCCGAGATGGACGTGCGGGCGCTGATGGATCAGGCCGTGCTCGCCGCCCGCGCCCTGCTGGCCTGAGCGGGCCGGATCGTGCGACGCCTGACCGCCGGGCTCTCGGTGCTGGCCGCGGTCGTGGTGATCCTCGCCATCGCCCAGGTCGCGCTCCCCGGTCTGGCCGCCACCCGTCTGCGCGAGCGCCTGGCCCGTTCTGGTCAGGTCCTGTCGGTCACCGTCGCGGCCTTCCCCGCGATCGAGCTGCTGTGGTCGACGGCCGACCGCGTGACGGTTCGTCTCGGGCGCTACCGCTCGACGCCCGGTGGCCTGGGCCGGTTGCTGGCCGAGTCAGGGTCGGTCGATCGAGTTACGGCCTCGGCCCGCGAGCTCGACACCGGGCTGCTCACCCTGCGTGACGCCACCCTTCAGAAGTCGGGCCCGGTCCTGACCGGCTCGGCCCGGGTCACCCAGGCCGATCTGCGCGCCGCCTTCCCGATCCTTGACTCGGTCACGCCGGTGGCCTCCCCGCAGGGCACGCTGACCCTGCGCGGCACGGCGACCCTGCTCGGCGTCACGGCATCGGTGGATGCGACCGTGCAGGCCCAGGACGGTGCGCTGGTGGTCAACCCCGACGTGCCCTTCGGCGCTCTGGCCACCATCCGCGTGTTCGCCGATCCCCGCGTCCGGGTGCAGTCGGTGTCGGCCGCCCCGGCTCCCGGCGGGTTCACCGTGCAGGCTGCCGGAGCGCTCTCCGGCTGATCACGGGTCGGGGGTCAGCGCCGCGCGCCGGGGCGCTCTCGAGCTGATCACGGGTCGGCGGTCAGCGCCGCGCGCCCGGGGATCTGACCGGCGGCCAGCAGCCGCGCCTGCGCGGAGCGCTCCCCCTTGAGGTAGCGGTCAAAGAAGGCCACCGTCACCCGCTGCACCACAGCCAGCCGCGCCAGGTCGGTTGTGTAGGGCGGCAGGTGCCCGGCGCCGAGCAGGCGCAGCAGGTACTTGGGCCGGTGCGCGGCGGCGAAAAAGGCGTAGGTGAAGTGCGGGCGGTTGGTCGTGTCCGCCGTCCCCTGGGCGGCGAGCAGCGGCGGGCTCGCGCGGGTGAAGTAGACCGCCCGGGCGCCGGGCAGCTCGGCGCCGGAGAGGATCGCTGCCGCCCGCACGCGCGGGTCCAGGTAGTAGCGGTCATAGGCCATGGCCAGCGCGGTCTCGCCCCCGTCCGACTGTCCGGCCACGCCGACCCGCTGCGGATCGATGCGGCCGGCCAGCGCGTCGCCGGGCTGGGCCGAGAGCCCGAGCATCCCGGTGATGACCAGGCTCATGTCCGCGGGCTGATTGACCAGGTCGGCCTCATCCGGCCCCCCGGGGGCGTGCGCTTGCGCGAGCGGGAAGACGGGGGCGGCCACCACGTACCCGGCTGCCGCCCACGCGCTCAGCAGCCGCCAGTAGGCGGCCGGGGTCACGGCGAAGCCGTGACCGAACACGATCAGCGGCAGCGGCCCAGCGGGGTCGGCCGGGTAGCGGACGACGGTGACCAGCGCTCGGGGCACGGGTCGCCGGTGCGGGAAGCGGACCCGCCGTGAGGAGTCCACGAAGGTCACCGTGCGCGTGACCACGGGGACCCGCGTGCCCGGCGCCGTCGTGGTCTGCGCGGTGACCGTGGTCGCGCTGGCCGCCGTCGCCGCGCGGTTCGCGTGGCCGGCCCGCCCCGCGCTACCCGGACCCGCCGCCCCCGCCGCCGCGCTCGCGCAGCCGCCGAGGGCAAGCGCGATCAGCGCCGCCGCCAACCGTCCGCCGGCGCTCAGCCCGCTGCTCTCGCTCAGCCCGCTGCTTTCGCTCTGCCCGGTGCCGGCGCTCTGGGCGTCGCGGTCAGCGCAGGAACACGCCGAAGAAGTCCCGATCCTCCGGCGTGAGGTACCGCTGAGGAGAACGGTCCATGCTCGCCAGCAGGTTCGCGGCGCCCGACGCACCGGGATGACGATAGGTGATGAAACTCGTCCAGTAGGTGTTGATGTCCAGCTCCATCGCCCGCACCGCGCCGGCGCGCTGGAGCACGGCGGCCAGCGAACCGACCGTCATGTCGTTGGCGGCCGCATAGATGAGGTTGCCGTGGCGATCGATGCCGACCCCCGAACGCCAGACCCGTACCGCGTTGCCGAGGGTGGCGCCCCACTCGGGACCGTCGGACAGGTTCGGGTTCAGATGGCCGTTGATCACGATCAGCGGCAGGTTCTGGCGCGCGTAGACGACGTCGGAGGGCGCGGTCGGCCCGTACGACCAGGCGCGCACGTCGACCTGGCCGTTGCGCAGGCGCATGATCGTGCCCAGTCCGTCGTGCATCGGCGCGTAGGTGTGCCCGCCGACCACGACCCCACCGCCGGAGTCCACCAGCTTAAAGCCGCTGTTGAAGCTGGCCACGAGCGTGCTGCGCTTGCTGACCGGGATCTCCTCAGGACCGCGCGAGGGCAGCGTCACCGCCGGCTCCTGGGCCCCCGGGTACAGCCAGGTCGTCGTTCGCGTGTGGTCGATCCACGCCACCCCGGCCACGTTCTGCGGGTACAGGGCCTCGGGGCGGAACTGGGTGACGAGCACCGGCGGGCGGCTCCCCCCCGGGGCGTAGGTCGCGTGCCAGACCCCCTCGCCGGCCAGCGCGGGATGAATGACCGGGAAGATGTTCGGGGGCCGGTAGAGCTTGACGCGAGCGACGCCCTTGCCGCTGGTGGCGGTCACCCCGGCCTGACGGGGCAGCGCGTGCAGGGCCGGCCCGCCGGTGGATGGGGCCTGGAAGGTCGTGTACCAGAAGTTCTCCACCCGGTTGACCAGCCCGCGCGCGCCGTTGTCGCGCAACCACTCGACCGTGCGGATGGACAGGGTCGAGTCCGAGCGCTCGGTGAGAACGCCGATGTAGGAGACCAGCGACGGCACGGCGAGGATCACCGCGACGGCGAGCAGGATCCTGCGCACCCGCCGAGCGGTGCTCGGTTCGTGCTCGGGCGGGTGAAAGGAGGCGCGCGGCGGCCGGCGCGAGCCCGCAGATACCCGTCTGGACTCAGCCAGCATCGCCTACGATCGTGCCAATCGCATGCGGAGCTTTGGCTTAAGGCCGTCTGAGAGGTCGCTCATCTGGTTCACACGTTGGGCTGATGTGGCGTGCCTAGGTTGGCGGGGATGACGGCGCACGGGCGGGGATCGACGACGGCCTGGTCGGCCCCGGGACGCGTTCTTCCCGCCGGTGCCACCCCTCACGGTATCGACGGCGGCGTTCCGTCCGAGCCCCCGGTCTCGGTCAGCCGCCCGCGCCGCGGCCGTCTGGCCGCGATCATCGTCACCGCGCGCCCCCGTCAATGGGTCAAGAACCTGCTCGTGATCGCCGCTGCCGGGGCGGCCGGAGCGCTCGGCCGCGAGGGTGTGCCCACTCGAGTCGGGCTCGCCTTCATCGCCTTCTGTCTGCTCTCGGCGGGCATCTACGCGCTCAACGACGTGCGCGACGTGGCCGAGGACCGGCTGCATCCCCGCAAGCGCTTCCGGCCCATCGCGGCCGGGGAGCTGCCGCGGACACAGGCCCTGGTCTTCGGGGTCAGCTGCGTGGTCGGAGGTCTGGTCCTGAGCTTCGCGATCCGGCCGCTGCTCGGGCTCGTCGCCGTCGGCTATCTCGTCTCGACCGTCAGCTACACGGTGCTCTGGCGTCACGTCGTCGTCCTCGACATCCTCGTCGTGGCGCTCGGCTTCGTGCTCCGGGCGCTGGCCGGGGGCGCCGCGGCGCCGGTCGCGCTGTCGCGCTGGTTCGTGCTCGTGGTCACCGCCGCCGCGTTCTTCGTGGCCGCCGGCAAGCGCCACGCCGAGCTCGTGCGCACCCGCCGCACACCCGCCCCCGACGGCGCGGGCCGGCGCGTGATGCGCCACTACAGCGAGGGCGGACTGCGGCTGCTGCTCTCCGGCAGCGGCGCGGTCGCTCTGTTCGCCTATGCCGTCTGGGCCCTGCAGGATCCCGACGGCATCCCCTGGCGGCTGTTCACCGTCATCCCCTTCGCCGCCTGCCTGATCCGCTACGGGCTGCTCATCCGCCGCGGCGGGGGTGAGGCGCCCGAGGAGACGCTGCTCAGCGACCGCGTGCTGCTGGGCGGCGGCGTGCTGTGGCTCATCCTCTTCGCCCTCAGCGTCCACGCCACGACCTGATGACCGTCACCGGATCCGTCCCCCGCGCGGGCCTCAGCGCCCTCGCGGGCCTGAGCGCCCCGGCGGGGCTCAGTGCTCCCGCGGGACTCGAGCTCGCCTCGGCTGCCATCACCGGCTGGGGCGGTGGCCCGCGCGCGCCGGTGACGATCGTGCGGCCCCGCAGCGCGGCGATCCTGCGCCGCTCGCTGGCCGGCGGCGACCCGGCCCTCACCACGGCCATGCAGGCGGGCGCCATCGTCCGCGGCATGGGGCGCAGCTACGGCGACGCGGCGGTGCGCAGCGGAGGGCTGGTCATCGACACCACCGCCCTGCGCGGTCTCGAGCTTGACGCGCTCGCCGGTGAGATCACCGCGCAGGCCGGCGCGACGCTCGGGGAGCTGCTGGCCGCCTCGGCGCCCGCCGGATGGACCCTGCCCACTGTGCCCGGCACCCAGCACGTCACCCTGGGCGGCGCGATCGCCTCCGACGTGCACGGCAAGAACCACGCCGCGGTGGGCACCTTCGGCTCCCACGTGCGCGCGCTCGGCCTGCTCACCGCCGACGGCGAGGTGTCAGAGCTCACGCCCGAATCCGACGGTGAGCTGCTGCGGGCGACGATCGGCGGCATGGGCCTGACCGGGGTCATCCTGTGGGCGCGGATCACCCTGCGCCCGCTGACCAGCCCCCGCCTCGCCGTCGACGTCGAGCGGGTCGGCTCGCTTGACCAGGCGCTGGCCGCGCTGCAGCGCACCGGCGGACCGCACCGGGTCGCCTGGCTCGACCTGCTTGGGACCGAGCCGGTGCGCGGTGTCGTCACCCGTGCCGAGCACCTCGACGACGGGGACCTCAAGGACGCCGCCCGGCTGGTCACCGTGCGGGCGCGGGCGGGGCTGCGCCCCGGCTGGCCCGGATCGCTGCTGCAGACGCCGGTCGTGCGCGCGCACAACACGCTGCGCCTGCTTGCCTCCCGCCCGGGCGATCACGTCGAGGCCTTCGGCCGGCACATGTTCCCGCTCGACGTGCTCAACGGCTGGCCGCGGCTCTACGGCCGCGAGGGCTTTATCCAGTATCAGCTCGTGCTGCCGCGCGGCGAGGAGCTCGCCCTGGAGATGATCATCACCCGCCTGCGCGCCTCCGGGGTGCCGTGCTACCTGGCCGTGCTCAAGGACTTCGGGCCCGGCAACGAGGCACCCCTCTCCTTCCCGATGGCGGGCTGGACGCTGGCCATGGACCTGCCCCGGGGGGCCCCCGGCCTGGCCGCGCTGACCCGCCACTGGGATGAGCTGGTGGCCGCGCGCGGTGGCCGGGTCTACCTGACCAAGGACAGCTGCCTTGAGCCGGACCTGCTCGGCGTGATGTACCCCCGCCTGGACGATTGGCGGGCCGTGCGCGACCGCGCCGACCCCGAGCGCAGGTGGCGCTCGGATCTCAGTGACCGCGTCGGCCTGGTGCAGGGGGCGCGATGACTGTGTCCGCCCCCCCGCGGCGGGTCCTGGTCCTCGGCGGCACGTCGGAGATCGGCCTGGCCATCGTGCGCCGGCTCGCCGTCGACGGGCCGGTGATCCCCGTGCTCGTGGGCCGCGACCGTGCGCGCCTGGACGCCGCCGCGCAGGCGCTGGCCCGCGTCGGCATCGGCCCGGCGGAGATCGAGCTGGCCGACGCCGACGATCTCGACGCCCACGGCCCCGCGATCGAGGCCGTGTTCGCGCGCGGTCCGGTCGATCTCGCCGTGCTCGCACTCGGGGTGCTCGGCGGCCAGGACGGCCTGGCCACCCCCCACGACGAGGCGCTCGAGGTGCTGCGCGTCAACGTCGTCGGCGCCGGCTCGCTGCTGCTGCACACCCTGCGCCGGCTCGAGGCCCAGGGCCGCGGCACGATGATCGTGCTCTCCAGCGTGGCCGCCGAGCGCGCCCGGGCGACCAACCCGATCTACGGCGCGGCCAAGGCGGGGCTGGACTCGCTGGCCCAGGGTCTGGCCGACGCCACCGCCGGCGGTGGCGTCCGCGTGCTCACCGTCCGGCCCGGGTTCGTCACCACCCGCATGACCGAGGGCCTGAGGCCCGCGCCCTTCTCGACCACGCCGCAGGCCGTGGCCGAGGCCACTGTCGCCGCGCTGGACGGAACCGCCCACACGATCTGGGTGCCCGGGCTGCTGCGCTGGCTGTTCGCCGTGCTGCGCCACCTCCCGCGTCCCATCTTCCGCCGGCTGCCGCTGTGAGGCTCGACGAGTCACTCGTCCTGGACGGCGTTGCCGCGGTGGTCATCGCCGCGATCGTGCTCGTGGTCAGTCCGGGGACCGGCGTCGACGCGATCCTCGTCGTCGTGCTGCTGGTCATCTGCGGGGTCGGCTCGCTGTGGGCCCGCCGGCGCCGGCGGGGGGGCGGGCGCGGCGGCATGCTGCGGCTGGGCCGGCGCGCCTCGGCAACATCCCGCCGCAGTGCTCCGGCTGGGGCCCGCCGCCGTCAGCCGACTGCCTCCCGGCGCCGCGAGCCCTCCGCGCCCCCGCGCGGGGAGCCGTCCGCGCCCCCGCGCCGGGACCCTCCGCGAAGCGAGCGTCCGCGCCGCGAGCCGTCCGCGCCCCCGCGCCGCGAGCCGCTCCCGCCTCCGCGCCGCGAGCCGCCCCCGCCCCGCCACCGCCCGTCACGCTGAAGCGGTCGCGCCGCGCCAGGTGCGAGCGATCCTGAGCAGGAAACCCCCCGTATACGCAGGAAACCTGCTCGCGATCGTGCCGCAGCCGCCCGAGGGCCGGCTTCCGGCGGCCGCTGAGCCGCGGGCTCAGTCGCCCTTGGGCGAGGACCAGGGCGCGCGCAGCCGCGCCTGCAGCTCGTCGGCCAGCGCGTCGATCGCGATCCGGTCCTGGCTCAGGCTGTCGCGCTCGCGCAGGGTGACGGTCCGGTCCTCGAGCGTCTGGTGATCGACGGTCACCGCCCAGGGTGTCCCGATCTCGTCCTGGCGGCGGTAGCGGCGGCCGATCGCGCCGCCCTCGTCGTACTCGGACTGCATCAGCTCGCGCAGCTCGTGATGAATCTCGCGGGCCAGCTCGGGCTGGCCGTCCTTGCGCACCAGCGGCAGCACGGCGACCTTGACCGGGGCGAGCTGGGGGTGCAGGCGCAGCACGGTGCGGGCCTCGCCGCCGATCTCGTCCTCGTCGTAGGCGTCGACGAGGAAGGCCAGCAGCGCGCGGTCGGCGCCCGCGGCGGGCTCGATCACGTGCGGGACGTAGCGCTCGCCCGTGTTGCCGTCGTGGTACTCGAGCTTCTGGCCCGAGTGCTTGGCGTGCTGGGTGAGGTCGAAGTCACCGCGGTTGGCCACGCCCTCGAGCTCCTGCCAGCCGATCGGGTAGAGGTACTCGACGTCGCTGGTCGCGCTGGAGTAATGCGAGAGCTCATCGGCGTCGTGAGCGCGCAGGCGCAGATGGCTGGCCCGGATGCCGAGCCGCAGATACCAGTCGCGCCGCTCATCGAGCCAGTGCTGATGCCACTGCTCGGCCTCGGCCGGCGGGACGAAGAACTCCATCTCCATCTGCTCGAACTCGCGGGTGCGGAAGATGAAGTTGCCCGGGGTGATCTCGTTGCGGAAGCTCTTGCCGATCTGGGCGATCCCGAAGGGGGGCTTCTTGCGGCTGAACTGCAGGTAGTTCTTGAAGTTGAGAAAGATCCCCTGCGCGGTCTCGGGGCGCAGGTAGACCGTTGCGCCCTCGTCCTTGACCGGGCCGACCGTGGTCTCGAACATGAGGTTGAAGTCACGCGCCTCGGTGAGGTCGCAGTCGTCGGTCTCCCCGGGGTGCTTGGACGGCTTGCGCCCGCAGGCCGAGACCTCGAGGTGGTCGGCGCGGAAGCGCAGCTTGCACGTGCGGCAGTCGACGAGCGGATCGGTGAAACCGGCCAGGTGACCGCTGGCCTCCCAGGTGCGGGGGTGCTGGATGATCGCCGAGTCCAGCGCGACCACGTCGTCGCGCTCCTGCAGCAGAGCCCGCCACCACTGTGCCTTGACGTTGTTCTTGAGCAGAACGCCGTAGTGGCCGTAGTCGTAGCTGGAGCCGATGCCCCCGTAGATCTCACTGCTCTGAAAGACGAAGCCGCGTCGCTTGCACAGCGAAACGACCTTGTCCATGGTCACCGCGTCGTCGGTCATCGCGGGCCGATGGTAGCCCGCCGGCGATCGGCCCCGAATGCCGGCTGCGACCCGTCGCGGATCGGCGGCCGGCGCTTGGCACTCTGGGGTGGTGAGTGCCAAGCGCTCAGCTATCATCGCTGGCGCGATGCCGATCTACGAATACCGGTGCAAGAAGGGCCACACCTTCGACGTCCGGCAGAGCTTCTCCGACGACCCCGTCACCGCCTGTGAGGTGTGCGGCGCGCCCGTTGAGCGCGTGTATCACCCGGTCGCCGTGCACTTCAAGGGCTCGGGTTTCTACAACACCGACTACGGAACCAAGAAGCGCGCCCGGGAGATGAAGGACGCCAAGGACAGCAGCAGCACCACCAGCGCCTCGGAGTCCTCGAGCTCCTCGGACAGCGGCAGCTCCGGCTCATCGGATAAGAGCTCCACGTCGAGCACGGCCGGCGGCGACAGCAAGCCGGCCAAGCCGGACTCGACCAAGCCGAGCTCCAGCAGCACCAAGTCCAAGTAGGCGTCAGCCGTTCATCAGATAGCGGACCGCCCGGCGGATGGCCGCCTGGCCGCTCGCTGACTGCGGATCGGCCAGCGGCAGGTTGTTCTCACCGAGGATGTGAGTCGGCGCCGAGCCGCCCATCTCCGCGGCCGCGAACAGGCTGAGCAGGCCGAAGCCGCCCATGTCGGTGCGCACCGTCCCGGGCGCCGCCCACGCCGCCCAGGGCAGGTGCAAGAACGTCGACGGGGACAGCAGCTTTGACTTGATCCCGTTGAGGATCTTCTGCTGATAGCCCTCGCGCGTCAGGTCGTTGGAGGCAGCGTTGCACGCGTTCTCGCGGGTGCGGGCCAGGGTCAGGGCCTGGATGCCGGTGAGATGGTGGGTGCCGGGACGCAGGAAGAGCGAGAAGCCGCCGTTCTTGACCCCGCCGCTGATGTTCGAGCAGATCCGGCCGGTGGCCACGTCGATGCCGCCGATCGCATCGATGAACTTGGGGAAGTTGGCCAGGTTGATCACGATCAGGTGGTTGATCGTCACCCCGGTGAACTGCTCGATCGTCTTGATGGCCAGGGCGGGGCCGCCGTACGCGTAGGCGGCGTTGATCTTGCTCAGGCCGAAGCCGGGGATGTGGGCGACCGTGTCGCGTGGGATCGAGAGCCGGCGCGAAACGCCGCCCCCGATCCGCCAGAGCATGATCGTGTCCGAGCGGCTGCCCTTGTCACTGGTGTTGGCCCCCGCCTCGTGTGTCCCCTTGGGTCGCTGGTCGGTGCCGAGCACGAGCACCGTGTCGGTGCCGGTGATCATGTTCGAGCCCGAGTGCAACGCGTTGATGGCGGAGTTCGGCAGCGAGCCGCCGCTCTGCGTCGAGGCGCTGACCATGAAGAGCACGAAGGAGAGGACCAGCCAGGCCACGATGGCCAGCACCAGCCACTTGATCACCCGCCCCGGGGTGATTGCGCGCCGGCCGCGCTGCGGGCCGCGCCAGGGCAGCCTCAGCCGCCGGCCGCCTCCCGGGCCCCCGGGGCCGCCCGGACCGCCGGGACCACGCCCCCCGCCGGGGGCGTCCTCGCCGCGCAGGCGTTCGCGCAGCCCGCGCGGCCCGGCACGGTAGGTCGTGTACGGGCGTTCGCCGGTGGCGGAGCGCGACGAGCCGCGGCCCTCGTCACCGCTGCGGTAGACGCGGTAGGGACGCTCGCCGCCCTCCGCGCGATGGGGGCGTTCATCGGCCATGGGCACGACATATAGTGACGATATGTCGGCGCGACGCGTCATCGGCGTCGATCTCGGCGGCACGAAGCTGCTGGCCGGCACGGTCGATCAGGCGCTCGGCGTGCATGGCCGCGTGCAGCGCGCCGTGCGCGGGATGGAGGCCCGGGCGATCCTTGACGCCACCGTCGCCGCCGTGCGCGAGCTGCAGGAGGCGTCGACGGCCGAGATCGAGGCCGTTGGCTTCGGAATCCCCTCCCTGATCGACCGCCGCACCGGCGTCGCCACGGTGGCCATCAACCTCCCGCTGCGCGACATCGCCTTCGCCGAAGTGATGGCCGAGCGTCTCGGCCTGCCCGTCTTCGTCGACAACGACGGCAACGCCTCGGTGCTGGCCGAGCACCGCGGCGGGGCCGCCCGCGGCGCCAGCGAGGTGGTGATGCTCGCTCTCGGGACCGGGATCGGCGGGGGGCTGATCATCCGCGACGAGCTCTACCGCGGCGGGGTCGGGATGGCCGGTGAGCTCGGCCACATCGTGATCGACCGGCACGGGCCCCGCTGCCAGGGCAACTGCCCCAACCACGGCTGCGTCGAGGTGTTCGCCTCGGGCACCGCGCTGGGGCGCGAGGCGCGGCGCCTGGCCGGCGAGCGACCCGAGTCCGCCCTGGCCCGCGCGCTGGCCGCCGGCCGGGATCTGGCCGGCCCGCTGGTCACCGAGCTGGCCTACGACGGGGACGCCGCCGCGCGCGAGGCGCTGGCCATCTGCGGCACGGCCCTGGGAGTGGCCATCGCCAGCCTGCTCAACATCTTCAACCCCCAGGTCGTGGTCATCGGTGGCGGCGTGGTCGCGGCCGGCGAGCTGCTGCTCGGGCCCGCGCGGGCCGAGGTGGCGCGGCGGGTGCTGCCCGTCCAGCGTGACGGAATCCCGATCGTGCCGGCCCATTTCGGGGTCGAGGCGGGGATGGTGGGCGCGGCCGCGCTCGCCTTCGACGGGCTGGAGGGCAAGCTCCTGTGAGCGGCCGGCTGATCGTCTGCCCGACGCCGATCGGCAACCTCGAGGACATCACCCTCCGGGTGCTCGCCGCCCTGCGCGAGGCCGATCTGGTCGCCTGCGAGGACACCCGGCGCACCCGGGTGCTCCTGGACCGCTACGGCGTCTCGGCCCAGCTGATCAGCTATCACGAGCACAACGAGCGCGGCCGCGCCGACGAGCTCGTCGGCCGCATGCGCCAGGGGGCGGTCGTCGCGCTGGTCTCCGATGCCGGCATGCCGCTCGTCTCGGACCCCGGCTTCGTGCTCGTGCAGGCCTGCGTCGCCGCCGGACTGGGGGTCGAGGTGCTCCCCGGCCCCTCGGCCGCGCTGAGCGCGCTGGTGGCCAGCGCTCTGCCCTCGGACCGCTGGCAGTTCGTCGGCTTCCTGCCGCGCAAGACAGCCGAACTTGAACGTGTGTTCACGTTGACCGAGACCGTCGTCGCCTTCGAGTCCCCGCGCCGGCTGGCCGCCTCGCTGGCGGTGCTGGCGGCGACCGACCCCGACCGGCCGGTCGCGGTTTGCCGCGAGCTGACCAAGATCCACGAGGAGGTCGTCCGCGGCCCGGCCGGGGAGCTGGCCGGGCGCTACGCCGGCGAGGCCCCGCGGGGGGAGATCGTGATCGTGATCGGCGCCGCGCCCGAGGCCGGCGTGGAGCTGGCCGCCCCCCTGGCCGCGCTGCAGCGGCTCGTCGCCGCGGGGGCCAAGCCGCGGCCGGCGGCAAGCGTCGTGGCCGAACTGACCGGGGCACCGGCCAACGCGCTGTACCGCGCGCTCACCGAGCGCCCGGGCGGCGATCAGGAGCCGGCCACGTGAGCGCTCCCGAGCCCGGGCTCGGCCGCCCGGGCGCCGATCAGCGCTCGACGAAGTAGGTCCCGGACCCCTGGCCGCCTTGAGAACCAGCGGCTGGTCACCGTCTTCTTGCGGGTGAAGAACTCGACCCCGTTGGTCCCGTGGGCGTGCCGGTCACCGAGGAAGCTGTCCTTCCCGCCCGAGGAGGGACGAGGGCCACCGGATGGTCAACGGCCCTTCTGAGTCGGGTGCGCGCGGATAGCCTTGCTGATCACGCCATGTCCTACTACATCACCACGCCGATCTATTACGTCAACGCTCAGCCGCATCTGGGCCACGCGTACACGACGATCGCCACCGACGTGCTCGCCCGCCACATGCGCCAGCGCGGGCAGGACGTGTTCTTTCTCACCGGTACCGACGAGCATGGTGAGCCGGTCGCCGACGCCGCCCAGGCGCAGGGCGTGACCCCGCAGGAGCTCGCGGACCGCAACGCCGCGCGTTTCCAGGCCCTGATGCCGCGCCTGGACGCCTCCAACGACTTCTTCATCCGCACCACTGACCCGCAGCACATGCAGCGCGTGCAGGAGGTGCTGCAGCGCGTCCACGACAACGGCTTCACCCACAAGGGCCTGTACGAGGGCTGGTACTGCCCGCGCTGCGCCGACTTCAAGGTCGAGAACGAGATCGCCGAGGGCAACCGCTGTCCGATCCACGAGATCGAGCTCGAGCGCCAGCAGGAGGAGAACTGGTTCTTCCGCCTGTCGGCCTTCCAGGAGCGCCTGGAGCGCCTGTACGCCGAGCAGCCCGACTTCGTCATGCCCCCCGCCCGCTACAACGAGGCGCGGGCGTTCATCGCCTCCGGGCTGCAGGACGTCTCGCTCTCCCGGGCCCGCATGCACTGGGGGGTGCCGGTGCCGTGGGACCCCGAGCACGTCTTCTACGTGTGGTTCGACGCGCTGCTGAACTACTACACGGCGCTCGGCTACGCCCGTGACGAGGACCTGACCGAGCGTTTCTGGCCGGCCAGCTTCCACATCATCGGCAAGGACATCCTCAAGTTCCACACCGTCTTCTGGCCGGCGCTGCTGATGGCCGCCGACCTGCCCCTGCCCGGGCACGTGTTCGTCCACGGCTTCCTGCTCGGCGCCGATGGGCGCAAGATGAGCAAGTCGCTGGGCAACGTGCTGGACCCGTTCGAGGTCATGGACGAGTTCGGCGTCGACGCGCTGCGCTTCTACTTGTCGAGGGATGTGGCCTTCGGCGCCGACGGCACCGTCGGCATGGACAGCGTCCGCGCCCGCTATGAATCCGAGCTGGCCAACGACTACGGCAACCTGGCCAGTCGCACGCTGGCCATGATCCGCCGCTACCGCGACGGTGTCGTCCCCGACGTGGCCGTCGACACGGAGCTGGCCGGCGCCTTTGACGGCCTGGGCGAGCGCGTCGCCGCCTGCCTGGACCGCGCCGACCTCACCACCGCCCTGGAGGAGATCTGGGTCCGTGTGCGGCGCTGTAACCGCTACGTCGAGGAGCGCGCCCCGTGGCAGCTGGCCAAGGACCCCGAGGCGGCCGGACGACTCGACGCCACGCTCGCCTCGTTGGCCGAGGGCGTGCGCGTGCTCAGCGTCCTGCTTCACCCCTACCTGCCCGAGGCGACGGGCAAGCTGCTCGCCGCGCTCGGCGCCCCCGAGCTCGACTACGCCGGAGCGGCCTTCTCGGCCCGCGGGGGCGGGCGCGCCGTGCAAGCGCTCGAGCCGCTGTTCCCCAAGCGGTGAACCCCGAGCGGTGATCGACAGTCACACGCATCTCTCGCTCTGTGAGCCACCCGACGCCGACCTCGTCGCCGCCGCGGCCGCACAGGGGGTGAGCCGGATCGTCACCGTGGGCACCGACGCCGAGTCCTGTCGCGCGGCCCTGCGGGCGGCCGAGCAGTTCGATCAGGTCTATGCGGCGATCGGCCGGCATCCCAACAGCGCGACCGGCTTCGACGACGCGGTGCTGCAGGACCTCCGCGAACTGGCCGCCCACGAGAAGTGCGTGGCCATTGGGGAGACCGGGCTTGACTACTACCGCGACTCCGCGCCGGTGCAGGATCAGCGCCGGGCCTTCCTGGCCCAGATCGAGCTCGCCCGCGCGCTGGGCAAGCCGCTGGTCATCCACACCCGCGAGGCCGACGACGACACGCTGGCCCTGCTCGACGCGCAGGCGGACGGGCTGAAGGTCATCCTGCACTGCTTCTCGATGGCCGACCGCGTCGACGAGTGCCTGGCCCACCCCGACTGGTGGTTCTCGTTCGCCGGCAACAGCACCTTCAAGCGCGCCGAGGAGCTGCGCCTGGCCGCGCTGCGGGTGCCGGCCGAGCGGCTGCTGGTCGAGACCGACGCGCCGTATCTGGCCCCCGTCCCGATGCGCGGCAGGCCCAACCAGCCCGCCTACGTCGTCCAGACGGCGCAGGCGCTGGCCGTCGAGCGGCGGGTCAGCTACGCCGCGTTTGAGTCGGCCGTCGAGGCGAGCGCCGCCGCCGTCTTCGGGTGGTGAGGGTGCCGGCGCGGCCGGGCTTCGGCTCTGGGGAGCACCCTGGCGGCCGCTCGAGCGCCCGTCAGCGCGAGCTCGGTCAGAACTTCCTCGCCGACCCCAACATCCTCGGGGTGATCGAACGGCTGGCCGGTCTGTCGGGGACCGACGTGGTGCTCGAGGTGGGGGGCGGGCTCGGCGTGCTCTCGGTCCGCCTGGCCCCGCAGGTGGCCCACCTGCACGTGGTCGAGGTCGACGGACGGCTAAAGGAGCGCCTGCGGGCCACGCTGGCTCCCTTTCCCAACGTGAGCCTGCACATGATCGACGCGATGATCATCGACTACCGCCAGCTCGAGCCCGTGCCCAACCGGATGATCGCCAACCTGCCCTACGGCGTCGCCGCGCCGGTGATCCTGGGCACGATCGGCGTGCTGCCGTCGCTTGAGAGCTGGGTGGTGATGGTCCAGCGCGAGGTCGGCGAGCGGTTCGCGGCCGCCCCGGGGACGCGCGCCTACGGCGTCCCCTCGGTGATTGCCCAGCTGGCCTGCGAGGTGCGCGTGCTGCGCGCGGTGCCGCGGACCGTGTTTAGGCCGGTGCCCAATGTCGACTCGGTCCTGCTCGGCCTGCGGCGCCACGGCCCGGGAGCCGACAACGCCCTGCGCGCGATCATCCACGGCGCCTTCCGCCACCGGCGCAAGACCCTGGCCGGCTCGCTCGCCCTGGCGGGGACGATGCCGCTTCCGGGGGGCGGCCAGGCCTCCGGCGCCGAGCTGCGCGACCGCGCCCGGACGGCGCTTGAGGCGATCGGGCACCCGGCCGACGAGCGGGCCGAACGGCTCACTCCCGAGGAGTTCCGCGCGCTGTTCGCCCGGCTGTGATGACCGAGATCCTCACCGCGCCGGCCAAGATCAACCTCTGCCTGCTGCTCGGACCGGCACGCGCCGACGGCCGGCATGAGCTGGTCACCCTGTTTCAGTCCGTCGGCCTGAGCGACACGCTCACCGTGTCTCCGTCTGAGCACGGCCGCGATGAGGTCCTGTGCGAGGGGGTCTCGGGGCCCAACCTGGTCGCCGACGCGCTGGCCGGCTTGCGGGCCGCGGGCTGGGCGGCGCCGCCGTTGCGGGTGCAGATCGACAAGCGCATCCCCGTCGCCGCCGGGATGGGCGGGGGGTCGGCCGACGCGGCGGCGATCCTGCGCTTGGCCCCGGAGCTGGCGCCGATCGCCGGCGATCGCGTGCTCGCCGTGGCCACCGGGCTGGGAGCCGACGTGCCCGGTCAGCTGCGCCCTGGTGTCAGCCTCGGGACCGGGGCCGGCGAGATCCTCCAGGCCGTGCCCGCCCCCGCGCCGCACGCCGTGCTGGTGCTGCCGCAGGACTTCGGGCTGGCCACACCCGAGGTCTACCGCGAGGCCGACCGGCTCGGGCTCGGCCGCTCGGCGGCCGGGCTGCGGGCGGCCCAGACGGCGATCGCCGCGGGGCAGGGGGAGGGGTGGCTGGGCGTCAACGACCTGCAGCCGGCGGCCCTGTCGCTGGCTCCGGAGATCGCGCGGGCGCTCGACGCCGCGCGCGCGGCCGGTGCGGCCCACGCGCTGGTCTGCGGCTCGGGACCAACCGTGATCGGCCTGTTCCCCGGCGAGGATGCCGCCTCGCGCGCCGGGAGGGCCGCCGACGCGCTGCGCGACCGCTGGCCGCGGGCCGTGGCCGTGCTGCCGGTCTGAGCGCCGGCCGCCGGCGGGGCAGGGAGCGAGCCGTCGCCGGCGAAGTGATGGGCGCGCGATCCGCGCACGCACAGGACGCGGACGCCCGGTGGTCCACGCCTTCGGGCACAATGCATGGCGACACGATGAGCAACACCACGGTCACCTATCTGGTCGGCGCGTGCCTGGGCGTGTTCGGGCTCGTGGCCTTCGGCATGCTGGTGGTCGCTCCCGCGGTCACGGCCTACCGCCGCCCGGTGGAACGCGTCGTTGCGGTGTTCCTGTCCCTGTACGTCCTCGCGGCGCTCGTCGGGGTCGGCGTCCTGCTCGGCGCGCTGATCATCCTCGAGTGGCCGCGCCTGTTCTGAGCGTGCCCGGCCGGCTCCGGAACGTCACGAGGGGTTGACCGACCTGGCCGACAGCGCCGAGCGCAACCGGGCCCGCAGCCCCGATCTGGGGGCCTTCGCGGCCATCACCGATGCCGTCGAGGGCGGCGCCGGCCTGCCCGAGATCCTCCGCGCCGCGGCCCGCGCGCTGGACGCCAGCCTGATCCTGATCGACCGCTCGGCCACCGTGCTCGCCGTCGCCGCGCGCTCGCCCGCCGACGAGCGCTCGCTGATGCGTGACACCGACGATGTCGCCACGGTCGATCTCAAGGTCGCCGACGTGTCGGTCGGGCAGCTGCGCATGCGCGGGCGCGAGGGCACGCCCGACGGTGCGCTCGTGCGGCTGGTGACGACCCTGATCGCCTCCGAGGTGGAGCGCGTTCGCGCCCCCGAGCGCGCCTCGGAGGAGGCGGCGACGGGTTTTCAGCGCGCCGTGCTCGGCCGTGGCATCGAACACGCCGACGATCTTCTCGCCCGCGGCAAGGAGCTCGGCACCGACCTGTCCCACGGCTCCAGCGTGGCCGTGGTCCGGGCCCACGCCCACAAGGCGACCGAGGACGATTGGCGCCGGCGTCTGCTGGCCATGACCAGCCGGGGGGCGCGCTCGATCGCCTCCGGGGCGATCGCCGCTCCGCTGCGGGACGACGCGGCCGAGGTCGTCGTGCTGCTGCCCGACCCCGACGGGGAGACCGGGCGCCGGGTGGCCTCCGCGGTGATCCGCGAGCTCGAGTCCGGCCTGCCCGGATTTGCCTTCGCGATGGGCCGCAGCCGCCGCGTCGAGGACCCGCTTGATCTCCAGCGGGCTTACAACGAGGCCATGCTCGCCCTCAACGTCGCCGACGGCGGCACCGAGGAGAAGGTGCTGGCCTACGAGGAGACCGGGACCTACCAGCTGCTGCTGCCGTACATGAGCGATCCCGCTGAGCTCAAGCGCTTCTACAAGGAGACCGTCCGCCCGCTGGTCGCCTACGACGAGCAGTACGAGACCGATCTGCTCGGCACGCTGGCCACCTTCTTGGACTGCGACGCCAACGTCAACGCCACCGCCGCGCGGCTCATCACCCACCGGCACACGATCCGCTACCGCTTCGAGCGCGTGCGGGAGCTCACCGGCCTGGATGTGTCCTCGACCGACGGGCGCGAGAAGCTGTCGCTCGGTTTGAAGGCGATGCGCGTGCTCGGCATCGCCACGCCGCACGGCCCGGCGTCCGAACCGGGCGCGTCGGGCGGCCGCGTCCCGCGCTGACCCCGGCCCACCCTGCGCCACCGTCAGGCCCGCGCTGGCCACGGGGCGACGCGCTGACCGCGGCCGGGGCGGCGCCCGCTCACGATCTGTCGCCGGCCACGGCGGGCCCTCGACGCTCCCGACGTGACCCTGCGCTTTCCGGGCCAGAGCGCGTGGTCGGGTGAGTTCTGCGGCAGGCCGCGGATCCGTCAGTGGCTGCAGCGCTTCGTCAATCTCGGCCTGCAGATCCAGCCCGACGGGGCGGTGGGGCCGGCTGCATGACGACGAGGTCTACGAGGACACCGAGCAGGCCGCCGCGCTCGACGCGTGGATCTCGCTGCACCGGCCGGAGCTGGTCGGCGGCGTCTGAGCGGTGATCGCGTAGGGTTTGCGCCATGAACGGACTCGGCCTCATCCCGCGCGCCCGGCTACGGCGTCTGAGCGCGCTCAGCGCGGTGCTCGTGCTGCTCCCCGTCCTGGCGGTGGGCGCCCTGCACGCCGCCCCCGCCTCGGCCGCCGCCCCCAAGCTGCACTTCTGCCGCAACGTCGACATGACGGTCGCCGTGGGCGAATCGCGCGTGGCCTGCGGGCAGGCGCGCAGCGTCGCCCAGTTGTTCCTGGCCGGCCGCCGGCACATCCAGGGCTTCACCTGCCGCCGGATCGCGGTTCAGGCCGCCGCCGGCTTCTACGGCGTCTGCACCAAGCGGGCGCAGCTCATTCGGGTCATCCCGGAGTAGGCGCCGCGGTGGCGGTCGCGGTCATCACCGGCTCGGGCAACCACTCGCTCCCCGGGTTCACGATCACCGGGACCGAGACCGTCGAGACGCCCTTCGGCCCGGCCGAGGTGTCCCGGGGCGCCCTGGCCGGCGCCGAGCTGCTGCATCTCTCGCGCCACGGCGCCGGGCACGCGCGGCTCTCCAATCACGTCAACCACCGGGCCAACCTGTGGGCGCTCAACGCCCTCGGCGCCTCCGCGGTGATCGGGTGCACGGTGTGCGGAGCGGTCGACGCCACGCTCGAGCTCGGGTCGCTCATCGTCTTCGACGACCTGCACTTCATCGCCAACCGGCTGCCCGACGGGGCGCTGTGCACGTTCTGGTCAGAGCCCGGCGGGCCCGGCCGCGGGCACTGGATCCTGCACGGCAGCCCGTTCTCGGCCGGGGTCCGCGCCGCGCTGCTGAGCGCCGCCGGCGACTCGGGGCGCGGTGCCCGCGACGGCGGGGCCTACGGGCATGTCGACGGGCCGCGCTTCAACACTCCGTCGGAGATCGCCTCGCTGGCCGGCGCGGGCGTCGTCGCGGTCAGCCAGACCGGGGGTCCGGAGACCGTGCTGGCCGGCGAGCTGGAGTTGCCCTACGCCCTGCTGGGCTTCGTCACCGACTACGCCAACGAGGTCATCCCCGGCGGCACGACACCCGTGTCGACGCTGGTCGAGCTGATGGGGGCCAGCCCGGCCGCTTTCGCCGACGTGGTCGGCCGGGCGGCGGCGCAGCTCGAGCGCCAGGCTCCCGAGCCGGCGGGGACGATGTACCGCATCGGGGACGCGTGAGCGGGGTCGCCGGCCCCGGAGCCCGGGCATGCGATCCGAGCCCGCAGGCCCGGGCGCCGGGCCAGGCGGGGGCCGTGCTGGTGATGCCGCCGGCGGGACGCGAGGGCCTGACGGCCGCGCTCGGCCCGGACTCCGCGCAGGCGGTCGGCGAGCTGCTGCTCGACCGCGCCCTGGGCTGGGCCGCGTCCGCGTCCGCCGCCGAGCCGCTGCGCGCCGAGCTGGGGGAGACGCTGGCCGCTGCCGCTCAGCGCGCCTTTGCCGCCTGCGGCGACGCGCCCCTGCTGATCGCCTGGCCGGACCTGCCCGTGTGGCGGGACGCTCACCGCACCGGCCCCCTGTCGGACCTGGCCGAAGGCTGCGGCGTGACCGTCGGGCCGGTGTTCGACGGCGGCTTCTACCTGATGGCGCTGGCGGCGCCGATTCCGGGGCTGCTCGAGCTCGCCGCTGGGGCCGACGCGATGAACCAGGCCTTGCTCGCCGCCCACGCGGCCGGCCTGGATGTGGGGCTGCTGCGGCCCGAGCGGGGTCTGCGCGGTGAGGCGGACATCGCCGCCGCGCTGGCCGACCCGTTGCTCGACGGCGAGTTGCGCGGCGTGCTCAGCTAGCCTGTAGGCGCCCACCTGGGCAATACACTGGGGAGTGGTGTAACTGGCCTGCACGCGCGGTTTTGGTCCGCGAGGACCGGGTTCGAACCCTGGCTCCCCAGTCTGCCGTGTCTGCGTGGTTCTGGTTCGAGAAATAGCGTTTGTGCGGGACTTTTCCGTCCGGCACGCGAACTAATGTTCGTGTCATGTCGTATAGGCCGCGGTATAGCCGAGACGAGATCCGCGAGGCGGTCGACCGGGCCCACAGCGCAGCCGAGGCCCTGCGCAATCTCGGTCTTCGGCCCGCGGGCGGGAACCACCAGAGCCTGAAGCGGTGGACGGCGTTCTACGGCATCGCGACCGACCACTTCGACATCAACTGGGCGGCCCGGCATCCGCTGCGTCGCCCGCGGCCACTCGACGAAGTGCTCGTTCGGGGATCGAGCTACGACCGCGGTTCACTCAAGCGCCGCCTGTTCGCTGCCGGGCTCAAGCGCCGGCACTGCGAGATGTGCGGTCAGGGGGAGGAGTGGCGCGGGATGCGTATGGCGCTGATCCTTGACCACGTCAACGGCGACGCGGCCGACAACCGGCTCGAGAACCTCCGGATCCTCTGTCCCAACTGCAACGCCACGCTGGACACGCACTGCGGGCGGCGGGGGCGGATCGAGCGGCCGCGTCGCGGCTGTCTGCACTGCGGCGTCGCCTTCACGCCGCGCTCGGACGAGCAGCGTTACTGCTCGCGGGCCTGCGGGGTGCACTCCCGTGGTCCCACCACGCCCCAGCCCAACCGGCGCAAGGTCGACCGTCCGCCCTATGAGCAGCTCAAGGCGGAGCTGGCCGCCGCGAACTACTCGGCCGTCGCCCGGCGCTACGGGGTCTCGGACAACGCGGTGCGCAAGTGGCTGCGCTGGTACGAGGCCGATGCGGCGCGGCGGGAGGGGGGAGGGGAGGCGCCGATGGCCGCGTGACCTCCCCATCATCGGAATTTGGGCGGTAATCGGCGATCCGTGATCGCGTTGCCCTGACTCGAGGCTACGATCTCGGCCGTGGCCGACTCGGTCGTCGTCATCCTCGCTGCGGGACAGGGGACCCGCATGCGGTCATCGGTGTCAAAGCTGCTGCACCCGCTGTGCGGGCAACCGATCATCCGCTGGCCGGTCGCCGCGGCCCGCGAGGCCGGGATCGGCCGGGTCGTCGTGGTCGACTCGCCCGAGCGGCGCCTGCACGATGCCCTGGACCAGGACGTCGTCACGGTGATCCAGGAGCGGCCGCTGGGCACCGGGGACGCCGTGCGGGCGGCCACCGCCGAGTTCGCCGAGGCCGGCACGGTGCTCGTGCTCAACGGCGACGCGCCGCTGATCGAGCCCGACACGCTGCGGGGGATGCTCGACGCGCACGAGCGCAGCGGGGCGGCGGCGACGATCGCCACCATGACCCTCGAGGATCCCTCCGGCTACGGCCGCGTCGTCCGTGATCCGAACGGGACCGTGGAGAAGGTGGTGGAGACCAAGGCCCACGGGGACGCGACCGAGCTCGAGCGCCACATCCGCGAGGTCAACACGGGCATGTTCGCCTTCCAGGGGCCCGCGCTCGCGCGGGCGCTGACCGAGGTCCGCGCCGACAACGCCCAGGGCGAGTACTACCTGCCCGACGTGATCCCGGTGCTGCGCTCGCACGAACGGACGGTGGCGGCCTACGAGATCGTCGACCAGGAGCAGCTGGCGCAGATCAACGACCGCCGCCAGCTGGCCGAGGTCACCGCCCTGGCTCAGGCGCGCATCCACGTCCGCCATCAGCTGGCCGGGGTGACGATCGTCAGCCCCGCAGCGACGATCATCGACGCCGGCGTCACCATCGGCGCCGACACCGTGGTCGCGCCCTTCACCAGCCTGCACGGGACCACCGCGATCGGCTCGGGCGCCCGCGTGGGGCCCCACAGCACGCTGCTCGACGCGGTCATCCAGGACGGCGCCAAGGTCCTGCACGCCTACATCGATTCGGCCACGGTGGGTCCCCGGGCGAGCGTCGGGCCGTTCGCGTACCTGCGGCCGGGCACGATCCTCCGCGAGGGCGCCAAGGCCGGCACGTTCGTGGAGATCAAGAACTCCGACGTCGGCGCGGGCAGCAAGGTTCCGCACCTCAGCTACATCGGCGATGCCGACATCGGCGAGGGCACCAACCTCGGCGCGAGCACGATCACCGCCAACTACGACGGCTACCGCAAGCACCGCACCACGATCGGGAATCGGGTCAAGACGAGCGTCGACACCACCCTGGTCGCCCCGGTTGCCGTCGGTGACGACGCCTACACCGGCGCCGGCTCGGTGATCACCAAGGACGTGCCGGGAGGTGCGCTCGGCATCGCCCGCGCGCATCAGCGCAACCTCGACGGATACGCCGAAAAACGGCGCGGTCGCGAGGAGAACGGGCCGTCGTCATGAGTGCGGTCGAGCCGTCGGCCCGCGGGCGTAGACTCGAGGACACCGTGGACATCGCCGATACGCGCACCGTCCCAAGCGAGATGCGGCTGGGCTACGACAAGCGGCTCATGCTCTTCTCAGGCCGGGCGAACCCTGAGCTCGGGGCCCGCATCGCCGCCAAGCTCGGGGTGGAGCTCGGGGGCGTCGATCTCAAGACCTTCGCCAACGGCGAGGTCTACTGCCGCTACGACGAGTCGGTCCGCGGCGCTGACGTGTTCATCGTGCAGCCGACCTGCAGCAACGCTGCCGCCGGGATGACCACCAACGACACGCTGATGGAGCTGATGGCGATGGTCGACGCGGCCGTCGGTGGCTCCGCGCACCGCGTGATCGCCGTCACGCCGTGGTACGGGTACTCACGCCAGGACAAGAAGTCCGCCCCCCGCGAGCCGATCAGCGCCCGCCTGGTCGCGCGGATGCTCGAGGCCGCGGGCATCGACCGGATCCTCACCATGGACCTGCATTCCGGTCAGATCCAGGGCTTCTTCCAGAAACCCTGCGATCACATGACCGCGTTGTTCATGCTCACCCAGTACTTCGATGACCTCGGCCTCGAGGATCTCGTGGTCGTCGCGCCGGATGCCGGCCGGGTGAAGCTCAACAAGCAGTTCGCGGCCAAGATCGGCGCCGACCTGGCGATTCTCAACAAGGAGCGCCCGGCGCAGCAGGTGGCCGAGATCGGCTACGTGATCGGTGACGTCGCCGACAAGACCGCGCTGCTCGTCGACGACATGATCGGCACCGCGGGCACGCTGGCCGCCGCCGCGCAGGCCGTCCGGGACGCCGGTGCGCGTCGCATCTACGCCGCCGCGACGCACGGCAACTTCTCCGGCCGCGCCTGGGAGAACCTGATCGCGGCCGATTTCGAGCAGGTCGTGGTCACCGACACGATTCCGCTCGCGCCCGGCGCGCCGGATGTCGTCCGGGTGCTCTCCTGCGCCGACCTGCTGACCAACTCGATCCGTCAGATCTTCACCGACGGCTCGGTCAGCGACGTGTTCGGCGGCGAGAACCAGCTCTTCTGAGCTGGTACGCCTGTTCTCCCCGATCGCCCGTGCTCAGACCGGCCTCACCGGGGCGCCCACCGCAGTGGCGCCCCGGGGTCGGGACGCCTACCCGATGAGCACCAGGACCCTGAGGATGCGTCCCGGGCGGCCGTTGTAGGTGCGTGTGAGGCGGTAGTGGCCGTCGGTCATGCGCCGGGTGGACTTGAGACGCAGCGCCTCACCGGGCCGGGCGCGGCCGAACGCGTAGGTGTGACCGTTGCGCTTGAGCGAAGCGACGACGAGCGTCTGTCGGCGGTTGTAGCCCAGGCCGCAGGCCAGTGCCTTCGGCCCGCGGAGCGGGTCCTGACGGCACACGACGAGCTTCTCGGCCGGCGGCGGGGTGCGGCCGGGCGTGCCCGCGGCACCCTGCGCGCCACCGGGTCCCGCCGCGCCGGCTGGACCGGTCAAGCCGGTCAAGCCGGTCGGGCCGGCCAAGCCGGTCGCGCCGGTGAGACCGATCGGGCCGGCCGCGCCGGTGGGCCCGGCGGCACCGGCTGGGCCGACCGCGCCGGGCGTCCCAGCGGTTCCTTGGGGTGAGGCCTGACCGTCTCCCGACAGCGACACCGCGGTGTCCCCGCTGGGATCGACGTTGGCGTCGGTGACCGGCGACAGGATTGCCGTCCGTGCTCCGATGGCCTGAGGCGCGAAGCGAACGTCGACGCTGCAGCTCTGCGCCGGGCTCAGCTTGTCCCTCACCAGCGCACACGAATCGGCGGTGGTGAAGAAGTCGTCGGGGTTTGGGCCCGAGACCGTGAAGCCCGCGAACTGCAGCGGGGCATCACCGACGTTCTCGATGGTGACGCGCTGGCTGCCGCTGAGCGTGCTCACCGCCTGCGAGGAGAACGCAAGGCTGCTCGGCGAGAGCGCCACCTTCGGTGCGGTCACCGTGAACTGCTCGGTTGGTTCGGTGCACGCCCCCGATGAGGCCGCGAAGGACGCATCGCCGCTGTAGGACGCAACCCAGCGGTAATCACCGCGGGCCGGAGGCGTGTACGGATCGGAAGTGGGGAAGAACGCCATCGAGGGGTCCGGATAGGCCTTGGTCGATGTGAACAGCGCCGGTCCGGTACACGTCGTGTCACCGGGTCCGTACACGGTGAACGTGACCGTCCCGGTGGGGTTGCCGCATTGCTGGTTGACCGGCGGGTCCTGGCAGACGGAGACCGTGTCCTGAATGGTCCCGCCGAGTTGAACCTGCTGCGTGGAGGGAAACGTGGTGACCGACGTGGGCGTGGCCGCGCTCGCCGAGGCTGCGGCGGCCAGCGACGCGCAGCAGGTCAGCAAGGCTGTCGCGATGACGCGCCCGCTGCGCCGCTGGGGGCCAGAGCCCCTCTCTGACCGGCCGGGCCCGCGGCCTGGCGGCACCCCCTGAGCGACCTGGTGATCCTGGCTGTACGGCCGCCAGCCACCAAACGCTGGAAACGAAAACGCCATCACTACCTCCGCATTTCGAAGACAAGACCCGAACGCAGAGACAGAGCGCCAGTACGCCCCCATCGGCGCGACCGACGCATGGCTAAAGCTTGGGCCGTCGGATCCGGCACTTCGGCTCCGGGCTCGGCCTCCGCCGGCCGCGGGAGCGAACAGCCTGCGGCTCTGGTCCCCGAGCGAGCCATACGGAAACGAGCTCCTCTGCGCTGAGCCTCCGGCCCTACCGCGCCGCCCGGTCCGGGCCCTCCCGATCGCCGCGCGCGTCGGCGAGCATCGCTTCCACCGCAGCGAGCCGGTGCTGCTGCTGGCTCAGCGCCGCGGCCAGCGCGTCGTCGGCCTCCCGCTGGCGGACCTCGAGGGGACGCAGGAGCCGGCGCAGCGCTGCGCGGACGTGCGGAGGCTGATCATGTCCATCCTGGCCGCCAAGCGCTCGATCCGGGCCAGCGAGCGGCTCCGAGCGGATGGTCAAGCAGGACGTCGCGGTCCACCAGCAGGCAGTAGCCGTCGGTGCGAGCCCGCGCCTCGTCGGTCAACCGCCCGTAACCGGTGGCACCACCGTCATGCGCTTCCAGCAGCGTCGTCAGCCACGCCGGGTCACGGATCTCGACGTCGGGATTGAGGAGCAGGACGTGGGCGCTCTGCGGGTCCGAGAGCGACGCCCCGAGGTTGCACGCCCGGGCGAAGAGGACGTTGTCGGGCCGCAGGCAGAGCGTGCTGATGTCACCGCGGCGCTGCCGGCGCGTCAGATACCGGCGCGTGGCCGGCTGCGATGCGTTGTCGACGACGATCGTCTCGAACTCCACGCCGCGCGTGCGGCGCAGGGACGAGAACAGCACCCGGCAATAGGGCAGCGCGTTGTGCGTGACGACGACGATGCTCAGCGCGGGTGCCAAGGCGGCCGCCACACTAAAGATCTGTCGACCGGGGAACACACGTCCACAGCCGGCGCGGGAAGACCATGGACGTGGTGCTGCTCGGCACGGGCCTGTTCGCGGACGAGCTGACCGACCTGGTTGCGGCGATCCCGGGCGCGCGGCTCGTGGCCTACTGCGAGAACCTCGATCGCACGAGGCCGGCACCACGCAGCACGGCCTGCCGGTGGTGTGGTTCGAGGAGCTGGCCTCGCTGGGGCGGGGCAGGTCGGGCCGCGGGCCTACATCGCGCTCGGCGCCCGCGTGCTTGACCGGCTGACGATCGGGGGAGGGGGCGCTCGTCGCGGCCGGCGCCGTGGTCACGCGCTCGGTCGAGCCCCATGTCCAGGTCGCCGGAGTGCCGGCGCGGGTCGTGCGCGAGGGAATCACCGGCCGATCAGTGGTTCAGCGCCGGTACGCTCAGCGGGGTGATCGCGCCATGAGCGAGCCCGCCGGCCGGGGATCCACCCACGGCGGCAACGCCGCCCGGCTGATGGAGCTGCTCGGGCTCTCCGAGGACGAGCTGTGCACCGTGCTCGACGCCGATCCGCTGACCCTGCTCTCCGGCCAGCTCGAGCATCGCCCCGAGCTGCCGATCCTGCTCACCCTGCTCGACGAGGCCTCCGAGCGGGCCGCCCCGGCCGTCCTGCGCCGCTGGGTCCGCGTGACCGGCCCCGCGGGCCGCCCCCTGGATGCGCTCCTGCGCCGGGATTTCGTCGCCTTCGAGGACGCCCTGGCCGAGCTGGCCGAGCACGGCTTCGTCCTGCGCGGGGGCGGGGGTGGCTGAGCCCTTCCGGCACACCCTGCGGGTGCGCTACGCCGAGTGCGACATGCAGGGCGTCGTCTTCAACGCCCACTACCTGGCCTATATCGACGACACCATCACCGAGCTGTGGCGGGCGGCCTTCGGGGGCTACCAGACGATGCTCGACCGCGGCGTGGACATCGTCGTCGCCGAGGCGACGCAGCGCTTCCGTGGCGGAGCCGGCTTTGACGAGCGGCTCGTCATCGAGGCCCGCGTCACCCACATGGGCACGACCAGCCTGGGCACCGCCTACCGCGTCCTGCGAGACGACGAGCTGCTGCTGGAGGCCGACCTGCGCCACGTCTGGGTGACCCGCGGGACGGCGGAGAAGACGCCGATGCCCGACTGGGCGCGCGACGCGCTGGGCCGCTGGGCCTAG